>JBPFDX010000051.1:0-60431 GCA_051061385.1 Methylocystis sp.
AGCGCATGTCCGCCCTCGTGATAGGCGGTGAGCTTCTTCTCCTCGTCCGTCATCACCAGCGTGCGGCGCTCCGCGCCCATCATGATCTTGTCGCGCGCGTCCTCGAACTCCTGGTTCGTGACGATCCGCTTCGAGCGCCGCGCCGCGAGCAGCGCCGCCTCGTTGACAAGATTCATCAGATCGGCGCCCGAGAACCCAGGCGTGCCGCGCGCGACGACCTTCAGATCCACGTCCGGCGCCAGAGGCACCTTGCGGGCGTGAACCTTGAGGATCTTCTCGCGGCCGATGAAATCCGGATTCGGCACCTGGATCTGCCGGTCGAAGCGGCCCGGACGCATCAGCGCCGGATCCAGCACGTCCGGACGGTTGGTCGCGGCGATCAGGATGATGCCCTCATTCGCCTCGAAGCCGTCCATCTCGACAAGCAGCTGGTTCAAGGTCTGCTCGCGCTCGTCATTGCCGCCGCCAAGGCCGGCGCCGCGGTGACGGCCGACGGCGTCGATCTCGTCGACGAAGATGATGCAGGGCGCGTTCTTCTTCGCCTGCTCGAACATGTCGCGGACACGGCTCGCGCCGACGCCGACGAACATTTCGACGAAGTCGGAGCCCGAGATCGAGAAGAACGGCACGCCCGCCTCGCCGGCGATGGCGCGGGCCAGCAGCGTCTTGCCGGTGCCGGGCGGTCCGACGAGCAGCACGCCGCGCGGAATGCGTCCGCCGAGCCGCTGGAACTTCTGCGGATCGCGCAGGAATTCGACGATCTCCTGCAGATCCTCCTTCGCCTCGTCGACGCCGGCGACGTCCTCGAAGGTGACGCGCCCCTGCGTCTCCGTCAGCAGTTTCGCCTTAGACTTGCCGAAGCCCATCGCGCGGCCGCCGGCCCCGCCCTGCATCTGCCGCGCCATATAGATCCAGACGGCGATGAACAGCAGCAGCGGCAATCCGTTGACGAGCAACGTCGTGAGCCAACCGGGACTGTCGTTCGCCGGCTTGGCGCTGATCTGGACCTTCTTCGACTCAAGCTTCTGCACCAGCCCCGGATCATTCGGGGCGTAGGTCGTGAAGGAGCGGTTGTCGTTGAAGTGGCCCGAAATCTCGTTGCCGGAGATCGTCACATCGTGGATGCGCCCTTCATCGATCTGCACCAGCAGCTCGCTGAAGGTGATCTCGCGCGCGGGCGTGCGGGTCTGCTGGTGCTGGAACAGACCGAAAAGCAATGCGCCGACTGCGACGAAGACGACCCAAGGCAAATATTTTTTCCAATTCGCCTTCATTTTCACCTCCATGACGAGAGCCGCGGCGAGCCCGGCGTCGTCGCCAATATGTATGCATCCCCAGCCAGAGGCGAAGATGCCCCCTGACTAGCGCAGGATGAGATTAGAAGTAATCTAGGTCAGGATGGCGCAATAGCCAAACAGGCTCCATAATTCGCCAAAAGTAGAGGCGGATGCGTAAGATTGTCATAGCCGGCCTAAACGAATGCCTGGGCTCGGCTTTTCTGGGACTGACCGACCTTTTGGCGCTCGCTCGCCGCGCTATCGGCCGCGCCGGCGCGCCCGGTCTGAGCGCTGAGGATCCTTTCTACGTCGTCGCCGCCAGCGCGAATGGCGAGCCGATCCGCGATCTCACTGGAGCGAGTTTTCCCGTCGCCGCCTCCTTCGAGGCGATCGCAACCTGCGACGCAATCATCGTGCCGAGCTTCTCGCCGGACGAGAACGGAAAGCCGCCGGACATGTCGCACCTGGGGGCGGCGGCCGCCTGGCTGCGCCGCCACCATGCGCGCGGCGCGCTGATCGCGGGCTGCGGTTCGGGCGTCTTTCTCCTTGGCGAGGCGGGCCTCCTCGACGGCCGCCGCTGCACGACGAGCTGGTGGCATCAGGAGGAGCTGAAGCAACGCTATGGGCGAATCGACGCCGCCTGGGGCGCGCGGCTGATCGAGGACCGTCGAGTCGTCACCTCCGCCGGCCCCCTCTCCTGGATCGACGTCGCCCTGCACGTCATTCGCACACTTTGCGGGGTCGACGCCGCGCGCGTCGCGGCGCATTTCACCGTCGGCGAGGCGGCGCTCGTGAAAGGCGGGCCGCGCGGCCCGGCCGCCTACAGCGCCACAACCTTGAATGAAGGCGTGGACGCTTTTCTCACCGAGGCGGAGCGAATCGTCCGGCAGTCCGATTCGTCATTCAGCGCTCAGGAGCTGGCGCGCGCGCTGTCGACGTCCGAGCGGACGCTGCATCGCAAGCTCAAACAGGCCTCAGGAGAGTCGCCGAAGACCTTCATCGATCGGATACGGGTCGAGACCGCGCGGATGCTGCTCGAGACCAGCGCCAAGCCGGTCAAGGAGCTCGCCTCGAGCGCCGGCTTCGCCGACGAAGCGAGCTTTCGCCGCGCTTTCCGCCGCTTCGCCGGCATGGCCCCGAGCGCCTATCGCGTATGGGCGCGCGCCAGAAGCCAGGCCAAAGGCCAGCTCTTTGCGTTGCGCAAGGACGCGGAAATCATCCCGCAAATGTTGACCACCATCTTCGACGCCTGCGTCAACGGAGTCACGCTCGCGGACCCGGACCTCGAAGACTCGCCCATCATTTACGCGAACAGGCCGTTTACGCGAATCACCGGCTACGAGCTCGACGAGATCATCGGGCGCAACTGCCGCTTCCTTCAGGCCAATGATCGAGATCAAGAGGGACGGCTGCGGCTACGCGAAGCCATCCGCAACCGGGAACAGGTCGAAGTGACGCTGCGGAACTACCGCAAGGACGGAACGCTCTTTCACAACAAGCTCAACATTACGCCCCTGTTCGACCCGAACGGACGGCTCCTGTATTTCCTCGGCGTGCAGTACGACGTCAGCACTCAGGTGCAGGCGGAACTGGAGATCGGCGACCTTAAAGCGAAGCTTATGTCATTGACGGATTAATCGTCGTTGCGCCGCACAGCCGCTAAAGCCAGGCCGACTAGTGATTGATTAAGACCGGATTACCGGCTGCAAGCCGAATCGTCGCGGCGAATGCTGAGGGCCTGCCGTCAGCGCAATGCAATAGCTTTTCCCACTTGGCTTATTTCAAAGTCAGTGCGCTAATTTGTCGCGTCTGTCCCAGATGCGGTTTTTCCACAACGGGGCAGCGAGCCATAGGACAAGCGCCAATGAACGCCATCTCAGCGATTCTCTCGATTTTCGCCGCCGCCGCCGCAATCACGCTTGCGATCACCGCGTTCGTAAACGCCTAAGCGCTCCACGCCCACATCCTAACAACGTCGCTCGCCGCCCCGCGGCGAGGCGACTGCGCCCTGCGCCGGATGTGTTCGGAGACCTGCTCCTCCCTCAGTTCAGGCTCGAAACCCGCTTGAGCGGCGTCTTTCCAGATCGGCGAGATTGACCGACGGGAAAGCGAGGTCAGGCGCAAGGCGTCTGAACTGCGCGTCGAGCGCGGGCCCAATTTCATAATGCACAGCATGCATTTCGACGCCGTCGACTCGTAGCGACGCCAGCGCTTCGCCGGCGCAGCCCCGAAGCGACAGGAGCTGATGGACGGCGCTGTCATAAACGGCGATCAAATGCGTGAGCGCGGCCGCTTCGGCGATTTCATTGAGCGCGACGCCGAGCTGACCGATCGTTGCGTCGATGTAAGGCGCCTGCCCGCCAGGGTCCTCAACGCCGCGCAGCGTCCACCGACTCGCTTCCCAGATCAGCGGACTCTCGATTCGCTGACCTTCCGGCAAGGCCGCTGCGAAAGCATCGTTCAGCATCGTGCCGCCAGTGGTCGGCAGCAATCTTAAGGCTCCCGCGACGCATTCATTGTCGTCCAGCGCGAGAACGTAAAGCGGGTCGAGGGAATCGAAATAATCCAATGCCGCCAGTCGATGCACTGGTCCAGACGACCGGCCCTGGCGCGAGCGTCCGACGCTCAGGCGCAAGTCCAGCATTTGATCCATGAACCTGGGAAAGTGCGCGCGCGCTTCGCCGGGCAGCAGCGCGATCATCGCTCGCGGCCGCCGAGCCGGGGCGCATCGACGCGCGGGACCGGTTGCGCGATGGGGCCGATTTCTGCGTCAAAGCGAATCAGGCCCATACGGCGGGCCTCCTCGACCGCGTGACTGACGGTAACGGCGTTAAGCCGCGCGCGCGCCGTCTCCAGCCAGAGGCGCGCCGCATTTGAGCTGACGCCGAGACCGTGACCAATCTCGTCGTCGCTCTTTCCCGCAGCCTTGAGACGCAGACAGGCCAGTTCGCGTCCCGACAACGCGACGTCGAGCCTTTCGGCAACGCAGGCGTCCCGCACCTTGGCGTGAAGAATGGCGCTCATCGCCATGATCCGGCGCATCAGCTCATGGCGTGGCCGCGTCAGGGGGCTGTCGTCGAGACATGCGCTGAACAGCGCATATTCGCCCTTTCGCCCGCTCAATGGGATGGACACGCCATCGCCGCCGACGTCGAGATCCAGAGCTTCGCCCAGGAGTTTGCGAACGATCGGATCATCGCGATCCAGAACGCGCCAGTCCACGGGCGCGATCCCGCCGAGGCCTGCGCGAAGAACAGGCTCGACGTCGACGCGCGCGGCCTGCGCAAAGGATTTTCGCCACGACGCGGCGTGCGCAGCCGAAAGCAACGGCTGGTCGGCGCGACGCGTCGGGAGGTTGAAAGCGACGTAAGCGACATTGGAGACGCCCGCCGCTCGCTGGAACTCGCCAAGGAAGCCGTTGCGAATCGGCAGTCTGTCGGCGCGCACGAGCCGATCGATGAGATCGAAAACATCTTCGCAATACACGCCGGACGCCATCCAACCGGAACTAATATGAATTCTGATATCGCGGGTCGGAAAGCCTGACAATGCGGCCTAGCCGCGCGTCGGGCGAAATGGCTCAGCAGAACCCTCAAGCAAAAAGCCCGGCCAATCGGCCGGGCTTTTCATCTGAATGGATCAGATTGATCAGTATTTCGCGACGATCGGAGCAGCGCCCCAATTGAAGTGATAGTTCACGCCGGCGCGGACGATGTTGCCGTTGAACCGAGCGCTGACTTCGGTCGCGTTGGCCCACAGGAGAGCGCCAGCGAAGGTTCTCGTCGTCAGACCGCCCGGGGTGCGGACGGAGCCGAGGTCGTAATAGAGATATTCGACCTTGGCGCTCCACTGCGGCATGAACATCCACTCAAGTCCGCCGCCCGCGGTCCAGCCGACGCGCGTGTCAGAGAACGAGCCGCCCGGGAAACCGATCGTCGCGAAGGGCGGGAAGTCCGGCGTAACGCCCTGGAAGCCCGCGACGTTCAGATTCACGCCGCCATAAGCGAGACCGCCGGTGCCGTAGGCGAGCAACGTCGGCGTGAACAGCCAGCCGAGGCGGCCGCGGACGGTGCCGAGATAGTCCAGGCTCTTCCTGGCCGACATCGCCGTCACGACGCTGAACGGGCCGATGGCCGGAACCGCGGCGATATAGTTGCGGTTGTTGTTGCTGTAAGCGATGCCCTGGATGTCGGCCTCGACGCCGGCGACCAGCTTGCCGCCGTAGAACTGCCAGTTATAGCCGATCTGGCCGCCGCCGATGAAGCCGGCCGCATTGGAGCTGAACACGCCGGTTCCGCCAAGCGCCGCAGCGTTGGAGAACAGGACCGGGAGAGGGCCAGCGGTCCGGAAGATCGGCACCGAGGTGACGTAGATGTTGTTGTTGTTGCCCCAGGTGCCGCCAGCGTTCAGACCGACGTAGAAACCGGCCCACAGCGGCGGGGGCGGCAGCAGAGGCGGCGGGGGAGCCTTGTAGCTGGGAAGATCGGCCGCCAAAGCCGAGCCCGTCAGCGCAAACGCCAAAGCGGCGACGGAAAGAGCTTTTTTCATCAGTATCCTCGTTGCTTTGAGGCGCAAAACCTTCGCCCGAACTGCCTTCTTGAAGCTTTCAGCGATCGCTCGCCATGCAGTGCACTCAATCAGTCAAGGCCGCGCACAGTCAACGCAAAAGCCCCGCTTTTCGCACCTGCTGGTTCGGAATCTCGATGGGTGTGGCGCCGGCGCCACAACCAGCGTCATCAAAGGCTTCAGAGCCGGGTCGACTCGTCGATCTCGCCCACGGCGAAAGGAGGGTCGAAAGCCGCGGCAATGCCGCATTGGTAAGGGAGGACGACGACGGCGCGCGCCGATCGATGACGATCTTGTCGCCGCTCGCGGGGCGCGCCTCGGTGTCGATCGAGACGGCTGAGGGCGAAACGTTCCCTGATCCTGGCGATCAGTACATGGCCATCCGGCAGCCTCAGGATGCTGCGCCGCAAATAGGCGTGATCCGTTCGTCGCGTCGATCCTCCGGAAGGCCGGAGGCGCGCCGGTGGCGAGCCAGGTCAACTGGTCGGCGAGCCTGTCGCGTCTTGCCGGAGACAGATTGATGGCGATCGTGAAGCCTGAATCCGTGTGCCGGACGGCGACGCCGACGAATCGGCCAATCTCGTCGAGGTGAACGACGACCCGCTCGCCGATTTCCGCCGGCGAAATCGGCGGCCTCTGCGTCGTTTAACGAAATTCAAGCAAGTTTTGCGTCGTAACCAGCTGCGGAACTATCCGTTGTAGGCGGCCATGCGCCCGGCCGGGCTGCGAAGCCACCCCGACTTCGAGACTTCCGCCGCCCTTTCGTCCAGCGCGCGCGCTGCAACAAAATCGAGCAGGCCCACGGGAGAATCGAACGCATGCGCGGGCGCAAGCGACCCTAGAATGCGTGAACGGCTTTTCCCGAAATGACGCAAGGGCAGAAGCAGGAGTTCGAACTCCCCGGCGCGCCAGTCCTGCGCCCCGGCCCGAGCGCTGGCCACAACGGGCGTTTCGTCGTCGACGACCAGGCGGATGGTTTCGGCCATTTCGGATTCGCTCGCCGATCTCCACCAGCCGAGAAAGGGACGACCCTTCTGGTCGCGCTGCCAGAGAGCATTGACCCGCGCGCCGCAAAGACGGAGCGGTAAGCGCTGTTCGAAATCCACTTCGATGATGAATGTGTCGGGAAGAATATGGCGAATCGCGACCGGATCGATTTCAGCGCGATCCGGCGCCGACCGCTCGCCCTTCAAGCGATCCCAATAGTCATGAAGGTTCCTGGTGACCGACAGTCTCATTCCACTCGCCCGACGCTTGTTGCGCCCCCGCCTCGGATTGGCACACGTCCCCCCGGAGCGCGCCATCCGTCGTCGAGAGAGCAGTCGCCGTGCCAAAGGCGTCCATCGGGGACCGTTCGGCCGCCCCGCGCAGAAAAAAATGAGCTAAATCAAATAAGCTGAAGCGATCTCAAGTTTCTTAGAGAGGCGCGCTGGCGCTGAGCGCCGCTGTTTTTCCTACCCTTACGGTTCAAATCGGGACGGTCTCCCAAACAGTCGGGACGCTGCCCAAACGCTTCGGCGCTCTCGCAAATGGATCGCGCTAGATTAGCATCGAGGCTGCGCTGGCGTCGCGGCGAGAGAAGCCGCGAGAGAAGCCGCGAGAGAACAGGGGCCAAAGTGACCGAGAGACGAGAACGCATATTCAATCTTCCGAAAGTCACGAAGGCGCTCATCATCGCGCTGACGGCCACGCAGTTCGTCCTCGCTTACGGTCCTGTGGAGTTCTCGAACTGGCTGTTGGCGACATTCGCTTTTATCCCCGCGCGCGTGACGGCCGAAGGCGGCGCCGAATACGCCACCATGCTGAGCTACTTCTTCCTGCATGGCGACTGGACGCATCTCATCGTCAACATATTGGCGCTGGCCGCCTTCGGCACGCCGGTCGAGCGGCGCTTCGGCTCCGCGCGCTATCTCCTGTTTCTCGCCGCCAGCTCTTTTGCAGGCGTGCTGCTCTTTCTTGCGCTGCACCCTTACGAACTCGCGGCAGTCGTCGGCGCATCAGGCGCAATCTCAGGAACAATGGGGGCGATTGTGCGTTTTGCATTTACGCCAGGAGCGCGCCTGGCGGACAGAAGGCGCAGCGCGCCATACGACGAGGGATCGAATTCCACTTCGCTGTCGCAACTGCCGCTCAATCGACAGGCGATGTTTTTCCTCGTTGCATGGCTCGCGGTGAACTTGCTTCTTGGCGCATTTCCGCAGGCGGCCGGCGTATCAAGCGCCATCGCTTGGGAGGCGCATGTGGGAGGATTTCTGTTCGGCCTGCTCTTTTTCAGCTTCTTCGACCGTGCAGGCCAACGCGCCTTGAGTTCGCAGTAGAGCTTTTCGGCTGGCGAGAGCGCCCGACCGAAAAGCGAGAGGAGGACCAGATGACGATCTCGAACATACTCGCAGAAAAAGGAAGAGAGGTGGTGACTGCGAGCCCCGAAACGACGCTTCAACAGGCCGCCCAGCTGATGATGCGCTACAGGATCGGCGCCTTGGTCGTTCTGGACGACAATAGCCGACTGATCGGATTGATCGCCGAACGCGACATCGTTTCAGCCGTAGCGCTCGACGGTCCGCAGGCGATGACTCAGCGCGTTTCGGCCTATATGCAGCCCAATCCTCACCCGGCCCGAGAAGAAGACGCGGTCGAGAATACGATGCGGGTGATGACGATCGAACGGCGCCGACACATTCCCGTGGTGCGGGAAACCCGTCTCGTCGGTCTCATCTCCATCGGCGACGTGGTCAAATACCGGATCCGCGTCATCGAGGAGGAACACCGGTCGATGCGGGAATATATCGCCCAGGCGTGATTTGCGCACAGTCCTGGAGTGACGACGCAGCGGCTTGCTCGGCTGCGCCATCGCAGGCGCGCGTCGCTTTGCTTGCGCGCGACCTTGGCTCTTTCCCGCACCTCTCCAACGGGGCGACGTAGCCGATAACCTTCGAGACCTTTACGGGGCGGTCTGGGCCGCCAGGGGAATGTGGGCGAAGATGTTCGGCAAGGCCCGCTTCGTCGCCTCTCGCCCGACATGGATGAGCTGCTCAGCCTTGTGGAAATCGAACATGCCGACTTCCTCCATGCGGGCGGTGATGGTCGCGTCAGGCGGGTCCCCCGCCAGACGCGAACGCAGGATCCGGTCCTGGATGATGTTGAAGGCGTCGATCATCGCGGTGGCGACGTTCGGCGCATCGCCCGGCTGACGATCGAAATAGCGGGGCAGGAACCGATCGGCGAATGAAACGTCCCCTTTTTCTCCAAAAGGCCCTGCCTCCGCGGCGCGTTTGAGGGCGGCCGGATCGTCGCGAATGACGCGCGCGCGATACATCGTGTCAGCGGTGACGTTCACGGCGATCACATATTCAGCGCCGAGCGCCCTGCACACGGTGACCGGCACCGGATTGACGAGCGCGCCGTCGAAGAGCCAGCGGTCGCCGATGCGCACTGGCTCGAAAATGCCGGGCAGCGCATAGGACGCGCGGATCGCGAGAGATAGGCCGCCGTGTTGCAGCCAAACCTCGTGGCCTGTGCCGACTTCCGTCGCCACGGCGGCGAAGGGTATCGGCAGATCTTCGATCTCGACGTTTTCGAGCTCCTTCTCCAGGGCGGACCGCAGCCGTTCGCCGGTTATGAGGCTCGCGCCGGAAAAAGAGAGATCCATCAGGGTGAAGACGCGCCGCTTGGTCAGCGATCGCGCGAAGGCTTCGATGGCGTCAAGCTTGCCGGCGGCGTAGCACCCGGCGATGACCGCGCCGATCGACGTGCCAGCGATCACGTCGGGTTTGATGCCGCTGGCGGCCAGCTCGCGCAGCACGCCGATGTGCGACCAGCCGCGCGCCGCGCCGGCGCCCAGCGCCAGTCCGATTGTCGGCTGGCCGCGTCGTTCCCGCTTGGCCTCGGTATCCGCCGTGCGAACGATTGTGGTCGGAGGAGCTTGTGGTTCGTCCGTCATGGCGCTGCCCGCATCGGCTTCATTATTTTGATTTCGATTGGCGGAATTGCGTGAGCGTAGCGACAACATACCCGGCATCCCTGCTCGCTCTCTCCATAGGTGTGAAGTAGCAGAAGATATATTGGCTGATAGCCTGCGCCTCGAAAGTGGCCTCCAGGTTAACTTTCCGCCAAACAGCCCCGCTCATGCGCCATCGGGCAGGAACACCAGAGCCCTCTGGCCCTCGAGCGACCGGTAGAAGCACGATTTCCTGCCTGTATGGCAAGCCCTGCCATCGCCGCCGACCTCCACTTCGAGCAGCAGGGCGTCCTGGTCGCAGTCCACGCGCAGGGCGACAACCTTCTGCGTCTGGCCGGAGGTGTCGCCCTTGCGCCACAGCGCGTTCCGCGACCGCGACCAATAGTGCGCGACCCCCGTCTCGATGGTTTTCTCAAGCGCGAGTTGGTTCATATAGGCGACCATCAGCACTTCGCGGGTCGCGGCCTCCGTGGTGACGCAAACGATGAGGCCGTTCGCGTCGAACCTCGGCGCGAAGACATCCCCCTCCTCCACATCCTTTTTGGACGCGAGCGACATCACCGCGCCCCGCGCAGCAGCGTGTAGAAATGCGCCTGCTCAGTCGGGTTGTCCCGAAACACGCCCGAAAACTGCATCGTGACGGTAGAGGACCCTTGCTTCATCACGCCCCGCATCGACATGCACATGTGCTCCGCCTCCACCATCACGGCGACGCCGCGCGGCGCAAGCGCCTCGTCGATCGCCGTCGCGATCTGCGCCGTCATGGCCTCCTGCGTCTGGAGCCTGCGCGCGAACACCTCGACGAGCCGGGCGAGCTTCGACAGGCCGACCACCCCGCCGTTGGGATAATAGGCGATGTGCGCCTTGCCGAGAAAGGGCACGACGTGGTGCTCGCAGTGCGAGGTGAAGGGAATGTCGCGCACGAGCACGAGATCGTCGTAGCCTTCGACTTCCTCGAAGACCTTTGAGAGGACTTCGTCGGCGCTCTCCCGATAGCCGCTGAAAAACTCTTCATAGGCCTTCACGACGCGGCGCGGCGTGTCGCGCAGCCCCTCTCGGTCCGGGTCGTCGCCGGCCCAGCGCAACAGGGTGCGCACGGCGGCTTCGGCTTCGTCGCGGGAGGGTCGTTCTACGGTTCGAACCGGCTCGAGCGAGTCAAAGGGAAAGGACTTAACCACGTCTACCATGTGGAGCCTCCTGATGGCTTGGCGCGCGCGTTCCATGGCGCAGCGTTACCTGTAGCCTCGCACGTGGCGCGAGGCGGTCCCTCAAATCGTCGCCCTCTCCGGTTGGCTCGAGATCACGCGAGAATTCGAGACGTTACTCGGGGCTCTGGCGGCCCCGGCGCCTGCCGCCGCTTTCGCGAAGGCGCGCAAAATCCTATATAGAGTTTTACCAAGGCGATGGTAAGGCCTTGGCTTGGATGCGCCCGCGGCGATGCTCAACAACATTTATAATCAACGCATTCTGGAGCTTGCCGGAAACATTCCGCGCATCGGCCGGCTGTCGCAGCCGGACGCGACCGCCTCCGCCCATTCCAAGCTCTGCGGCTCGACGATCACCGTCGACGTGAGCCTGCGCGACGGCAAGGTCGCGGACTACGCGCATGAGTTGAAGGCCTGCGCGCTCGGTCAGGCGTCGGCGTCAATCATGGCGCGCAATGTGGTGGGCTCGACGCCGCAAGAGCTGCGCGAGGCGCGCGAGGCGCTCCGCAAAATGCTCAAGGAGAACGGTCCCCCGCCAGCAGGCAAATGGGCCGATCTCGCGGTGCTGGAGCCCGTGCGCGACTACAAGGCCCGGCACGGCTCGACCCTGCTGGCGTTTGACGCCGTGGCGGAGGCGGTGACGAAGGCGGAGACGAACCCTGGCGCTAGCTGAGCGCTAGCCTATCGCGCCGCTCTGCGCATAACCTTGCAGTGACACTTGCCCCGATTCGTTTCCTCGGCGTCAACCCCGGCCTGCGCGATATCGGCTGGGCGTCATCGAGGCGCAGGGCTCGAGCCCTCAGTCGACGCGCGCTCGGATTCGATGCTCACCGCGGGCGAGCGGCTGCGGCGGAGGCCTGACTAATCAGGGAGACCTTCTCATCTCTCGAGAAGCGGAACAGACGACCAACCGGCAAGCCGCCCTGGGCTGGTGGCGCGATACGCCGCTGTATCTGCGCATATTGGGAGCCGTGGCGCTGGGACTTGTCGTCGGCGTCACCCTCGGCGAGCAGGCGGCGGCGCTCGAGACGCCGGCCAAACTTGTGTTGCGGCTCCTGGGCGCGCTTGCCCCTCCTCTAATACTCCTGGCGATTGTGCAGGCGCTGATGCGCGCCCATCTCGGCGGGCGACAGGCGCTGCGGCTGGTCTCGCTGCTGTTGACCAACACGCTGGTGGCGATCGGCATTGGTCTCCTTGTCGCCAATGTCCTTCAGCCCGGGTCGTGGTCGAGCCCTGCGCCAACGGGCCAGCCCGCCAGGGCGCCAGCCGCCGCTGACCCACTTGCGCAATTCTTGGACAGCGTGCCCAAGAGCATCGGCGGGCCCTTTTCCGACAATGGCGCGGTGATGGGCGTTATCTTCATTGCGGTGGCGCTGGGCGTCGCCCTGAGAAATGTGCGCCATCATGAGGTGCGCACCGTGGAAGACCTTGTTCACGTGGCGCTGACCAGCCTGATTACAATTCTGCACTGGATCATCGACCTCGTTCCGCTGGCCGTTTTCGGCATCGTCGCGAGCATCGTCGGCGTGAGGGGCCTTGGCGATTTTATCGCTCTAGGAGGCTTTGTGCTCGCCGTTCTGACGGCGCTGGCGTTGCAAGCCGCCTACTATCTCATTCGGGTGCGGCTCGGCTCCTGGGTGCGCCCACGCGAACTGCTGCGAGGCGTGCGCGACGCGTTGGCGATGGCGTTTTCGACCGGCAGCTCCACCGCCACGATGCCAGTGACCTATGCGCGGCTGCACGAGAAGGTCGGGCTGCGCGAACAGTCCGCCAGCATGGGCGCGCTCGTCGGCGCGAACTTCAACAATGACGGCACGGCGCTCTATGAAGCCATGTCGGCATTGTTCGTTGCGCAACTGCTCGGCATGCAACTGACGCTCAGCCAGCAGTTCATCGTCGTCGTGACGTCCGTCGTCGCATCGGTCGGGGCCGCTGGCATCCCAGAAGCGGGTTTGGTGACGATGACCATGGTCTTCAAGGCGGTGGCGCTGCCCACCGACTACATCGCCATGCTCTTCACCGTCGACTGGTTCTTGGACCGCTGCCGGACAGCCATCAACGTCATGGGCGACATAACGGTCAGCTGTCTGCTGGACGGCAAAACCCGCGAGTGGCCGAATGAGCGGCCGCCCTGAGAGTCAGAACGCCGCAAACACTCGCCCCAACGCTGCTTTCCGCCTACGCTGGCGCCATGTCCCCTGCCCCGATTCGCATCCTCGGCATCGATCCCGGCCTGCGCAACACCGGCTGGGGCGTCATCGAGGCGCAGGGCTCGCGGCTTTCCTTCATCGCCTGCGGACGCGTGCGTTCGGATTCGGCGCTCGGCATGGGCGAGCGGCTGCGGCAATTGCACGACGGGCTGATGAGCGTCATCGCCGACCATGCGCCGCATGAGGCCGCGATCGAAGAAACCTTCGTCAACCGCGATCCGCAATCGGCCTTAAAGCTCGGACAAGCGCGCGGGGTGGCGCTGACGGCCCCCGCCCTCGCCGGCCTGCTCATCGCCGAATACGCGGCCAATCTCGTGAAGAAGACCGTCGTCGGCGCCGGCCACGCCGACAAGGCGCAGGTGCAGATGATGGTGCGCGTGCTGCTGCCGGCGAGCGCGGCGACGAGCGCCGACGCCGCCGACGCGCTGGCGGTGGGGATCTGCCATGCGCAGCATCGCGGCGCGCGTTTGCGGGTTTCGGCATGATCGGGAAGCTCAAGGGGCTCATCGACTCCTATGGCGAGGATTTCGTCATCCTCGACGTCAACGGCGTCGGTTATGTCGTGCATTGCTCGACGCGCACGCTCCAGAAGCTGCCGCGCGCCGGCGAGGCGGCCGCGCTCGCGATCGAAACGCAGGTGCGCGAAGATTCGATCAGGCTCTTTGGCTTTGTCACCGAGGCCGAGCGCGATTGGTTCCGGCTGCTGCAGACGGTGCAGGGCGTCGGCGCGAAGGTGGCGCTGGCGATCCTGTCGATTCTCTCTGCGAGCGATCTCGCCTCAGCCATCGCCATGCAAGACAAGACGGCGGTCGCCCGCGCGCCGGGCGTCGGGCCGAAGCTCGCCGCCCGCATCGTCGCGGAGCTGAAAGACAAGGCGCCGGCTTTTGGCGCAATCGATCCCGCTGTCGCTCGGCTCTCCGGGGAGGAGCCGGAAGGCGCGCCATCGGCCGCGCGCGACGCGATTTCCGCTCTGGTCAATCTCGGCTACGGGCGCCCACAGGCGGCCGCCGCCGTCGCCGAGAGCCTCAAGCAGCTTGGCGACGCCGCCGAGGCGAGCGCGCTGATCCGGCAAGGCCTGCGCGAACTCGCGCGCTGAGCTGAAGCGACTAGGCGGCGATCACGTCGCGATAGATTTCGGCGAGCGACATTTCGAATTCGATGGCCGGCAGGCGGAGCGTATCGCCGATTGCCCCAAGTCTCGGGCGCTCGAAAAAGCCGCCCTCGACGCGGTCGATGACATCAACGGCGAGATGATCGCGCTCCACGAGCACGTAATGCCGCAGCGACGGAAGGCGTCGGTAAAGCGCCCATTTCTCGAAACGATCGCGCTGCGCAGAGCCCTTGGTGACGACCTCCACCAGCACAATCGGGTCATCGACCGACGTAGCGGCGGGAGGCAACGGGCCAAAGCGGACCATGACGTCAGGGAAACAGGCGAGATTAAGCGGTGGCGCTTTCAACCAGAATGTTGCCGAGAATGGCCGGCAATCCGACCCGCGGCGCCGGAAATCCGTCATCATCGCTGCTGAAATATTCTGGATGATGTAGTTGTGCTCCCAGCGCGCGCCGACCATCATGCGAACGACGCGGCCGCCGATCAGCTCCCACTTCTCGTCGGCGGGCTTGTCGGGCAGAAGTTCCTCGAAATCGTCGAGGGACATATACTCATATTGCGAGGACGGGCGATTCACGGCGCGGCTCCGTTTGCCGCATCATAGCACAGCGCCTGCGCCAGCGCATGGGAGCCCCCCGTTTGACCACGCCCGCGCGCCTTGTCAGTCCCGAGCAGCGCGACGACGACGCCGACGCGTCGCTGCGCCCGCTGGCGCTCGCGGACTTCACCGGCCAGGAGGCGGCGCGCGCCAATCTCAAGGTCTTCATCGAGGCCGCCAAGGCGCGCGGCGACGCGCTCGACCATGTGCTGCTCGTCGGCCCGCCAGGACTCGGCAAGACGACGCTGGCGCAGATCGTCGCGCGGGAGCTTGGCGTCAACTTTCGCTCGACCTCCGGCCCCGTCATCGCAAAGGCGGGCGACCTCGCGGCACAGCTCACCAATCTCGAGCCGCGCGACGTGCTGTTCATCGACGAGATCCACAGGCTCAATCCCGCGGTGGAGGAAATCCTCTATCCGGCGATGGAGGATTTCCAGCTCGACCTGATCATCGGCGAGGGTCCGGCGGCGCGCTCGGTGAAGATCGATCTCGCGAGATTTACGCTCGTCGGCGCGACGACGCGCGCGGGTTTGCTGACGACGCCGCTGCGCGACCGTTTCGGCATTCCCATTCGGCTGAATTTCTACACGCCTGAAGAATTGGAGCTGATCGTCAAGCGCGGCGCGCGCGTTCTCGGCGTCGGCATGGAGGACGCCGGCGCAAAGGAGATTGCGCGCCGCTCGCGCGGCACGCCGCGCATCGCGGGGCGGCTTCTGCGTCGCGTGCGCGACTTCGCCATCGTCGAAGGCGCGGGATCGATTACGCGCAAGCTCGCCGATCGCGCGCTGTCGCTCCTCGAAGTCGATCCCATCGGGCTCGACGTGATGGACCGCCGCTATCTCACTCTGGTGGCCGTCAATTTTAGCGGCGGTCCTGTCGGGATCGAGACGATCGCCGCGGCGCTCTCCGAGCCGCGCGACGCGATCGAAGACATCATCGAGCCGTTTCTTTTGCAGCAGGGCTTCCTGCAGCGCACGCCGCGCGGGCGTCTTTTAACGGCTCACGCGTTCCGTCACCTCGGCCTCGCCGAGCCGGCGCGCCCCGCCGCGCAATTCGGATTGTTCGGAGAGGGCGACGACTAACTTGCAATCAAGCTGTAAGAACGAAATAGATCATCGCGCCGAATAACAGAACGGCGGCGATCTCGCCGGCATGTTCAAGGAGCTTCAGCGCGCGGCTTAGAATTTTTGCGTCCATGGGCGCCTCCATGAAACTTATATGGCGCCTCAAGCTGCGCTTTCCAGCTGCCGCGCTTGTCCTTACTCAGCGCGCGAGCGGCCCGCCCGCCTTTATCCAGGCGTCGAGGCCGCCCTGAATGTGGCGAGCCGAGGTTAGCCCAGCTTCCTGCGCGGCCTCGACCGCCATCGCCGAGCGCTCGCCGAAGGCGCAATAAAAGACGATGCGCTTGCCGGTGGCGACCGCCAATTCATGCAGCAGGCCGCCATGGCGAATATTCTCTTCGAGTTCGTCGTAGGGCATGTGCAGCGAGCCGGGAATGACCCCATTGACGTCGCGCTCGCGCGCTTCGCGCAGGTCGACAAGTGCGGTCGACGGCTGACCAAGGATCTCGAGCGCCTCCTGCGGCGTGAACGACCAGCCGCGCCGGGCGATATCCTCCTGATGCAGCCCGATGTGCCTGTTCGCCGGCACCGCCACATCCATCATTTTCGGGTTCGGCAAATGCAGACTGTCCATCAGCGCGACATATTCGTCGACGGATTTGACCTGCAAACGCGGATTGAACGCGCGTTCCTCGCCGATCGTGCTGACGGTGTCGCCCTTGTAGTCATGCGCCGGATAGACAAACGTCGAGTCTGGAAGCTTCAACAATTTGCCGAAAATCGAATCGTACTGCGCCCGTGCGTCGCCGTTCTGGAAATCCGTGCGGCCGGTGCCGCGGATCAACAGCGTGTCGCCGGTGAACACCCTGTCGGCCATCACGAAGCTGTATGAGTCATCCGTGTGTCCGGGCGTATAGAGGACTTCGAGTTCGACGCCCGGAATTCGGATGCGGTCGCCTTCGCGAACGCGCATCGACACGACATCCGCACCGCTGTGTTCGCCCATCACCGTGACGCAATGCGTGCGATCGCGGAGCGCGCCCGATCCTGTGATGTGATCGGCGTGGGTGTGCGTATCCACGGACTTGACCAGCCGGACATCGAGTTCGCGCATCAGCTGCAGATAGCGGTCGACCTTTTCCAGCACCGGATCGATGATCAGCGCCTCCCCGCCGCGATTGCCGGCGAAGAGATAGCTGTAGGTGCTGGAGACGCTATCGAACAGTTGCCTGAAGATCATCGCGCGCCTTCCTGCGCCCGCCCCGCATCATTTCGGTTGCGGAACAATACGAAGATAGGGCCGCGGCGCGTTCCAGCCCTGCGGATAGATCTTTTTCGCTTCCTCGTCGGAGACCGAACCGGCGATAATGACGTCTTCGCCCGGCCGCCAATTGACCGGCGTCGCGACCTTATGGGCGGAGGTCAACTGCAGCGAGTCGATGATTCGGAGCACTTCATCGAAGTTGCGGCCGGTCGTCATCGGATAGACCATGATGAGCTTGATCTTCTTGTCGGGCCCGATGACAAAAATATTGCGCACCGTCTGGTTGTCGGCCGGCGTTCTGACGCTGGCGTCGCCGCCGGCGCTCGCGGGCAGCATCCCGTAGAGCTTGGAGATGCGCAGGTCCGGGTCGCCGATCATCGGATAGGTCGGCTTCGCGCCCTGAGTCTCCTCGATGTCGACCGCCCATTTGGCGTGATTGTCGACCGGATCGACGCTCAAGCCGATGATCTTGACGTTGCGCCGTTTAAATTCCGGTTCGAGTCTGGCCATGTAGCCCAGTTCGGTCGTGCAGACCGGCGTGAAGTCCTTGGGATGCGAGAACAGAATGCACCAGGAATCGCCGATCCAATCATGGAACTTGATGTGTCCCTGCGTCGTATCGGCTTCGAAATCCGGCGCGGTGTCGCCGATCTGGAAAGACATGTGGAAGCTCCTCGGTTATGGTTGCGAGGCGCCTGGCGCGCCAGCGACGCTCTTCGCCGCCTGAGAGCGTTCTCTTATAAATGAGACTCTTGCGCCCGGTATCAAGAACGGCGGCGTTCAAGCCTGTCGCCTCCCGACGAAACGTAGCCCCAGCCGAAAGCCGAATGCCCATCGAACCGTTTCAGCGCCTGTCCATCCGCGTCTATTACGAAGACACGGACTTTTCCGGACTCGTCTATCACGCCTCCTATCTGCGATTCATGGAGCGGGCGCGCACCGAGATGTTGCGCTCCCTTGGCCTCGATCAGAAGGCGCTGCTCGAGGGCGCGGCCGGCGCGCCGATATTCTTCGTCGTCCGGTCGATGGACGTCGACTTCCAAAAGCCCGCGACGATGGACGACCAGCTGACCATCGAAACCGAGGCGCTCGAGCTTGGGGGCGCCTCGCTCACGCTTGATCAGCGGGTTCTTCGGGATGCGGAACTGCTTGTCCGCGCCAAAGTCAGAGTCGTCTGCGTCGAAGGAGGCCGCGCGCGGCGCCTGCCCCCTGAGGTGCGCGCCAAATTCGAGCGACTGCTGGCAAATTAGGCGTATAATCGCGTCGCCATCTGGACGCCGCCTTTTGCGGCCTAAAATGGCGGCGAGATGGGAATCATCGAACCCGCTGCGCGCTTGCGGCCCCGGACCGAGCCCTCGGATCTGGCGGAGACCGGCGTGCTCACCGTCGACCTCTCCGCCCTCGCTGACAATTGGCGGACGATGGCGCGGCTCGCCGGCGGCGCGGAATGCGGCGCGGTGGTGAAAGCCGACGCCTATGGGCTGGGGCTCGCGCCGGCCATGCGCGCGCTGCTCTCGGCAGGCTGCCGCACCTTTTTCGTCGCCAATGTCGTCGAAGGCGAAGCGGCGCGGGCGGTCGCGCCCGGCGCCACGATCTATGTGCTGGACGGCCTCGTCCCCGGCGCGGCGCCGCGTCTCGTCGCCGCCGATCTCATTCCCGCCCTGGGTTCGCTCGGCGAGATTGACGAGTGGGCGGCGACCGGCCGCAAACCCAGAGCCGCGATTCATTTCGACACGGGGATGAATCGATTCGGCGTTCCGATCTGCGAGGCGGCGCAGGCCGCCGAGCGCGCGCGCCATCTCACGCCGACCCTGGTGATGAGCCACTTCGTCAGCTCGCAAATGCCGGACGCGCCCGGCAACGCCCGGCAGATCGAAGCGTTTCTCGACGCTCGCGCCCGCTTCGCCGATATTCCCGCGTCCATGGCCAATTCTTCGGCCGTTTTCCTGCCGCAGCGCCCGCATTTCGATATCGTTCGGCCCGGCTACGCGCTGTTTGGCGGCAACCCGACGCCTTACGCCGAATGCCCGGTGCGCCCTGTCGCGCGTCTGAAGGCGCGCATCCTGTCGATACGTGAAATCGAGCCCGGCGACTGCGTCGGCTACGACGCGCTTTGGACCGCGCCGCGCCGCACCCGCATCGCGACGGTCGGCGTCGGCTACGCGGACGGCGTGCCGGTCGGCGCTACGGGCTGCTCAGGAAAGCCGGCGGGCGAAGCGCTCGTCGGGGGCGTTCGCTGCCCGATCATCGGCCGCGTGTCGATGGACTACATCGTTCTCGATGTCTCGGATGCGCCGCAAGACGCCGCGCGGCGCGGCGAATGGGTCGAACTGCTGGGCGACGCGATCTGCATCGAGGACGCCGCGTCGCGCGCCGGCACCATCGGCTACGAAATCCTCACACGGCTCGGCGCCCGATTCTCCCGGCGTTACGTGGGGACTTAACCCTCACGCCATCGCGAACCAGGGCGCGAGCACGGGATATCCCTCAACCGCGAGCAGCGACACGGTCTCATAAAGCGGCAGGCCGACCACCGCCGTATACGACCCGACGATCTTCACCAGAAACGCGCCAGCGCGTCCCTGAATGGCGTAGGCGCCGGCCTTGCCGCGCCACTCGCCGGTGGAAAGATAGGCTTCGATCTCGGTCGAGCCGAGCCGCTTGAAGCGCAGCCGCGCCTCGACCAGACGCCGGCGCTCATGGCCGCGCGGCGTGATCAGGCTCACCCCCGAATAGACGCGGTGCTGGCGTCCGGACAGGAGCTGCAGGCATTCCTCCGCCTCCTCCCGGGTCTCGGCTTTTGGCAGGATGCGGCGGCCGACGGCGACAACCGTGTCGGCGGCGATGAGGAAAGAATCTTTCAGCTCGGGCCGAGCGGCGCGCAGCTTGGCGGCCGCGGCGGCCTTCTCGCTGGCGATTCGCGTGGCGTAGGCGCGCGGCGATTCTCCGCGATGCGGCGTCTCATCGATGTCGGCGGGCAGCAGCGCGTCGGCGTCGAGCCCTGCCTGCTGCAACAGCGCCAGGCGGCGAGGCGAAGCAGAGGCGAGAATGAGCTTGGGACGGGCGAGTGGAGGATTGGCTGTCAAGAATGTCGCTCCGCCAGAAGGAAATTACCGGAAGCGATATGTTATACGGCCTTTGGTCAAATCATAAGGCGTCATTTCGACGAGGACCTTGTCGCCCTCCAGCACGCGGATGCGGTTCTTGCGCATCTTGCCGGCGGTGTGGGCGATGATTTCGTGATCGTTTTCGAGCTTGACGCGAAACATCGCGCTCGGCAGCAGTTCGGTGACGATGCCGGGAAATTCGAGCAGTTCTTCCTTGGCCATGTGGTTCCTTGTGAGGCGCTTTCCGCCGCAACGTTGGCCGCGCGGCTCAGATAGCGCGAAAAAAGCGAAAAACCCGCTCCCCGGCCGGGGAGCGGACTTGGCGCGGACCCTAATCGAGAACGCACGATTTGTGAACCGGGGATTTACCCGCGATTCCTTCACCCACACCGGGAGAAGCACAAGCCGCATCCTCCCGCCCGCTAGGGCGACGTCACTTCGGCTTGCCCTTTACCGTTCGCGTTCCCGGCTTGCCGCCGGACGAGCGCCCCACCGGACGCGGCGGCGCCATGCGGCCGACCGGCCGCGCTTCGCCGCCGCCGAAATTATGCGGCCCCATGTCGGCGTCGGTCGGCTTCCGCGCGCGCGTGCCGATCGCATCGCCCTCGCGACGCGGCGCGCCTGACCGCGCCTGACGCGCCAGCGAGATGCGCAGCATCGGGCTCGCCTCGCCGAGCAGCTCGGCGCGCTGGAGGCGCTGAATCTCGTCGCGCAGCCGCGCCGCCTCCTCGAAGGCGAGATCGGCCGCGGCCTCCCTCATGCGCTTTTCGAGATCGGCGATCGTCGCCGCGAGATTGTGGCCGGGCGCGATGTCATAGCCGGTGTCGACCGTCACATGATCCTGCTCGGCGACCGAGCCGAGAATATCGGCGATGCCGCGCTTGATCGACGCCGGCGTGATGTTGTTCTCGCGATTATAGGCCTCCTGCTTGGCGCGGCGGCGGTTGGTCTCGTCCATCGCGCGCTTCATCGAGCCGGTGATCTGATCGGCATAGAGAATCACGCGGCCGTCGACGTTGCGCGCGGCGCGGCCGATCGTCTGCACGAGCGAGGTTTCCGAACGCAGAAAGCCCTCCTTGTCGGCGTCCAGGATCGCGACGAGGCCGCATTCGGGAATGTCCAGACCCTCGCGCAGCAGATTGATGCCGACGAGAACGTCGAAGGCGCCGAGCCGCAGATCGCGGATGATTTCGATGCGTTCGATCGTGTCGATGTCGGAGTGCATGTAACGCACGCGCACGCCGTTCTCATGCAGATATTCGGTCAGATCTTCCGCCATGCGCTTCGTGAGCACCGTGACGAGCGAGCGATAGCCGATCTGCGCCGTGGCGCGCGCTTCGTCGAGAAGATCGTCGACCTGCGCGCGGGCCGGACGCACCTCGACTTGCGGATCGATCAATCCCGTCGGGCGAATGACCTGTTCGACGAAGACGCCGCCCGTCTGATTGAGCTCCCAGCTTCCCGGCGTCGCCGAGACTGAAACGGTCTGCGGCCGCATCGCGTCCCATTCCTCGAAACGCAGCGGACGATTGTCCATGCAGGACGGCAGACGGAAGCCATATTCCGCGAGCGTCGCCTTGCGGCGGGAGTCGCCCTTATACATGGCGCCGATCTGCGGGATCGACACATGACTCTCGTCGGCGAAAACCAGCGCATTGTCCGGAAGATATTCGAATAGTGTCGGCGGCGGCTCGCCGGGCCTGCGGCCGGTGAGATAGCGCGAATAATTCTCCACGCCGGCGCAGGAGCCCGTCGCCTCCATCATCTCAAGATCGAAGCGGGTGCGCTGCTCCAGCCGCTGCGCCTCGAGCAGACGCCCCGCCCGGTGCAGTTCCTCGAGCCGCGTGCGCAGCTCCTCCTTAATCGCCTTGACCGACTGCAGCAGCGTCGGCCGCGGCGTCACATAATGCGAGTTCGCATAGACCTTCACGAACTCAAGATCGACCGTCTTCTTGCCGGTCAGAGGATCGAATTCGGAGATCGACTCGACCTCGTCGCCGAAGAAGCTGATGCGCCAGGCGCGGTCTTCATAGTGAGCTGGGAAGATGTCGACCGTGTCGCCGCGCACGCGGAAAGTTCCTCGCGTGAAGTCGGCGCCGGTGCGGCGGTAATGCAGCGCGACGAGATCGGTGACGAGCTGTCGCTGCTCGAGCTTCTCGCCGAGCGTGACCGAGAAGGTCATCGCCGTGTAGGTTTCGACCGAGCCGATGCCGTAGATGCAGGAGACCGACGCGACGATGATGACGTCATCGCGTTCGAGCAGCGCGCGCGTCGCGGCGTGGCGCTTGCGGTCGATCTGCTCGTTCACCGAGGATTCCTTCTCGATGTAGGTGTCCGAGCGCGGCACATAGGCCTCGGGCTGATAGTAGTCGTAGTAGGAGACGAAATATTCGACGGCGTTATTGGGAAAGAAGCTCTTGAACTCGCCATAGAGCTGCGCGGCCAGCGTCTTGTTCGGCGCGAGAATGAGCGCCGGCCGCTGCACGCGTTCGATCACGCTGGCCATGGTGAAGGTCTTGCCCGAGCCGGTGACGCCGAGCAGCACCTGGTCGCGCTCCTGCGCGGCGACGCCTTTCACCAGCTCGTCGATCGCCGCCGGCTGATCGCCCTTGGGCGTGTAGTCGGAGACCAGCTGGAATTTGACGCCGCCTTCGGACTTCTCCGGCCGCTCGGGCCGATGCGGCGTCCAGGGCTTGCGGTCGCGAAGGTTAGGGTCGCCAAGCCGCAGCAGCTGCGCAAGGCTCTCAGCGGTGGCCTCGACGCCCCCGCCGGGATGAAAGCCCTCGCCGAGGCCGTATTTCTCGATCTCCTCCTCGTCCAGGCCGTGAATCGAAGAGGAGTCATAGGCGGCCTGCGGCGTCTCGCCGAAGCCCGGCGCGAGCGCCGGGTTGAGCAACTGCGCGAGATGCGGCGCGAGCGGCGCGACCTCGGGCTTCGCCGCCTTGGCGCGCGTCGGCCGCGCGGGATCTCTGGGCTTTTTGGGGGGAGAGGCCATGGCGGCAATATGGGGGAGACGCGCGCGGGATGGAAGCGGCCCCTCCCTGTCCCTCCCCCGCTTCGCGGGAGAGGGAACGCTAACGATCGGCGTTAGCGTAATCCCGATGAAGCGCCGGACCTGCTCCCTCTCCCGCGAAGCGGGGGAGGGCTGGGGAGGGGGCAAATCAAACACGATCATCGCCACGCGCTGCATCGAAAGCGATTTGCGGCTGCTCTATAGCGACAGAGACTTCGACCCATTCGTCGAGCGCCTTGGGCTGCGATCGGCGATGGCGTAGTCGCCCGGGCTGGACAATGCCGCAGCTGCGCTATTTCGTTGACAGGAGGGCCCCATGCGTAGAAGTCGATCGAAGATGAACAAGCTTTTCTCTGACGCATTCAAATTGAGCTTCGCGGCCAATCAGGTGATCGGCTTGCGGCTACTGAAAATCGCCACAGGCGGCGCGCATGGCAAACGCGAAAGCGAGCTGATGGTCAGCGAAAAGATCGAGGCCGCCGCCGAAGCCAGCCTCGCGGCGGCGACCAGCATGGCGACCGGCCAACCCCATCGCGCCGCGGAGCACGCGCTCGCCGTCTACACAAAGCGCGTCAACGGCAATCTAAGACGACTGACGAAGCGCTGACGGCGACGGCTTGTCGGGAGCGAACCGCGGCGACGCCGGGGAGCGCTTTCGCCGCCACATCGCCAGCGTGCAGCCGGCGCCGACAAGCGACGCGAAGCCGAGGGCGGCGTACCATTCAGCCGTGTCGCCAACCGAAAAATCATATTGCCCGATATATTCCTTGGCGCCGTCATCGCTCGTCGCCCTTACGAGAGCGATGTAATTCCCGTCTTTGATGAAATTATGCGTGAAGCTCGCTGTGCCCTTGTCCGCGAGATATTTCTTCGGCGGCAGAACGACGACCGTATTGGCGTCGAGATCGTCGCGCCAATCCGCCTGTCCGACATTGCGCAGCACGCGGATCTCAATGTTCATGTCGCGCAGCTCGACCTGCCGCGCGTCCAGAATGATCATCGTCAGTCCAAGCGTCGGCACATGCCGGCAAAATATCTCGTCGGTCTGGTTCTCTTGAAACGCGCTGAACATCATTTGCGTCGGGCCGACGCTCATTACGCAGTAACGCGGATGTTCCGCTTTGATCTGAGCTTTCGCAGAGCTGGCCGATGCGCAGGCGACCAGCGCGGCGAGCAGGAGTCTCCCCTTCATCGGACCCTCCGGGCAATGCGCAAGACGTTCGGCTGGCCGCCGCCGACTTGCCGCGAAGAGCGATGCACGGCCGCCGCGCCGACGCGCTCTCAAGGATCAGAAAGGTGCCGGCAACCCAGGGTCCATCAAACAACGGAATTTGCCAAAGAGCGGCGAGATTTCGCCACGAGGCGCGCTCCTACTCCGCCTCCTCCAGTTCCTCGCGCTCCGCCTCCAGCAATTTGGCGCGCGCTTCGGCCGCCTCGCGCTGGCGGTTCCACATGCCGGCGTAATGGCCGCCGAGCGCCAGCAGTTCCTTATGCGCGCCGCGCTCGACGATCCGGCCATGATCGAGAAACAGGATTTCATCGGCCTCGACGATGGTGGACAGCCGATGCGCGATGACGAGCGTGGTGCGGCCTTTCGCGACGCGCCGGAGCGCCTCCTGAATCTCATGCTCGGTGAAGCTGTCGAGCGCCGACGTCGCCTCGTCGAGAATGAGGATCGGCGGGCCTTTCAGAATCGTCCGCGCGATCGCAACCCGCTGCTTCTCGCCGCCGGAGAGCTTGAGGCCGCGCTCGCCGACCTGCGCCTCATAGGCGTCGGGCACGCTCTCGATGAACCGGTCGATCTGCGCCAGCCGCGCCGCCTCGCGCACCGCTTCGTCGCTCGCGTCCCAGCGTCCGTAGCGGATGTTGTAGCCGATCGAATCGTTGAACAGCACCGTGTCCTGCGGCACCATGCCGATCGCGGCGCGCAGGCTTTCCTGCGTCACGTCCAGAATGTTCTGCCCGTCGATCGTGATGCGCCCGCCCTGCGGCTCGTAAAAGCGATACATCAGCCGCGAGATCGTCGACTTCCCTGCTCCCGACGGCCCGACGATCGCGACCGTTTGGCCCGGCTCTGCTTCAAAGCTCACGCCCTTGAGGATCGCGCGGTTCGGCTCGTAATGGAACGAGACGTTGTCGAAAATGATCCGACCCTCGCGCACGACGAGCGGCTGCGCCCCGGGCTTGTCCAGAATCTCCGGGCTTTGCGCCAGGATCGAGAACATCGTCTCGATGTCGATGATGGCCTGCCGCACCTCGCGATAGAAGGTGCCCATGAAGTTCAACGGCTGCGCCAGCTGCGCCATCATCAGGTTGATCAGGACGAAATCGCCGACCGTGTTTCGCCCGGACTCGATGCCATAGACGCACATGACCATCATGGTGGTGAGCCCGATGATAAAGATCACCGTCTGGCCCGCGTTGAGAACCGCGAGCGAGACATAGGACTGCGTGCTCGCCTGCTCGTAGCGGATCATCGATCTGTCGTAACGCTCGGCCTCCCGCCGCTCCGCGCCGAAATATTTGACGGTCTCATAGTTCAACAGGCTGTCGATCGCCTTCTGATTGGCGTCGGTGTCGCTGTCGTTCATCCTGCGCCGGATGGCGATCCGCCAGTTCGTGGCGAGCGTCGTATAGAAAAAATATGCGCCGAGCGTCGCCAGCAGGACCGCCCCATAGCGCCAGTCGAACTGGACAAGGAAAATGCCGAGGACCAGCCCCATTTCCAGCACGGTCGGCGCGCCGGTCGACATGATGAGTCGCGACAGCGTCTCGATGCCGTTGCGGCCGCGCTCGAGAACGCGCGTGAGCCCGCCGGTCTTTCTGCCGATGTGAAAGCGCAGCGACAGCTCGTGCATATGCACGAAAAGGTCCGTCGCCAGCCGCCGCACGGCGTGCATCGCCACCGCCGCAAAGACGCCGTCGCGCATCTGCATCAGCACGACCGTGGTGATGCGCATGGTGCCCATCAGCAGCGTGAAATAGACCGCGGCCGCCCCCGCTTTCGCCCACGCGCCGGCGCCGCCCTCCGCGAGCGCGTCCGTCGCCCATTTCAACGCGTAGGGCGTCGCGGCGTTGAAGAGCTTGCTGACGACGAGCAGCGCGAAGACCACCGCGACCCGGATCTCCAGATCGCGGCGCCCGCGCGGCCAGATATAGGGCCACAAATGTCGTATCGTCTTGAAAAGAGACGACTCCGACAATTGTCGATCAGCAGCGGGCTGAAGCGCAGCCGCGTCTTCATCGAGCGCCTCAGGATCGCTCGAGTCGCCTTCGTCAGGTCTAAGCATGAGACTCCGAATGAATGGATGGGTCCGCTCGCGCGGCGTTTTGCGTCATATATGACGTTTAGAGGGAATGCGCACCCCGCGCCGGTCAGGCGAGAGCGCTGCAGGAGAATGCTGCAAGAGAACGCTGCAAGAGAATGAAGATGAGAAAAATTAGAAATGTCTGCGTGTATTGCGGCTCCTCGGTCGGCTCCGATCCGCGCCACACGGCGGCCGCGCGGGCGCTGGGCGCCGCGCTCGCCAGGGCTGGGATCGGGCTCGTCTATGGGGGCGGCGCCATCGGCCTGATGGGGGTTCTGGCGAAGGCCACGCTCGCCGCGGGCGGCGTCGTTACGGGCGTCATTCCCGAATTCCTGGATCGCAGGGAAATTCCGTTCGTCGGCGCGACCGAGCTCATTGTCGTCGACGACATGCACACGCGCAAACGCCTGATGTTCGAACGCTCGGACGCTTTCATCGCGCTGCCCGGCGGCGTCGGCACTCTGGAGGAATTGACCGAGCAGCTGACCTGGATCCAGCTCGGCCGTCACACCAAGCCGCTCGTGATCGCCGACATCGCCGGCTTCTGGCGGCCGCTGCTGTCGCTCTTCGCGCATATGCGCAATCAGGAGTTCATCGGCGAACGCGACGACGTCCGCTATCTCGTCGCCGAGCGGGTCGAGGACATCCTGCCGATGATCTTCGCGGCGGTCCGCCATTCGCCGGACATCAGCGAGACGGCGGTGACCGAGCGGCTTTGATCTGGACGCGATCGCGAGCCGGGCGGCACGGCGCCGTCCTTTCGAGGAAGCGAGCGATTGCGAACCGCGGATCAGGCTTTGAGCAAGGCTCGTTCGGCTTCGGCTTGCCGCACCGAAACCAGCAGCTTGTAATTGATGGCGTCGACGAGCGCCTCGAAGGACGCGTCGATGACATTGGCCGAAACGCCGACCGTCGACCAGCGCTCGCCCTCGCCGTCGGCGCATTCGACGAGAACGCGCGTGACCGCATCGGTGCCGCCCTGAAACACGCGAACGCGATAGTCGACGAGCCGCACATCCTCGATGAAGCGCTGATAGGCGCCGAGATCCTTCCGCAGCGCGAGATCGAGCGCGTTGACCGGACCATTGCCTTCGGCGGCGGAAATCCGGCTTTCGCCATGGACATTGATCTTGACGATGGCCTCGGCGCCTTGGTCCTCGAAGCCGCCGTTAATCGAAAAGCGGCGATCGACGGCGACGCTGTAGCGCTCGATGTCGAAGAAATGCGGCGCTTCGCCGAGCACGCGCTTCGCAAGGAGGAAGAACGAGGCGTCGGCGCCTTCATAGGCGTAGCCCTGCGCCTCCTTATCCTTCACCTCGTCAAGAAGACGCCCCAGACGCGGATCGTCCTTGTCGAGGACGACGCCGAGCCGCGCGAGTTCTGACAGGATGTTGGAGCGCCCCGCCTGATCGGACACGAGCACGCGTCGCCTGTTGCCGACCGATTCCGGCGCGACGTGTTCGTAGGTGCGCGGATCGGTCAGCACGGCCGAGGCGTGGATGCCCGCCTTCGTCGCAAAGGCGCTGGCGCCGACATAGGGCGCGTGGCGGTTGGGCGCGCGGTTGAGAAGCTCGTCGAGCGCGTGGCTCACGCGTGTGAGGTGCGTCAGCTTCTCTTGCGTCACGCCGATTTCGAACCGCTCCGCGAACTCGCTCTTGAGCAGTAACGTCGGGATGATCGTCGTGAGATTGGCGTTGCCGCAGCGCTCGCCGAGGCCGTTGAGCGTGCCCTGAATCTGCCGCGCGCCGGCCCGCACGGCGGCGAGCGAGTTGGCCACCGCCTGACCGGTGTCGTCATGACAATGCACGCCGACGCGCGCGCCGGGGATATGCCTGACGACCTCGGCGACGATCGCTTCGACCTCATGCGGAAGCGTGCCGCCATTGGTGTCGCACAGCACGATCCACCGCGCGCCGGCGTCGTAAGCGGCCTTGGCGCAGGCGAGCGCATAGTGCGGGTTCGCCTTGAAGCCGTCGAAGAAATGTTCGCAGTCGACCGCGACTTCCTTGCCGCGCGCGACCGCTGCTCTTACGGATTGCGTAACACCTTCGAGATTGTCCTCTTCCGTCGAACGTAAGGCGACGCGGACCTGAAAGTCCCAGCTCTTAGCGACGAAGGTGACGACGTCGGCGGCGCTGTCGAGAAGCGCGGCGACGCCGGGGTCATTTTCGACCGAGCGGCCTTGCCGGCGCGTCATGCCGAAGGCGGCGAAGCGCGCGTTCAGTTTCGGACGCTGGGCGAAAAACTCCGTGTCGAGCGGATTAGCGCCTGGATAGCCGCCTTCGATGTAATCTATGCCGAGTTCGTCCAGCATGGCGGCGATCTGACGCTTGTCGTCGAGCGAGAAGTCGACGCCGGTCGTCTGCGCGCCGTCGCGCAGCGTCGTGTCGTAAAGCGTCAGCTTTTCCTTCGCCATTTCCTTGGCCATCAATGCGCACTCCCGGCGGGCGCCGCCAGCTCCTTGGTCATCGTCGTATTGCCGAGCCACTGGCCGCCGATCTCGATCGTGTTGCGCGTCTTGGCCACATAGCCCCGCGCCGCGAAAAAGTCGCGCGCCGCGTCGGAAGCGTCGACGGTCAGCGTCTTGGTTCCGCGGCCGGCGGCGAGTTTCTCGATCGCATCGGCAAGCGCCGAGCCGACGCCGCGTCGCGCCATCTCCGGCCGCACATACAGCATATCGAAATGATTGTTGTCCTTCAGCGACGCGAAACCGGCGATATCGCCGTCGACGAGCGCGACGATCGTCAGCTCGCCCGCGAGCAGCGCGCCGAAAGCTTCTTCGTCGTCGGCCTTGGACGCCCAGGCCTCGCGCTGCGCCTCGTCGTAATCCTCGGCGGCGAGTTCGTCGACGCTCTCGCGAAAGAGCGCCGCGAGCGTCGCTGCGTCCGCCGGCAGAAACGGCCGCAACCCCGGCGTTTGCGCGCTGCGCGCCATCAGACGACCTCGAAGGCGCGCAGCAGATGCCAGGCGATGAAGGCCGCGAGCGCGAGCACGAGCAGCTTGAACGCGAGATAGAGCGCCCAGTGGCGCCTGAAGGGAAGCGACTTCTTCCAGTCATCGTTGGACATCAGGATGTTCCCTTCTGTTCATGCCATCCGGTTCGTTTCGCCGAGCGCCGGGTTCCACGCGCCACGAATGGCACGAGCGATTGCTTGTTCTGTCGAGTCGCGCCGTTCGCCTCCCTCCCCCTTGCGGGGAGGGTGGCGCGCGAAGCGCGCCGGGTGGGGGAAACGCCCTCGCTCCTCACGACGCCTCCGCCATGTATTCTTTCGCCCGGGCGATGATCGTCTCCACGACGTCCGATCAGATCGGCGTCGATCTCGCTATTCCAGAAGCGTAGCACGCGGAAGCCGTTCGCTTGAAAAACAGAGTCGCGCCTAGCGTCTCGGCGAAGTCCTTCCGTCTCGCCGTGCTGGGAGCCGTCAGCTTCGACAATCAGCCGATATTTGTAACAAACGAAATCGAGCACATAGCCCTCGAGCGGAACCTGGCGGCGAAAGTGAAAACCCTGCGGAGGCAGCTTGCGCAACTGCGACCAGAGTTTGACTTCCTGCGGCGTCATGTTCTTGCGCAATTCGCGCGCGCGAGGGTTGGCCATGTCCGTCACGCCACCCGGTTCGCTTCGCGAACCACCCTCCCCGTCAAGGGGAGGGATGGGGCTGCACCGAAGAAAGGCGCTCGTTCAAGCGCATCGCATTGCATAAACGATTCAACACTTCGTCGAGTCACGCCGTTCCTATCCCTCCCCCTTGCGGGGAGGGATGGCGCTGCATCAGCATTACGCGCAACTTCATGCGCCACCGACTGCACGAGCGATTGATCGTTGTGCGGAGTTACGCCGTTCGCCTCCCTCCCCCTTGCGGGGAGGGTGGCGCGTGAAGCGCGCCGGGTGGGGGAAACGACAAGCGCAAAACTCACCGCTTCATCTCCCAGGTCGTCGTGCCGTCTTTATTGTCTTTGAGGGCGATGCCCATGGCGGCGAGTTCGTCGCGGATGCGGTCGGACTCGGCCCAGTTTTTCAAAGCGCGGGCGGTCAATCGCGCGCTAATTAAGGCTCCGATTGAATTGGCGTCAACGCTCTGACGTTTCTCGTTCTCAATCCAACGAGCATAGCGCCGCACGTCGATGCCGACCAAATCTAAGGCCTTGTCCAGTTGCGCAGGATCATAAACGGTGTGGAGCAGCTTCATCGCGAGAGGCGTGTTTAGATCGTCCGCCAAAGCGCCCTCAAACGCACTTTGAAAATTCGCGCTGTCGCCGGTGGTGTCGCCTGCTACGATGAACTCCGACCAGCGACGCAAACTGGTTTCAGCCTCCTCGAGCGCCTTCACCGTCCAATCGATCGGCTGGCGATAATGGGTGCGCAGCATGGCGAGGCGCAGCACTTCGCCGGGCCATTTGCGTCCGCCGAATTTCTCCGTGTGCAGCAGCTCGTGGATCGTCACGAAATTCCCCAGGCTCTTGGACATCTTCTCGCCCTCGACCTGCAGGAAGCCATTATGCATCCAGTAATTCGCCATCACCTCGCGATCGAAGGCGCAGCAGCTTTGCGCGATCTCATTCTCGTGATGCGGAAAGACGAGGTCGATGCCGCCGCCATGAATATCGAAGGTTTCGCCCAGATGCGCCCAGGACATCGCCGAACATTCGATATGCCAGCCGGGACGCCCCCTGCCCCACGGGCTGTCCCAGCCGGGTTCGTTTTCCTTTGAGGGCTTCCACAGCACGAAATCCATGTCGCCGCGCTTATAGGGCGCGACGTCGACGCGCGCGCCGGCGATCATCTCGTCGAGCGAGCGCCGCGACAGCCGCCCATAGTCCGGCATCGACGGCACGTCGAAGAGCACATGGCCGTCGGCCGCATAGGCGTGGCCTGACGCGATCAATCTCTCGATGATCGCGATCATCTGCGCAATGTGTTCGGTGGCGCGCGGCTGAATCGTCGGCTCAAGACAGCCGAGCGCCTTCACGTCCTCCTGGAAGACCCTGTTGGTTTCTTCCGTTAGTTCTCGAATGGAAATCCCGCGTTCGAACGCGCGCGCGTTGATCTTGTCGTCGACGTCGGTGATGTTGCGAACATACGTCACGTGCTCGGCGCCATAGAGATGGCGCAGCAGTCGAAACAGCACGTCGAAAACGATGAGCGGCCGGGCGTTGCCGATATGCGCGTAGTCGTAGACCGTCGGCCCGCAGACATACATGCGCACATTCGCGGGATCGAGGGGACGGAACTCCTCCTTCTTCCGCGTCAGCGTATTGTAGATTTTCAGCGCAGGCGTCGACATGAATTTCCCCGCAAGGCCGGCGGCCGGGGCGTCGCTTCATGTCGTTTGGAAAGACGTGACGGCACCGGCCAGCGTGATCGCTAGCTGATAATGGTCTCGCGACAAATGGTGAGCCGAAGCGTCATGGCGGCGACCATGCGCCCAAGCGCGCCGCCCAGTCAAGCGCGAGCCCCGAAAGTTCGCGCGGCTTAACGGGCGTTTTACCGCTCTGCGCTAGCTCTGGCGACGGGTTGTCGGGGTCGCGTGGGGCTTTCCGTGATGTTGAAATTCAAGACGCCGTCGGGGCGTCGCGTTTTTGCGCAGCTGCTTGCGGGAGCGCTGATGTGCGCTGGCTACGGAGGCGCGGCGCAGGCCGAGGCCGGCGCGGGCGCCGCTTATGTCATTTCCGATCAGGAGGGCTACGGCCTGACGGAATGCCTCACGCACAAGGCCGAATGCGGCAAGATCGTCGCCGATTCCTGGTGCGCGGCGCATGGCCACGGCGCGGCCAGGGCGTTTGGCCGCGCCGATGATGTGACCGGCTCAATCGAGGCGAAGGCGCCGGACGCCTCGATCGGGCCCGACGCGGCGGTCGTCGCCTGCCTCGATTAGCTCAGCGCAGGAACTCTCCGCACTGCGGAACTTCGTTCTGGCCGCCCCAGGGCTGGATGGCGATGGTCGAGGTGGAGCTTTCCGGCGAGCCTTCGACGAGCTTGTCCGAATAGACCATGTAGACGAGCACATTGCGCTTGGCGTCGCAGCCGCGCACGATGTGCATCCGCTTGAACAGCAAGGAGCGACGCTCGCTGAACGTCGTGTCGCCCTGGCTGAACTTCTCCTTGAATTTGATCGGGCCGTACTGCCGGCAGGCGAGCGAAACCTCCGACGTCTGCTCGGCGACGCCGAACATGCCCGCGACGCCGCCCTTTTCGTGCGCCGTATAATAACAGGCGACGCCGTCGATCATCGGATCGTCGATCGCATAGGTGGCGAGCTTGTCGTTGGGGGTGAGGAGTTTGAAATCAACTGACCTGCGGAAAATGAGATCTGGCCCGCTCTGCGCGAGAGCCGGCGCCGCGCCAAGAGAAAGCGTGAAAATCGTCGGAATCAGAGCCAGCAGTCTGGAAAGCTTCATGTCGGCAACCTCCTTGGCGACGCCGCCGCCGATATGGGCGAAGTAACGCGCCAAGGGAAGGGTTTCGACCCTGGGCGGAGCAAAAAAGTTCGGCCGGGCCAAGGGATGGGGCGCCCGCTGTCGGCGCCTTGTTGCGGACACGATGCGCGCGATTAATCGAACGACGTTTGCTCCGCGGCGTGGATTGGTGAAAATGACGCGATTCGCCGCTAGCGTCGCGCGCCAAACGTCGGCGCCATGCGACCGCGCCGGCTCCTGAAGGGGCGTGTGAAAGCCAAAACTACAATGAGGCCGCGACCATAGACCTCTTTTCCACGAAGGGCGCCTCGAAGCGGGCGATACTGGCGGCCGTCGCCGGCGTCGCGTTCGGCTTCTTCGCCGTCTCGCCCGCCGCAGGCGAAAGTCCCTACTGCACGGAGTTGCGCGCGCAGATCGCCCGCGCCAGCGCCGGCAGCAGCGCGGGCCGGTACCAGGCGGCCGCCGCCAAGCAGCGCGGCGAATACGCCCGCGTCGCCGCGCGGGCGCGCGCGCTTGGCTGCGATCGGGGCCAGTTCCTGTTTTTCGGCGAGCCCCCGCCGCCCCAGTGCGGACCGATCAATGCGCAGCTCAATCAGCTCTCGGGCGTCATCGCCTCCTATGACCGCGCGGTCGCGGACGATGGCGGCCAGCGTCAGGCGCTCGCCGCCCGCTATGAGGCGGAATGCCGCAATCCCCAGGCGGCGCAAGCGCGCTTGGGCCGGCCGCGCAATTTCTTCGAGGAGCTGTTCGGCGTCGGCGCCGACGAGAGCCCCGGAATGCGCGAAGTTCCTGGACCGGACCCCGATCAGGAGGAGCTTTCGGACGGCAAGCCGCGCGGCGGGCCAATGGCGATCTGCGTGCGCCAATGCGATGGCGGCTTTTTTCCGCTCAGCTACTCGGCGCGCAGCTCCAATCTGGACGATCTTGCGACCATGTGCCGGGCGCTCTGTCCGAACGCCGAGGTGAAACTCTATACGGCGTCGCAGTCGAAGGTGCTCAGCTCGGCGCTTTCGATCGACGGCGAGGCGTATTCGGACCACCCCAACGCGCATAAATTCGAGAAGACCTACGATCCGGCCTGCGGCTGCAAGCCGCCCGGCCAATCATGGGCCGAGGCGCTCGCCGAAGCCGAACGGCTCATCGCCGAGCGCCACGCGAAGGATCAGGTCGTCACCGCCGAACAGGCGGAGCAATTGTCGCGTCCGCTGCCGCCCGGCGCCTCGCGCGGCCGGAAGGGAAAAGGACCGGCGCAGGCGCCTGAGGCGGCAGCCCCCGATGCGGCGGCGCAGCCGCAACCCAGCCCGCAGGAAGGCGCGGCGGCGGCGACGCCCGAGACCTATCGCGAAGTCGTCGGCCCGGACGGAATCAAGCGCCGCGTAAGGGTCGTCGCGCCGGCGTTGTGATTGTCGCCCGTTCGGCTCGGTCTCAACCGAGTCAAGGCATATGCGCCTTCACGGTCTCGATCAGTTGTTTGATCGAGAACGGCTTGGCGAGGAAGCCGAAGTCGCCCTCGGGAAGGTTCTTGGCGAAGGCCTCTTCGGCGTAGCCGGAGACGAAGATGACCTTCGCCGTGACGCCGCGCTTGCGCAACTCAGCGAACATCGCCGGCCCGTCCATCTCCGGCATCACCACGTCGGAGACGATGAGGTCGATCTTGCCGTCGACCCGATCGACGACCTCGAGCGCCTCCATGCCGGTCGCCGCTTCGAGCACGGTGAAACCGCGCGAACTCAAGGCGCGCGCGCCGATGGAACGCACGGCGTCCTCGTCTTCGACCAGGAGAACCACGCCCTGCCCCGTATAGTCCGCCGCCGCCTTGGGCGTATCCGACTTCGCGGACGTTTCTTTTTCTTCCGGCACATATCGCGGCAGGAAGATGCGGAACACCGTTCCCCTGCCGATCTCGCTGTCCACGAAGATGAAGCCGCCAGACTGCTTGATGATGCCGAAAACGGTCGAAAGTCCCAGACCGGTGCCTTTGCCGACCTCCTTCGTCGTGAAGAACGGCTCGAAAATCTTTTCCTGCACATCGGCGGGAATGCCGCTGCCGGTGTCCTCGACCTCGACCAACACGTAATCCGCCGGCGGCAGCGCCGCTTCGCCGAAGGCGGCGCATTCGGAGGCGGTGACATTGCGCGTGCGGACCTGCACGCGGCCGCCTGTCTCCGCCATTGCGTCGCGCGCATTGACGACGAGATTGATGATCACCTGTTCGAACTGGGTGATGTCGGCCTTCACGAACCAGAGATCGCGGCCGAGACGCAGTTCGAGTTCGTTCTTTTCGCCGACGACGCGGCGCAGGAGATTCTGCACCTCCGAGAGCGCGTCGCCGAGTTGCAGGACCTGCGGGCGCAGCGTCTGCCGCCGAGAGAAGGCGAGCAGTTGCCGCGTCAGGCCTGCCGCGCGATTGGCGGTCTCCTTGATCTGGCGGATGTCCCGGAAAGCTGGATCTGTCGGCCGATGGCTCGAGAGCAGCAGATCCGAATAGCCGATGATCGCCGTCAGCATATTGTTGAAGTCATGCGCGATGCCGCCGGCGAGCTGACCGACCGCGTTCATCTTCTGCGACTGTGCGAACTCTTCCTGCAGCTTGCGTTGTTCGCTCGTGTCGAGCGCGTAGATCATCGCGCCCTTCTTGCCGGCGTCCTCGGCGGATGACACGAAGAATCGGGCCGAGCGCGACGCCGCGCCGTCTTCCTCGAAGACGACGTTGACCGGCCGCACTTCGCCCTTGCCTTCGAGGGCGTCTTCGATCGCGCTGCGCAAGGCGGCGCCGTCGCGTTCGCCGAGCCCCGCGAGCACCGACCAGGGCGCAGCGGCCTTGCCCTGGCCCGATTTCAGCGCCTGCGGCAGCAGCTTGGCGAAGGCCGCGTTCGAGGTCAGCACGCGGCCCTCGCCGTCCAGCGTCGCCATCGCCATCGGCGTCGAATTGAAGAAGCGCGCGAAACGCACCTCCGCCGCGCGCAGGTTTTCTTCGGGCTGCTCGCCGGACGACCGGTTGAGAACCAGCGTGCGCGAAGGACCGGCTTCTCCGTCTTGACCGAAAGCGACCTGGTGCAGCAGCCTGACGGGGAGCGACTTGCCGTCGCGGCGGCGCAGGTCGAGATCGATCTGCTCGGTGCGAACGTCGCCCGGCGCGCCAGAAATGGCGGCGAGCAGCGCCGCGCCGCTATGGGCGACGATGGACGACAGCGTCGCGCCGCCGGATCCGACCTGCGTGAGATCATAGCCCAGCCAGCCGGCGAGCGTTTTATTCATGTAGGAAACGGCGCCGTCTGGACTCGCGGAGAAGAAACCAGCCGGCGCGTGATCCAGAAAGTCGATCGCGTGCTGGAGCTCCTGGAAGACATTCTCCTGCCGCTGCCGATCCGCGGTCACATCGGCGACGGCCCAAAGGCACAGCCGTCCGCCCGCCGCGGGCAGCGGCCGAACGCGAATGCGATACCAGCCGACCGCCCCCTGTCCGGTGAGCGGCGGCGAAAGGCGCAGATCTTCGCTATGGGACACGCCCGCGCGCGCCGCCTGCGCCAATCGGTAGATCGCTTCCGAGACTTCGGGCGGTCCCGAGAACAGCCGCTCGACAAGCTGAAGCCCCGAACCTTCTTTCGCGCCGCACATCGCCCTATAGGCTTCGTTGGCGTAGACGATGCGGGCGTCGCCGCGGGTGACGAGCAGCCCTTCGGCGGAAGTATCCGCGATGAGCTTCGTCATGTCATTGCCAACGACCCGGCCGGAGAAGTGGATCAATCCGGCCGCGTAGACCACGAAAAGCAAGATTCCGGCGACGCCGAAAGCCGCCAGCGCCAGAATGGCGAAGCGGGGCGCAAGATCCGAAGGGGTCAGGTAATAGGCGGCGGCAGCCCCGATCAACGCAATGACGAGGGCGAGCGTCAATCCCAGATTGGCGGGCTTTTCGCTGCGCTCAAAGGCCGACGCTTCCGTCCTGTCGGTCATTTCTTAACCACCCGCGCCATATATCGCCGATCGCGCGACGGCCATGCTGACGCCGGCGCGTCGATGTTTACTCTGCCGACGCTTACAGAATCATTCAAAACAATGGCCGTGAACGCCAACAATAGCAACGCCGCAAGTCGGAATAGGACGCTGATTCGTCAAACATTAACCATTCATTAACCTTTTTTCGGCGCTTGTCAGGAATGCTGTTAATTTGGCAAGGTTCACGCGCGTTCGAACGAGAGACCAGCCGTTCATGCCAGATAAATTCACCCAACTGCTGCCGGCGCTCGGAGCGCTCGTCGCGTTCCTCGTCGCTGCGGTGCTCGTGCTTTATATTTTCCGTCTGTTATTCGGACGCCGCATTCGTTCGCCCGGAGGCCGCAACCGCGCGCGCCGGTTGGACATCGTCGACGTTTTCGACCTCGACCGCGAGCGCCAGCTCGTCATTGTGCGGCGCGACAATACCGAACATCTGCTTCTGATCGGGGGACCCAACGACGTCCTGGTCGAGCAGGCGATCAGCCGACCTGAAGCCGTCATGGGCCGACCGCAGGAGCAGCGCGCGCCAGCACCCGCGGCCGCGACTTGGCCGGCGGGTCCCTCGGGGCCGCCTCGGGAACTGGAGGCTCCGCCGCCAAAGCCGGCGGCCGCAGCCGCAGTGAATCTGCCGCCTGACCTCTTCGCGCCGGCACCCGCGAAGCCCGCAGCCCCGCCGCCCGCGCCTCCCCCGGCGCCGCCGCCTGGCCCGAGGATTTCGAGCCCGGCCGCGCCGCCGCCGCCGCGACCAGCGCCGCCGCGCTCGCCGACGCCGCCCTTCCTTGCGCGCGCCCAGCAGCGCCTTTCGCCGCGCCCCAAGGAGCCAGCGCCCACCGAGGCCGCAGCCCCGCCGCCGCCAGCGCCGCCTCCAGCGGCTCCGCCTGCAAGACCGGCCGAGCCGCCGCCGGCTCCCAAACCCGCAGCTCCGCCGCCCGCCGCGCCTCCACCGGCCGCCGCGAGACCTGCCGCGCCGCCGCCCGCGCCGCCGCCTCCACCCCGGCCGGCGGCTCCGCCGCCTCCCCCGCCGCCGCCGGCGGCTCCGGCCGACGTCGATCCGCTTGATTCGCTCGAGGCGGAGATGGCGCGGCTGCTCGGCCGGCCCGGCGAAAAGGAATAGGGATAAAGAAAGGGCGTCGCCATCGGCGACGCCCTTATGCTTTTCGGTGAAGGTTGCGGTTCAGTCGTCCCGATAGACCTTCTCACGCCGCTCATGACGCTCCTGCGCCTCGATCGACAATGTCGCGATCGGACGAGCGTCGAGGCGCTTCAGCGAGATCGGCTCTCCCGTCTCCTCGCAATAGCCGTAAGTGCCGTCCTCGAGGCGCGTCAGCGCCGCGTCGATCTTGGCGATCAGCTTGCGCTGCCGGTCTCGGGCGCGCAGCTCAATTGCGCGATCGGTTTCGGACGAGGCGCGATCTGCAAGATCAGGATGGTTTTCATTTTCATTCTGCAAGGCTGCGAGCGTTTCGCGACTTTCGTGCAGAATGTCTTCCTTCCATGCCAGCAGTTTACGCCGGAAATATTCGCGCTGCCGATCGCACATAAAGGGTTCGTCTTCGGAAGGCTTATAAGTTTCTTCCAGATCCACCGCCATCTCGCGAATCCTTAATTGGCCTATAGGCAACGCCTATATAGACGTGACCGGCGCCACTTACAATCAATACTCGCGCCGCGTTTACTCCGTAGCTCTACGGAGATTTTCGTCGATCTTGTCCAGGAAGCCGGTCGTCGACAGCCATCTCTGATTGCACCCGACGAGCAGGGCGAGATCCTTGGTCATGAAGCCCGACTCGACGGTGGCGACGCAAACTTCCTCGAGGGTGCGGGCGAAGCGGGTCAGATCGTCGTTGCCATCGAGCTTGCCGCGATGCGCGAGCGCGCGCGTCCATGCGAAAATCGAGGCGATCGAGTTGGTCGAGGTCTCATGGCCCTTCTGGTGCTCGCGATAGTGGCGCGTAACCGTGCCGTGAGCGGCTTCCGCCTCGACGGTCTTGCCGTCGGGCGTCATGAGCACGCTCGTCATCAGGCCGAGCGAACCGAAGCCCTGCGCAACCGTGTCGGACTGGACGTCGCCGTCGTAATTCTTGCACGCCCAGATGTAGCCGCCTGACCATTTGAGCGCGGAAGCGACCATGTCGTCGATCAGACGATGCTCATACGTCAGCCCAAGGGCCTGGAACTGCGATTTGAATTCGGCGTCGTAAATCTGCTGAAAGAGATCCTTGAACCGGCCGTCGTAGGCTTTGAGGATCGTGTTCTTGGTCGAGAGATAGACCGGATATTTGCGCGTCAGCCCGTAGTTGAACGTCGCGCGGGCGAACTCGCTGATCGACTCGTCGAGGTTGTACATCGCCAGCGCGACGCCCGAGCCCGGAAATTGAAAGACTTCCTTTTCGATGACGTCGCCGTCGACGCCCTCGAACCTGATCGTCAAACGACCCTTGCCGGGCACTTTGAAGTCCGTGGCCTTGTATTGATCGCCAAAGGCGTGGCGCCCGACGATGATCGGCTGAGTCCATCCCGGCACGAGGCGCGGGACGTTTCTGCAGATGATCGGCTCGCGGAAGATGACGCCGCCGAGGATGTTGCGGATGGTGCCGTTCGGCGATTTCCACATCTCTTTGAGATTGAATTCCTTCACCCGCGCCTCGTCAGGCGTGATGGTCGCGCATTTCACGCCGACGCCATGCTCCTTGATGGCATAGGCCGCGTCGACCGTCACCTGATCGTTGGTGGCGTCGCGATTCTGGATCGAGAGATCGTAATAAAGGAGATCGACGTCGAGATAGGGCCGGATGAGCTTTTCCTTGATCGCGGCCCAGATGATGCGGGTCATTTCGTCGCCGTCGAGTTCGACGACAGGATTCGCAACCTTGATCTTCCGCATGCGCCCGCTCCTCTTATGCCGCGCGCCTTATAGCGTCGACTGGAGGGTTTGGGTAGCAATCCCGGGGCCTTCCGGCGGACGCCGATGCGGCCTTCCCCCGGAGCCCTTTCCGCCCTAATTTGCCGCCGCTTTAGCGCGGGAGGCGAATTGGTCGGGGCGGGAACGGATCGCAGCAAGACGGCTCTCTCGGGCGGCCCGGCAATCGTGCTCGTGCGTCCGCAGCTCGCCGTCAACATCGGCATGTGCGCGCGCGCCATGGCCAATTTCGGCCTCTCCGATCTGCGCCTCGTCGCGCCGCGCGAAGGCTGGCCGCGCGCCGGCGCCTATCGCAAGGGCGCCTATGCGGCGGCGGCGGGCGCCGTGCATCTTCTCGAAAGCGCCAAGCTCTATGCGAGCGCGCGCGAGGCGATCGAAGACCTCTCCTTCGTCTACGCCGCGACGGCGCGCGGTCGCGGCCAGATGAAGCCGGTATTGACCCCGGCGCAGGCGATGCCGTCGACGTCGGCGCGCGTGGCGGAAGGCGAGAAGCATGGCGTGCTGTTTGGGCCCGAGCGCACCGGCCTCGACAATGACGACGTCGCGCTCGCCGACGCCATCCTCACATTTCCGGTCAACCCCGCCTACGCCTCGCTTAATCTTGCTCAGGCGGTGCTGCTCACCGGCTACGAGTGGTTTCGCGCCGCGCATGGCGACGCCATTCCCTTCGAGGTCGAGGAACGCTCGCCGCCGGCGACGCGGGAGATGACGCTCGCCTTTTTCGATTTTCTCGAAGGCGAACTCGACAAGCGCGGCTTCTTTCGGCCGCTGACGAAAAAGCCTGTGATGTCGCGCAATCTGCGCAACATGTTTCACCGCATGGGACTCACCGAGCAGGACGTGCGCACGCTCTGGGGCGTCGTCGTTCGGCTTGTGGAAGGCCCGCGCCGGGAGCCCAAGAAGGCCGGACGGAGGAAGACGACCGAAGCTGCGTCGAATGAAACGGCGGAGCCGACAACTCCTGGCGCGGAGAACAGATAAGGCTCGACGCTCTCAGCGTCCTCAGTCTTCTCCCATCATTCGGTATCCCACGCCCGGCTCGGTCAGAATCAGCTGCGGCGCCGCCGGATCGGCTTCGATCTTCGCGCGAAGCTGGCCGATGAACACCCTGAGATAAGGCGTATCTTCCACATGCGCCGGCCCCCATACCTTCGTTAAAATCTGCCGGTGCGTCATCACCCGGCCAGGATGCGACGCCAGCAGCGCCAGAAGCTCGAATTCTTTCGGCGTCAACTTGATTGGCGCGTCGCCGACCGTCACGCGCCGCGTTCTCAAATCGATTGTGAGCGGCCCGAGCGCGATCCGCTCGACCGGCGCGGCGTTCGTTCCGCGCATGCGCAAACAGGCCCGAATGCGGGCGAGCAATTCTCTTATGCCAAAGGGCTTCTCCACATAGTCATTCGCGCCGAGATCAAGCGCGGCGACTTTCTCCGTCTCTCGTTCACGCGCCGAGAGCACAATGATCGGCGTCTCGAAACGTTCGCGCACGGCGCCGATCACGAGCTTGCCATCCATGTCGGGGAGACCGAGATCCAGAACAATGAGCGCCGGATCGCGCAGCTCTGTGAGACGCAGCGCGTCCTTTCCCGTCGCCGCCTGCTCGACGTCATAGCCGGCGGCAGTGAGCGAGTGGCGCAGGAAACGCTGAATCTGTGGCTCGTCGTCGACAACGAGAACAAGCGGCCGTTCGATCACGCGTCCAACTCCGAAGCTGCTGGCAGAATGACGCGCATGCGCGTTCCATGATCTCCGATCACGGGACTCTCCGCCTTTATCGTGCCGCCAAGCGCCGTCACTGCGCCGCGACATATCGCGAGACCAAGCCCCGCGCCGGCGACCCGCGCGCCATCGCCGCGGTAAAATTTCTCAAAGATCAAATCGAGATCTTCCCTTGCGACGCCGCCTCCCTCGTCGAGGACTGCAAACTCGACCTCTTCGCCGTTCTTCGAAACGGCGACGCGCACAGGCCGGCGCGTGGGTGAAAACTTCACCGCATTGTCGATGAGATTGAAGAAGACCTGTTCGAGCAGGATTGGGTCCGCATGGACGAAGGCTGCGGTCGTCACTGCATCGAGCAGAATCGAGGCCTCGGGAAAAGAAGTCCGCGCGCGCTTGACCGCTGCTGCGGCGACGTCCACGACGTCGATCCATTCGCTTCTGATGTCCAGGCCAGCTTCGAGCCGGGTCATCGCCAAAAGATTGCCCACGAAACGCGAAAGACGTCCTGTTTCCTCTTCGATCGCCTGCAGCAGATCGCTTCGCGATCCAGCTGGCATTTCATCCCCGAATTCACGCAGGCTCGTGACCGAACCCAGGATGGTTGCGAGCGGGGTGCGCAAATCATGTGAGATCGAGGACAGAAGCGCTGAGCGAATGCGCTCCTGTTCAACGGCGGCGCGAGCGTCTTCAGCCTCGCGCGCGAAGGCCATACGGTCCATCGCAAGTTCGGCCTGTCGCAGCATGGCGTCGACCGCCTGGCGCTTTTCGGCCGACTCTCCTTCGCCGAAATTCACGCCATAGACAGCGACAATCCTTTCGCCGCGCCGGAACGGGAGGAATGAAAATCTGCTGCCGGACCAGCCTGCGGCCGTGGCGGCCTGCGGGCGGCCATATCGCATCGCCCGATCCGCCGCGAGGAGATCAGCTTCGCCGAAGGCCGGCGGCGCAAGATCCGTTCCGCCAGCGACGCTTAGTCGACCGCCCTCGAGCGTCGCGCCGTCAGGCTTCAGAACGACGACCTCGCCGCCGGCCGCGCGCGCAAGATGGCGTCGGAACAACGATTCAATTTCATCGCCGCTCCCCGCTCCCGAAAGATCGGCGGAGAAGTCGGAGAGAATTTCGAGAACATCGGCGCGATTGCGGGCGGCGTCCGCTTCTTCGCGCATGCGCCCCGCAAGCACGCCGGTCACCGCAGCGACGAGCAGAAAAATGCCGAGCGCCAGCGCATCTTCGGGCCGCGCGACCGAAAGCGTGTGCCGCGGCTCGACGAAGAAGAAATTGTAGCCGACGAAAGCCAGCGCCGCTGCGAGCAGTCCGGTCCAGAAACCGTAACGAATGGCGCTGACGAGCACCGGAACAAGGAAAACCAGCGGAAGGCTTGCGCTTGGCGTCCAATTGGCCAGCGCTCGACATAGCAGCGTCGCCGCCGCGACGAAGACCGTCGCTCCCGCAAGCCCGGCAGGCGTCGGCGACGCGCGCCAGCCGGTCCGGCGTGGGAGCGCCGCTGTGGGTCTGTAAGCGTTCATTCCCAGGACCTGAGCCCGAGCGAAGGCTTTGTCCATGGTCTTTATGGAATCCTTATGCGGCCCCGTCGAACGCCGTGTCGTTTCCTTATGCGCGCGGATCCATACTTCCGCTCCATGCGCCGCTCCCCGGCGAAACGGACAAACCATGGACGCTGCAATTCAGACTTCCGAGCATCCACCCGCGAATAGAGCCGTGCGCGCGGGCTTCTGGACGCTTACGCTCGGCACCATCGGCGTCGTCTACGGCGACATCGGCACGTCGCCGCTCTACGCCTTCCGAGAGGCGATGCTCGCCGCCTCGCAGGGACAGGTGCGTGTGGATTCCGCCAATGTGCTCGGCGTCCTCTCCCTCATCCTCTGGGCGCTGACGATCGTCGTCACGCTCAAATATGTGATCGTGCTGCTGCGCGCGGACAATCAGGGCGAAGGCGGCACGCTGACGCTGCTTACGCTCGCCCAGCAGTCGCTGGGGCGCGCGGTCGCCGCCATTGTTCTGCTCGGCGCGCTGGGCGCTGCGCTTTTCTTCGGCGACGCGCTGATCACGCCGGCGATTTCGGTCCTCTCGGCTGTCGAGGGGCTCAAGCTCGTGACAACGCAGTTCGAACCCTATGTCGTGCCGATCGCTGCGGGGATCATCGTCGGGCTGTTTCTCTTCCAGCGACGGGGCACTGCGGCGGTGGCGAGTTGGTTCGGGCCGATCACGCTGCTCTGGTTCATCGTCCTGGCGGTCGGCGGCGCGAGGCAGATCGCGCACAATCTTCTGGTTCTTGACGCGGTCAATCCTCTCCACGCGGTCCGGTTCCTCTCGAACCATGGCGAGATCGGACTGTTCACGCTCGGCGCCGTTTTTCTCGCCGTCACCGGAGCGGAGGCGCTCTACGCCGATCTCGGCCACTTCGGTCGTCGTCCGATCCGCTTCGCCTGGCTCTGTGTCGCGTTCCCCGCGCTTGTGCTCAATTATGTCGGCCAGGGCGCGCTGGTGCTTGCCGCGCCCGAAGCGATCAAGGATCCGTTCTTCCTGCTCTACCCCGAGTGGGCGCTGCCGTTCATTGTCGCGCTCGCGACTTTAGCGACGATCATCGCCAGCCAGGCGGTCATAACCGGGTCCTATTCGCTGACGGCGCAGGCGATCCGGCTGCGGCTTCTGCCGCGCATGCGCATCCGGCACACTTCGGAAGGGCATTCGGGTCAGATCTACATGCCCACAGTGAACGCGCTGCTGCTCATCGGCGTGCTCGCTCTCGTTGCGTCATTCGGCTCGTCCAGCCGACTCGCGAGCGCCTATGGCATCGCCGTGACCGGCACGATGGCGGTGACCACACTGCTCGCAATGATCGTCGTATATCGCCACTGGCGCTGGCCGTTATGGGCGACGGCGGCGCTCATGACGCCCTTTCTTGCAATCGACCTTGTTTTCCTTGGAGCTAACCTCATGAAGCTCTTGGAGGGCGGCTTCGTGCCGCTGCTCATCGCCGGCGCGATGCTGCTCCTGATGCGCTCGTGGATGCGCGGCACCAGCCTCCTTGAAGAGAAAGCGCAGCAGTCGGACGTTCCGCTGCGCGTGGTCGTCGACAATCTGGAAAAGAAGCCGCCGACGCTTGTGCCGGGCACGGGCGTCTACCTCACGACTCAGCCGCAGCTTGCGCCAGTCGCCTTGCTGCACATGCTGAAGCACTTCAAGGCGCTGCATGAACACAATGTGATCCTCACGATCGTGACCGCCGATGTGCCGCGCGTGCCGGACAGCGAACGCATTGAGATGTTCGAAATCAACGGTCTGTTTCGCCAGGTGACGATGAGTTTCGGCTATATGGAGGAGCCCAATGTGCCCTACGGGCTCAGCCTCTGCCGCAAGCTCGGTTGGAAGTTCGACATCATGTCGACCTCCTTCCTGCTCTCGCGGCGCGCGCTGAAGCCGGCGGCCAGCAGCGCGATGCCGGGATGGCAGCGCAGCCTCTTCATCTTTCTCGCGCGCAACGCCACGAACGCCAGCGACTATTTCCATATTCCAGCGGGGCGCGTGGTCGAGATCGGGGCGCAGGTCAATCTTTAGTTCGATGCTCTCGCCGCGCCGCCCCTAGTGAAAAGATGGCTTTGGTCCCCGGGCCGGCTGGGGCGCGCCGGCCGCGAGCGGACTCGCCTGATGGTGGACGAGCCGCCAGCGTTCGCCGCTCCAGCGAAACCAGTTCGTCGCGAGCAGCAGGCCGCCGCCGACTTCCTCGACGCAAAACACGCGGCCGTCGGCGCCTTCGATGAGCGTCTGTGGGTCCCGCGCGGTCACCGCCTCCTGGCCGGGGTTGCGGAAAATGTCGCGGTAAGATGCGAGCACCGGCATGCGTCCGAGGATCGCTGGCCAGCCCGGGTGAACGCAGGAGACGCCCTCCTCCGCCCAAAGCTCATTCATCGCGCCCAGGTCGCGGGCGGCGAAGGCGCGGTAATAGGCGTCGTTGGCCTCGAGCAGCGCATTTTCATCCATCGGGCGACACTGCGAGATTCGCTCGGGCATGGCAAATGCAAGCTGCGCCAAAAGGATGGAGCGATGGATGAGCTGACATGGTTCGGACTCTTCGCGGTAAGCGCGATGCTGCTGACTTATTCACTGGAGGAACGCAGCCACTGGTTCGTGCTTGCGTTCGCGGGCGCCTGCGCCCTGGGATCGATCTACGGATTTCTCCAGGGCGCCTGGCCCTTCGGTCTGGTGGAGGCGGTGTGGGCGTTGGTCGCCCTCAATCGCTGGCGGTCGCGTCACCCCTCGCAGGATTCCGACGAAGTCATTAAATAATGTGGACGCCACAAAACGCCGAAATCGTGATATTGGCGCGTTTCCCGCCGGCCTTGAACCGGACGCAGGAGGCTCTCGATGTTCATCCAGACTGAATCAACCCCCAATCCAGCAACGCTGAAGTTTCTGCCCGGCCAGGAGGTTCTCGGCCGGGGAGCGATGGAATTCCGCTCGCTCGACGACGCCTCCAATGCGCCGCTCGCGCAGGCGCTGCTCTCGATCGACGGCGTCGAGGCGGTGATGTATGGCGCGGACTTCGTCTCGGTGACGAAGAACGGCGCCGACTGGCCGCATCTCAAGCCCGCCATCCTAGGCACCATCATGGAGCATTTCGCCTCGGGCGCGCCGCTCCTGATCGAAGGGGCGGCGCCGGCGCAGTCCGGCGGCGAGTTCTATGACGCCGCCGACGCCGAGACGGTCGCCACGATCAAGGAGCTGATCGAAACCCGCGTGCGCCCGGCGGTCGCTGGCGACGGCGGCGATATCGTCTTCCGGGGCTTCAAGGACGGCGTCGTCTATCTCGCCATGAAGGGCGCCTGCTCCGGATGCCCCTCGTCCACCGCGACGTTGCGGCACGGGATCGAGAACCTGCTCAAGCATTTTCTGCCGCAGGTGAAGGCGGTCGAGCCGGCGTAGCGGGCGGCGGTCCGGGAGACTGCGTTGATCGCGCCTCGAAAAGCGTCATAATCAACGAATCATGCGAATCCTTGCGATCGACACCGCTCTGCCAGCCGTCTCGGCCTGCGTGCTGGATCATGACGCGGCCGAGCCGCTCGCCGCCGAAACGATCGATATGGAGCGCGGCCACGCCGAGGCGCTGCTGCCGCTGATCAGAAGGGTCATGAGCAAGGTCGAGGGCGGCTTTGGCTCGCTCGATCGCGTCGCCGTGACCGTGGGACCCGGCTCCTTCACCGGCATTCGCATCGGGCTCGCCGCCGGCCAGGCCATCGCGCTCGCCTGCAAGGCGGAGATTGTCGGCGTCTCGACGCTCGCCGCGCTTGCGACGCCGCTGATTATCGAGCCGTTCGACGGCGTCGTCGCGGCGGCGATCGATGCGCGGCACGGCAAGGTCTACATCGCCGCCTTCGGGCCGAACGGCCGCCCGCTGCTCACCCCGCGCCGAATGAGCGCGCATGAAGCGCTGCGCGCGCTCGGGACCGGTCCGCTGCTCCTGATCGGCTCCGGCGCGCCGCTCCTTGCGAAGGAGGCGCGCACGCGAGGGGTGCAGGTCAAGATCGCGAGCGAGCGGTTGGCGCCGGATATCGCTCTTGTGGCCCGACTCGGCGGCGCGGCGCAGCCGGAAACGGCGCCAGCGAGGCCGCTTTATCTCAAGGAGCCTGACGTCACCATGCCGGGCTCGCGGCCCGACCCCGGAAAGGCGGCGCCGCCGCCGCAGGATGCGGCTCCCGGCGCGCGTTCGGCCGCCGCCCCGGCGCAGGCGTGAGCTTGCGCCATGACGCTGCTATCGTCCTTCTTCGCGAAGCCGACATTCATCATCGAACCGATCGGCGCCGAGCACGCCGAGGAATGCGAACGCCTGCATGGCGCGTCATTCGCCTTCGGCTGGTCGAAGATTGATTTCGAGAATTATCTCACCGACGCGCATATCGTCGCTGACGGCGCGGTGGCGGAGAATAGAAGGGGCGAGCTTGGGGGATTTATCCTCTCCCGGCTGACGCCGCCGGACGCCGAAGTCCTCACTTTCGCCGTCGACCCCGCGCGCCGCGGGGCGGGACTGGGCCGGCGCATACTGCAAAAGCATTTGGAGAATCTCGAGCGCGGCGGCGCCCGGCTCGTCTTTCTGGAAGTCGCCGACGACAATGAGGCCGCGCTGAAGCTCTATGGTCGGGAGGGCTTCAAGGAGATCGGACGGCGCGAGAACTACTACCAGCGCGCCAACGGCCAGCGCCGCGCGGCGATCAACCTGCGGCTGGAGATCTGAGCGCTAAACGCTTGCGTGCCGCCCATGGCTAGACTAAACTAACATGACTTAGTCTATCCGGGGCGCTCATGCGCATAGTGAACATCCACGAGGCGAAAACCCAATTATCGAAGCTGGTCGATCTCGCTTCGAAGGGCGAGCCCTTCATCATCGCCAAAGCCGGAAAGCCTTTGGTAAAGGTGACGCCGCTTGAGTCTGCGATGAAGCCCAAGCCGCGTCGGTTAGGCTTTATGGCTGGAGAGGGGCTTATTCCTGAGGATTTCGACCGCATGGGCGCAGTCGAAATCGACCGGCTGTTTGCGGGCGAAGAGTGAGACTCCTGCTCGACACGCACATTGTCCTGTGGGCCGCCATATCGCCGGATCGCCTCTCCAAAAGGGCCCAGTCGCTTCTTCGCGAAGAGTCCAATGAACTCGTCTATAGCGTCGCGAGCCTCTGGGAGATCGTCATAAAAAGCGGCCTCAATCGTGCGGATTTCAAGGTCGATCCGCGGGCGTTGCGTCGAGGTCTCCTGGACAACGACTACATCGAGCTGCCCGTGACGGGCCAACATGCGCTTGCGACGGATGCGCTGCCGTGGATCCATCGCGACCCGTTCGATCGACTGCTGATTGCTCAGGCCATCGTAGAAGGAATCACGCTGCTCACAGCGGATGCGCTGCTTTCCCGCTACGGCGGCCTGGTTCGGAAAATTTGAGGCGCAGCATATCTTCCGGCCAGATCGGGAAAAAATGTCGTATACTGTCCCCGCTCGGAGAACGCCCCGAGTCGCCGCGGCGAGCAATGGAGCGGAAAAATAGTCACGGACGTCAAAGAGCTGATTGAGACGCGATCCAAGCCTCAGCGGTCCGAGGCTCCACAGCCAGCCAAAGTCCTGGTCAAGTCTTACGGCTGCCAGATGAACGTCTATGACGCGACGCGCATGGCCGATCTGCTCGGCCGGGACGGCTACGTCGAAACGAATCGCGAAGAAGACGCCGATCTCGTCATCCTCAACACCTGCCATATCCGCGAAAAGGCCGCGGAAAAAATCTATTCCGAACTCGGCAAGCTGGCGATCGCCAAACGCGCTCTGAACGCGCAGGGGCGCGACATGAAAATCGTCGTCGCCGGCTGCGTCGCGCAGGCCGAGGGCGAAGAGGTGCTCAAGCGCCAGCGCGCCGTCGATCTCGTGGTCGGTCCCCAGAGCTATCACCGACTGCCGGAGCTTCTCCGCCAGGCCAAGTACGGCGCGCGGCTCGCGGATACTGAATTCGCCGTCGAGGACAAGTTTCACGCCCTGCCCGCGCCCAGTCGGGCGCAAATTCGCGCGCGCGGCGTCTCGGCTTTCGTCACCGTTCAGGAAGGCTGCGACAAGTTCTGCTCGTTCTGCGTCGTGCCTTATACGCGCGGCGCCGAAGCGTCGCGTCCCGTCGCCGAGATCGTCGCCGAAAGCCAAAGGCTCGTCGACGCCGGCGTTTGCGAAATCACGCTGATCGGGCAGAACGTCAACGCCTATCGCGGGCGGGACGCGAAGGGCCGCGAATCGAGCCTTGCGCAGCTTCTCGATCGGCTCTCGCAAATGGAAGGCCTGGCGCGCCTGCGCTACACGACAAGTCATCCGGTCGACATGGCGCAGGCGTTGATTGACGCGCATGGCGCGATTCCAAAACTGATGCCCTATGTGCATCTGCCTGTTCAATCAGGTTCGGACCGCGTTCTGAAGGCGATGAACCGCAAGCACGGCGCGGACGCATATCTCTCGATCGTCGAGCGCCTTCGAAAGGTCCGTCCCGACGTCGCGCTGTCGTCGGATTTCATCGTCGGATTTCCAGGCGAGAGCGACGCCGATTTTGAGGCGACGATGGCGCTCGTGCGCAGTGTCGGCTTTGCGTCGAGCTTTTCCTTCAAATATTCGCCGCGCCCCGGCACGCCCGCCGCCGATCGCGACGATCAGATCGACGAGAATGTGAAGAGCGAACGCCTCGCGGCGCTGCAGGCCCTGCTCGAAGAGCAGCGGCAGGCGTTCAACGCGGCGACTGTCGGTCGGGAAGTCGGCGTGCTTTTTGAAAAGCCGGGGCGGCACGAGGGACAAATCGCCGGCAAGAGTCCCTATATGCAGGCTGTGCATGTCGAGGGCCCGATGGAGTTTATCGGACGCGAAGCGACAGTGACGATCATCGCGGCGGGATCGAATTCCCTGGCCGCGCGACTCATGAGCGAGGAGGCGAAGGCTTGACGACGATCGACGACCCGTTGCTCGCGGCGCGGGGACCGGAGGCGGCTGAGCCCGAAGCGGAAATCACGCTCGCCTTTGAAAACAATCGTCACGCTTCGCTCGTTTTCGGCCTCTACGACCAGAACCTCGCCAAAATCGAACGACGCCTGCGCATTGCCTCCTTCGCGAACGGCAATCACGTCACACTCAAAGGCAAGGCCGAGTCCTGCGAACATGCCCGCCGCGTGCTTGAAGCGCTCTATGAGCGCGTCGCGCTCGGTCAGACGATCACGCTTGGCGACGTCGACGGCGCCATCGAAGAGACGGCGCGTCAGCGCAGCCTGTTTCCCGATTCCGAGCCGGCGCGGGGCGCTTTCGAACAGATCATGACCCGGAAGCGCGGTTCGGTGCGCGCGCGCAACGCCGCGCAGGACCAGTATCTGCGCGCGCTCAAGCGCTATGAGCTGGTCTTCGCCGAAGGCCCCGCGGGCACCGGTAAGACCTGGCTCGCGGTCGGCCACGCCGTGCAGTTGATGGAGCAAGGCGCGGTTGAACGGCTGATTCTCTCGCGCCCCGCTGTCGAAGCCGGCGAGCGACTGGGGTTTTTGCCCGGCGACATGCGCGAAAAGGTCGACCCCTATCTTCGCCCGATCTATGACGCGCTTCACGATTTCATGGATGCGCGCATGGTCGAACGCGGCATGCAGACCGGCCTCATCGAAGTCGCGCCGCTCGCGTTCATGCGCGGGCGCACGCTGACGCGAAGCTGCATCCTGCTCGACGAGGCGCAGAACGCCAGCTCGATGCAGATGAAGATGTTCCTGACGCGGCTCGGCGAGGGCTCGCGCATGATCGTCACCGGCGATCCTTCGCAGACCGACCTGCCGCCCGGACAGAAATCCGGCCTTTCCGAAGCGGTCGCCCTGCTCTCGGACCTCGACGTCGTCGGTCGGGTGAGATTTTCGGAAGGCGACGTGGTGCGTCACGACCTCGTCCGCCAAATCGTCGGAGCCTATGAGCGCGCCGCGCGCGCCAACAAGCAGTCGCGCGGGGAACTCTGACGTTGGAGATCGACGTGAATGTCGCCGCGCCCGCCTGGCGGCGGGTTGATGGCCTCGAAGATCTTGCCAAAGAGTGCGTTCGGCAGAGTCTCGCCGAGAGCGGAGCCGCGATCGCGCCCGAATGTGAAATCAGCGTCACGTTCTGCGACGATGCGGCGATCCGGACGCTCAACGCCGAGTGGCGCGGCAAGGACCAGCCGACAAATGTCCTGTCTTTTCCGACCCCTGGGCCGCTTGGGCGCAAGCCGCTCCTCGGCGACGTCATCATCGCCTACGAAACCGTGGCCAGAGAGGCGGAGGAGCAACGAAAGCCCGTACGCGCCCACGTCGCCCATATGGTCGCGCATGGATTTCTGCACCTGATCGGATATGATCACGAGACCGCCGCCGAGGCTGAGCGGATGGAGGCGCTGGAGCGTAAGATCGCGACGGCGCTGGGTTTTCCCGACCCCTATGCGGACGAGGCAGACGGGCCGGCGGGCGGAGCGAATTGAATTAGCGCATGTCGACGCCATACGATAACGCCGACGATCCAATTCCATTAAGACGCGCTGGCGACGCACCCCGCCTGAGCCTCGTCGACCGGCTGCGAGGCCTTCTCGGTCTCGCGCCAGGCTCGGTGCGCGAGGACATCGAGGACAGGCTCGAGGAATCGGCGGGCGATGTAACCCCGCACGAGCGCGCGCTGTTGAAAAACGTGCTCGGCCTTCACGACATGCGCGTCGACGACGCCATGATCCCCCGCGCCGACATCATCGCCATTTCGCTCGATGCGCCGCTGCGCGAAGCGCTGGAACTGTTTCGCGCCGCCGCCCATTCGCGCCTGCCTGTTTACGCCGATACGCTCGACGACCCGCGCGGCATGATTCATATCCGCGACTTCGTCAATCATATCGCATGCTGCGCCGATCGGCCCCCGGGCGCCGACGTTACGACCGTCGAACCGAAAAAAATCGACTTCGACACGCCGCTCTCCCAGGCGAACCTGCTCAAGCCGGTGCTCTTCGTCCCGCGCTCGATGCCGGCGCTTGATCTTTTGATCCGCATGCAGGCGACGCGCACGCATTTGGCGCTCGTCATCGACGAATATGGCGGCACCGACGGGCTCGTGACGATCGAGGACATCATGGAGATGATTGTCGGCGACATCGAGGACGAACATGACGTCGTCGACGAGTCTGGCTTCGTCGAGCTCGAGAACGGCGACTTCATCGTCGATGGGCGCGCCGATCTCGACGAAGTGACGGCGCGGCTTGGCGTCGACTTCAGGCTCGAAGATACGCCGACTGAAGTGACCACGCTCGGCGGGCTCGTCGCCTGGCTCGCGGGCCGCGTGCCGATGCGCGGCGAAATCATCGCGACGCCGGTCGAATCATACGAATTCGAGATCGTCGACGCCGATCCGCGGCGCGTCGGCAAGCTGCGGGTGCGGTCGCGCCGGCAAGCGTGAGAGCTCCTTTCGGGCGCATAATTCTGTCCGCTGAATCGCGTTAAGGTCGGCCTCAGCCGATTCGCTTAGCGCCGAGGTCCGATGACGCAGATTGCCGAAATCTCCGGCGCGCCCGCATCCGCCCAATCGCTTCCACTGCGGATCGTTCTGGCCCGAGGCTGGGCGCGTCGCGCAATCGCCTTTGGCGCTGGCGCGGCGGGCGCCCTGGCGCTGGCGCCTTTCGACTTTACCCCAGCCATGTTCGTCCCGCTCACCGTCGCCGTCTGGCTGATTGACGGTGCAGCGGGGAAGACCGACTCGCGGCGCCTCGCCCTCGCGCCAGTCCTTTCGGCGGCAGGAGCGGGCTGGTGGCTCGGTTTCGGCTATTTCGTGGCGGGCCTCTGGTGGATGGGCGCCGCGATGCTCGTCGAAGCCGACCAGTTCGCCTGGGCCCTGCCCCTGGCCGTCTTCGGATTGCCGGCGGTTCTCGCCCTCTTCACGGCCGCCGGATTCGCCGCGGCCCGGCTATTGTGGTCGCCCGGCGGCGCGCGCGTCTTCGCGCTGGCGGCGGGACTAGGCGGCGCGGAATGGCTGCGCGGACATCTCTTTACAGGTTTCCCCTGGAATGATTTCGGCATGGCGCTTGCCGGAGCCGGTCCGCTCGCGCAGACGGCCTCTCTCGTCGGCCTCTACGGGCTCGACGTCATCGCCGTCGTGATATTCGCCGCTCCCGCGACGCTCATCGATCCCGCGCCCGCCGGCGCCCGCCGCATCAGCGGAACGATGGCGACGGCGGCGACGCTCGCCTCGCTCATGCTCGCCTTCGGCGCCTATCGGCTCGGCGCAGCCGAGACCGAATACGTCGACGGGGTCGCATTGCGGCTCATGCAGCCGAATCTTCCCCAGGATGCGAAATTTCGTCCCGAAAACGGCCCGAACATTTTGCGTCACTATCTCGCGCTGTCGCAGCGCTCCACGAGCGAGCGGCCTTCGGGGCTCGCTGAGGTCACCCACCTCGTCTGGCCGGAATCGGCGTTTCCCTACATCATCTCGAAGCACCCGGAGGCGCTGTCGGCGATCGGCCGCGCGCTCAAGGGCGGCGTTCTTCTGACCGGCGCCGCGCGAGCCGATGGCGACGGGGACGGACGGCGCGGCAGGATCTTCAATTCCATCGAGGCGATAAAGGGCGAGACGATCGTCGCCTTCTACGACAAGACCCATCTCGTTCCCTTTGGAGAATATCTGCCGCTCGAAGAGGCGTTGCGCCCGCTCGGAATCCACCACCTCGTTCCGGGCATATGGGACCGCGGCGCGGGTCCGCGCCTTCTCGCCGCCCCCGGTCTGCCGCCTGTCGCGCCGCTCATCTGCTACGAAGCGATCTTTTCCGGCGAGGCGGTTCAGCGGGACGCCGCCGAACGTCCTCAGCTGTTCCTCAACGTCACAAATGATGGGTGGTTTGGACATACGACCGGCCCCTATCAGCACCTGGCCCAGGCGCGCCTGCGCGCGATTGAAGAAGGCCTGCCGATCATCCGCGTCGCCAACACCGGCGTTTCCGCGATCATCGACGCCTATGGGCGGATCCTTCAGTCGCTTCCGCTCGGGCAGGAAGGCCTCATCGACGGCAGATTGCCAAGCGCCGCGGCTCCGACGGTCTTCGCGACCTCTGGCGCGCTGGCGTTCCCCATTCTTCTCGCCTTGGCGACGGCGTTGGCTTTGAGCGGGACCGCTCATCGTGGGGCATGAGGGCGCCGCGCAAACGCTGCGGGTGTGCGGTTCCGCGGAGCCCCCTCGCCGCGGCACGGGTAGGCCATGAATGTCGACTGTCCGACGCCGGAAGCGCGCCACTGAGCCCAACTCAAATCTTTATTGAAATTCATGGACCTACCTGCAATGTAGCTTGCGCGTTCGGCACTGAGTCGGCTACAACTGAGCAGGAGGCGAGTAAAGTTGAAGAAGGCGCCAGATCCGATCGATCGACACGTCGGCAGCCGCGTGCGGATGCAGCGCGTTCTCATGAAGATGAGTCAGGAGAAGCTGGGAGAGGCGCTCGGAATCACTTTCCAGCAGGTGCAGAAATACGAGAAGGGCACCAATCGTATTGGCGCGAGCCGCCTGCAACAGATTTCGAAGACTTTGAACGTGCCGCCGTCCTTTTTCTTCGAAGGCGCGCCAACCGGCGGGACGCTCCCGCAGTCCGACGGTTTCGCCGAGGAAAACTCGTCGCAATATGTGGTCGATTTTCTGTCGACGTCCGAGGGCCTGCATCTCAACCGCGCCTTCGCCCGCATCCGCGATCCCAAGGTGCGCAAGCGCGTGCTCGATCTCGTGACGACGCTCGCAGAGCAGTCGGAGCCCGCTGGGGAGTGACAGAATCTCGTTCTCCAAAACGAACGAATTTGGGGTTTTTGGCTTGACGCACCGAACGGGCGCTGGCAGATGAACCCGCCTGCTCCGCAGTTATTCAACTCTTCCTCGAAGCCATCGGAGATTTGGAAGTGACCCGGAAAAATTATCTTTTCACGAGCGAATCCGTTTCCGAAGGCCACCCGGACAAGGTTTGCGACCGCATTTCAGACGAGATCGTTGACGAGTTCTTCCGTGAAGGACCCAAGGCGGGCCTCGACCCCTACGCCATCCGCGTCGCCGCGGAGACCCTCGCGACGACCAACCGCGTCGTCATCGCCGGCGAAGTGCGTGGACCGCATATTCCCTTCGACCGGATCACCGAGATCGCGCGCGGCGCCATTCGCGCCATCGGCTACGAGCAGCGCGGTTTCCACTGGAACACCGCCAATGTCGAAGTGCTCCTCCATGAGCAGTCGGTCGACATCGCGCAGGGCGTCGACGCGGCCGGTAACAAGGACGAAGGCGCGGGCGACCAGGGCATCATGTTTGGCTACGCGGTGCGCGAGACGCCCGAACTGATGCCGGCGCCGATCTATTACTCGCACAAGATCCTGGAGCTGCTCGCCAGCGCGCGCCACAGCGGCAAGGAGAAGGGCCTCGGCCCCGACGCCAAGAGCCAGGTGACTGTGCGCTACGTCGACGGCAAGCCCGTCGAGGCGACGCAGATCGTGCTGTCGCATCAGCATGTCGACGAGAGCCTGTCGCCCGCCGACATCCGCAGCATCGCAGAGCCCTACATCCGCGAAGCGCTGCCCAACGGCTGGATCACCAACACGACGGTCTGGCACGTCAATCCGACCGGCAAGTTCTACATCGGCGGCCCTGACGGCGACGCCGGCCTCACCGGCCGCAAGATCATCGTCGACACCTATGGCGGCGCCGCGCCGCATGGCGGCGGCGCGTTCTCCGGCAAGGATCCGACTAAGGTCGATCGTTCGGCCGCCTATGCCGCCCGCTACCTCGCCAAGAACGTCGTCGCGGCCGGGCTCGCCGACCGCTGCACGCTGCAGCTCTCCTACGCGATCGGCGTCGCCGAGCCGCTCTCGATCTATGTCGATCTGCATGGCACCGGCCAGGTGTGCGAGGAGAAGGTGGAAGATGTGCTGCCTCAGCTCATCCGCCTCTCGCCGCGCGGCATTCGCGAGCATCTTCAGCTCAACCGGCCCATCTACGCCCGCACCTCCGCTTACGGCCACTTCGGCCGGAAGCCTGACGCGGACGGCGGCTTCTCCTGGGAGAAGACCGATCTTGTCGACCAGCTGAAATCGCATTTCGCGTAATTTCGGCCGCCGCCAGGATCGTTAGGAACGGCGACCCGAGCGACGCAGCGAAGATGTGTCCTCGTGGTCGGCTCGATCGCAGGGAACCGCGCGCAGCGGCTCCCGTGTCGTCAGACGTCCGATGAGCGCAGTCATTAGTCAGCGCTTATGAGCGAGCCCCTCCAGCAACGCCCTCACACCCGCCTTTATGGCCGCTCGAAAGGCAAGGCGCTTCGAAAGCATCAATCCGCGCTGGTCGCGGATCTGCTGCCGAGTCTGACGCTTGACCTTTCGCAGCCGGTGCCGACCTTCGCGCGCGAAACCCATCTCGAGATCGGCTTTGGCGGCGGCGAGCATTTGATCGCCGCGGCGAGCGAGAACCCCGAGATCGATTTCATCGGCTGCGAACCCTTCATCAACGGCGTCGCGAAGCTCCTCGTCCGCATTGAAGAGAAGCGCCTGAAGAACGTCCGGCTGCACCAGGGCGACGCCGCCGACGTGCTCGACTGGCTGCCGGACGCCTGCCTGTCGCGCGTCTACCTGTTCTATCCCGACCCGTGGCCCAAGCGGCGCCACCGCAAGCGACGTTTCATTGCGCAGGACAATCTCGATCGTCTCGCGCAGGCGATGCGCAGCGGCGCTGAGCTGCGTTTCGCCACGGACATCGACGACTACGCCGCCTGGACCTTGGCGCGGCTGCGCGCCCATCCCGCCTTCTCGTGGCGCGCGCGCGGCGCAAATGACTGGCTAACGCCCTGGTCAGGCTGGACGCGAACCAAATATGAAGCCAAAGCCATGGCCGAGGGCCGCAATCCGGTCTATCTGACCTTCGTCCGGGAGCCCCGCTAAAGCGCCGCGAAGCGGCAAAGCCTCCAAGACGCGACGGCCGATGGTGAAGACAAGGGGAAAAGCGCATGGTTGAGACGGCGAGAATGGCTGGCGCGCCGACGACGCCGATGGAAACGACGACGGACCGCTTCCGCGCCGACGTTCTCGACGCTTCGATGCGGCAGATTGTGCTCGTGGATTTCTGGGCGCCATGGTGCGGGCCCTGTCGGCAGCTCGCGCCGGCTCTCGAGCGTCTCGTCGCCCTGACCGACGGAAAGATTGCGCTCGTAAAAATGAATATCGACGCCGACCCGCTGATCGCCGATCAGCTGGGCATCAAATCGATCCCGGCGGTCATCGCATTTCAGCGGGGGCGGCCCGTCGACGGATTCGTCGGCGCGTTGCCCGAAAGCCAGATCAAGGGATTTCTCGAGCGGCTGATCGGCCCCATTGAAGTTGCCGGCGACGCGCTGGAATCCGCGCAGGCGATGATCGCGGACGGCGATCTTTCCGGCGCGGAGTCGCTCCTCACCGAGCTTGCTGGCGGCGAACCGCCCAACGTCAAGGCCGCCTCCGCCTTGCTGCGTCTCTATATCGACTCGGGACGTTTCGACGAGGCGGGAGCGCTTCTCGACGCCCTTCCAGATTCCGCGCGACGCGACAGCGGAGTCGCGGCGGCGGCGGCGGCGCTCCAAAACGCCGAACAGGCTCAGGATCTGGGCGAGATCGACGAGCTGAGAAATCGCGTCAATTTCGATCCCAATGACCTCCAGGCCTATTTCGATCTCGCGCTGGCGCTCAACGCCAAAGGGCTGCGCGAGGAAGCAGCGGATGCGCTGCTTGAAATCATCCGGCGCGACCGTAGTTGGAATGACGATGGGGCAAGAAAGCAGCTCATCCAGTTTTTCGAAGCGTGGGGACCGATGGACAAGGCGGCAGTGACCGCGCGCCGACGATTGTCCACGCTGCTCTACTCATAGGGAGGCGTTCGCGAATATGAGCCTGAACCGTCCCTACGCCGACGTTGGCGAATTGCCGAAGGTTCTGCCGCTCTTTCCGCTTTCAGGCGCCATATTGCTGCCGCGCGGCGAACTGCCGCTCAATGTTTTCGAGCCGCGCTATCTCGCGATGATCGACGACGCTATCGCCGGCGCGCGCCTGATCGGCATGATCCAGCCGCTGCCGGGCGACGAGACGTCGGGAGAAGCGACGCAGCTCTATGATGTCGGCTGCGCCGGACGGATCACGCGTCTGGCCGAGACCGGAGACGGCCGCTATCTCATCACCCTCACCGGCGTGGCGCGGTTTCGCGTCCTCGAGGAGCTCACGGTCCGCACGCCATATCGGCAGTCCCGGGTCGCCTACGACAAATTTGCGGAGGATCTGACGACCGGCGCCGGCGCCGATGCGGTGGACCGGGAAAGCATGGTGTCGATGTTGCGCAACTTCGCCGAATGTTCGAAACTCGAAGTCGACTGGGCGAGCATAGACGCGGCCCCGACGGAGACGCTCGTCAACGCGCTGGCGATGATGTGTCCGTTCGGCGCCAATGACAAGCAGGCGCTGATCGAAGCGATCGATTTGAAGACTCGCGCGGAAACGCTTATTGCGCTTGCCAAGCTCGATCTCGCGCAACGCGCCGGCGACAGGCCGCAGTGGCATTGAAGGAAATTGAAGACATGATAGATGAACGCGACTCGGGCGCCGAAAAGTTTGAATCCGCGGCGGAGCCGACGCGCATCGATCCACGCCTGCTCGAAATCCTCGTCTGTCCGCTGACCAAGACGACGCTCGAATATGACAGCGCGCGACAGGAACTGATCTCGCGATCGGCGCGGCTCGCCTATCCGATCCGGGACGGCATTCCCATCATGCTGCCCGAAGAGGCGCGTCAGATCGACTGACAGTTCGTCCACGATGGACGAAATCGGCCCATCCAAGCTTCTGGCGCTTCTCGATCTGGAGGAGATCCAGCCGGACCACTTCCGCGGCTACAGCCCCTCTTCTTCCGGGCGTCAGGTCTATGGCGGCCAGGCCGTGGCGCAGGCGCTCGTCGCAGCGACGCGGACGGCGCCCAAGGACCGTCCGGTTCATTCCTTGCACGGCTATTTCGTACTCGCCGGCGATCCCTCGACGCCGATCGACTTCGCCGTCGAACGCGTGCGCGACGGCAAGAGCTTCACGACGCGACGCTGCAACGCGACCCAGCGTGGACATACGATCTTTTCGATGGAGGCGTCGTTTCAGCGTCGCGAGTCGGGCTTCACGCACGCCACGCGCATGCCGGATGCGCCGGACCCCGAGAGCCTTGATGACGTCCATGCGCTCGTCGAGCGCTTCCGCGCCTTTCTCCCCGAACAAGCCGAGAGCTGGCTCAAGCGGCGAAGCGAACTCGACATGCGCGTCGTTGCGCCCGACGACGTGTTCTTTCCCGAACGCCGCGCCGCCGGCCAGATGATCTGGTTTCGCGTGCGCGGCGAGGTGCCGGACGACGTCGCCATCCACAATGCGTTGCTGGCTTATCTTTCCGATATGACGCTACTGAATACGGCGCTGCTCGTGCATGGCCTGACGATTTTCGATCCGAAAATCCAGGTCGCGAGTCTCGATCACGCGCTGTGGATTCACGAGCCGCTCCGGGTCAACGATTGGCTGCTCTATGCGCAGCAAAGTCCATGGGCGGGCGGCGCACGCGCACTGACGCGCGGCCAGATCTTCGGCCGCGAGGGCAGACTCGTCGCCTCGGTGAGCCAGGAGGGTCTGGTGCGGCGTCGCGATCCTCGGCGATCTTGAGACTGCCTACCCCGCAGGCAGCATCAGAGACTCTGCACACAATTTAGGCGATTGGGCCAGGACTGCGCCGGAGCGTGGGAGCATGCGCGTCGGATATCAGCGCCGTCATCGGCAGTCGCATAGTGGAGCTCCACAAAGGCCATAGCGGAACCTCGACTGAATAGCCGGGGGACGGCGATGTGGCCGCGCGCGCACATGTCAGCGAAATCAGGCGTCAGCGCGGCTGGCATGGCATTTGAAAGCGGCATGGCGCCGACGCGGCGGCGTCCTTCCCGCGTGCCGCGACCAAGGCGCCGCCGTCAAGCGAGCGACGCTCGCTCATGAGGTCGATAACAACAGGATTGGCAGATGAAAATCGTGACAGCGATCATCAAGCCGTTCAAGCTCGATGAGGTCCGCGACGCGCTGACCAACATCGGCGTGCACGGCCTTACCGTGACTGAAGTCAAGGGCTACGGACGTCAAAAGGGGC
>JBPFDX010000052.1:0-26777 GCA_051061385.1 Methylocystis sp.
AGCCGACTGGATATCGTTCTGGGAGAGAAGGAAGCTCGTAGAGAGTTGGTGCGACTTCGTCGAAAAATATGTCAGCGAGGGCTGGACCCCCTATTTGCTCACATTTCAGTTCAGAGAGATTGGAGGCCCGCGCCAACACGCAGCGCATGAAATGGAGAGAGACGTCGAGCGCGTATACGCGATGTTCTTAACCAGGGTGGTGCGCAACCCAACATCGCGGCGGAGCAATGGCAAACGTCCAATATGGATCGCCTGCCCCGATTACCCCGTGCGAAAAAACGACAAGCAACCGGTGGGTGATTTTTGCATCAACGATGGACGGCATATACACGTGGTCTGCCTCATGCCGCCGAAATCACGCCTGAAAGATCCCTTGAATGAGCATTTCGAAGAATATGCCACCCTATACGTGCGAGCGCCTTTTCCGCTCGTGCTGATTGACGTCAAACCCATTACGGAAACGCCAGGCCATGCAACTGACTACACGCTGAAAGCGCTCAAGAACGGCCGCGCAACAAACGATGAGATCGTCGTTTTCCCGCGGGCGTTAACGGAAGTCTCTCGCCCAGATAGATGAGGAAACATACGACGAATGTGACGCCGGCTATGTTTCGTCGGCGTCACATTCTCTGAATAGGCTATTCGGGATAATCTATTTGCCTCGCATCCAAGATCGCGATCTCCAAGTCAGGCCCCTCGCGTCCTTGCATGTGGACCTTCAGACTCGCGTACGAACCCATCGGGAGCCCAAAAACGCGTGCGCCGTCCTTCTCAAGGCTTGCGTGGATATTCACGGACGTTCGCTTCCCGCGCTGCACTTCCTCACCCCGAGCCGTTTTGGCCGCCGCCCTCGCGGGATTCTTCGTTAGACCACGCTTTGACAGTTTGAATTTCTTCCTTTTCGCATGTTCTCGCGCCAGCCTTTCAATTCCGCCGCCATCCTCGATTGCTGCGGGCATGTCCTTCGGCTCGACCCCCTTCGCAACGAGTGGCTGAACAGCCTTGTACCACTTACTAGCCAACTTCGCCGCGTTCAAACCGGTTATCCGGAGCAGCACAAAGCGTAACGCTTGACCCGATCTATCTGGCTTTGGTCCTCTAGGGCGGCCGCTCCAGATTTCATCTTCGCAAAACGCCTTCCAGGCGCTTTCATTTCCTTCGAAGCAAGCCGCTACTGCGCACCCGTCCGAGATGATCTGCCGCACTACGTCTCGATTGAATCGGTACACCCCCTGGAGGCGGTTATGAAGGCGTACGATTTCCGCTTCGATGTCCTTCTTCGAAGCTGCTTCCATTTGCGGCGCGATCACCGGCGTCGCTTTCTTTCTGACAGAAATTGGGCGCCTGCTCGTGGAGCCCGATTTCGCTTTAAGCGATTTCTGTGATGCGCCTCGTAATGGAAACGGCCGTTTTGTCTTTTTTGGAGGAAGCTGAGCCATCGCTATCCCTCCCCGCCCGAGATTTTGACATGCAGGGCGCGTATGTCCTCCACACGCCATGTGGCGTGCGTGGCCCGAGTTTTACTGGCTTGGGGCAGCGGCCCGCCTTGCTTCAGTTCGCGCCGAGTATAGCGTCCGGCGGGTTGAGTTGACGCTATTTCGGTTCTGCCGAAATTAGCTGCGTCGTTCGCCAAGGGAGAAGGCTCGCCCGTCATGACGCGCCTCCTTCGTTGCGAGGGCGCATTAACGCACGAACCTCGTCAACCCAGAAGCACGTCACGCGCGGCGAGATTTTGACAGGCGTTAGCCGCCCGTCCTTGACCATCTGCCAAAATTGCGAGCGGCTGATCGGAAGCGGCCCATGGGGTCGCCGAATTTCGCGTTCCCGCACCAGCCCCGACTCGGGCAGGCCATCGTCGTATTTTTCCATCGCAGAAAACCTTTCCCGCGCCGGCGTTTCCACCAGCGTCGCGTTTCGTCACGTTCTTCGTGAGAGCGAGGAAAGGTTCAGACTGCTCTTCGACTCAATCGACGTTAGTCGACCTATACAATATAGCGCCCAATGGTGAGCACGACAAGCGCGCACCGCATGGTTACGGCCCTCGCATAGCGCCGGCTAGCGCCCAGTCAGATAGCCCGCCCACTCTTCCATGAGCGCCCGACGCCTGTCGAATAAATCGCCCCGACGATAAGCCGCTTCGACCTTGTTGCTGACTGTATGGGCGAGAGCCATTTCACATATTTCTCGCGAGTAGTTGGTGCATTCGGCAGCCCAGTCCCTGAAGGAAGACCGAAAGCCATGAGCGGTAAACGGCACGTCCATTCTCCGCAGGGTCATCAGGAACACCATATTGGACATCGGACGAGTAATCGTTCGGCCCGGAAAAATGAACTGGTTTCCTGCGCTGAGCAGCTTGGCTCGTTTAAGAATCTCCAAGCACCGACTGCTTAGCGGCACTCGATGGGCTCTACCGGCTTTCATGCGATTGTCCGGTATCGTCCAGACTTGTCCGAGTTCGTCGAACTCCCGCCATTTTGCGCCAAGCACCTCACCCGTGCGCGTTGCGGTGAGGATCAGGAACTCGAGCGCCAGGCGTGCAATTTCGCCCTGCTCGGAATCGCCCCGCAATCGCGCGATGAAGGCCGGAACCTCTGCGAAAGGCATCGCGGAATGATGCTCATTCCGGTCGCGTTGCTTAGGCAACCCCTTGGCGACTCCTTCGACGGGGTTGTCGCCGGCTCGATATCCCGCCGCCTTCGCCCAGCTCAATACCGTGCCAATCCGCTGTCGAACACGGCGCGCCGTTTCTGGCTTCGATAGCCAGATCGGAGAAAGGACGCGTAGGACGTGGGGACTATCGATCTCGTTGACCGGCATATCGCCTATCAAGGGTAAGGCGTATTGCCGCAGCGTGTTCATCCACTGTGCTGCATGTTTTGAGTTCTTCCAGCTCGGCAGATGCTCTTCAAAGACCCGGCGGGCAGCCTCGCTGAACGTCGGCGCTTTTGCCTCAACCCGTCGCTTCTCGGCAAGAGGATCGCCGCCCTCACGAGCGCGTTTCCGGTAACTGAGCGCCTTTTCCCGAGCCTCGGCCAAAGACACGAGGCTGGTGCCTCCAAGCCCAATGTCGCGCCGGCGACCCTGCACGACGGTTCTCAACATCCACCTCTTTGCGCCGGATGGGTCGACGACCAGATAAAGGCCATTCCCATCTGCGTATCGGCCGGGCTCCTTCAAAGATCGAATCTTGAGCGCGGTCAGCGCCTTTTCTGGATGCTTCCCTCGCTTCGGCATGCCTCCGCCCAATCCAGATGCCCCACATTTTTACCCACATCCTATTCCGGCTTCGATAGGACTGCAACAGCCTTGACTGGACGACGAGAAATCAGCAAACTCTATAAAACCAAATGGTTGTAAGACGAACCTGGACTGCCGTGGAATCTATGGTGGCAGACTCCCTCTCCGCCATTGTGATCTGCGTCACGAAGCGAGTCGCTCGCTTGGGGTCCCAAGGCGCTTCGATGGGCGTCTTGGCAAACGTCACCGCGTCTATAAACTTTCGCACAGGGCCTTAGCGGCCCATCCTCGCTCTCCTGCTGGGTCTCGACTGACAAAGGCGGAGGGAGCGTTTCTTTCCGTTGTTGCGCCGGTCGTTTGAGATGACGCGAAAATTCGATGGCGGCGATTTCGAAGCGTTGCGCACCCTGCTGCTGGCGCTGGAAGACGTTCAGCGCTCGCCGCCGGAGCCGATCTTCGTCGCCGTCGGCGAGTTGGCGGGGCTCCTGCACAAGTCGCGGTCTGAGATCATCGAGAGCCTCGATAGGCTCGCCGGCCTGAATTTCATCGAGGGGCCGGGCGTCTATCGCGAGCGAGACTGGCTGTTTCGCCGGCTGACGCGACGCGGCGCGGCGCTGGCCGATTTGATTCGCGACCCGAACGACTGGCGCAAAGCGCTCGAGGCCTATGCGCCGTTTCTGGCGCGCTGACCCCATTCGGCGCGCGCGCGGCGCCATCGCGCCTCGATCTCCCGACGTCGCGCCTTGAACAGCTGCGAAAGCTCGGCGCGGCGCAGATTGAAGCGGTCATTCGGGGCGAGCGCCATGTAGCGTTCGGCGATTTCGGTGATGACGATGTCCGGCTTGACGCGCTTGACGAGTCGCCAGTCGACATTCGCGGACCAGACAAAGACGAGTTCGCGCGCAGTCTCGGCGAGCTGCGCCGTCAGACGGTCGGGTCCGACGCCGGCGAAGGAATCGCCAAAGAGCAAAATCCGCACATTATTCGGCGCCGCTTCGTTCCTGTAGACCGCATGCGCGCCGACATGGATGTCGCCGCCGTGAACGGGATCTTCGAGGATGCGCACGACGGCGTTGGCGTAAATGCGCCTGGCGCCGGCGATCCAGTCGATTTCGCGAATCTGCTCCCAGCGCGGCGGATCGAACTTGCCGCCGAGATCCATGATCTTGTGAATCGTGTGGCACGGCCGGGTCGCAAGATCGGCGTTCGGCGTCAGCCGCAGCGACTCGCACAACAGGCGATAGGCGAGCAGGCCGCCTTCCGGCGTCCAATGGGTGTCGCTGCGCCAATAGAGTTCGACGGCGTCCCGCTGCTCGCGCATCGGCCAGACGAGATCGACCCATCCGACCGCGCGCGCGTCGCCGCCAAAGAGCTGTTGCAGCCGGATCGCGGGCGCGAGATCGACATTGACGAGCGGCGAGGCCTGCTTGTGACCGTAGATCGTCAGTTTTTCAGGCGCCACGACATGCGCGTAGGCGATTCCGAGCGCTTCGCAACGCCGCTTCCGTTCGATGATGGCGTCTCGCCATCGGCGCAGGTTGACGTCCGGCAGATGGCCGCCATCGCGCTCATAGAGCGTCGTGACGAAATTTGATCCGCCGGTGAGGAACAGCCATCCGTCATGACCTTCATGAACGATCAGTTCGGTCACGGCGCGGAAACCGCGATGGCGTCGGCCGCAGACTCCGGCTCCGGTTTGCGCGCGTATAGAATCGTCGCGGCGGCGAGTTCGAAAAGCTTCTTGCGCGGCAGTTCCCGCGCCCAGGGCTTCTCGAGCAGCGGTCCGGGATAGGCGATCAGATCCTCGACGCGCGTGCGCAAGAATTGTTTGCGTGCGCGTGGCGAGAGGCCTTGCGACCAGGAGCGCAGCTGCCAGGCGATGGCCCAAATCGGATGCGTAGGATTGGTGACCTCTTGCCGCTCGATGGTCAGGCGCCCTTCAAACAGCGTTCGCAGCCCTTCATGCGTCATATTGAAGTAGTGATGCGGATAGCCATGCAGCGGTTGAAGAAAGGGCACGCAGCATTTCAGCCATCCGCCGGGTTTGAGCACCCGCGCGATTTCGGCGGCGCAGCGAAACGGATCCTTCACATGCTCCAAGACTGCGATGGAGATGACGCCATCGAAGGCGTTATCCTTGAAGGGGAGCCGATGCGCGAAGCCGATGACGTCGGTCGTGGCGTAATCCATCATCTCGATGTTGACGACATTGCTGTAGTAAACGGGACGGTAGCCTGCGCCGACGTCAAGGATCAAGCCGTCGGCCTGGCGCTCGATCCACTCGACCGTTTCGTCGTCATAGCCGTTCTCGCTGATCGGCATCGCGTCGTCGGCGTCTGGCGCCTGAAGCGGGTCCTCATCCGAAAACACCAATTTGCCGGAACTCGACAGCGGGGTTTCAGGATCGAGCAACAGCGGTCGCACCGCGGCGAGCTTTCGCGCGCGGATTGCAGGGATATCGCTCGCGCGTTGCTGACGGCGCTCTTGTGCGCGGCCGAGCAGGTCGAAATGCGCGCGGCCCGAGACGCAATCGCCACGCTCGACCGCCTGTCGCACGTCCGGGTTGGCGGCGAGATAGCGCGCCTCGTCGAAATTCTCCGCCGTCGCGGGCTCGTCATCGGCGACCTGCTGCCGGCGGCCCTCAATATGGCCGAATTTCTTGAAATGACTCCAGCCCGAGCGGATCTTGCCGTTGCGAACAGCCTCGGCGACGTCGGGGTTGACGGCAAGATAGGCTTGCTCGTTGAAGGTTTGCGGCGTCGGCGTCTCTTGCAGCGCCGTCGACTGAAAGGGATTATTCATGCAGACGGCGAAATGCTACTCAATAGTCAGCCCCGCCGATTGTTAGCACAAGCGGCGGAGCGGGAAAACACGCGTCAGCAATTTGAATGGATGCGCGACGCCGCAAACGGCGGCGCATCAATTGATCAAGTCACTTTCGGAAACAACCATGCAAGCTGGTCACGATGCGATCGCTGATGCGGGCGAGCCCCCGATCGTGGTCGAGGCGTTCTATCGCTACGGCTACAAGGGCCGCGAGATGCTCGCCATTCGAGCGCCTTTTGCGATGAGCGCTGACGGGACGGAACTCATCGGGCGCCTCATCGAATCGGATGAGGGACGATACGTCGTCGCCTCGATTGCGCGCCAGATTTCCGGGCCGATTCATGTGGGCGAGCCGTTTGGGGTCGAACTGCGCGCCAGGGCAACGCGCGATGAGTCTGTGGTCTGAGAATGACCAAGCTTCTGGGACTTGGCCACAGCCATATCGTGGCGATCGCCAAAGGGTGCTACGAGCTTCAGCATCAGGGATTTTGTCTCGGAGGCGCGCCGCTCGTCTCGCGATTCCTCTATCTCTACGATGCGGAGATAACGCCGACCCTGGCGGAGGACGGCGCGGGCTCGCGCCTCAATCCAGGTCTTCGCCAAATTCTCCAAGAGGAGCGGCCGGACGCCATCGTGCTGTCGGTCGGCGGCAACGAGCACATCGCGCTTTCGGTGACGCAGCCCAAGGAGCGCTTTGACTTCATTCTCGGCGCCGAGCTGGATCTCGCTCTCGAACCCGGCGCCGTCGTGCTGCCGGAAGCCGCCATCCGGGAGACATTGCGGGAAAAAATGGCGCCGACTCTCACAACCGTTGAAGCGATCCGCGAGGAAACGGCGGCGCCAATCGTTTGCTTAGAGCCGCCGCCCCCGCTGCCCAATTCGCGCATACTGGAATGTCCGCAGGAGTTTTTTCGTAAATCCTTCGATCCGCGAAAGCTCTCCGGAGAGATTTTTCGCTACAAGATGTGGCGCACGCAATCCGCGCTCTATCGTGAGATTTGCGCGCGAGCGGATATTCTTTTTGCGCCCGTTCCGGCGGAATTCGTTACGCCCGGCGGCGTCCTGGCGGAGAACGTGTGGGGCGCCGACGCGTCGCACGCGAACAGCCTTTTTGGCCGTCGAATGATCCAACGCGCCGCAGAGCTGGTTGAGCCTCGGCTGAACGATCGATCGGAATGAAGACGCATCCTTATTCGAAACGTCCGGACTACGCGCTCTGGCGACGCGCGGTCGCCGATGTCGCTCCCGGCGAGATCGATCCCGTCGTGGAGGCGCCCTTCCGTCTTGGTGTTCGCGAGAAAGTCGCGACCGCGGGAAGCTGCTTCGCTCAACATATTGGCCGCTATTTGCGATCGAGCGGCTGCAATTATCTCATCACCGAGTCGCCGCACTCCTTTATCAGCACGCAGGCCGCCGAGACGCTCAACTTCGGGCTCTATACGGCGCGCTACGGCAACGTCTATACAAGCCGCCAGCTGCTGCAGCTCTTCGATCGCGCTTACGGGAAGTTTACCCCGAAGGAGAATTACTGGGCAGAGGGCGCGGCGCATGTGGTCGATCCGTTTCGCCCGCAGATTCAGCCCGGCGGATTCAATTCGGCGCGTGAACTCGATTATGATCGCGAACGGCATTTCGAAGCCGTGCGCCGCGCCTTCGAGACGCTCGACGTCTTCGTGTTCACATTGGGACTGACGGAGTTGTGGCGGTCGCGCGAGGACGGCGCAGCTTTTCCGCTCTGCCCCGGCGTGGCTGGAGGCGACTATTCCCCCGCGCGCCACGAATTCGTCAACCTCGGCGTCGACGACGTCGTCGCCGACATAACGGCCTTCATCCAGCGCCTACGCGCCGTCAATCCTGGCGCGCGGATCATTCTGACCGTATCGCCCGTGCCGCTCGTCGCGACCGCCGAGCCGCGGCATGTTCTGATCTCGACAATGTATTCGAAGTCCGCGCTGCGCGTCGCTTGCGACGTGCTTTCGCGCGCGCTCAGTCATGTCGCCTATTTTCCATCTTATGAGATCGTCGCCGGCGGCTATGCGCCGACGGATTATTTTGCGCCCGACAGGCGCAGCGTAACGCAGGAGGGCGTGGCGCATGTCATGCGCGTGTTCGATCGGCATTTCATCAAGCGCAACGCTGCGGGCGAAGCCTTGCGCGGGGCTCTGCGCGCAATCGCCCCGACGCGGGCGGCTGCGCCCGAAGATCCCATCGCCGCGGCGATGCGCCTCATGTGCGATGAAGAGGCTCTGTCTTTGGAACGGATAGAGGCGGCGAATGAGGACGCGCAGGCGGAGGTCGATCGGGCGCCGAGGGGCGGGTCAGGAGCGGAATCTGCCGCGCAGGAACCGCTCGCCGATAAGCCCGAGCGTGAGGCTAATGCTTCCGACCCAGAGAATCAGCGACTTGTTGATTAGCTCGGCATCGTAGCTGGTATAATAAGCGGAGCGCAGCCACTCGACGAGCTGCAGCAGAGGGTTATACGCCATGTATTCGCGAATGCTTTCGGGCATTGCGGCAGGCGGCAAGTAGACGCCTGAGAATAAATAAAAACCTATCATCACGAGGTAAAAAAATACGAGAAAGAAATGCCCCACAAGGGCGCACATGACGACGTTAAGGAATCCAAGTCCGATTCCCAGAAACACCGCGGCCCCGATTGCTTTGGCCGCTTCGGCAGTGTCTGCTGGCAGGATATCAATGTCGAATAAGCTAACGACCGACATAAACAGCGCGAGAACGATCACTGCGTTGAGCGTTTCAAGGATGGAACGGCTAAAAATGAGATGGAAAGGTTGGATCACCGGAATGTTCAACAGCTGACGATTTTGCGGAATCGCCATTGCCAACAAGCGTGCTGGGTAGAGACATAGAATATAGGGCACGATGCCCGTTCCGACGAACATAGTTGGGCTGTCGCCAACTGGCGCGATCTTGATCCTGAACAAATAGGCGATCGTAATGGCTCCAATGTGCGAGAGGGGCCAAGCGATCGCGATCAAATAGCCGATGTGGCTATGTCCAAAGCGCGAGCGCATGTCCTGAATCAGAACCGCGCCAATGATCCGGCGGAATTCTGCGAGCTGACCGACAAGTCGGGTGTAGAAGTCCGTTGCGAGCGTCTCGACCATCAACTTCAACTCTTCCTCCCCGGCGCGCCGCGCTTTAGCCCACCTTCATTTGTATGAACGATTAAATCCATTCCGACGCGCGCCGCGGTTTGATCGCGGAACGCGATCATTTCCCGAAACTTCCACGTAGTGTCGACATGCAGCAGCGGGAAGGGCGGCAGACTCGGATAGAAAGCTTTGAGCGCGAGATGCAACATCACGCTCGAATCCTTGCCGATGGAATAGAGCATGACCGGTCGCCGAAACTCGGCAACCGCCTCGCGCAAAACGAAAATCGCCTCGGCCTCCAGCCGGCGCAGATGGGGCGTAAGCGCCATTCTTCCTCAAAAATTGCGAAATGATCTCATAATGTTAGTCGTCAAAGGAGTCGAAAATATGTTAGGCTCGCCTCGCTCGAGAGTCGTTTCGCCGTCCCAATGGGCTCTGCGTCGCGGAATGCGGACTTCCGAAGGCGAACGGCAAGGGCCTCGATTGTGCAAGCCGTGAAGGTGGATGAGCGCCGTGAGCCGCGCGCCATCTTCAGGGCGATTGATGGAAGCGTTTCAACCGGTTTCACCGAACAAAGATTGCGCCATGCAAGATCACGATTCGCTGAGAACACTTGCCGCCGCTCCGAGGCCGATCACAACCGATCTGACGAAGAGGCGACGCGTCGCGGCGCCGAGCATCACCCGCGCCCGCGCGCCGCTGCGGCTTGGCCTCGCCGGCGGCGGAACCGATCTCTCGCCGTACTGTCAGCGTTATGGCGGAGCCATACTCAACGTTACGATCGACCGGCACGCCTATGCGTTCATCTCTTCGCGAGATGACGGAAAGACGAGCTTCTCGGCGCTCGATCTGGGCAAGGAAGAGTCGTTCGAGGCCTCCGCCGCGTTGACAGAAGATTCGGCGCTCGTGCTGCATCAGGGCGTTTACCGCCGCATTGTTCGCGATTTCCTGGGCGGCGATGCGCCGCCTCTGGCGATACAGACGACCGTCGATGCGCCAGCGGGATCTGGCCTCGGCTCTTCGTCGGCGCTTGTCGTGGCTCTCGTCGAAGCCTTTCGCGCCCGCTATGCGCTCCCGCTCGGTCGCTACGAGATCGCCCATCTTGCGTGGGAGATCGAAAGAATCGATCTCGGCCTCGCCGGCGGCCGCCAGGACCAATACGCGGCCGCCTTCGGGGGCGTGAACTTCATAGAATTTCTCCCTGACGACCGGGTCATCGTCAATCCGTTGCGGCTCGTGCCGGGCGCCATGGAGGAGATCGAATCATCCATTGTTGTTTGCTTTACCGGTCAGTCGCGCAGCTCCCACGACATCATCGTCCAGCAGACGAGCGGCGTCTCCACCGCCGACGCCAAGGCGATTGAGGCCATGCATCAGCTGAAAACGGACGCGCATGAAATGAAGCTGGCCTTTGTCCACGGCGATGTGCGCGGCATGGCGGAAGTGCTTCAGCGTTCCTGGATCGCCAAGCGACAGACGGCGAGCGGCGTTTCAACCGGCATGATCGAAAAGTTTCAGGAGCTCGCGGCGCGGAACGGCGCCCTTGCGGGCAAGATTTCAGGCGCTGGCGGCGGCGGCTTCATGATGTTCATCGTAAAGCCCGAAGACAGACAGCGATTGATTGGTGCCTTGCGCGCGGCCGGCGGGGACGCCGACGCCGTCGCCTTCACACACACAGGGAGCGTAACGTGGACCGCGACGACATAAACTATATCGACGCCTATTTCGAGGAGTCATTGGCGACGCTGCGAGCGGCCGCGACCGACGCAGACTTTAAACAGACGCTCGTTGCGATCGCGGCGCGCATTGTTGAAGCGTTGCAGAAGGGCGGCAAGGCGCTATTCGCGGGCAATGGCGGCAGCGCCGGCGACGCGCAGCATATCGCCGGCGAATTCGTTTCGAGACTGAATTTCGATCGGGCGCCGCTCGCGGGTCTGGCGCTGACGACCGACACGTCGGTGCTCACGGCGATCGGCAACGACTATGGATATGCCGACGTCTTTTCGCGCCAGGTTCGCGGACTCGGCCGCAGGGGAGACGTTTTTGTCGCCATCACCACTTCGGGCAATTCGCCCAATATTCTGAAGGCGGTGCAAGCCGCGCGAGAAATGGGCATCGTGACGATCGGCTTCACCGGCAAGAGCGGCGGAAAGCTCGCCTCCGCCTGCGATATCTGCCTGCATGTGCCGTCCGACTCGACGCCGTTGATACAGCAGGCTCACATCGTCGCGGCGCATCTGATCTGCGGACTCGTCGAAAACGCCATGTTCGCGGGCGGCGCGACGACGCAGCAAAGCGCCTTCGCGTGATCCGGCAGGCGGTCATTCTCTGCGGCGGGCTCGGAACTCGCCTCGGCGAGCTGACGGCGCGCATGCCGAAGCCGCTCCTGCCGGTCGCCGGCGCGCCGTTTCTCGACGTGCTCGTCGAGGAAGCCGCTAGGCAGGGGTTCAACGACATTCTGCTGCTGGCCGGCCACCTCGCGGAAGAAATCCAGTCCTATGCGCGCTCGTCCGCGGCTGCGCGGCGCCTTGGCGCAAACGTCAGCGTCGTAGTCGAACCGAGGCCCGCAGGAACGGCGGGCGCGCTGCGTTACGCCCGCGATCGTCTCGATGACGAATTCGTTCTTTTGAACGGCGACTCGTGGTTCGACGTCAATTTGCGCGCGCTTGCCGCGCTCGCGCCGCATCGGCGAGACGCCGCGATGATCCTCGCGCTGCGCGAGATGCCCGACATATCGCGCTATGGTTCGGTGACGCTCGCGCAAGGCAGAATCACCGGCTTCTTCGAAAAGGCGCAGAAGGTCGGCGGGGGGCTGGTTAACGGCGGCGTCTATGTCTGCCGCAAGGCGCCGCTGTTTGACGTGCTCGCCGCCTTCGACGGACGCAGCGTTTCGCTCGAAACCGAAATCATGCCGGCGCTTGCGTGCGGCGGCCAACTCTTCGGCGAGATCTGCGAGGGCCACTTCATCGACATCGGCGTTCCGGACTCCTACGTCGCCGCCCAGAGTGAAATACCAGCGCGGTTACGCAGGCCGGCGGTCTTCTTCGATCGCGACGGGGTGTTGAATGTCGATCTCGTTCACGTCGGCACGATCGAGCGCTTTCACTGGATCGATGGCGCCATCGGCGCCATTCGCGAGTTGAATGATCGCGGCTATCTTGTTTTCGTCGTCACCAATCAGGCCGGCGTCGCCAAGGGACTCTACGAAGAGAAGGATGTTCTTGCGCTGCATGCGCATATGCAGGAAGAGCTCGCGGCGCAGGGCGCGCATATCGACGATTTCCGTTATTGCCCCTATCACGTCGAGGCGACGGTTCAGGCCTATCGCCGCGAATCGCTCATGCGCAAACCGTCGCCCGGCATGCTTCTCGATCTTCTCGACAAGTGGCGCGTGGATCTTCCGAGCAGCTTCTTGATCGGCGACAAGGAAAGCGACATCGCAGCGGCCGAAGCGGCCGGCGTTACCGGTTATCTTTACGAAGGCGGGGACCTCGGCGAATTTCTGCGCGATATTCCCCACTTCCTGAAAGCGGCGTGAAGGTCCGCCGCCTCGCGCGCGCTCACGCGACGCGACAGGCTCAGTTGGTCAGCGCCGGGCGTTCGCGATAGAGCGAGGGGAACAGGCTCTTTAGATTTTCGACCTTCGGCAAGTCATTATAGACGATGTAAGGCTGCGCCGGATGGCGCACGAGATAGTCCTGATGATAGGCCTCCGCCGGATAGAACGCCTTCAGCGGCTCCAGCGTCGTGACGATCGGCGCTGAAAAGGCCTTCGCCTCGGAAAGCTGCGCAATGTAGTCGCGCGCGATCTTTTGCTGTTCGGCGTTCGCGACGAAAATCGCGGAACGATACTGCCTGCCCTCATCCGGCCCCTGGCGGTTGAGCTGCGTCGGATCATGCGCGACGGAAAAGTAGACGCGCAGCAATTCTCCAAGGCTCACCGCCTTTGGATCATAGGTGATCTCGACCGATTCAGCATGGTCTGTGTCGCCCTGCGAAACCTTGTCATAACGCGCCGTCTCCTTTGCGCCGCCGGCATAGCCGGACACGGCGCGCGAGACGCCTCTCACGCGCTGAAAGACGCCTTGCACGCCCCAGAAGCAGCCGCCAGCGACGACGAGCTTCTGTTCGCCGCCGCTCGCCGTCGGCGGATCGTAAGCGGGCGCCGGCAAGACGACGGCGCGCTCGGCCCCGCCGGCGTGCAATGGCGCAAGAATTGTCAGAACGGCGATGAGAAAAGCGGCGCGCCTCATGAGGGAGTCTCTTACGCTTGTCCGCGACCGACGAAACGCAGCGCGACGCCATTCATGCAGTAGCGCAGCCCTGTCGGCTTCGGACCGTCGGTGAACACATGGCCAAGATGCGCGTCGCAGCGCTTGCAGGAGACCGCGACGCGTCGCATGCCGAACGAACTGTCGGCGCTCTCAAGGACATTCGCTTTGGAAATGGGCGCGAAGAAGCTCGGCCAGCCCGTGCCGGAGTCATATTTTGTTTTCGAGTCGAACAGCGCCGTGTCGCAGCAGACGCAGCGATAGAGTCCGTCGGCGTGATTATCCCAGTTGGGCCCAGTAAAGGCGCGCTCGGTGCCGTCCTTGCGCGTGACCTCGAAGGCGAGCGGCGAGAGTTGCGCGCGCCACTGCGCCTCGGTCTTGTCGATTTTTTCGAGGCGCGAAAGACCGAGGCTCCTGCCGTTCGGGTCGAACGCTTCGATCTCGACCATTTCGGCGGAGGCCTGCGCCTTCCGCGCGAAGGCCAGAAGAATGGCGCCGGACATGAGGCTGCGACGATTCAAGATCGGCTCCTGCGTTCTCTCTCTCCTATTCGCGCGCGGTCCGCCAAACGTTACGCCGTCCCAGAACATTCCAGGCTTACCGGCGTCCGAAGAGCTTTTCGATGTCCGCGAGCTTCAGCTCAATATAGGTGGGCCGGCCGTGATTGCATTGGCCCGCGCCCGGGGTCGATTCCATCTCGCGCAGCAGCGCGTTCATCTCCTGCGCGGAAAGTCGCCGGCCGGCGCGCACCGAATGATGACAGGCGCAGGTCGCGAGCACGTGATCGAGCCGGCGCGACAGCCCGCGGGCGTCGCCCTCCTCGGCGAGGAGATCGGCGATGTCTTCGACAAGCCGCCTGCAGTCGATCTCGCCGAGCAGCGCGGGGGTCTCGCGCACGAGCACGGCGCCGGGACCGAAAGTCTCGAGCGCGAGGCCGAGCGCCGCAAGTTCGTCGAGCGCTGGCGCGAGCGCATTCATACGCGACTCGTCGAGTTCGACCACGGCGGGAATCAGCAGGATCTGCCTAGCGACGCCGGCTTCCTCGCGCTGGCGTTTCAGCTTCTCGTAAACGATGCGCTCATGGGCGGCGTGCTGGTCGACGATGACGAGTCCGTCCTGCGTCTGCGCGATGATATAGGTTTCGTGCAGCTGCGCGCGCGCCGCGCCCAGCGGCGAATCGGCTTCCGGCGCGGGAGCGTCATGCGCGCGGGCGTCGGCCATGGGCGCGCCGGCGTCAAAGGCGGCCTGCGGCGATTCTTCGAAGCCCGCGGGCGCATAAGGCGAGCGCGACAGGCTCCAGTTCGCGGGAGCAGGCGCCCGATCATGCGGGCCATTGCCGCGCGCCAGGGCGTCGATCGCCACGCGTGCGCTCGTATCGGCGCTGCGGCGGCTCTTTTCAACGAGCGCCTGCTTCAGCGCGCCGACGACGAGCCCGCGCACGAGGCCGGGATCGGCGAAGCGCACCTCCGCCTTCGCCGGATGCACATTGACGTCGACGATGCGCGGATCGCATTCGATGAACAGCGCGGCGACGGGATGGCGGTCAGCGCTCAGAAAATCAAGATAGGCGGCGCGAATGGCGCCGGCGAAGAGCTTGTCGCGCACCGGCCGTCCATTCACATAGACATATTGCATCTGGGCGTTGCCGCGACTGTAGGTCGGCAGGCCGGCAAGGCCCGAAAGGCGCACGCCTTCGCGCGCGGCGTCGAGCTCAAAGGCGTTGGCGGCGAATTCCTCGCCGAGAATCTGGGCGATGCGCCGCGCCCGGTCGTCGCCGCATGCGGCATAGTCGAAGAGCGCGCCGCTGTCCGCGGCAAGCGCGAATCTGACCTGCGGATGCGCCATGGCGAGACGCTTGACGGCGTCGACGATCGCCGCGGTCTCCGTGCGCTCGGTCTTCAGGAATTTCAGCCGCGCCGGCGTCGCCGCGAAGAGCGCGCGCGCTTCGATCTTGGTCCCCCGCGGCCAGCTGGAGGCGGAGAGGCCCCGCTTCTCGCCGGCTTCGACGCGGATGGCGTAGCCATGGGGGTCGCCCATTGCCCGCGTTTCAATCGAAAGATCCGCCACCGCGGCGATCGACGGCAGCGCCTCGCCGCGAAAGCCGAGCGTCGCGATCGCGGTCAGATCGCCGTCGGGGATCTTGGACGTCGCATGGCGCTCAACGGCCAGCGCGAGATCGCGCTTGTCCATCCCGCTTCCGTCGTCGATGACGCGGATGAGTCTCTTGCCGCCCTGTTCGATCGCGACGTCGATGCGCGTCGCGCCGGCGTCGAGCGCGTTCTCGACCAGCTCCTTGACGGCGGACGCCGGCCGCTCGACCACCTCGCCGGCGGCGATGCGATCGACGAGAATGGGATCGAGGCGGCGAACAGGCATGGGTGAATCGGCTCAAGGGGCCAGGCGCTGCCGATTATAGCGGCTTTGGCGGAACAATCGCTATGACGGGCGCGAGGAGCGGCGAGCTTGTCCGCGAAGGAAGCCGCCGAAACCGCAGCTGAAGACCGCGCTAAGTTTCCGAAAGAGGTCGGGCGCATGGGCGTGATTACGCACCCGCTCAATGGACAGCGTGGGAGGCTTCTACGCGCAGTGGGGATTCAGGAGTTGCCCTTCGACCCGTGCCGCGCGATGATCGTCCGCATGCCGGATTTGCGGATGCATTTCCGCGAAAAAGCGTGATTGCCCAATTGCTGGCCATGCGCAATTAGGCAGAACGGCAAAACAGCTGAAGCCCTTATTTTTCTTGGGTTTTTGATGTTCTGAGGTATAATTATCCCGAGACGGACGACGAGCCTCCTTATCCTGAGTCTGTCATGTATACACGCTGAGCACCAGCGCCCGAGTGGGCGGCGATAGATCAAGACCGACGATATCGCGGACCTTGTCGACAAATAATGGATCCCCTGGAAAGCTTGAACGTCTCCGAACGATGCGGCTGCAAACCCAGATGACAAGGGCGCGAATGCGGGTGCGCTCGTAGGAGCCAAGGTATATCGGCTGATCGAGGCGCGCCGCGACTGTCAGAGGTGCGCATCTTTTCGCGTACACGCTCGCAAATCACTTAGCGCTCGAACTGGGTGAAGGACAATAGAATGTTGAGCGTCAGCCGCTCCATGCTGGTCGTCGTGTTGAAACGCTGCGTGACCGATACGAAGGAATCGCCATCGCGTCGAATTGCTCCAGAAGTTTGGTGAAGTCGGCGATCGACCGTGTGAGCCAGTCGACGCAATGTAGGTGCGTCTGCCAATGTGTCAGATGGTTCAATTGCAGTGAGCCCAATTGTATACGGTAGCTGCGTTCAGTCCGCCGCCAGCTCCGCCGCCTTATAGCCGGACCGTATCGAGCCTTCGATCGTCGCTGGAAGGCGGGTGTTCGTCCAGTCGCCGGCAAGCCACAGATTGCGCCACGACGTCTTCGCATCCGACCGGCGCTTTTCCTGCGACGGCGTCGCGGCGAAGGTGGCGCGCTTTTCCTTCACGATCTGCCAGGGCGGCAGGGGCTCGGCCGGCAGGCCGGTCGCGGCCGAAACCTCGGCCCAGATTTTCGTCGCAAGCGCTTCGCGCGGCTCATCGATCAGCCGGTCGGCGCCGCTGATCGTCACCGACAGCCGATCGTCGAAGGCGAACAGCCACTCTGTAAGCGTGCCGATCATGCCGAGAAGCAGCGGCTGACCCGGCGGCGGCGCGATCTTGAAATGCGCATTGAGGATCGCGCGAAAATCGTCGGGCGCGACGAGACCGGGAACAAGCTCCTGCGCGATCCAGGGCGGCGTCGCGAGCACAACCGCGTCGCCTTCTTGCAGTGTCCCTTCAGCATCGCCGAAGCGCAGCCCGGCGACGCGAGACCCATCGAAGACGAATTCGCGCAGGCGCGCGCCGAAGCGCGGCTCGACGCCTTTGGCGCGAAGCGCGCGCAGCGCCGGCTCGATGAGCGCGTCCCCAAGGCCGCCTTTGGCGACCATCGGCCGGCAGGCGTCGCCGCCGGCGGCGAGGCTCTCGCGCAGCACCGCGCCCGCGAGCGCGGCGGATGCCTCTTCCGGCTCGGTGTTGAGGGCGGAAAGCAGAACCGGCCGCCAGAGCTTCTCCCACAATGGGCCGTGACAGCGCATGGTTTCGCCGATGGTCGCGCCGTCCCTGGCGAAGAGAAGCCTTCCAGCGTCGAGATAGCCGAGCGGCCGCGTGCCGGGAACGCGCCGCTCGGCGAAGAAAATCCACCAGGGAATGCGCGCGGCGTTGGGGCGCAGCGTCCAGCGTTCGCCGCTGCGCGCGTCGAGGAAGTCGAAGGCGCAGTCGTCGGGGCCGACGAGCGCGTCGCTCGCGCCGATCCGTTTGGCGTAATCCCGCGCCGCCCAATTGCCGGCAAGTAGCAGATGATTGCCGTTGTCGATCGTCAGGCCGAGCGACGCGTCGAAATAGGAGCGGCAGCGGCCGCCGGCCATGCGGGCCGCCTCGTAAAGCGCGACGCGCCGCCCCGCGTCAGCAAGGCGCAGCGCGCAAGCGAGCCCCGCGAGGCCCGCGCCGACGACATGGATCGTTCCGCTCACGTGAAGGCGTGTTTGAAGAAGGCGCTGATCAGCCTGATCCGCGACGCCCGGACCGGGGCGCGGGGCGGCGCGAAGCCGCGGGCGGCGAGACTGTCGAGGATCGAGCGATAGCCGGCGGCCATCATATAGGGCGCCTTTACCGCGCGCTTTGGCAGCCCCGCCATCACCAGATCCGCCTGGTCATAATGTTCGCGCGCGCGGCAGAGCACCGGCGCGCAAACCTCTTCGAGCGACTCATGCGACAGCACGGCGTGCGGCGCGAAGCTCGCCACGCCGGCGGATTCGAGCGCCTCGCGGGGCAGATACAACCGTCCCCGCGCGGCGTCCTCGTCGAGGTCGCGCAAGATGTTGGTGAGCTGCAACGCGCGGCCAAGGTGATAGGCGAGCAGCTTCGGCGCCGTCGGCAGTTCGCAATCGGCGCTCGGCTCTTCTTCGGCGAGTCCGAAGGCGCGCACCGACAGCCGCCCGACCGCGCTCGCCACGCGGTCGCAATAGAGCTCGAGCTTCTCCCAGTCCGGCGCGCGAATGTCTTCCTCGACATCCATGGCCATGCCCTCGATCACCGATTCGAAATCGGCGCGGTCCAGCCGGAAGCGCCGGACCGGTTCGGCGAGAAAGCTCACGCGCGCGCGGATGCGGCCCGCGTAAAGCTCGTCGAGATCGGGGCGCCACTGATCGAGCGCGGCGCGGCGAATGGCGCGGTCGCCCTCGTCGTCGGCGATGTCGTCGACGGCGCGGCAGAACGCATAGATGGCGAACATGGCGTCGCGGCGCGCCGGCTCGAGGATGCGCATCGCGAGATAGAAGGAGCTTTTGGTCGCGATGGCGCGCGTGCGCAGCGCCGCGGCATCAGCAATCGCGTCCATTGTCATTGGCGCGTCCTCGCGACGGTCGCGGGCGCGGCGCGGCGCGGCCGCGAGATGCGGCGCAAAAGCGCGCCGAGCGCGCCCGTCGCGCCCTTCACCGCGAAGCCGAACTTGCCGTCATGGACTTTCTCACCGAGCGGGTCTGCGACCGCGAGCCGCGCCACAAGATGTTCGGCGAGAGTCTGAATGGCCCCCACCTCCATGGCGAGTCGGGTGTCGTCGATGAGATCGGCGAAAGAGCGCGACTGGGCGAGAAGCTTCGCGGTCTTCTCGTTCAGTTCGCGGATCGTGGCGAGCAGCGGCGGCGGCGCTCTTTCCTGCGCAAGCATCTCGACCGAGGCGCCATGCGCGGCGAGCGAATCCTGCGGCAGATAGACCCGGTCGAGATCGCGGTAGTCTTTTCCGCAGTCCTGCAGGTGGTTGATGACCTGCAGCGCGGCGCAGAGCGCGTCATTCGCATCCCACACGCGGCCGGGATCCTCGCCATGGACGTCGCAGACGAAGCGCCCGACAGGCATGGCCGAATAGCGGCAGTAATCGATGAGATCGTCCCAGTCGCGATAGCGCAGCTGGGTCACGTCGCGCTTGAGGGCGGCGATCAAATCGCGCGCGTGCTGCGGGTCGAGGCGCCGCTCCCGGCATGTGTCGCGCAGGCGGCGCGCAACCGGCGCGTCCTCTTCCGCCGTTCCCATCAAAGCGGCGTCGAGCGCGTCGAGCAGATCGAGCTTCTCCTGCGCGGGCAGCGTCGGGTGATCGGCGATGTCGTCGGCGGCGCGGACGAAATCGTAAAAGGCGAGGATCGGCGCGCGATGGCGCGGCGCGATCAGAAAGGAAGCGACGGGAAAATTCTCGTCGCGATGGGTCTTTCCCGAACTCGTCCGCGCAATGTCCATATGACGCCGATTGCCGCTCCACGGCGCTCGCGCGCCTAAACCTCGATGTGACGGTTCGCCTCGATCTCGCCGGGCGCTTCGAATCGCTGCGGCGCCGCTTGCGTGCGCGGCGCCTGATAGCGGCCTTTCCATTCGCCGCCGCGGCCCCTCAGGTGCCGCCAGGCCGATTCAACCGTAAACCACGTATAGCATGCCGCGACGCCAGGCAAAGCAAAGGCGCGCAGCCGCGACAGGCCGTAAAAGCGCAGCGTGGGCATATAGGCCTGCGCCATCAGGAGCCAGGAGACGAGCGCCGTCTCGCGCGCCGGCGATTCGCCGAAAAGCGCCAGATAGGGGGGCGCGAGATAGGCGGCGGCCATGCCGATGAGCGCCCCGGCGAGACGCCAGGGGGAGTAGCTCAGCTGGGCATAGGCCGAGCGCACCACCATCCGGGAGATGTCGGCGAGGCGCGGATAGGCCCGCAGGCTGTGGACGTCTTCGGTCAGCCCCAGCCAGATCGGGCCCTGCGCCTTCATCAGCGCGCCGAGCGCGCAATCGTCGATCAGCGCGCCGCGGATGGCGCGAAAGCCCCCCGCCGCCGCGAGCGCGTCCGGGCGCACCAGCATCACGCCGCCCGCCGCGCCCGCCGCCGCATGTTCGGGATCGTTGATGTGACGGAAGGGATAAAGCTTCTGGAAATAGAAGATGAAGGCGGGGACGAACCAGCGTTCGGCGACGCTTTCGCAGCGGAGCTTGACCATAAGCGACGTCAGGACCGCGCCGCGGGCCTGCGCCCCCGCAACGAGGCGGGCGAGCACCTGCGGCGAGAATTCGATGTCGGCGTCGCAGAACAACACGAAATCGAATTCGATCGGCAGGCTCCGCACGTGATCGAATCCCCTCTGCATCGCGGCGAGCTTGCCGGTCCAGCCGGCGTCAGGTCCGCGCGAGGACAGAACGGTCAGCCGGGAGAGAGCGCCACGCGCGGCCGCGCAGCGGCGCGCCGCTTCGGCGGTGCCGTCGTCGCTCTCGTCGTCGACCAGGACAATGTCGAAGCGGCCGTGGACCTGCTGAGCGAACAGCGAGGACAGGCTCGCTTCGATCACGTCGGCCTCGTTCCGAGCGGGGACGATCGCGACGACGCGGGTCGCTGGAACGGCCGCGTCGTTGACCGCTAGATTGCGATCATGCTCGGTGAGCCGCCAAAATCCGCCGCGCAGGGTGAGGAGATAAAGCCAGGCAAACAGTCCGATGACGGAGATGGATGTCGCAAGCATTGGCGAATCGGGGTGAGATCCGGCGCAGGCTGAATTTTTAGCACTGGCGCTCTAGCTAGGCCAATTTTTTGGGGGAGGCGTTCACGCATTATCGTCTCGCCCAGCCGTCCTGGGTCTTGACGTAGCTTCGCTTGACGGCCGCCCAGGCGATGCGGTGCGCCGCCTCCTCCTGTCGCGGATCATTGCGATGCGCCGCGAAGGCGTGGTTGAAGGCCTCGCGATAAATGTCCTGCGCGTGCTCGGGAAGGATGCGCTGGAGGTTTTCGGGCAGGTCGGCGTTGCTCGCGTAGGGCATGCGGAGAATCCCGATCAGACCCCGGCAAGCTCGTTGATCACGGCCGCCGCCGCCACAGCCGGATTGGCTGCGCGCGTAATCGGCCGGCCGACGACGATATAGTCGGCGGACGCCGCGACGGCGTGACGCGGGGTCATCACTCGCTTTTGGTCTCCGATGTCGGCGCCCTCTGGCCGCACCCCGGGCGTCACCAGCAGCATGTCCGCGCCGACGAGGGGCCTGATAGCCGCAAGCTCCATCGGCGACAGTATGAGGCCGTCCACCCGCGCCTCTTTCGCCTGCCGGGCGCGGCGCGCGACGAGGTCGGCGACGCCGAAGGCGTAGCCCGCCTCCTTCAGGTCGTCATCGTCATAGGAGGTCATCACCGTCACGGCGAGAAGCTTGAGCGCGCCCGCCGACGCGCCCTGACGCGCCGCCGACATCGTCTGCGGAAAGGCGTGGACGGTGAGAAAATCGACGCCGAGCCGGGCGATCTGGCGTGTGGCGCGCTCCACCGTGACGCCGATGTCGTGGAGCTTCAGGTCGAGAAAGACGCTCTTGCCAGCGGCCTTCAGCTCCAGCGCGAAGTCGAAGCCGCCCGGCGCATAGGCGAGCTCCATCCCGACCTTATAGAAAGAGACCGTCTCGCCGAGAGCGGCCGCCATCGCCCGAGCGTCGGCGACGCTTTCGACGTCGAGCGCGACGATCAAGCGCTCCTGCGCCGTCACGCCTTCCGCTTTCCGGCAAAGCCGGCGTAGCCCGCCTTGCGGTAGCGCCAGACGCGTGCGGGCGGAATGTTGAGCACGATCGGCGGCGACCCCTTGCCGACATAGGCGCCGTTGACCCCGCGGGCGTGCATCGGCATCGGCGATTTGGTCAGGCCGTAAGTGAACTGGATGAAGAGCCCGTCGTCGCCCATCAGCTCGAAGGCCTGGTTCAACAGCTCGACCCGATCCCGCTCGGGGCGCACCAGGAGCGGCAGGCTGGAGACGACGGCGGCGATCTTTCCCGGAACCTTGCCGTCGAGCGTCGCCTTGAGCCCGTAGGCGTCGCCCTGGACAATGTTGACGCCGGGGAAACGTTCGGAGAGCAGATGGCAGAAACGGCTCTCATATTCGACGAGCACCAAGCGCTCGGGCGCGATGCCGCGGGCGAGCAGCGCCTGCGTCACAGGCCCGGTGCCGGGGCCGAGTTCGATGATGTGCCCGTCCTTGTCCGGTTCGACGAAGCCGGCCATCGTCTTGGCGAGCGCGCGGCCCGACGGCGAAACGGCGCCGATGAGCCGCGGATTCTCGATCCACTGGCGAATGAAACGCGCGTTGTCCACGAGCTTCGCGCGCCCGTTGGCCTTCTGCGATCTTTGCGACAAAGCGCCCCCTCCCGATCCGCGCGCGTTAGAGACGCGCAAACGGCCCCCGCTTTCGAGGGCCGTTTCGGCGGATGATAGGAGAGCCGCGCGTCAAAGACAACGCAGCAGGCGTGACGACGGCGGCGCCGGATGCATTCCTGCCGCCGAGGCCGCCCCGAGATGTCGCAGAGACTTGAGCATGAGGCTGCCCAAGCTTGTTGCGAAGCTTACCCTTCGCCCTTCGCGACGAGGTCGCCATAGGCGTCCAGATCGATGACGCCGCCGGCCGCATCGACGGCGGCGCGATCCTTGGGCGTCAACGCGTCTTGAGCGAGATCGAGCCGCTTCCAACCCGGCAATGGCGCATTGCCCTCTGTATCCGGCAGATATTTCGAGTCCGCGATCTTCTGGTAGCCGTGGATATACCGCGGGCAATTGACCCAGACGCTTTCGACCGCCACGCTGACAAGGAATTGCGCGCCCGGATAAGACGCAACAAGCGCCGGGTCTCGTGAGATCGCCGCCGCGCCCTGCACGCGCAAGCGGTTCGGCCTCAGAAAGTCGATGAACAGTAGTCCGACATTCGACGTCTCGACGAGATTGCCGGCCGAATAAAACATGCCGTTGCCGTCATACCAGGGAAAGATCAGCGCGCTCGGTCCGATGACGCGCACGAAGCCTGTCGCGCCGCCCTTGTAGGAGACCGTCGGCCGTCCCGACGGATCGACCGTGGCGAGAAAAAACATGTCGCGCGACTGGATGAAATCGATTTCATGGGGCGCGAATTCCGCGTGCATCACGCCGCCTTCCATCAGATCGGCAAGGCGGCGCGTGTCAAATTCATCCTGAAGCGCGCGATGCGCCGCGCCGTAAAAGTTGGACATCGAGTCCTCCCGCGCCTGCATTTTATTGTTCGCTTAGCGCGACGAAATCGTCGAAACGCAGCGCGCCGACGCTGTTCTGCGCATCGTCGAGAAGTTCGTAGACAGGATCATTATCGTCATAGATCGCAAAGAGGACAATGACGTCCTGATCTCCGCCGCCTTCGCGATGCGGATCGTCCGAGGCCGGGCTCACCGTGTAACGCCCGGCAGGTCGCGCTTCTTTCAGACGACCGTCGAGATGGTACAGCCGATGCTCGCCCTGAATGACGAAAGTTTTGTTCAGGCTGCGATGGCGATGCAGGATGATTTGCTGGTTCGCGTCGAATTTGAACAGCACATGCGCGATGCGGTTTGTCGCGTCTATGTCGAGAATGGAATAGGCGAGGTGCGCAATGCCATCGATGCGTCGCCAGACAATGTTCGTGTCGTCGAAAACGAATTGCGGCATGTCGGCTCTCCACTGAGGATCAGCTCAGACTGTCCGACAACCGCCGCCGCGACGCCTGGGAAGCGCGCCCGAAAGCATTCGGGCAAATTGCCCCGCGCATCGATCTGATGTCCTCGCCCGAAGCGCGTTGCGTTTTTTGAGCGACAAAATGCGCGCTAGCCGCCGAACAAATCCTTCATCCGCGCGAAGAAGCCGGTCTCCTCGGGGTGCGTGTCGTGCGAAGATTCCTCCTCGAATTCCGCGAGGAGCTCCTTCTGGCGCTTGGTGAGCTTTTGCGGCGTCTCGACGCTGATCTGCACGTGCAGATCGCCGTGATCACGCCCGCGCAGCACCGGCATGCCCTTGCCCTTGGCTTTGAGCTGGCGTCCCGACTGGGTTCCTTCCGGAATTTTGAGCTTCACCTCGGACCCGTCGAGGGCATGGACCTTGATCTCGCCGCCGAGCGCCGCGCGCACCATGGAGATCGGCACGCGGCAGTAGAGGTCCGCGCCATCGCGCTGGAAGAAAGGATGCGGCTTCACCGACAGGAAGATGTAGAGGTCGCCGGCCGGCCCGCCGCGCAGGCCCGCTTCGCCCTCTCCGGCGAGCCGGATGCGCGTCCCGTCTTCGACGCCGGGCGGCACATTGACCGACAGCGACCGTTCGATCGTCTTGCGCCCGGTTCCGGAACAGGAGGGGCAGGGGTTCTCGATGATCTCGCCGCGCCCCTGGCAGGCCGGACAAGTGCGCTCGATCGCGAAAAATCCCTGCTGGGCGCGGACGCGTCCCATGCCGCCGCAGGTGGCGCAGGTCTTGGGCGTCGAGTCCTTTTTCGCGCCCGTGCCCGAACAGGCCTCGCAGGTCGCCGAGGTGGGGATTTTCAGGGATGCGGTCTTGCCGTGATAGGCCTCGTCGAGGGTGATCTCCATGTTGTAGCGCAGGTCCGAGCCGCGTTCGCGGCCGCCCGAGCGGCCGCGACGACCCATGACGTCGCCAAACAGATCCTCGAAGATATCGGCCATGGAGGCGCCAAAGCCTTCGCCGGCCCCAAAGCCGCCAAATCCGCCCTGTTCGAACGCCGTGTGGCCGAAACGATCATAGGCCGCGCGCTTCTGCGGGTCGCACAGGCACTGATAGGCTTCGTTCAATTCCTTGAAACGCGCTTCCGCCTGCTGATCGCCCGGATGCCGATCGGGATGGCACTGCATCGCCGCCTTGCGGAAGGCGATTTTCAGTTCGACTTCCGTCACGGTGCGGCTGACGCCCAGAACTTCGTAGTAGTCGCGTTTGGACATGCTCAATTTCTGCTGAGTGCGGCGACATGAACGCAACGAAACCCGGCGCTATTTGCGCCGGGTTCCCGTTTCGCTACCGTATCAGAGCGGCTATGGCCAGTCCCGGCTTATTTCTTGTCGTCGCCGACGTCCTTGAACTCCGCGTCGATGACGTCGTCCTTCGGCGCCTCGGCGGCGCCGGCGCTTGAGGCCTCGGCCTGCTGCGCCTTGTACATCGCCTCGCCGAGCTTCATCGAGGCCTGCGCGAGTTCGTTGGTCTTGGCCTTGATCGCGTCGACGCCGTCGCCTTCGATCGCGCTCTTCAGCGACGCGATTGCCGCTTCGATCGCGCTCTTGTCAGCGGCCGAGACCTTGTCGCCGAATTCCGCGACTGACCTCTCCGCGGCGTGAATCGCCGCTTCGCCGTGATTCTTGGCGTCGACGAGCTCGCGACGGGCCTTGTCTTCCGCCGCGTGAGTCTCGGCGTCCTTCACCATCTTGTCGATGTCGGCGTCCGAAAGGCCACTCGAGGCCTCGACCCGGATCTTCTGCTCCTTCCCCGTCGCCTTGTCCTTGGCGGCCACATGCAGGATGCCGTTCGCGTCGATGGCGAACGTCACCTCCACCTGCGGCATGCCGGGCGGTGCGGGTGGAATCCCCGTGAGCTGGAACTTGCCGATCGTGCGGTTGTCGCGGGCCAGCTCGCGCTCGCCCTGCAGCACGTGAATCTCCACCGTCGTCTGGTTGTCGTCCGCCGTGCTGAACGTCTCCGACTTCTTGGTTGGGATCGTCGTGTTGCGCGGGATGAGCACGGTGGTCACGCCGCCCAGCGTCTCGATGCCGAGGGAAAGCGGGGTGACGTCGAGGAGCAGCACGTCCTTCTGCTCGCCGGTGAGCACCGCGCCCTGGACCGCGGCGCCGATGGCGACGACCTCGTCCGGGTTCACGCCCTTGTTGGGATCCTTGCCGAAGAACTTCTTGACCTCTTCCTGGATCTTCGGGATCCGTGTGCTGCCACCGACCAGCAGCACCTCATCGATGTCCTTCGGCTCCATGCCCGCATCCTTCAGCGCCTGCTTCATCGGCGGGATGGTGCGCTGGATGAGGTCGTCCACCAGCTGCTCGAACTTGGCCCGCGTGAGCGTGTAGTTGAGGTGCTTCGGCCCCGACTGGTCCGCCGTGATGAATGGAAGGTTGATGTCGGTGCTCTGCGTGCTCGACAGCTCCATCTTGGCCTTCTCGGCGGCTTCCTTGAGGCGCTGGAGCGCCATCGGATCCTTCGAGAGGTCGATCCCCTGGTCCTTCTTGAACTCGCCGACGATCCAGTCAATGACGCGCTGGTCGAAGTCGTCGCCGCCAAGGTGCGTGTCGCCGTTGGTGGACTTCACTTCGAACTGGCGCGAGCCCTCCACGTCGTAGAGCTCGAGCACGGAGATGTCATACGTGCCGCCGCCGAGGTCGAACACGGCGACCTTCTCGTCCTTCTTCTTGTCGAGCCCGTAGGCCAGCGCGGCGGCGGTGGGCTCGTTGATGATGCGGAGCACGTCGAGGCCGGCGATCTTGCC
>JBPFDX010000053.1:0-6313 GCA_051061385.1 Methylocystis sp.
AGCGTCTTCGGGCATCAGCGTCAGATAGCGCGCGACCAGCAACCATTCTTCGTCGCTGACGTCAGACGGATAAGCCCTGCGAATCGAAAGCATCCGATTCCATTAAGGCAATCAACCGCTAAAGTACATAACACCCTCTAGAATTTAGGAAACCATTGAAGAAGCTGTGCCGTTGCGCGTTCGAGCAAGACTTCTCTTTCTTTGGAGGCGCGCGAATTCGCTGCGACGCGCGCGAGCATGCGGTGACTGGCCGCGCGAGTCATCAAGCGCGGAAAGTCTGGAAGAGCCTTGGCGAGGCTTTCGGAGTAAGCCTTGGCAGAATGCGCTTCGATGAGCAAAGCTCGGGCCGTAAGTCCCATTTTCTCGAATCTCTGCGGGCTGTGCACGAGTTCGGTCAGCGCGTTCCGAATAGCTATAACGTCGTTATCTGCAGATATTTTTCTTGTAACGTCGTCCGGCAGATCGGCATACCAGCCGGCGTCGGTCACTAGCGTCGGGGTCGCACATGCCCAGCTACGCAGAATTCCTCCTGAGGCCTCACCCATCGTAGGGTAACGCAAATTGAACGCCATATGGGCAGAAGCGATGGCATTGTCGAGCTGGTTTTCCGGAACGAATCCATGGACCGTAACACGATCCGTGAGGCCACTCTGAACAATCATTCTCTGAATGAGTTGCTCATTCCAAAGCGTACCATAAATGTCGAGTTGAAATTCGAGGTTTTCACGCATGCCGGCTAATGCGTTAATAACGCTTTCGAGACGGCGGTTGGGATTGATATAGCCGAACATTATCAAGCGCCATGGTGGCGCCCACACCCTCGGGGGGCTCACTACCCGGATAGTTCTCGCGAAAGGCAGCGGTAAAGTCAGAGTAGGTATGTCCGAGCGCATCCTGGCTTCGGCACCCGCAGATTTGGAGTGACAGATTGTGCCAATCGCGTTTTCCAGAATCGCTTCCATGAAAGGCATGCTCTCGACATGCTGGTCAATTGTTTGGCCATTGGCAGCGACGATGCTTCGAGCTTTGGCTTCACCACTCTTCCCATATAGCTCTTTCGCTAAAGCGATGTACGAAGCAAAGGGAGGTTGATCGTTTCGTGAAAGCTCAAAAATAAAATGATGTAGTCGCGCATCATGTAATACGACTAAACCAGGGATCCTTTGTGCTACAAGATAGATTCCGGCATGAAACCGAGAATCATTACCAATATTATATATATTTATCCCGCGGAAAACTTCACGATTGAAGGAACGCTCCTCTATGTGTCTGGTATCGAAGATACGTATCTGGGCGCCGACCGGCAAGGCATTTACGTCTACTCGGAGATCCGTCCAGAAAACGACCTCGAAGCGATCCATTAGCGCTGGGGCAACACGCGCCGTATAGTGCGCGATGTCAGTCTGCTCAGGCGGAAGCGGGGAAAACCAGTTAAGCCGCATCGCCGTCGTCTAATTGGTTTGGCGCGGCGTCTAGTCGTTCTGCAAAAATGCACACGGGCCGCATTCGCCCCGTCCCCTTAAATGGTCCCGCGTTCTCGGCATATAGACCGATCTCATGCCAACATCCACGGAGATTGGAGCCAATAGTTGCTTTGATCGGAATCTCGACTGAGCGTCCTGGTTCTATATCATCGGGCAGGGCGAAGGCGAGAGCGTCAAAGGTGACTAGCCCGTTTTGATCGATGCGATCCACAGTTAGGCGGACCCGATAGGGACCAGAAGCGGGCCAAACCACTGGACTCTTGTTGACGGCGCGGACGATGTACGATTCGTGAGAACTTGTCCTCCGAAGGAGCTCTAGCTCGCCAGAAAAAATTGCAGGATCGATAGGGAAGAGACTTTCTGGGTATGCCGAGCGCGAATTATTGGAATTCTTGTGCCCGACATAAAAAATGTTCTGGCCACGAAGATCGAGAGAACGGCCCTCCTGCAACATGAACCAAAGTAGAGATTGCGGAACATCTTCCTGCAAATAGATGTTAACCGTGTCGAGAATAAATGTGTCGAATCCCGCGTAACGACCGAGAGCATCGACCTCAACAGGAGTGTATTCTCTGTTGTGACGGCCGTACACGCCATTCCAGGGGACAAAAACCCCAAAAGTATACGGGGAGGCGCCATTTAGAGCCCGAGACATAGCTTGCAATGAGACAAGGTTGGGCGTGGTCACGAGAAACGCGCCGTTTTCGCGGAGAACACGGTTGGCTTCACTAAACATGAAACTCGGATCGATGGTCAAATGCTCGAGAATCTCCATCGCGATAACAAGATCGAATTCGTCGTCTGCAAATGGCAACCGTGTCGTTTCTACGTTAAGCCCGCACACGGTTATGTTAATGTCCGCTATGCTGCTATCGCGACTTTTGATTGTATGTTGCCAAGTCAGGCCTGCGGGGCTTTCTTGAATTACATTGAATTCGGCGTCCGGATAAGCGCTCTTTAAAAGAGCTGTGAAAACATAAGGTTCAGAAGATCCAAGCTCGAGAACGCGCTGAACTCTAACACCCGAGTGAGCGATGGCTGCAAGCGTAGCTTGAAACCGCGGCCAGTGTGTTTCGTAATAGGCGCGATGTCGAGTGACATGGTCTCCAAAACGATAGCGCCCCATAAGGTCGTCTATCGAATGGGTTTGATGCGGACTGTTCGGTTTCAGCCAGTCGGGTTGAGCCAAACGCTCTTCAAGGTCGATGCTGCTAGGCGCTGTCCTCCTTAGGATGGAACGCTCTGTGATAGGTTCGGACGACCGTGGTCGGATGGGTTTGGAAATCTGCGACTCTGTTAACTTTGCAACCACATTTGGCCAAGAGATTTCGAGGGAACGATAATGCGCCAGGGCGGAAGCTCCCATACCGCAAGCCAATTCCTTAGAGGCCGCAAGTCGACTCATGACATCAGCGAGCGCGTCTGGTTGCGGCTCAACCACAAATCCCTCGATTTCGTCGCGCACCAGCGTTGCGGGCTCTCCCGCATCAGAGAGAGTGAGGAGTGGCTTGCCAGCCAGCATGGCTTCGAGCGCTACATATCCTAAGTCTTCATCGACCGGAGTAAAGAGAATACCGCGGGCTTGAGCGTAGAGATCGATCATTTCTGCGTCGGTGACGAATCCTTTCCACTCGACGCGATCTTCCACATGGAGTTGATGTGCCAGCCTCTCCAGTTGTTTGCCATACTCTGGGTTGTCTGGGGCGCCCGAAAAAATGACGCGGACGTTCCTCGAAGCGCGCGCGAGAGCGCGCAGGACAAGATCTTGACGTTTCGATGCCGAAATCCGACTCGGGTAATAGAAGTAGTCGCCAAAATCGCCGCAAGTGAGCCGATGCGCGAGTGGAGGGGGGTGGTATAAGGGTTCGGCGACGATATTGTTATATCGTAATAGACGCTTGGCGACATTCGCCGAGTTGGCGAAAATGCGAGAAGCGCTACCCAGTTCGGCGTTGTCAAATTCGCGGATCGCCTCGCGCACAAGCTGGCCGCTTTCGTCATTGAACAAATCGGAGTCGCCGCTGTCCCAGAGATCATAAGATTGACGATGTTGGTGCAAGATCCAGAATGTTTTATTCGGATGCTGCATAAGATACGCTGGGAACTTCAGACATATAGCGAGATCAATCTTCACGCCGTTAAATTCCGAAACGTCCATGGCGCGTGCGGCGAGAATATGGTCAAGAATCGTCAAGGACGGATACCACTTGAAGGGCATCGAAACGATTTCGGCCTCGTGACCCGCCTCGCGGAGCACTCGTTCAAGGCTGCGAGCGTGGAGCTCGGCTCCGCCTACCACGAAGGGGCACTGGGTCGTTAAAATTGCGATTCGCACGCTTACTATCCCTTGATGCCGATGGCGGCGTAATCTTGCGGCCCGTAAAGCAGCTTCGCGATGTGCCGATCGAGATTGTGATGTTTGACCATGTAATCGAGCGTGTCCGATGGATGTAGCTCGCGCGTTTCCACCTGTTCAAATCCAACTGTTTCGAGCAAGATTTGCAAGACCTCAGGCGGGAGGGGGCGGACATGTGTTGGATCGAAGTGGAAAGTCGTCGCTCCGACAATCAGATTGCGGGGATTAGGAGTTTCGAAGATAGCGACACCTCCGTTCTTTAAGACCCGAGTGACTTGCTGCATGATTCGAATGAGATCGGGGAAAGGGATGTGCTCGACAATATGAATGCCGCTGACGCCGAGAACGCTGTTATCTTCGAGCGTTCGCAAATAATCGAGTGCGCTGCCAAGGACAACTGCTGCGCCGTGCTGGCGGGCGGACTCAAGTTGGATATCATTCGAATCGACGCCGATCGCCTGAAAACCATTTTCTCTTAAAACTTCGACGAGTTCGCCGCGACCACAGCCCAGGTCGACAATAGGGCCGGCAACGCCCGTGCGTTCACGCGCGGCAGCGAAATCATTGCGGTAGACGAGGAGGCGCTGTTTGATCTCGTCGCGCGTGCCGCGATATCGCTCTTCAAGCAAATAGTAAAAGGATTCGAGGAGCGACAGAACGCTCGTTGGCAATTCTGAAGCGGTCGTCGCCGGCGCAGACGAAACCTCCGAAGTGGGTTCTGTCGCACGCAACGTTAGTCGCCGATCAAAATCGGTGAAAGCCTTCTGGCGCGTCAACCGTTCGAAGCGCAACGCGTGCTCGAATTCTGCGGCGCGATGCTCGAGTTGGACCATGCGTTGCTTAAGTCGTCCGCCTTCCTGCTGAAGGTTGCGAGCGCTGCTGACCGCGATCGTTTCAATCGCGCTGCCCAGCCTAGTGAGTTCGCTCTCCACGACCGAGGTCACTGCCCTGCGAAGGTTGGTGACATCGTCTTCAAGTGCATCGACCTTGCGACGGGTGCTCGTCAGACGAGCTAGGCTGATGAGCAATGAATTGAATTTGCCCCACAGGGACTGGCGAACGACAGTTGGGCGACGCGGCGCCGCCTGTTCTTCAAGACGAATTAATTGCTCGAAGTCCAGTTGCTGTATTCTTTGTTTGAAGGCGAGGAGGTCTGCTCCCACGTCTCGGGGTAAGTCGAAATTGTCGTCCACGGTTGCCCCAGTTATCAGAAGCGTGCTGCTTTAACGTACACCGTAATTGTGGCACTATCGGATGAGCTTGGCTACTTCTCTCGAAAAAGGCTCGCCGGCTACCTCGATGGCGCGCAGCCAAAAAAAGTGTGCGAGCCCCAACGCCCGGTCCAGCCATCGATGGCAACCTCTCGGACGCAAAGGCCTTGTTTTTCGATAAGTCGAAGCGCCTCGTGCATTGGGAGGCAGTGCATGTCCATTGTCTCAATGGGAGTTGCGAGGTATCTGTCAACCTCAAAGGAATAATCCCGACTGTAGGTCTGTGTTTGGAAAAGAAACCCTCCGCCGTGTTTGATCTTGCCGAGCAGAACGTCGAGTTGGTGTTTCTGAATCGGCGGCGGGTTATGTTGCAATACAATCGTAGAGAAGAAGAAGTCAAATTCCGGCAGGCCGCACAGATCGTCCGGCGATTGGAGGAGCCGACACTCAATGTTTGCGAGCCCCAGCCTTTCAGCCATCAGAGCGCATTGGCGGAGATTCCCTTCGGAAATATCGATAGCGATGACGCTCTCGAATTGTTCGGCGAGATGTTTGGTGACGCGGCCAACGCCGCAGCCGAGTTCGACGCAGGTCCCCCGACGGACCTCTACTCGATTTCGAGCGCAGAACAGGTCGATTAAGCCGGCGCCGCCCCCATAAGCGCCTGTTTCATAGAAAGAAGCCAAGGTAACGGCATCCATATTGGCGGCGCGATATTCCTCATGCGTCAAAACTGACCAGTAGGGCTCATTCTGGCCGAGTTCTGCCCATTGCCGCCGTAACCGAAGAAATAGCGCCTCCTTCTGCGCCTCAGACACATCCACCTCGATAGGCAGCGCTTCGTACAGATAATTATCTTTGACTTGACGAGGTAGCTGATTTTGGAATTCGGGCGACGTCAGAAAGTCTCGAATGAGCGCTTCGGGCGAAGCGATCCATTTGATCTTCTCATCGACGACGGCGTCATTGTCTGCTTCGCGACCGAGGATTGCGGAATAACAGGCGCGCACCAGTTCTTTGTCGACCATTGAGTCTTTCTCCCGATGTCGAGGGAAGCGGCCTGCAGTTAGCCGCGATAGAGCAGTTTCGCAAGCAAACTTTTTTGCTGGTCGGCTGGCGGGCTAGAGGGTGTTATGCACTCTGGATCATGACTTCGGCGGCGCGTTTGAGCATGATGCATGCGAAGGCGAGGATGTGAAAGCCTGCGAGCGTTTCGGCATATCGTTCGTAGTCTTTGACGAGCCGTCTGCACCTTGTGGCCC
>JBPFDX010000054.1:0-2036 GCA_051061385.1 Methylocystis sp.
GGCAAGCCGAGACCGAGCAGAGGTATCAACAATTTTGGATAGGCAAAGCAGAGGACCAGAACGACGACGCCAACTCCGATAAGCAGAGCATGCTCAGTGAGAATTCGCCGTATAGGCAATGCCTCACTTAACTCACGAAAAGTCGACCAAAACCTTTGCATTTGAGGTCCTCGATTTAGACTTTCATGGAACATCAGACGGCGGCGTTGGCGCAACCCTATTTTTTATGCTTGGCGTGCCGCCGCTACTCGGCTGAAGCCCTCGAGCCTCACTTCCACAACGCCAGCCTGCCGAGCCCACGCCGTCGAAGGCTACGGGCTTACGCGGCCTCTTGCGGCCGCGCCGGGTCGCCGTGTGCAGTTCCGGTGAAGCGGCAATATCGCGTGAGCGGCGCCTTTCGCTGCACAGCCGCTGCGTCACGCCAGGCGGTCACGTCGGCACGAGCAGCATGTTGCCGATTACGCGGACGATGGCAGGACAAGGCCGCCGACCCACAGCGTGACGGACTTCTGGCCATCTTCGCGGGCCGCAGATATTTTGATTTCCGAGACGTCCTTATCGAGCTCGGATAGTCTCGCGCCGACTGTTTCGTCGAACGCGTCAAAGCGTCTCGTTATTCGCAAATCCATGTCGTCTAGCCGCGACAGAATCCGTTTCGTTCGTTCATCGAGATATTCGAGATTAGGCACGCTCTTGCTCCGCGAATTTCAGCGTCATGTCGGCGACTTCGTTCATCGGCTTCGTGAAATCGGCACCGTCCAATTCGAGCAACACAGCCTCGGGAACGTCGTACAATATCGCCGCCGTTTGAACCAATCGCTGCGGCACGTCGGCGCTTCGTCATACGCAGCCCATTCGTTAGGACTGACGCGCAGGCGCGGAGTAATCACGCGATATTCAACGCCGGCGACCGTGACGGGATGCGCGAGCCTCATATCGGCGCGAAGCCAATGTCAGAGTGTGAGCCTCTGAATATTGAGCCAAGCTTGCTGCGAATATGTCGCTCTACCTGATTCGCGACTTGCTGCGGGTCCGTCGCGCCGTTGAAGTGGATTGTCGGCGCAAAGTGGATTGTCTGACCGTCATGCGCAGCGTTCCGGCCTTCAGCCGCGAGTTGCTTCTGGCTCACGATTTCGCCGGATTTGCTTGGGCGGTAGATCTCCCAACCTTGCTCGCCCACAACGTATGACTGCACGGCGTGGACGGGGCCGCCCCGGGCGCGGGCGCCGCCACTCGCGGCCGCCAAATAGCGAAGGTGCCTGCCGTTGCGGAACGTCGACCAATCGCGGAAGCTACGCGCCATCCTGTGCATCTTTAGCGCGATACGCGCATTTACTTCCAGGTTGAATAGATCGGCGTTGCTGCTAATGCCAAACCTGCGGCGGCGCTGCGGGCCCATTCGGCCAAGCATGTTTATCTGCCAGAGCCCCTACGAATTGTCGTCGGTTCGAGCATTCCTATTATGCGCGCGCGGATTGCCGCCCGATTCCGGCTGCGATATCGCGCCAAGGATACGAGCCTCTGCCGCCGTGCCGCCAACCCTGCGAATAAGCGCCGCCGCATCTGCAGCGCTGTATCGGCCCCCAACGCTCGGCCTCGCGCCCCCCGGCGCGCGAAGACGGCGTCGAACCGCCGGAGCTGCGTGGCGATGAACCGACGCCAACGCCACTGGACGCGCCAGGCGTCGCGCGCCGCTGGCCCCGCCGATGCTCATGCGGCGCATACGTTCCGCCGCCGCTTTATAGCCGCCCCCGCCGCCGCCCGTCGACGCCGACGCCGAGTCGACAAATAGGCCCGTCACCTTGCCGACGCCGGCCAAGATCTTGTTGAGCAATTCCTTCATGCCGCTCCACAGACTGGAAATCATGTCGCGGCCGACCTGAATCCAATCCGTGTTGAGCAGCTTTTCCTTGAAATGCTGACGGCGACTTCCCAAACCTTGCCGGGAAGTTCCGACCAATGCTCTTTCATCCACGTGCCGGCGCTCTGTGGGTCAGACATCTCTTCGCTGACGGCGCCTACGATCGCAGAAAACT
>JBPFDX010000055.1:0-2213 GCA_051061385.1 Methylocystis sp.
CGGGCATGCTGGCATCGTCAAGTTGCTGCTCGACAATGGAGCCGATCCAAATCAGGTAGCGAAAGCGCAGACGCCGCTACACGTGGCTGCCGAAAATGGCTGCCTCCAGTGCGTCATCCATCTTGTAGAAGCCGGAGCGGATGTTAACGCGCTGACGTCGAATGGAAGTCCCCCCATACATATGGCCAAGATCGGGGGCCACGAGGACGTAGCCGCGTATTTGCGCAGTCATGGCGCCGCACAACCGGCGATAGCGCCGATTTCACCCCGCCTTGCATCGGCAAACGTCCAAGCGGGCAAGGACATTTTCGACAGCACCTGCGTGGCCTGTCATCTTTCCCCAAGCGTCAGGGTGCCCAAAAAGGTCAACCTTTGGGGCATCGTCGGGCGGCGGAAAGGTGCACAAAGCGATGTCCAGTATTCGTCGGCTCTGAAAGATGCTGGCGGCAATTGGACCTTTGAGGATCTCAATCTCTTCATTTCGAATCCCGCGCTCACTCTGCCCGGCACGGACATGTCTTTCCCGGGTTTGAAGGACGAGAACAAGCGGGCAGACCTCATTGCCTACCTGCGGACCTTGAGTGATGTACCGCTCCCGCTTCCTTGATCACTCCCGCGGGCCCGAATGAAGGTGACTTGTAACGGCGATGCCCCAGGCAGCCTTTCAGCTGTTCGTTCCGCGTTGCGTATTCCTCAGGGAAAGCCGGCCTCTCTGAAGCCCGAGGTAAACCGTTCGAGGTCGACTTGGTCGGCGAACGGGAGACCTGAAATCAGCCGGCACGTCAGGTCGCTTTTTCTTGTCAAGGCTTCTTCGACTTCAGCTCGCGCCTTCTCCATCTCACCCAAATGTGCGTATGAAGCTGCGAGGAAGGCATGGATGAAGAAGTGGTCGCCGGCCTTCTGATACGAAGCGACGGCTTCCGAGTACCTTCCAAGCAGGAACAGGGAACTGCCCTTCACCTCCCAGAACCATATCGGGGGTAGCGGGTCGCGCAGCAGCGCACTTTCGAGCACTTGGAGAGCCGTCTCAGCCCGGCCACCGTAGTTGAGCCAGCTTGCATAATCGCCTGCTATGTTCACGTCCAGCGGGTTCAGCGAGCGTGCTTGCTCGAAATGGGTTCCCGCATCCCCATGCTGGCGCATGTGCGTAAGCACCAGCCCCATGCTCTGGTGACAGACACCATCGCTCCTGTCGAGAGAGAGCGCCGTTTGAGCCGAGTTCCAGGCCTTCTGCAGCGTCCGCGGATCATTGTCGTACCAGAATCTGCCCACAAGGGCCTGTGCGAGGAAGGCATGGCCTTGAGCGAATGTCGAATCGAGCTCGACGCACCGGACGAATAGGGGCTCTGACTTGTCCATTTCATAGCGATGAAAGTACGCGCGACCCTGCAGGTAGTAGTCGTACGCATCCCAATCGGCCGGACGCTTTCGTCTGGACCGGCTCGCCGTGTCTGCCTCCGCCTGGCCTTCGACCATCGAGGCGATCAGAGCCGCAACTTCGTCTTGCAATGCAAAGATGTCGTTGAGAGCCCGGTCGTACCGTTGGGCCCATAGATGCATGCCGGAGGGAGCATCAATCAATTGCGTGGTGATCCGGATGCGATCACCGATCTTTCGTATGCTGCCTTCGACGAGATAGCGAACTCCGAGTTTGCGATGGACTTCGCCAATGTCCGATGCCCGATGGCGAAACTGAAAAGATGAGTTTCGGGCGATAACGAGGAGAGATCGAAACCTCGCCAATTCCGTGATTATATCCTCGGTTATGCCGTCGCTGAGATACTGCTGGTCCTGGTCACCGCCCGGATTGGCAAAAGGCAGCACCGCGATCGATGGCTTGCCGGACGACACCGGTTTGGAGGATGTGCTGGCCAGCGGCTCGACAGTCCCGTTGAAGCGGTAGCCGACGCGAGGCACCGTGGCGATCCACTCACCGCCGTTGTCATTCAGCCCCAGAACCTTTCTCAGTGTAGCTATTTGGACGGTAAGGTTGCCTTCCTCAACGGCAGTGCCCGGCCAGGCAGCGTCCATCAGTTCGGCCTTGGTCATGATCTCGCCGGGCCGCGCCGTAAGCGCAGCAAGCAGCGTCAGCCCGCGATGACCAACAGCAATCGGTATCTCCCCCTTAAGGAGCGTCCCAATGCCCGGATCGAGTACGAACGGGCCGAAGGCTATGCGGGTCCCTTGCATGCGGCGCATATTAGCTGTTTGCA
>JBPFDX010000056.1:0-100928 GCA_051061385.1 Methylocystis sp.
CCGTAAATTACGCGCCGCCGGAAAACCGCCAAAACTGGTTCTCATCGCCCTCGCACGAAAAATCCTAGTTATTCTCAACGCCATCTGCCGCGAAAATGCGTCCTTCGCATGCTAAGCAATACACAGTTGCCCGATCGCGCACATTGCGCGCGTCGGGAATGACAAGCCCGAGCCGTTCAAACCGAATTCCTATCATTGCGCGGGCAAGCGACGACGCAATCCGGCGATCGCTGCGCGAATATGGATTGCTTCGCTTCGCTCGCAATGACAGCGTCGCGTCAGCCGGCGCGCAGCAGGCGAACGGCCTCGTCGCGCTCGAAGAGGTAGAGCAGGGCGCGCAGGGCTCGGCCTCTTTCGCTCGAGAGCTCCGGATCGCGACGCAGGATCAGTTCGGCGTCGTCGCGCGCCATGGCGAGGAGTCGCGCATGGGCGGAGAGATCGGCAAGCCGAAAGCTCGGCAGGCCGGCCTGCCGCACGCCGAGGATTTCGCCTTCACCGCGAAGCCGGAGATCTTCCTCGGCGATGCGGAATCCGTCTTCCGTCTGGCGTATGATCATCAGGCGCGCCTTCGCCGCTTCGCTCAAGGGCCCCTTGTAGAGCAGCAGACAGGAAGACTTGGCGGCGCCGCGCCCCACGCGCCCGCGCAGTTGATGCAGCTGCGCAAGGCCGAAGCGTTCGGCATGCTCAATCACCATGATGGTCGCTTGCGGAACGTCGACGCCGACTTCGATGACCGTCGTCGCCACGAGAATTTTGATGTCGCCGCGCTGGAACGCTTCCATCACGGCGTCCTTTTCGGCGCCCTTCATGCGGCCATGCACGAGACCGACCGCCGATCCGAAGAGCTTGGCGAGATCCGCATGGCGCTCCTGCGCCGCGGCGAGATCCAGCTCCTCATTCTCTTCGACGAGCGGACAGACCCAGTAGGCGCGCGCGCCTTCCGCCAGGGCCCGCCGCAACCCCGCCGCGACCTCATCGATTCTGTCGGCGGGAAGCGCGCGCGTCGACACGGGCGTGCGGCCGGGCGGTTTTTCATCGAGCGCCGAACTGTCCATGTCGCCGAAGGCGGTCAGCGCCAGCGTGCGGGGAATGGGCGTCGCGGTCATCACCAGAATGTCGACGGCCTCGCCCTTGGCGCCGAGCGCCAGCCGCTGCTCGACGCCGAAGCGATGCTGCTCGTCGACAACGGCGAGGCCGAGATCGCGGAAGGCGAGATCGCTCTGCACCAGCGCATGCGTGCCGATGACGACGTCGACCTCGCCGGCGGCGATGGCGTCGTGGATCGCTGCGCGCTCGCGCGCCCTGGCGCGGCCGGTCAGCAGCGCGATGCGAAGACCCGCTGGCTCGAGCATCGGCGACAGCCGTTCATGATGCTGCCGCGCGAGGATCTCGGTCGGCGCCATCAGCGCGCATTGGCGGCCTGTTTCAGCCACGCTCGCCATGGCGAGCGCCGCGACGATCGTTTTGCCCGAACCCACGTCGCCCTGCACGAGCCGCAGCATTCGCGTCTCGGAGGCGAGGTCGGCGCGGATCTCTTCGAGGGTGCGCTGCTGCGCGCGCGTCAGCCGGAAGGGCAGGGCGGATTCGATCGGTCGCGCATAGCGGCCGTCGCCCTTGTGCGCGCGACCCGCGGGGCGGCGCATGGTGGCGCGAATAAGCCGAAGAGCGAGCTGGCTCGCGAGCAGTTCGTCGAGCGCCAGGCGCTGGCGGGCGGGATGCTGCGGCGAGAGCGCATCAGCGCTATCAGGCCGGTGCGCCGCGCGCAGCGCGTCGGCGAAGGCGGGAAGCTTGTTGGCGGCGAGAACGCTCGGGTCCTGCCATTCGGGAAGGCCCGGCAGTCGGGCAAGCGCCTCGTCGGTCGCGCGCAAGACGTAGCGCGCCTGCAAGCCTTCGGTGACGCCGTAGACGGCTTCATAGGCAGGGAGCTTCGCGAAACCCGCCTCATCAAGCACGCGATCCGGATGCACGATCTGGCGGCGGCCGTCGTAAAGCTCGATGCGTCCCGAGATCCAGCGCGTCGCGCCAAGCGGGAGACTGCGCTCGATCCAGTCGGGATTGGCGAGGAAGAATACAAGTTCGACGTCTCCCGTGTCGTCCTCGATGAGCACGCGATAGGGCGCTTTCGAATATCGGCCTTGCGGGCGGCGATGCTCGGTGACGCGCGCCTTCAACACGACCATCGTCTCGAGAGGGGCGGCGGCGATCGTCGGGCGCGCGCTGCGGTCGATAACGTTGGAGGGAAGATGAAAGAGCAAATCGACGAGGCGCGCTTCGCTCCCCGGCCTGGCAAGCAAGCGGTCGAACAACTTCGCGGTTTTCGGTCCGACGCCGGGCAGCGCGGCGACGCGGCCGAAGAAAGGATCGAGCAGTGACGGACGCATGAAGGCTCAGTTTAGTCGAGCGGCGCGGAGCTACTCATTTGATCTCGACATCATAGCTCGGCGCGCCGTCTGCGCCTTTGTAGGTGAAATGCCACCATTCGCGCGGATAATTTTCAAAGCCGTGGCGGCGCATCAGCGCGACGAGCGCGTCTCGATGCGCCCGCGCCGTCGTCGAGGTCTTGGACTTCGTCCAGGAGCGCGGATCGAAAAAGTCGAAGGGCGTGCCAAAGTTCCAGCCTTTGACGCCGATATCGACCGCAAGCCCCGTGGAATGGGTCGAATGTTCGGCGATATAGCCCTCTGGAAACAGCGCGCTCTTGTCGAGTCCTGGATAATGCTCCGACTTGGTCCGCTGATCGGCGCTGCGCGACCAGTCGACGAAGGCGGAGACGGCGCGCAGCGGTCGATAGCAGTCATAGACGACGAGCGTAACGCCTTGCGCGCGCGCACCCTTCTGCGCGGCGGCAAGGGCTTTTGCGGCCTCAGTGCGCAGCCAGCACTGCGGGGCGCCATAGCCGGGAACGGGCGCGCCGGTGAAATTATCGGGGCCGGCGTAGCGCATATCCTGAACGATGTCCGGCGCGACGTCGGCAAGGCGCGCAAAGCCCGGCGGCGGTCCGTCAGCGCGCGCGTGGGACGCTGAAAGCGCTGTGACCAGCAGGAACGTCAATCTACGCATGATCGGCTCCACGTGCGCTGGCGCATTCGCGATCCCTGAACCTTGGCTATAGTCTTTCCCATCCAACGGGAGGCCTTTCATGACCGAGAAACTTGCGCCCTTTGCCGGCCTGACTCTCGCCGCTCTGGCCGCCGCGATCGTCTGGGGCGCAACGGCGCTCGCCGGAGACCGTTGCAGGGCGACGGACGCCACGGGCGCGTCGATCGCCATCCATGATCAGCGCAACGAAATTATCGGCGTGATCCAGGATGGAAAAGCCATTGTCGTGCAGCGCTACGGCGAAGATGAGCAGGGCAAGCCCTGGGCCTATGTCGCGAGCACCAGCGGAAAGCGGCTGGGGTGGCTCTATCGTGAATTCATCAGCTGCAGCTGAAATCGCCGTTGCGCCGATCAACCCTTCGCCTTGGCGAGGCCGCCATGCGCGGCAGACCAGGCGACGGGATCGGCGATGAAGGATTCCACTTCGTTCAGCGCGTCGTCGGGAAAATATTTGTGCTCGCGGGCGACAGCGAGCACGTCGCGCCAGGTCGCGAGCGCATGCAGGCTGATGCCGAGCGCCGCCAGCTCCTCGCGGGCGCCGGCAAAAATATCATAGAAGAAGAAGACGAACACGTGGTCGCAGCGCTGCCCCGAGTCGCGCAGCGCCTGCACGAAATCCTTCTTCGAGCCGCCGTCGGTCGCGAGATCCTCGACGAGCAGGGTGCGGCCGCCCTCCATTACGTCGCCTTCGATGCGGGCGTTGCGGCCGAAGCCCTTCGGCTTCTTGCGCACATATTGCATCGGCAGCATGAGGCTGTCGGCGATCCACGCCGCGAAGGGAATGCCGGCCGTCTCGCCGCCTGCGACGACATCGAGCGACTCGTACCCTATGTCGCGTTCGATCGCGCGCGTCGCGAATTCGACGAGGCGCCGCCGCAGCCTCGGAAAGGCGATGATCTTGCGCATGTCGATATAGACGGGCGACGCCCAGCCCGCGGTCGTGATGAACGGCTTGTCGACATTCACAAGCACCGCTTGCACTTCGATCAACGCCTTGGCGGTCTCGCGCGCGGCGGTTTGGCGGTCGTTCAACATATTCGCGGCGTGCCCTTCTTTGAAAAACGCCGCGCAGCCATAACCTATTTCGCGCCGCCTCGCTCGGCGGTCTGACCGAAAAGTATTTCCCGCTCCAGAGCCGTGAAATCGAGGCGCGATCGTTCATAAGGCGCGCCCGCTGCATAGGCGCGGATCACCGCCGGCCGGGAGCGGATCGTTTCGAACCAGCGCTTGAGATGCGGGAAGTCGTGCAGATCCTGGCCTTGATCCTCATGCGGAACGATCCAGGGATAGCAGGCGATGTCGGCGATCGAATATTCGCCGGAGAGATAGGGCGTCTTGGCGAGCTGGCCGTCCATGACGCCATAAAGACGCGCGGTCTCGTTGCGGTAGCGCTCGATCGCGTAAGGAATGCGCGCCGTCGCGTATTTGGCGAAGTGGTGGTTCTGCCCGGCCATGGGGCCGAGCCCGCCGACCTGCCAGAAGAGCCATTGCAGCGTTCGCGCGCGCCCATGAAGCTCGGTCGGGAGAAGCCGTCCGGTTTTCTCTGCGAGGTAGATGAGGATCGCGCCCGATTCGAAGAGCGTGACCGGAGCGCCGCCATCCGCCGGCTCGCGGTCGACAATCGCCGGCATCCGGTTGTTCGGAGAAATCGCGAGGAATTCCGGCTTGAACTGATCGCCTTTGGCGATGTCGACGGGTCTGATTCGATATGCGAGTCCCGTTTCCTCGAGAAAAATCGTGATTTTGTGGCCGTTGGGCGTAGGCCAGTAATGGAGATCGATCATGGACTCGAGTCCGAAGGAGACCAGACTGTTGTAAGCCCTCGGGCGACAAGATCAATCGCTCAGGTCATGGTAGGTTGCGCCTTGGGAGTGGATAGCGATGTTGATCCGGTATGCGAAGATTCTGCTGAGCGCTGCGCTCGGCGCGCTCATCATGCTTGTCGCCATCAACAATGTGACGGACTACGACACGAATTACGAGATCGTCAGCCGTGTGATGTCGATGAGCCAGGTCCCGGCCGGCAGCCCGCTCGAATGGCGCGCTATTCCCAGCCCCGCGCTGCATCGCGCGCTTTACGCCTTCATTATCGCGGTGGAGTTCGCCGCCGCGGCGCTTGTTCTCGCCGGCGTCTGGCGGCTGGTTCTGATGCGCAACGCGGACGCGGCCCGATTCAACGCCGCCAAGGGCGTCGCGATTTCGGGTCTTGCGCTCGCCGTCGGCCTTTACCTGTTCGGCTTCATGGCCGTCGGCGGTGAGTGGTTCCAGATGTGGCGGACCGGACCAGACCTGGAACAGGCCGCGTTCCGCTTCATCGGCTGCGCGGCGGTGGTGTTGCTGTTTTTAGGCCAGCGCGACGACTAGCGCCTTACAGCCGCTTCAGCATGTTGTAGCCAAGCAGGCCGCCAAGCCCCGCGCCGACGACTGCGATCAGCGGTCCGCCGATGGCGACGCCCGTCAGGCCGCCGAGCACGGCGCCGACGCCGCCGAAAAGATATTTGTTCTTCTGAACGGTGGGATTTTCGTACTCGGCCATTTTCTTCTGTTCGGTGGGATTTTTGTCTTCAGCCATTGCAAAGTCCTCGTAAAAGCGCCCGCAATGGCGAATTAAGCAGAGCGTCGGTGAAATCAAGGGCGCCGTCGCGGTCTGGTTTAGCCCGGCCCGCACGTGGATCGGCCTCGCTTACCCTCCTAAATAATGAGCGACGCTGTTGGCCCGCATGGCGGACTGGAGGATCGCGTGATGAATGGCGCAAGCGCCAAGACCGCCTTCGTTCTCGCCGGCGGCGGCAGCCTCGGCGCGGTCCAGGTCGGCATGCTTCGAAGCCTCGTTGCGGCAGGGGTTCGCCCGGACTTCATAGTGGGGTCTTCGGTCGGGGCGATGAACGCCTGCTATTTCGCCGGAGCGCCGAACGCCGAGGGAGTCGAAAGACTTGCCCGGATCTGGCTCGGCCTGTGTCGAAGCGACATCTTTCCCTTCACTTTCGGGATGGCGCTCGGTCTCCTGCGCCACGCGAATTACCTTGTCGACCCTTCATCGTTGCGCGCGCTGATCGAGCGGCATCTGCCCTTTATCGCGCTGCAGGAGGCGAAGCTCCCCGTTCACATCGTGGCCACCGACATGCAGGGCGTCGCCGTAACGCTATCGCAGGGTTCCGCTGTGGAGGCGATCATGGCCAGCGCTGCGGTGCCGGGAATTTTTCCCACCGTCGAAGTGGCGGGCGCGCCCCTGATGGACGGGGCGGTCGCAGCCAACACGCCGCTGTGGCTCGCCATGACGCTGGGCGCGTCCAGGATCATCGTGCTGCCGACGGGCTACGCCTGCGCCTTGGAAAAACCGCCGGCGAGCGCCGTAGCGCGCGGATTGCACGCGATCACTCTGCTCATCGCCTGGCAATTGATCCGCGACCTGGAGCGCCTGCCTCAGGAGGTCGACGTGCATCTCGCCCCGGCGCTCTGTCCGTTGAATGTTTCACCTTACGATTTCTCGCGCTCCGGCGAGTTGATCTCTCGCGCGACCGCGGCCTGCCAGGAATGGATCGCGAAGGGCGGCCTTACGCGCCGCGCGAGCCCGACGGATCTCGCCCCTCACCATCATCAGCCCGCCGCCGTGGCCTCCTGCCGCGGCGCTACGGCTTAGTCCCCCCGCGCGAAATTCTCTTCTGTCCTCGCGTCGAGATCCAGCGGGACCCCCTGCATCTTCACCTGCGCCCAGTCCTTGAGGTCTTTCACCGTGAAGCCCTTCATGAACGGGTTTCCGTTGACGATCTTCTCGCGCGTTCTGCGCGGCTGTGCGTCAACGCTGGCGATCACGGTCGCCGCGTCGACCTCTTCCGGCGCGGAGAGGATCGCCGCCGCGCCGCCCGGTCCGGCGAAATGGGCCAGATAGAGCGATCCGGGCGTGACCGGCAGACCCTTCTTCATCAGGATCGACGTGTTCTGCTCGACATAGCGCGCCGTCATTTCACGAGAAAGCTCGGGGTCCTTCCGCAAATCGAGAATCTCTTTCTCGTTCAGATTGCTCGCGAGGTCGGGTCGGTGCTTTTTGATCAGATCCATCCATGTCGCGTTGACGAACTGTCCCAGTCCGGCCGCGGAAGAAAATTTGCTGCGGGCCTCGCGATTGCCCTGTGACTCGGACATCACGATTCTGTCGACCAAGGCCTTGATCGAGGCGGCGGTCTGATCGGGAAATGCGGGAAGTTTGAAGTCGTGAAAATGCAGCTTCAGTCCGAATCCGACGACGAACATCAAAAGCAACGCTGCGGGGGAAATGCACCCCCCTTGATCATCATCGGTCCGCATCCGCGTGGACGTGAAACCTTCGTCCTTGAAGGGGGCCGTCAGGCTGAAGTAGTCGGCCGTTTGCGGCTGTAGTTGAGGCGCGTTCTTGAGGGACGACAGAAAGTTTTGCAAGGTCTGATCGTCGAAACCGAGATTGATCCTGATCTCAACCTTTCTGCCGGCGTCCGAGACTTCGCCGTCTGAGATCAAAGTCGCAGATTCGCAGGCGGAGATTTTGATCTCGGCTCGCGTCTCCGCGCAGACCGGCGCAGCCTTCTCTTCGCTCGCTCGCGTAGCCGTTGCTGCGGACATCTCGGTTGGCGAGCTCGCCTCGTCCATAAGATCGCTCCTCGCTTGCGCGCGACGAATATCTAATGGCGAATGAGGGGAGCAGCATCCTGTTATCAAATTGTAAACGATGCTTTGGAACGCGCGTTTGCACAGCGGTGTGGAGCGAGTCGCGTGCGGCGGTCTGAAAATTCGCCTTAATTTTCTGGAGCTTTTTGCGAAGCGGAAGTGGTTGAGAATGATTGATGTGGCGATGCGCGCGAAGAGGGGGCGCGTCGTCGCGAAGGGCAATAAGCTCAAATGCTGAGCCTCCCTTTCCAGATCGATTCTATTTTCTCAATCGTGGTGTCTAAATGCTTGGCGACGTGGCCGGGCATGCGGCGCGTAACGTTAATCCATTCTCAAGCAATCGGCGTGACGCTTGGGAATCCTGCATGTCATTCGAAGCTTGCCCATGACCGAGCAAACGGGACTCGCCGCCCTCGACCTCAGCCCAGCCGCGCCTCATGCAATCGACGCGCCGGAATTGAGAGCAGCGTCCGGCGACGCGAAAATCTCCGCGGATTTCTCCGACAGTCCGAAACCGCCAGTCGCGGAAAGCCGGCTTCCGGCGCTCAAGAGCGCATTCATCCACGGCTCGCGCCTGTTGCGGGCGGGGCTGCTCTATGGCGCCGCGGCGCTGGCGGGGTGGCTGATCGCCGAAGCCGCATGGCCGACCGTTTCCGCGATGCCGGACCTCGTTCGTACGATGGCGACGCAAGAAAACGCGGAGCGCGCCGCCTTCCTGCGCACGACGCAGAAAATGGAAGAGGAGATCCGCGCGCTCCGCAGCGAGATGGCGGGCATGAGGTCCTCGATGCAGGCGGCCGCTCCCGCCGCCGACGCCGTCGAGAGCCTCGGCAAGCGAATCGACGCAATGAAGACTGAGACAGGCGCTGCGATCGGCGCGCTCTCAAATCAGGTAGAGGGGCTTCAACGCGCCGCAGCGGCCAAGCCCCCGCAAGCCAGCGAGCGATCGGAGCCAACCGAGCGAGGCGTCGCCGAACCGAACCCTCGGCGCACGACCGTGTCGGCTACCGTCCGCGTAGGCGAAGGCGTGCGGCGGCCGAAAATGCGCCGCAACGACGCTTTCGAACCGTCGAAATATCCGGAAGCACCGGGCGCGCCGCGCCCGCTCGGCGCCTACGGGCGATAAGCTGGCCGCTGTCCGGCAGACCCGCGCCGGACGCTAGCCTTCATCATAGTCTTTCTGATTGCTCCCGCGTCTGCCCCGCAAATTAGAAGGCGACATCCGTTCTTCGCCTTGGCTGTTGCCTCGCTCGCGGCCAAACCCAAGTGGTAGGAGAGGAGGTCAGCGCACCCAAAGACGTTGATAAGCAACAAGAGCAAGCGCCCAGGGGCCTTCTGGCGGAAGTCGGCCCGGATTGGCGGAACCAAAAAAAAACCCTCCCGGCTGAACAGCCGGGAAGGGCAGGGACAAGGGAGCAGTCCGCCAGATGAATATTCTCGGGATCAATTCCGTTTTTCACGAATCGTCGGCGGCGCTTGTTGTGGAGGGGAAGGTCGTCGCGGCATGCGAAGAGGAACGCTTTTCGCGCGTCAAACACGCAAAGGAGGCGCGAGTCGACAATCCGCATGAGTTGCCCGAACAGGCGGTGCGGTTTTGTCTCGATTATGCCGGCCTGCGACCCGACGACATCGATATCGTGGCTTATTCTTTCGAGCCGCGGCTGCGCCGCACGAAATTTCGTCCCGAATGGTGGCCGGACAGCGGTCTCGAAGACGTGTTTCTGAAATCGCTAGACGAGATCGACGACGCTGTCGCCAGGCTGATGGGCCGACGCTTGGGCAAGGCGCTTAAATACGTGCCGCATCATCTCGCGCACGCCGCCTCGGCCTATTATCCATCGGGGTTCGAGAAGGCCGCCATTTTGGTGATCGACGGGATCGGCGAGGCCGATTGCACGATGCTGGCGCGCGGCGAGGGCAATCATATCAGCGTCCTTGCCAGCCTCTCCTATCCGCACTCCCTCGGCTTCGTATGGGAGCACACGAGCGTCTATCTGGGCTTCTCGGCATACGACGCCGCCAAGGTCATGGGTCTAGCGGCCTATGGCGACCCGGCGGTCTTCCGTCGGGAATTTGCGTCGATCATTCAGGCCACGGAGGAGGGCTACGCCGTGGACGCCGAGCGGATAGGCTTCAGATCGCTCGAGCCGCGCGGCCTCGACGCGTTTTTTGGACCAAGGCGCGCCCCCGACGGGGACTTCCTGCCTCACCACATGAATGTCGCGGCGGCGCTCCAGGACGCGACGGACCTCGCGGCGCTCTCGCTCCTGCGTCGTCTCGAGCGTGAGGCGCCGGGCGGCGCGTTATGTCTGGCCGGCGGCGTCGCGCTCAATTGCGTGACCAATGCGCGCCTCGCCGAGGCGAGCGCCTTCAGCGACATCTTCATTCCTTCCGCGCCGCACGACGCCGGCACAGCGATCGGCGCGGCGCTCGTCGCGCATTGCGCGCAACGCGGAGCGAAGCGCCCGACAGGCGGCGCGACGCCCTATCTCGGTCCCGAATATGACGAGCGTGAAGCGCTGGCGGCGATCCGCGCCGCCGGTCTGAAGCCCCGCAAGTGCGAGGATGCGCCCCGGGAGGCCGCGGAGATGATCGCCGACGGCAATATCGTCGGCTGGTTTCAGGGACGGATGGAATTCGGGCCGCGCGCGCTTGGCAATCGGTCGCTGCTGGCGGATCCGCGAAGGCCGGACACGCGCGCCATTCTCAATCAGCGCGTGAAGCACCGCGAGGAATTCCGACCCTTCGCGCCGAGCGTTCTCGCGGAACATGCAGACGACTGGTTCGACCTTGGCCCGCCGTCGCAGAGTCACGAATTCATGCTCTTCGCCTGTCCGACGAAGCCAGGTCGCGCGGCGCGCATTCCAGCCGTCGTACATGAGGATGGGACCGCGCGCGTCCAGATCGTGCGACGCGCCGCGAATCCACGTTATCACGCCTTGATATCGCGGTTCTTCGAACGGACGGGGGTGCCGCTCGTGCTCAACACCTCCTTCAACGACAACGAACCGATCGTCTGCACCCCCGCGCACGCCGTCGCCACCTTTCGCGGCGCCGGACTCGACGCGCTTTTCCTTGGCGACCTTTGCGTGACCTCCGAAGGCTGACACGCAGCTTCAAGTTGCCGTGAGCGCGGCCAAGCAATTGATTCGCGGGCATGACTCGCGTCTTGAATAGGTGGGGGCATTGACGACGGGGGGTCGGGTGCTAGACTAAACCCGTTGGGGCCGCGGATTTTTATCTTTTTGGGGAGGTAAGCTAATGGCGCGTTCATCAGATCACTCGAAGGGCCCAAATCGAAACTCGAAGGCGCTGGGCGTCATCGGCGTCTCAATGTCGCTCGCTGGCGCGGCTTTCGTTAACGGCACGCCGGCCGAAGCCGCCACCGAGCCGGCGACCGGCAATACGCGGTTGATGGACGTAAACCTCCAGGAACAGGAAGTATTCGACGTCGGCCTGAGCTCCTTCCGTCTGTTCGATCGCGAGGAGGCGAAGGAAGCCAAACCTGAAACCGTCGCCTGGTGGGGATGGGGATGTCGTGGTTGCCGTGGATGCGGCGGCTGCAGAGGCTGTCGTGGTTGCCGTGGATGCGGCGGCTGCAGGGGTTGCAGAGGCTGCGCCGGCTAAGGCTGGCTCTACATAAAATCGCAGTCTGACGGGCTCCCGCCGCTGGCGAGAGCCCGCGTGGGACGCGGCGCGACGGCGTTCTTTCAAAGCGCGAACTGCTGCTTTGTGAACGCCTGCCGTTGCGCCGTCGGCAAATGACTACGCGTGGGAGGCTGGCGGTAGATCGATGGCGATGGAAGCTCCCGCGCGACAATTGGAAGGACGTGCGGGGGGAGCGTTTCGTTTTGCGCCGAACTACGCCGTCTACATTTTCCCGCCTGACGTCGTCTGCCTCTATTCCGAGAACAGGAAATTCTTTCTGCGCGGCGCGCTGTATTGCGCGCTCGCCGAACGAATCGCTGCGGGCGAGGATCAGACATCGATCCTTCATGCGCTCGCCGCCGATTTCCCCGCTGCGAAGATCGACGAGGCCTTCAATCGGCTGATCGATCGCCGCTTCGTCGTCCCTTCCGATGCGGCGCAGGACGTGACCGCCGCCTACTGGGCAAGTCTCGGCCTCAACCCCGCGGCCGCGGCTGAAAACTTGCAAAACGTCCGCGTTGGAATCGAGTCGCTCGGCGTCGGCGGACAAGAGGAGCTCGCAGATGCGCTGCGCGGCTTCGGCGTCAGTGTGGTCGACGGCGCGGGCGATCTGACGGTTGCGCTCGTCGGCGATTATCTCGATGAGAGGCTGGCCGAGTTCAATCAGCATCGTCTCGAGGAGAACGCCGATTGGCTGCCTGTTCAGCCGACGGGACTTTTTCCGCTCGTCGGACCGATTTTCAGCCCAGGCAAGGGGGCCTGCTGGAGATGCCTTTCCGACCGGATGAAGTGGAACCGGCAGGTCAAGGCGTTTCTCGATCGAAAGGCGGCGCGCTGCGTCTCGGCTTCGCCGCTCGGGGCGGAGGCGCTCGGGCGCAGCGGCTTCTCGCTCGCCGCCGTCGAGATCGGAAAGGCCATCGCCAGCGGGTTTCGCACGGACCTTGGCGAGCATATCGTCAGCCTCGACATGCTCGGCTCGGAAGTCGCGCGCCATTACGTGCCGGCGCGCCCTCAATGCCCCGTCTGCGGCGACGCGCCGCTGCGCGATCCTGAACGTCCGGCAATCCCCGTCCGACTGCGCGCCGGCGGCAGGATCGTGGTGACGAGCGGCGGCTATCGCTCGATGACGCCAGCAGAAACGGTCGCGCGCTATCGCAAGCATGTCAGTCCGCTGACCGGCGTCGTCTCGCATCTCGAACGGATCAAGAGCGACCAGCCGCTCGACGCCAGTTTTGTCGCCCGGCACAATTTTTCGCCCTGTCCGGAGACGATCGACGCGCTGCAGGCAGGGTTGAGCGGCGACAGTTATGGCAAGGGCAGCATCGCGGAGCAGGGCGAAGCCAGCGCCTTGATGGAGGCGATCGAACGCTATTGCGGGATCTATCAGGGCGACGAGATCAGGGTCACGCGGCGCTTCGCCGATTTCTCCGCCGGCGAGGCGATCCATCCCGAAGAGATCATCCACTATAGCGACGCGCAATATGAGGAGAGCGCGCAAGGGTGCTGCTCCAGCGACGGCGCGCCGCCCCGTTTCGATCCTTCGCTCGAAATGGAATGGTCGCCCGTCTGGTCGCTGCGCGACGAACGTTTCAAATATGCGCCGACCGGGCTTCTCTATTTCTTCCACAACTCGGATTGCGGCGGTCAGCTGAGCGCGGACTCAAACGGCTGCGCGGCCGGCAATACGATCGAAGAGGCGATTCTCCAGGGTTTTCTCGAACTCGTGGAGCGGGACGCCTATGCGATCTGGTGGTACAACAAATTACGGGCGCCCGGAATCGACCTCGATAAATTGGGCGATAGCTATGTCTGCGACCTGCGCGCCGCCTTCGCCGCGATGGGTCGCGACGTGTGGGCGCTGAACGTCACGACGGACATCGGCATTCCCGTCGTCGTCGCCGTGGCGCATTGGGAAGAGGAAGGGCGCGAGTTCATCGAGGTGGCCGCCGGCGCGCATTTCGATCCGCGGATCGCAACGCTGCGCGCGATGACCGAACTCAATCAGTTCCTTGCCATCGAGCGGCTGCGTGGACGGCCGGAGGAGGAGGGGGACGGTTACGGGAATGACCCGCTCCCCTTGCGCAAGCACGCATATTTGCGCCCCGAGGGCAAGGCCAGTTTTGGCCGGTCGCGCTTCAAGGATTTCGCGACCCACGACCGCCGCGACCAGGTGCGCGCCTGCGTGGCGCATATGGCTAAGAAGGGCTTCGACTTCCTCGTGCTCGATCAGACGCGGCCGGACATCGAGGTTCCCGTCGTGCGGGTGATGGTCCCTGGCCTGAGGCATTTCTATCGCCGCTTCGGCCCCGGTCGGCTCTATGACACGCCCGTCTTGATGGGTCTGCGTCGGCGGCCGACGCGCGAGCGGGACCTCAATCCTCTCCACCCACGGACATAAATTGAGCGCCGATCGGAGCCGCGCGCCCGTAATGCTTCTCGCCAAATTGGGTCCGGGGGTTTCCCTGGAGGAAGCGGCCGGGGGCGTGCTTCGCGCGCGCTTCGATCATGAAACATTGCTTCTCGGCAAATTCAGCGCCGCCGCCCTCCGCCACGCGACCGAACTGACCGCGGGCCGGCCGCTTTTCGGCGTCGGCGCGAACGAGGCGCCTGAGGAAAAGGAGTTGCGCGGGCTCGTTCAGCGGCTCGCGCTCCATGGCCTCGTCGAATACCATCTTTCCCGCGGCGCCGGCGGGCAGGACATCGTGGCCATCGAGCCGCAGATGCGCGACTACCGGCCCAATCTTCAAAAGCTCGACGCGACGCGTCGCTTCGTTCTCTCGCGCTTCGCCTATCTGCGGCGGCGCGGCGAGGATTTGGTGCTGGAATCGCCTCTCGCCGGCGCGGCCTTTCGCATTTGCGACCCGCGCGCGGCTTCCGCGCTCGCGCTGCTCGCGACGCCGCGATCGCTCTCTGAGCTGCGCAGCGACCTCGATTTTCCGGGAGAAGAGTTTCTCGCCCTGCTCGTCGATTGCAGGATGGCGTTTGCCGCCGATCCGGCCGAAGGCTCGCGCGCGCGCGAAGGCGACGAGGATCTTGCGCTGTGGGAATTCCACGACCTGCTCTTCCATGTTCGCAGCACGAACGGGCGCCACGCCAATCCAACCGGCGGATTATACGCAAGGGCGCATCTTGCTGCGCAGCCGCCGTCGGTGCGGCCCGCCTGGCCCGGTCCGGCGATCGAACTTGGAAAGATCGCCGACGCTGGCGATTCCGCCTTCGCGGCGATGCTGCGCAGACGGCGCTCGGAACGCGTGTTCGACGACGCGCATCCCATCACGCTCGCCGAAGTTGCGCGCTTTCTCGACGGCGCCGCCCGCATCATTTCGCACCAACAGCTGAGCGAAGCCGACGGAGAGGCGATCGAAATCGCTGCGCGGCCCTACCCGTCAGGCGGCGCCAGCTACGAGCTGGAGCTTTATCTCGCGGTCGATAAATGCGACGGCCTCGCGCGCGGGTTCTATCACTATGATGCGGATCGCCACGCGCTCGTCGCGATCGAGGTCAGCGAGCGCCAGCTCGGAGCGATCATCGAAGACGGACAGTTTGCTATGGGCGCGCCCAAGCCGCCGCAGATCATGATCACAATGGCGGCGCGCTTTGGACGCGTGTCCTGGAAATACAGCGGCTTCGCTTATTCCCTGGTCTTGAAGCATGTCGGCGTCCTCATGCAGACGCTCTATCTGATGTCGACGGAGATGGAGCTTGGCGCCTGCGCCATCGGGGTCGGCGATATCGACCTCTTCGCCGGGATGACGGGGCTTCCGTTTCACGTCGAGGGCGCGGTGGGTCAGATGGCGATTGGCCGCGCCGCAGCGCAAGGCCCCTCGTGACCCGCCGGCATGAATCGGCGTGATGTATTCCGATCGACAAACGGCGCGCCGCCCGCCCGGACAAGACGCGACTTTCTCCTAGAGGCGGGCGCCTGCGCGGCCTCTATCGCCGCTGGCGGCGTTTCGTCGCCGGTTGCGGCGCAGGAGACGGCTGCGCAGGAGATTGCCGAGTCGGCGTGGGACTACCGCTCCGCCGGCGATCTCGTGGCCGCGTTGCGCGAGCGGCGCGTTTCCGCATTGGAGCTTGCGGATCGCGCCATCGGGCGGATCGAGGCGCTGGACTCGCGCATCAACGCCGTGCCCGTGCGCGACTTCGAGCGCGCTCGCGCGGCGGCCCGCGCCGCCGATGCGGCGCTGGCGCGCGGCGAGAGGGGCGCGCTGCTCGGCGTCCCCGTCACGGTGAAGGAGTCCTTCAATGTCGCCGGACTGACGACCAGCTGGGGCGATCCGCGCTTCAGGCGTTTCATGCCGAAGGAAGACGCTCTCGCCGTCTCCCGATTGAAACAGGCCGGCGCCGTCATTCTCGGAAAAACGAATGTGCCGCAATGGCTGAGCGATTGGCAGAGCTACAACAGCGTCTATGGGACCACGAGCAATCCTTACGATCTCTGCCGCACGCCGGGCGGATCTTCGGGCGGTTCCGCGGCGGCGCTCGCGGCGGGCTTTGGCGCGCTTTCGCTCGGCTCGGACATGGGCGGGTCTCTGCGCGAGCCGGCGCATTATTGCGGGATCTACGCGCATAAGCCCACACAGGGCCTTGTGCCGCGCCGTGGTCATGCGCGTCCAGGAACGGCGCCATTGCCGCTCGAGCATGATCTTGCGGTCGTCGGTCCGATGGCGCGCAGCGCCGCCGATCTCGCATTGGCGCTCGACGTCGTCGCCGGACCGGACGAGGTGACCGGGGGCGTCGGTTACAGGCTCGCTTTGCCGCCGCCGCGTCACGACAGGCTGAACGACTTTCGCGCGCTTATCGTCGACGCCCATCCGCTCGGGCCGACCTCGCATGTCGTCAGGGAGGCGCTCGGAAGATTGGCCGAAAGGCTGGCGAAGGGGGGCGCCCGCGTCTCCGACAAACGCGCGCTCGCGCCCGATCTCGCGCAAGCGACGCGTCTCCAAGCGCGCCTGCTCTCCGCCTATTGGGGCGCCGGTCTGTCGTTCGCCGGCTATGAGAAGCTCTTTCGCGCCGCCGCCGCATTCTCCCCGCGCGACCACAGCCTCGCGGCCGAGCGGGCGCGCGGCGCGGTTTTGAGCTTCCGGGAATGGCGCGGCGCCGAGGCCGAACGCGCAGAGTTGCGGCGGAAATGGCGCGAGTTGTTTCGTGATTTCGACGTCGTGCTGTGTCCCGCCGCCCCGACGACGGCTTTCCTGCACGATCATTCGACGCCGCTCGAGGCGCGCCGCGCCCACGTCGACGGCAAGCTCTACTCTTATCTTGATATCCACACGATCTGGGCGGCGCCGGCGACGATCGCGGGATTGCCGGCGACTGTCGCGCCGATCGATCACGACGGCTCCGGCCTGCCGATCGGCGTGCAGATCATCGGCCCCTATCTCGAGGATCGCACCACGATCAGCTTTGCGATGCTCCTTGAGCGCGCATTCGGCGGCTTCACGCCGCCGGCGATGAACACGGCGCGGCCCTCATGCGAGAGGGGCCGCTGAAGCCAGCGGCGCGGCTGGGGCCGGTCCGGGTCGGCATGTCGACGAAGCGCGAAGCGCGCTTGTCGGGAACGCTTAATTCAAGCAGCCTGCAATTCGAGCCGGCGCATCAGCGAACCCCGGATCTGGAAGAGAGCGAATGATGAGCGTCCTCGAGGCCTGCTGCGTTTGTGGAGCTTCATCGCACTCTGACGGCGGCGTCGAAACGGCCGCTGCGCCTTCGAACGTCAGGGCGCTGGGGAAGACCCGGTTTCGCGTGTGGCGCTGTCCGTCATGCCGCTCCATCCACTCTGGCGAACAGGTCGACCTCGACAGCGCATACCGATTGTATCCTTTTCACAAGATGAAGCTCGATGGTGTACTGCGGCTCGCTTATCGGCGTCTGACGCGGCGGCTTTCCCAGGCGGGTCTGAAGGCGGGGGCCCGCGCGCTCGATTACGGCTGCGGCGGCGGCTCGCTCGTTCAATATCTTCGGGAAAGAGGTTACGACGCGGTCGGCTATGACGCGTTCTCGCCGCGCTACAGCGATCCTGCGCCGCTTGACGCGCGCTATGACCTCGTCATCTCGCAGGACGTCGTCGAGCATGTCGAGGATCCCATCGAGATGATTGCGCGCCTCGCGGCGCTTTGTCGTCCAGGCGGTCTGGTCGCGATCGGCACGCCAAACGCCGCCGCGATCGATCTCGGCGACGCAGACAGGTATGTCCATTCCCTGCACCAGCCGTATCATCGCCATATACTCGCGCTGCCGGCGCTGCAGGAGGCGGGCCGAAACAGCGGGCTGGAGATCGAGCGCACCTATCTCGATGGATACATGAATTTACCGGTAATTTCTTTGAAGTTCCTGCACTATTACATGAATTGTTTTGACGGAACGCTCGATGTGCTTTTCGAGCGGCCGCTGAACAGCGCGCGATTATGGTTGAGCCCGGAGACGGGATTTTATCTGCTTTTCGGCTATTGGCTCGACGACAGGTCGGAAGCCTTCGTCGTGTTTCGCAAGCCCTAATTAAGGGCCGCGCGACCTCCCGGACCGCAGCCGTCCAGCCGGCGCGTCTAATTTTGGTGCCCCTGGCCGGAGTCGAACCAGCACGCCTTGCGGCACTCGATTTTGAGTCGAGCGCGTCTACCAATTCCGCCACAGGGGCCCTTCCGGCGGGAAAGCCGGCGAAGCGGCGCGGATATTAGCCGCGCCCCAGAGCCCGTCAACCCGCGAAACTTCTTTCTCCATAAGATACGTGCTATGCGCGAGAGCGCGCCCCAACCTCCGGAAACCAATGAAAAAGCTCTACGACTGGACCATGTCGCTCGCCGCGAGCCGGCACGCGCCCCTGGCGCTTGGCGCGATCGCCTTTGCGGAGAGTTCGTTCTTTCCGGTGCCGCCCGATGTGATCCTCGTGCCGATGACGCTCGCCGAGCCGAAGAAGGCCTGGTATTTCGCCGGAATCTGCACGCTCGCCTCGGTCGCCGGCGGCGCGCTCGGCTACGCCTTCGGCGCGCTCTTCTATGACACGATCGGCCAGTGGCTGATCAACCTCTACGGCTACGGCGAGAAGATGGAGGCGCTGCGGGCCTTTTACGCTCAGTGGGGCGCGATCTTCATCCTGGTCAAGGGTTTCACGCCGATCCCCTACAAGCTCGTGACCATCGTCTCGGGGCTTCTTGCCTATAATTTCCCGCTGTTCATCGTCCTGTCGATGGTGACGCGGGGCGCGCGGTTCTTCGTGCTGGCGGCGGCGATCAACCGCTTCGGCGAGCCGATCCGCTCGAAACTCGAAAGCCATTTCGGCCTGTTCGTGGGGTCGCTGGCGGTGATCGTGGTCGCCGGCTTCGCTCTTGCGGCGAAGATGTTTTGAGCGCGAAACTTAGGCGAATGGGCTGGCGCGGCGCTATCGAGTGCGTCCTCGAGCCGCGCAACGCGTCGCTCCTGATTCTCGCCGCCGCGGTGGCGGCGATCGGCGGCGCCTGGGCCTATGAGTCCCTCGGCTATCTGCCCTGCGAACTCTGCTACAAGGAGCGCATTCCCTATTACGCGGCTTTCGCGCTCGCGCCGCTTGCGGCTTTCGCGGCGCAGACGAGGATGCGCAGCGCAGCGCGCGCGGCCTTCCTGCTGATGGCGCTGCTCTTTGCCGGCAACGCCATCCTTTCGATCTACCACTCGGGCGTCGAATGGAAGATCTTCGCCGGGCCGTCCGACTGTTCGGGTCCGCTTTCGACGGCGCCGTCGGTGGACGACTTCATGAAGCAGCTCCGCACCACGAAGGTCGTGCGTTGCGATGAGCCGGCTTTGTGGATCTTCGGCCTGACGCTGGCGAACTGGAACGTCGCGATCTCCGCGGCGCTGGCGGCGCTCGCCGGCTTTGCGGCCAGGCGCTGAGGCGCTCGCCATTCATCCGATGATCCGCGCCGAGCGGCCTTTGGGAGCGTCGGGAGTCATCGCGCGCAGAATGGCGGCGGAGATTTTTTCTCCGCCTTGCGACGACGGCTCGATCGGATTGGCGTAATCGGCTGGCGCGTCGCAAACGAGCCGGAGCTCGACGACGGTCAGGCCGAACTCCACCGCGGCGCGAATGATGGCGTCATTGAAGGGCGCGATGGCGATCCTCGCGACGCGGGCGAAATCCGGGTCGAAATTGCCCCAATAGACGGTGCAGACGACTAGGCGCGGGTCGACCTCGAGACAGGGGCGCAGCGCGGCGCGGTAGGCGGCTTCGAACCCGGAGACCGCATTGCCGATGAGCTGGAGCGCCTGCGCGCTGTTGGATACCGGCGCGTCGAGGATTCCAGCGTGCTGTAATGCATCGTTCCCGCCGACGCTGAGCGCAAGCCGGTCCACGTCGCGGGAGAGCTTCGCGAGCTGCGCCGCCACATTGACGGTCGTTGCGCCATCCTGGGCGGCGAGGGTCGCCCGCCAGCCTGGCGGGAGCTTCGCGCGCAGCTGCTGAATGACGGCGGGGCCGCCCTTCGTATAGGCGCCGTTGTCGAAGATCGAATCGCCCAGAAGCGCCACATGGGCCATGGACTCCCGCCGCGCCGCGGCGTCCCTATGGGGCGGCTTGCGCCGCCACGCGAGCGCAGGCCCGCAGCTTCTCCGTCTCGCTCTTCAACTGGCCGCAGGCGGCGAGAATGTCGCGGCCGCGCGGCGTGCGCACCGGGCTCGCGTAGCCGGCGTTGAAGACGATGTCGGAGAAGCGCTCGATCGTCTCCCAGTCCGAACACTCGTAAGGCGCGCCGGGCCAGGGATTGAACGGGATCAGATTGATCTTGGCGGGCGCGCCCTTCAGCAGCCGCACGAGCTCCCTGGCTTCGGCGGGCGAGTCGTTCACGCCCTTCAGCATCACATATTCGAAGGTGATCCGCCGTGCGTTCGACGCGCCGGGATAATCGCGGCAGGCCTGCAGCAGCTCCTTGATCGGATATTTCCTGTTGAGCGGCACGAGCTCATTGCGCAGATCGTCGCGCACGGCGTGCAGCGAAATCGCCAGCGCCGGACCGCATTCGGCGCCGAGACGCTCAATCTGCGGCACGACGCCGGAGGTCGAGACGGTAATGCGGCGCTTGGAGAGCGCCAGCCCGTCGCCGTCGGCCATGATCTCGATCGCCGCCATGACATTGTCGAGATTGTAGAGCGGTTAGCCCATGCCCATGAAGACGATGTTGGAAACGGCGCGCACGCCTTCGCCCGACGGCACGAGCCCGTCGGTCGGCCGCTCGCGATCGGGAAAGTCGCCGAGCCGCTGCCGGGCGACGAGCAATTGTCCGACGATCTCGGCGGTCGTCAGATTGCGCACGAGCCGCTGCGTGCCCGTGTGGCAGAAGCTGCAGTTCAGCGTGCAGCCGACCTGCGAGGAAACGCACAACGTGCCGCGGTCGCTTTCCGGAATATAGACGCATTCGACTTCGGCGCCCTTGTCCAAGGCGTCGACCGGCTGCAGCCGCAGCAACCATTTGCGCGTGCCGTCGACCGAAATCTGCTCCTCGACGATCTCCGGCAGGCGCAGCGCGAAGGCGTCTCCCAGCTGGCTTCGCATCGCCTTCGACACGTTCAGCATTTCGCCGAAGTCGCGCGCGCCGCGAAAGTAGACCCAATGCCAGAGCTGCGAGACGCGCATGCGAATCTCGCGCTCCGGCAGGCCGAGCGCGCGCAGGGCGTCGGCGATTTCGGCGCGGGTCATGCCGGCGAGCGACGGCTTGAGCGTCGTCGCGGGCGCAGCGGGAAGGTCGGTCAGGCTCATGAAGTCCTCAAAACAGCGCCCTATTATATCATGCCTGCGCGTGATAATTTGAGAGGCGCCGCACGCGACGTATGCGCCAATCACTCCGCGGCCGCTTCAGCCTTCTGCATCGACTGCAGGAAGCGCTTCCAGTTTGCCGGCGTCACTGCTTCGCGATAGCGGGCGGTCTGCGCAGGGTCCAGAAATTCGAGCATGAATGCGCCTTCGACCCAGACTTCCGCTAGCTGGAACAGTCCGCCGCCGCGGTCGCACGCCCGGGCCGGCCAGCCGGCGCGCGTGGCGATGGCGATGATTTCCTCCGCCGGACGGGCGACGCAGATGGCGAGATGCGCTTCGGAGAGGCGCGTTCCCTGATCCTGCGGGGTCCAGTAGGCCTCGTCGGGGCCGTACGCGAGCACATGGCCACGCGGGGCGATCTCTAGCTCGACCTCGCCGTCGCCGGACCAGGCCATCCAGGAGTTTGGCCCCGCCGGCGGGAAGGGCGTCGCTTCGCCCTGCATGATGTCGGCGAGCACTTTGGCGACGAGTTCCGGATCGTCGGCCGGGATCGAAGCATGGGCGATGCAGGTCATTTCTCTTCTCCTTGTTCGATATCGCTTTCATCGTCCGGCGCGCGGCGACCGAGCAGGACGGCGATCGCCTCGGCCGCCGCGCGTCCCGCTTCGGCGCCGTCGAAACCCCAAAAATCACGGAGCACAGACCAGCCGTAGGCGCTGTCGATGAGCTGGACGATCGCCGCGCGCCGGCGCTTGGCTGGGTCGCGGAAGTCTGGCAGCGCGTCCGTCACGCAGGCCAGCATCGCGGACTGGCGCTGCTCGTTGGAGCTCAGGCGGACTTCGCGACCTGTCTCAGAAGAGATCGACGCTCTGACCAAGCCGTCTTCCTCATCGAAGCGCGGAAACAGCCGCAGCGGCGTAGCGATCAATTCCCCAGCGGTCTGCGGGAAGCCGGAACTGCCCACGCGCGCCTGCATCCGTGGCCAGACAGCCTTGAGGAGGTCCTCACGGGTCTGGAAGTGGCGGTAGACGGTCCGTTCGGTGATTTTCGCCCGCTCAGCCACTTTGGCGATGGTGAGCGCGCCCAGGCTGCCCTCCCGCATCTCGTCGATCGCGGAGTCGAGGATACGCATGCGCGTCTGGTCCCTGTGCGCCTCACGAAGCGATGTCAGTTCAAATGACGTCATGTCATGACGTATGACATTACATAGGAGTTTCGTCAAGCAGCCTCGATCGACGCAGATCGATGCGGCACGGGTCCGAAGTTGGGGGTGCCGCGTTCCTTGATGTTGTGAGGTGAAACGGATAAACGCTGCCCGCTCACGCCCGAGACGGTTGAGGAGCAGACCCGTGCGTAGCGCCGCGCCAGACGCATCCGACCCTTCGCTCAAGGCGACGCGCCGGGAATGGATCGGGCTCGCGATCATTGCGTTGCCGTGCCTGGTCTATTCGATGGACTTCACGGTGCTCAATCTCGCCATTCCGGCGCTGACGGCGGAGCTGCGGCCGAGCGCGTCGCAACTGCTCTGGATCATCGACATCTACGGCTTCATGGTCGCCGGGTTTCTGATGATCATGGGCGGCCTCGGCGATCGGATCGGCCGGCGCAGAGTGTTGCTCCTGGGCGTGGCCGCCTTCAGCGTCATGTCGATCGTCGCGGCCTTCTCGAAAACCGCGCAGACGCTCATTCTCGCGCGCGCCGCCCTCGGCGTCGCCGGCGCGACCCTTGCCCCCTCGACGCTGTCCCTGCTCGCCAACATGTTCCGCGATCCGCGGGAACGCACCTTCGCGGTCAGCATGTGGATTTCCGCCTTTTCGGCCGGAGCAATCGTCGGGCCCCTCGTCGGCGGCGCGCTCATCCAATCTTTCGGCTGGGGCTCGGTGTTCATCGCGGGCGTTCCGGTGATGATCCTTGTGCTCGCGCTGGGGCCCGTGCTCTTGCCGGAGTATCGCGATCCAAAGGCCGGCCGGCTGGATCTCGCCAGCGCCCTTCTCTCGCTCGCTGCGGTGCTGTCCTTCATTTACGGTCTGAAGCGCGCCGCCGAGGCGGGAGCGCGCGTCGACGCCATTGGTCCGATGGCGGTGAGCGTCGTGCTTGCGATCCTGTTTCTGCGCCGACAGGCGCGGCTCGAAGATCCGTTGATCGATCTTGCGCTGTTCCGCTCCCGGTCGCTGAACACGGCGCTGTGCATCAACATCCTCGGCGTCTTCTTCATGTTCGGGTCGTTCATTCTTCTCTCACAATATTATCAGCTCGTCGCCGGCCTGACGCCGTTCGATGCGGGGCTGTGGTCGACGCCCCAGGCGATCGTCTTCATGATCGGCTCCTTCGCCACGCCCGGGCTCGCGCGGCGCATCCGGCCCGTCAATCTTCTCGCCGGGGGCCTCATCGTCGCTGCTGCGGGCTTTGTCGGACTCGCGCTGGCGGGAGGCTTTTACGGCGTGCTCCTGTCTTCGCTGCTGCTTGTCGGCTTCACGCCGGTGATCGCGCTGACGACGGAGATCATCGTCACGTCCGCGCCGCCCGAGCGCGCGGGCGCCGCCTCCGCGCTCTCGGAAACGGCGATTGAACTTGGCGGCGCTCTGGGCATCGGCGTGCTCGGGAGCCTTGGCGCGCTGATCTACCGAGCCAAGATGGCCGGCGTCGTCGCGGGGCTGCCGGCCGAGGTCGCTCGGGCGGCGGGGGCGACGCTCGGCGGCGCGGCGGACGCGGTTAGATTCCTGCCCGCCGATCAGGCCGAGCGGATGCTTGCCGCCGCGCGCGACGCCTTCTGCGCCGGACTTCAGGCGACCGCTTTGATTGGCGCCGCGGGTCTTTTCGTCGCCGCCTTCGCCACGAAGTTTGCGCTGAAGGAAGGGCCTCGCGGCTCGGCGTCGAGCGCAGACGAAAAGCAGGGTTCAGCAGTCGCGTAGCGCATTTCGTCACGGCCTTGTCACGCGCCGGGATGAGGCTTAGCCTCCAGCGCATTCTATTGTTTTTTGCGCTTGGGGGATTTCATGCGACTCGCGTCGTACAACGTCGAAAATCTTTTTGACCGCGCTCGCGCGATGAATTTTGCGAGCATTGCGCAAGGCAAGCCTATTCTCGAACGGTTCGCGGAACTGAATGCGCTGCTCGCGCAGCCTTCCTACAGCGCAACCGACAAAAAACGCATGGCGAAACTTGCCATTGAACTTGATCTCGAAAAATCGGATGTCGGCGATTTCGTCATCCTGAGGCGGAACAGGGGCGGGTTGCTCAAACGGCCCAAGTCGGGAGGCGTTGAGGTTATCGCGAGCGGCCGCGCGGATTGGGTCGGCTCGCTGGAATTGCGCGACGAGCCGGTCGACGAACAGGCGATGAGGAATACCGCGCGGGTGATGCGAGACATCGAGGCGGACGTTCTTGGCGTCGTCGAAGTCGAGAGCCGGCCGGTGCTGCGGGATTTCAATGCGGACGTCATCGCCGCTCTGGGCGGCGAGGTCTTCCGGCACGCGATGGTGATCGACGGAAACGACACACGCGGGATCGACGTCGGGCTGTTGACCCGCGAGGGATTTCCCATCGGCGTGCTGCGCAGCCATGTCGACGAGATGCTGAGCGAGCGCAATCCGATCTTTTCGCGCGACTGCGCGGAATTCGAGGTGGGCGCGCCATCCGGCGCGCGCATGCTGGTAATGATCAACCATTTCAAGAGCAAAGGTTTCGGCTCGCAGCAATCCTCTAACGCCAAGCGGCTCGCGCAGGCGAAGCGCGTCGCGGAAATCTACGAAGAGCGCATTGCGATGGGGATCAAGAACATCGTCGTCATGGGCGACTTCAACGACACGCCGGACAGCGAATCTTTGCGTCCGCTCATAGAAGGCACGGATCTAAAGGACATCTTTTTGCATCCGACATTCGATGACGGCGGTTTTCCCGGCACCTATGGCAGTTGCGCCGCAGACAATAAAATCGATTTCATTTTGCTTTCGCCGGCGCTGTTCGAGAGGGTCCAGGGCGGCGGCGTATTTCGCAAGGGCATGTGGCCGGGCGCGCGCGCCAAGCGTTGGGAAGCCTATCCGGAAGTTGCGCGAAAGGAAGACGCCGCCTCCGATCACGCAGCGGTCTGGGCGGATATCGACCTCTAACCGGAGCATCGCTCAATCAACGCGATGGCCGCGGCCGGATTGCGTTCCTTGGCGCCACTGATGACATAGAGAAACACGTCTCGCGGCGACTTCTTAAGCTTCACGCGCGTGAGGGCGGGGAGGTCTTCAGGCGCGCCGCCTTCCGCCCACAGCCGTGCGCGCTTCGCCCATCCGTCGAGAGCTTTGTCGTCATAGCCAAGCGGAACGTCGGTTCGCGTTCCCATGATGCGGGCGTAAACGAAAGAGCCCGTCAGATCGGCGATGAGCGGAAATTTTGAATCGCCTGCGATGACGATTGCCACGCCATGCCGGCGCGCCAGCGCGACGAATTCAGCCGTCTGGAAACTCTCATGGCGCGCCTCGATCGCGTGCATGATCGTTCGGCGGCCGATTCTTTTTGGCAGCAAAGAAAGAAATGCGTCGAAGAACGCGACGTCGAACTTCTTCGTCGGCAGGAACTGCCACAAGATGGGCCCGAGTTTATCTCCCAGCTCCATCACGCCGCTGTCGAAGAAGCGCTTGATCGACTGGTCCGCGTCTTCCGGCGTTTTTCGCATCACCGCGAAGCGCGGCGCCTTTACGCTGAAGATGAAATCTTCGGGCGTTTCATCGCGCCATTTCGCGAAGCTCGCGGCGGTTTGCGTGCGATAATAGGTTCCGTTGATCTCAATCGAGGTGAGCTTGCGGCTCGCATATTCGAGTTCGCGCTTGTGCGCGAGGTCGGGGGGATAAAAGGTCTCGCGCCAGGGCTCATAGGTCCAGCCGCCAACGCCGACAAAGATGCGTCCGGTCTTTCGACTCATTCGCGTTCCAGCCTAGTATGTCGCTGGCGAGGGCTTGAGACTTAGCTCTGCAGCGCCATTTTAGCGGCGTCGTTGACAACATATTTGTCATCGTCGCCGGCTGTCGATGGTTGAAGCTGCGGCTTCTCGTATCGGGATTTTCGGGAGGAGGCGTCATGGCCGCGAATTTTTTTTGGAGAGGTTTATTCGCGCTGACGGCTATCGCGCTCGCCGCCTGCGATCGCGGCCCGGAACTGCCTGAGAGCGCCGGCTATGGACCCAATCCGACGTTGCCGGAGCCGCATCCCACGGGCGCCTTTCCCTATGTGAATATCGCCCGCGCGGTAGGCTGGCCGAGCGGCGCGAAACCCACGGCGGCCGAAGGGTTGACGGTCGAAGCTTTTGCGACGGGACTCGATCATCCGCGCTGGCTCTACGAACTGCCCAATGGCGACATTCTCGTCGCCGAGACCGACGCGCCCGCGCAGTCGGAAGAGGTCGGAACGGGCGGCGTTCGCGGGTTCTTCATGGGCCTTTACATGCGTCAAGCCGGTTCGAGTAAGCCGAGCGCGAACCGGATCACCCTGCTGCGCGATGCGGATGGCGACGGCATGGCTGAAACGAAGGAAGTCTTTCTGGAGAACCTGAATTCGCCCTTCGGCATGGCGCTCGTGGGCGATCAGCTCTATGTCGCCAAGGCGGACTCGCTCGTGCGCTTTCCGTATAAGGAAGGCGATACGCGCATCGAGGCGCCGCCGGAAAAGGTGGCGGATCTTCCGGCAGGACGCAATCACCACTGGACGAAGAGCCTCGTCGCGGATCCCGTTGGTTCGCGTCTTTACGTCGGCGTCGGTTCCAACTCCAATATCGCCGAGCATGGCATGGAGGAAGAGCATAACCGCGCCGCCATTCTGGAGATCAATCCGGTGACGGGCGAGACGCGGGTGTTCGCGTCGGGGTTGCGCAACCCCGTCGGTATGGATTGGAACCCCGCGACGGGCGACCTCTGGGTCGCTGTGAATGAACGCGACGAGATTGGCGACAATCTCGTGCCCGACTACATGACAAAGGTGAGCGACGGCGCGTTCTACGGCTGGCCCTACAGCTACTACGGACAGCATGTGGACGAGCGCATGCAGCCGCAAAATCCGGAACTGGTCAAGCAGGCCGTCCGGCCCGATTACGCCCTCGGCTCGCATACGGCGTCGCTCGGATTCACTTTCGTCGGCGACGCCGACCTGGGGTCGTTCCAGAACGGCTCCATTATCGGCCAGCACGGCTCATGGAATCGCAGCCCGCGCTCGGGCTATCGCGTCATGTTTGTAAAGTTCGACAACGGGGCGCCGGTCGGCGCGCCGAAGGAGGTGCTGACCGGTTTCCTCAACGAGCGCGGCGAAGCGCAAGGCAGGCCGGTGGGCGTGATCATTGACAAGCGCGGCGGGCTGCTCGTTGCGGACGACGTCGGCGGCGTCGTATGGCGCGCGAGCGCCGCCAAGGCCGAGACGAAGGAGGGGGACTGACCGGCTTCGCTCGCATTTGGCCGCCGCCTGTGCTAACGGCTGCGGCCAGCCCGTTTTTTGGGCGGAGTCAAGGGTCTGGAGCACATGTCCGATATTTTCCATGAGGTCGATGAAGACGTCCGACGCGACAAGGCGGCGGAGCTTTGGCGGCGCTATCAGACGCCGATCCTGATCCTTGCCGTGCTGATCGTCGCCGCCACCGGCGCGTGGAGCTACTACCAGACCAATCGCCAGAAGGCGGCGGAAGCCGCGAACGCCCGCTTCGAAGCCGCGGTCGCGCTCGCCAATGACGGCAATGCGCAGGAGGCTGCGGCCGCCTTCGACGCTCTCGCGAAGGACGGCCCAAAGGGGTACGCGACGCTCGCGCGCATTCGCGCCGCCGAGCTGCGCGAGGATAAGACTCGCGCACTCGACGAATTAAATGCGATCGCCGAGGACAAGAACGTCGACAAGCTCAATCAGGAAGTGGCGCTGCTGCGCGCCGCGCTGATCATTCTCGAGAGCGGCGACCGCGAGAAGATGGTGCGCGCGCTAGGCCCGATGATGACGCCCAACGGCGCTTTCCGCTTTTCGGCCCAGGAATGGAATGGTCTCGACGCGCTCGCCAATGACGATTTCGACGAGGCCGAGAGAGTCTTCAACATTCTGCTCAGCGATCGCGACGCGCCGCAGTCGATGCGCCAGCGCGCCTCGGCCTACCAGGGGCTGCTGCACGCCAAACGCGGACCCAAGGCGGCGCCGGCTCCGGCGTCTGCCGCAGGGGGCGGCGCGAGCGGCGGCAACGTCACCGTGACGCCGGTGATCGAGCCGGAGGAGGGCGCTGCTTCGTCCGGCGATGCGCCTCTCGAGGTGAAGCCTTCGAAATAGCGCGAAGCCCGCGCGGCGCGGCGAGAAACGAGTCATGTCCTTTTCGCTCGCGATCATCGGCCGGCCGAACGTCGGCAAATCGACGCTGTTCAATCGGCTGACCGGCAAGAAGCTCGCGCTTGTCGACGATCGTCCCGGCGTCACGCGCGATCGCCGCGAAGGCGAAGCCAAGCTCGCCGATCTGCGCTTCACCATCATCGATACGGCGGGACTCGAGGAGGGGCCGCGCGCGACGCTGGAAGGGCGCATGCGCGCGCAGACTGAGAGCGCGATCCTCGCCGCCGACGCGATACTCTTTCTCATCGACGCGCGCGCCGGCGTCACGCCCGACGACAAATATTTCGCCGATCTGGTCCGTCGCGCCGGAAAGCCGGTGATCCTCGTCGCCAACAAGGCGGAAGGAAAGGCGGGCGAAGCGGGCGCCTACGACGCCTTTTCGCTCGGTCTCGGCGATCCCGTGCCGCTTTCCGCCGAACATGGCGAGGGCATGGGCGAACTCTACGACGCGCTGCGCGAGGCTTTGCCCCAAGAAACCGCCGAGCCTGCGGAAGAAGACGTCGTCATTGAGGAAAATCTGCGGGGCGACGATGAAGACGGCAGCGACGTCGATATCACGAAGCCGCTGCGCATCGCCGTGGTCGGGCGCCCAAACGCCGGCAAGTCGACGCTCATCAATCGCATTCTCGGCGAAGAGCGCCTGCTGACTGGACCGGAAGCCGGAATCACGCGCGACTCGATCTCTGTCGATTTCGCCTGGCGCGACCGCAAGATGAAGCTCTTCGACACGGCCGGCCTGCGCAAGCGCGCCCGCGTCGTCGACAAACTGGAAAAGCTCTCCGCCGCCGATGCGCTGCGCGCCGTGCGATTCTCGGAAGTCGTCGTGCTGCTCGTCGATTCGACGATTCCCTTCGAGAAGCAGGATCTTTCCATCGCCGACCTCGCAGCCCGTGAAGGGCGCGCCGTCGTTATCGCGCTCGGCAAATGGGATCTGATCGAGGATCGGGGGGCCGTTCTCGTGAAGCTGCGTGAAGACGCCGAGCGCTTGTTGCCGCAGCTGCGCGGCTGTCCCGTCGTCCCGGTCTCGGGCGCGACGGGGCAGGGGCTGGACAAGCTCATGCAAGCGATCGTCGTGGTTCATGAGACGTGGAACAAACGCATCGCCACCGGGCGGCTCAATCGATGGCTCTTAACGCAAGTCGAGCAGACGCCGCCGCCGGCGGTGTCGGGACGGCGCATCAAGATTCGCTACATCACGCAGGCGAAGTCGCGGCCGCCGCATTTCGTGCTTTTCGGCAATCAGCTGGATGAACTGCCGGCGAGCTATGAGCGCTTCCTGATCAATGGGCTACGCAAGACCTTCGACCTTCCTGGCGTGCCGATCCGAATATCGAAAAAGGCGGGGGAGAACCCCTTCGAAGGACGTCATAAAAGCTGAGCGACTCTTGTGTCATGACGCCGCTAAAGTGATTGTAGCGCCATGCTCAAGCCCTCTCCTGAAAAACTCCTCGCGCTCGGCATGTCGTTTTGGAACGCCAAGACGCTGCTCTCCGCCGTCGAACTTGGCGTCTTCGACGCGCTCGCCAACGGCCCAGCCGAGCTCGCGACGCTGACCGCGAAACTCGGCTTACACAAACGCTCCGCGCATGATTTTTTCGACGCGCTCGTCGCGATGAAAATTTTGGAGCGCGATGCAAACGGCCGTTACGCCAACACGCCCGAGACTGAATTTTTCCTCGTGCGAGGTCGGCCGAGCTATGTCGGCGGTCTTCTGGAGATGGCCAACGCGCGTCTCTATTCGAGCTGGGGACATCTCTCGGAGGCGCTGAAAACCGGCCGCCGCCAGAGCGAACATCAGGAAGAGAGCGATTTCTTCGCGGCGCTTTACGCCGATCCAAAGCGCCTGCGCGGCTTCCTTTCGGCGATGAGCGGCGTGAGCGCCGGCGCCGCCCAGGCGATCGCGGATAAGTTCTCCTGGCGGGACTACAAGACATTCATCGATGTCGGCGCGGCGCAGGGCATGGTTCCGGTCACCGTGGCGCGCGCGCATTCGCATCTTTCGGGCGGCGGTTTCGATCTTGCGCAAGTCGGGCCAATCTTCGAGGAATATGTCGCCGCGAATGGGTTGACCGACCGGTTGCAGTTCTATCCCGGCGATTTTTTCAGCGACGATTTGCCGAACGCTGACGTCATCGTGATGGGCCACATTCTTCACGATTGGGACCTCGAGCAGAAGCGGATGCTGCTGAAGAAGGCCTATGACGCGCTCCCCGAGGGCGGCGCGCTCATCGTCTACGAGGCCCTGATCGACAATGATCGCCGCGAGAACGCCTTCGGCCTGCTCATGAGCCTCAATATGCTGATCGAGACCGAGGGCGGTTTCGACTTCACCGGCGCGGACTGTGAAGGCTGGATGAGAGAAGCCGGCTTTTCCAGCTCTCGCGTCGAGCATCTGACCGGCCCGGATTCGATGGTGGTGGCCTTCAAGTAACGTCGCCCGCGCGCGATCGCTTCGCCGCCTCTGCGACCAATCCCCACGTCACGAGAGGCGATTTTGGGTTGGACAGAAGCTAGTTTTGAATTATTCTAATTCCTGCGTCGCGGACCTTATGGAACCCGTCGACTCGAAATCCGGAGGCAGAAAAATGGCTACGCTCAAGGGCAGCAAGACTGAAGAAAATCTGAAGGCCGCTTTTGCCGGCGAATCGCAGGCGAACCGCCGTTATCTCTATTTCGCTCAGAAGGCCGACGTCGAAGGCTACAACGACGTGGCCGCCGTGTTCCGCTCCACCGCAGAAGGCGAGACCGGCCACGCCCACGGCCATCTGGAGTTCCTTGAGTCCGTCGGCGACCCCGCGACCGGGCTGCCGATCGGCAAGACGGCGGACAATCTCAAGGCCGCCGTCGCCGGCGAAACTCACGAATATACGGACATGTATCCCGGCATGGCCCGCTCGGCCCGCGACGAGGGCTTCGAGGAGATCGCCGACTGGTTCGAGACGCTCGCCAAAGCCGAGCGTTCGCACGCCGGCCGCTTCCAGCGGGCTCTGGACGAACTGAAGTAAGGCCAAAGCGACGCATCCGCAAAAGTCCCTTCACGGCATGGCCGGGCGTGTCCCGGCCATCCACGCAAGAGAGACGAGAAAGCTGAAACGCCGGCGCGCGCTGGCGCGGGACGCCTGCGGCGTCTCTATCATGGGGCGAGCGCTCCGCAGCATCCCGGCGCGATGGCCGGGACATAGGCGAGCGAAGCGACGCCGTCTTTGACCGCTGTGCCCGGCCATCGCGGCCGCTGTGTCTTGGAACAACAAAATGAGAGAAGGCAGCCTCGAGGCTCCGATCCGGCATCCGCTGGATTGGCGGAGCGACGACTTCTATGACGACGCGAAGCTCGACGCCGAGATGCGGCGGGTCTTCGACATCTGTCACACGTGCCGTCGCTGTTTCAATCTGTGCGACTCTTTCCCGCGGCTCTTCGATCTCGTCGATGAATCGAAGAGCGGCGAACTCGATACGGTGGCGAGCGCCGACTTCAAGAAAGTCGTGGACGCCTGCACGCTCTGCGACATGTGCTTCCTGACGAAGTGTCCCTATGTGCCGCCGCATGAATTCAACATCGACTTCCCGCATCTGATCCTGCGCTATCGCGCGGCGGAAGCGAAGAAGAAGGGCGTGCCAGCGGCGGACCGCGCGCTTGCCGAGACCGACCGCAACGGCAAATGGGCGACGTTGATCTCAGGCGCGACGAATTGGGCGACGCGCCGGGACAACAGGACAATGCGCGACCTCGAAGAGAAAGTCGCCGGCATCGATCGCAACGCCGAGCTGCCGAAATACGCCAGCAGGACGCTCGAAGCGCAGGCCGCGGCAAACCCGCCGGCGCGCGACGATTCGGCGCCGGCGAAGGCCCGCAAGGCCGTGCTCTACGCCACCTGCTACGGCGACTACAACGACACCTCGATCGGCATGTCGGCGCTAGCCGTGCTGGCGAAGAACGGCGTCGAGACGAAGGTCGTGCATCCCGCGTGCTGCGGCATGCCGAAGCTCGAGCAGGGCATGATTGACGAAGTTGCTGAGGCGGCGCGCAAAGTGGCGGCGGCCTTCGCGCCTTATATCGACGAGGGCTACGACATCGTCGCGCCCGTGCCGTCCTGCGCGCTGATGCTGAAATTCGAATGGCCGCTCATCCTGCCAGAGGATGAAAGCGTCAAGCGCCTCGCCGAGGCGACCTTCGATCTTTCGGAATATGTGGTCGATATTGCGCGTAAAGAGGGGCTCGCCGAAGGCATGACTCCGCTCGACGGCGGCGTCGCCTTCCACGTGTCCTGCCATTCGCGCGCGCAGAACATCGGCCAGAAAGGCGCCGAGCTGCTGGCGTTGATTCCGGAAGCCGACGTAACGGTGGTCGAGCGCTGTTCAGGCCATGGCGGCGCCTGGGGCTACAAGAAGGGCAATTTCGAGACGGCGATGAAGGTCGGCAAGCCCGCCGCGCGTCAGATGCAGAACGCCGACAAGAAACATCTTGTCTCTGAATGTCCGCTTGCCGGCCTGCATATCGAACAGGAGATCGAGGCGCTGGGCGGCGAGTCGCCGAAGCCGGAGCGCGTCGGTCACCCGATCGTGCTGCTGGCGCGGGCTTATGGAATCACGGGCGCGTAGATGCCGTTTTCCTCATCCTGAGGAGCGAGCGAAGCTCGCGTCTCGACGGACGAGGAAGAAGTTTCGCAGGATGCCTCGCCCGCGTGCTTCGGGACGCATCCCTTGGATGCTCCTCAGCATGAGGGCTCAGGTGATGGAGCACCAAAAGGATGACGACACGTCACGAACTCACGCCTGCCGACATTCTCCTCTGGGCCGAATACGCCAGGGGCCGCGCGGAGCATCGCAAGCGGATCACGGCGATCAAGCGGCATCGCAGAGTCGAGGTGGGCCCCTACGTCACATTCTATTTCGAGAGCTTCGACACGATGTGGCTGCAGGTGCAGGAGATGCTGCATATCGAGAGAGGCGGCGAGGCGCAGATCGCCGACGAGCTTGCGGCCTACAATCCGCTCGTCCCGAAGGGCAAGGAACTCGTCGCAACCTTCATGATCGAGATCGACGACGCGTTGCGCCGTGCACGCGTATTGGCGCAACTCGGCGGCATCGAGGAGACCGCCTTTATCGAAGTCGGCGGCGAGCGCGTGTTGGGCAAGGCCGAACAAGATCAGGACCGCACGACAGCCGAAGGCAAGGCGAGCAGCGTTCAATTCGTGCATTTTCCCTTCACCGACGCGCAAATTGCGGCCTTCAAGGCGCCAAACGCGCGCGTGATTCTGGGGCTCACCCATCCGAGCTACAGCCACATGGCGGTGCTCTCGGAAGCGACGCGCGCGTCGCTCGCGGAGGATTTCAGCTAGTCAGCGACGCCAATTTGCGCCGCTGAATCTCTCACTTTCCAGGACTGCGCTTTAAATGGGGGTCGGCTGCGGCCTGCGGTCCCGTCGACTCCGAGCGTCGCGCGGGCGCCTCGTCGAGCCTCAGCAGAAATCGCCGGTGAACGAGCGGAAAGGCTATACCGAGCGTCAGGCCCCACAGCAGTTGACCAAGAAGAAGACCCATCGCGGGATAACCGCTCATGATGGGATGTTCAGGAAACCACTGCAGCAGCGGCACAGCCTCCAACATCCACAAGAGAAATCCAAACGCCAAACCGAACAGCCATCCGCCGCGCTGGTCGTTGGCGGCTCTCCGAAACAGCAGGCCGTAGAGCAGGCCGCCGATCAGCATCAGGGCGGTGAAGGCTAGCGCGGCGTAGGCGGCGGAGATGTTGCCCGCGTCGGACAGGACGCCGAGCGCGCCGAATGCGTTGAGCGTCACAATCGCTGGAATATCCGCGGGCAGGCTCGCGAAGACTCCCGTCAAAAGCGGCCGCTGGGTCGGGCCGGCGTCCAGCCCATGCGCCCGAAGCATGCTAAGCATGACGCCTTCTTTCGCTGAAGTGTTCTCGTCGCTGGCGGCAGTCGTCGATCACCGTCTCGATCGGCGGCGCGTGGCTCAGCTCCTCGGAGAACAGGCTGATCAGATATCGATAAGCCTGTCCGACGGGACGAGGATCGCGATTGAGATCGAAAAGCCCCACCGGATTGACGTTGCCGAGCGGCTCGCGGAGCGCGATGTCCCAGTCCACCTGATCAGTGAGCGAATACCAGGTGAAGCCGACAATCGGCACGCCGCTTTGGCGCATGAGCTGAACATTGTGCCACTGACGCCAGAGCCAGCGCGGCGCTTGGCGGGCGTCTAGGCAGTTCGTCTCGGTATGCATCATCGGGCGCCGGTAGCGCTCATAATATTGCTCGACGATGACATGCCAGCCGAATAATTCGCCGAGCGCCTGAATATGACCTTCCGCATCGACGAGCTTTTCATTCCATTCGTAATAGTCGACGCCAAGGATGGCGCGCTTGCCGACGTCCTGTCGCATGAACCAGGCGTATTCCTCAGTCGGCATGCCATGTTCGAAGAGATAGTCGCGCATATCGTCGCGCACGGGATGGGCGTAAAGCAGATCGAGCGCCAGAAAGCGGCGCTGATTTTCGAAGTCGGCGATTTTGCAAAGCTTCGGATCAGGACAGCATGGCTGAAAGAACTCGCCGCTCTCGCTGTTCACGAAGATCGCGTCTGGCCGCTCGGCCGCGATGGCGCGCATCATGAGCACATTGGCCTTGGCGAGGTGGCGAACGGCGGTGACGAAGGCGCGCTCGTCCCGGGCCTGCTCGTTCCACAATCCTAAAAGCGCGCTGAGTTTCGCGCAGACGTACATCTCGTTGACCGGCGTGTAGAAGCGCACCCAGTCATAGCGCTGAGCGAAAGCCCGCGCGTAATCGGCGAGCGCATGCGGCGTCTCCGGATTCTGAAAGTTTTCGAGCCAGTCCGGCACGCCGAAATGGCAAAGATCAATGATCGGAACGATCCCTGTCCGCCGCATCTCGGCGGCCACCTCGTCAAGAAAGGTCCAGTCATAGCGGCCCCTCGCCGGGTTCGTCAGATGCAGCGGCGGGCCGTAGCGCAGATAGCGAACGCCGAGTTGCCGGACGAGTTCGAGATCTTTGCGCCAATAGCGGTAGTGGCCGCAGGCGGCCATTTCGTCCATCCGCCAGCGTCCGCCATCGAGTGTGGGGTAGCTGCATTCGACGCCCGTTGCGAACATGAACCCCGGCGCCGGCGGATCACCGACATCGGTTGCCGGACGGAGCGCTTTGGGGCGCGGCGAGGACACGAGGTCAGGATTTTTGTCGCTGGCGTAGCCGACCGGCCGGACGTAGAGGAGTCCCAGCGTCGCGCCCCAGATCACATGCCCGACCGCGATGGAGATTGGTCCGCTAAGGCCGCCATTCAAGCCAAAGAGCCCTGAGGGAGGCATTTCTCCTGGGGCAAGAAACGGATTCATCAGTTCGAACTGCGGGCGCATGACGATGATCGCCAGCACCATGGGGATGAGCGCAAATGCGAGCCCCTGAAACATCGGCCGCAGGGGCAGGGTGGACCAGAAGAAATAGGCGTAGAACACGGCAAAGAGCGCCCCGACCGTCAGGTGCAGCGCCATGCCGATGGCCCACAACCCCAATCCGCTGGCGTAGGGTTGCGCCAGCGCGCCAAGCGTGCCGACGAGGTCGAAGAACGGCGCTCCGGAAAGGATCATCAGTCGCGCGACGATCTCGAGGACGACGGCCCCGGCCATCCCGGCGAAGACCGCCTTACCGTATGCGACCCGGCGGATCATCGTTCGCTCCTCGGTGGAATCTAGAGCTGAGGGGTCGGAACTGCATTGCTCCGTAAGCGCAACCCGGCGCGACGCGTGAGGTTCCTGCGTTGCGGAAGAGGATCGGCGCGCTAAAGTGGCGCAGCCGTGAGCTGCGGCCGTCCGCGGAGGCTGCGTTTCTGCCGGATGAGCAGCACGAGATACCCCGCGAGTAACGGCAGGCGAAGGATTCGTGTAAGAATGACTCAGCTAAATTTTGCGAGGCGTCGCTGGCGTGCTCATCAAGGATTCAAGCGGAACGCTCCGGTTTTTTGACAGCGTCCAGTATCTGCATTTGAACCCGGACGTTGCGGCCAAAATCGCGTCTGGCGAAGTTCCCTCCGCCGAGTCGCATTACCTGCGGTTCGGCCAGCATGAAGGCCGCGCTGGCGTGCCGCTGCTTTCGGAAGTCTTCGACGAAGAGGCGTATCTCGCCGAAAACGCCGATGTGGCGGCGGCGATCGGCCTGGGGAATTTCGCTTCAGGCTACGAGCACTTCGTCAAATATGGCCACAAGGAGGGTCGAAGCGGCGCGCCGGACCCCCAAAATCCACCCGAGCTTTCCTTTCCAGCGCCGCTTCCGCCAAGCGAACTGCGGAAACGCGTGCACGGAGTCACGCAGAGAAACAGTTTCGAACGCGTCGGCAGCGCCATCGCTAAGACGTTGCTGAACATAGCGGCTCCTCATATTTCACGTCGGGAGGACGCGGCCAAGGTTCTCGATTTCGGCTGCGGCTGCGGACGGGTGCTGGCCTATCTCAAGCAAGGCGCAGATGTGGATGTTGTCGGCGCCGACATCGACGAGGAAGCCATTCTCTGGTGCAGACAGAATCTGTCGGACTTCGCCGATTTCCGGGTCAATTCGGCCGCACCGCCGACGGATTTTCCTTCAGACGCGTTTGACTTCATCTACTCGATTTCGGTGATGACGCATCTGCCCGAAACCATGCAGAAGGCGTGGCTTGCCGAACTCGCCCGGATCGCGAAACCGGGCGCGCTCGTGATCCTGACGACGCGCGGCGTCCACGGCGTCGATCTGAGCTGGTGGCAGCGCCAGCGCTTCAACATTTTTGGCTTTGTCTACGGCGGCGGGCGCCTGACGCCGGGACTGCCTGACTTCTACCGGAGCGCATTCCACGCCGAGGCCTATGTCCGCAAGCACTGGAGCAAAGTCCTCGAAGTCCTGGAGTTCAGGCCGAGGGGTCTCATCGGCGACCAGGATCTCGTCATCTGCCGCAAAGCCGCACGTAGCGACAGCTGAGCGGCCCTTGGCACGGCTCATCGCCGAACAGTCTCGGCGGGGCCGGCCCGTATTGCGAACTTGGCTCCTTGCCGTTAAGGCCTCCCCAACCGTCTCCAGAAAAATCGGACCGCCTTGAACGCCCCAGCCAACGATCCCGTTTCGCGCCGCAGAACCTTCGCGATCATCTCGCATCCCGACGCCGGCAAGACGACGCTCACCGAAAAGCTGCTGCTCTTCGGCGGCGCGATTCAGCTCGCCGGCGCGGTCAAGGCCAAGCGAAATGCCCAGCAGACGCGCTCTGATTGGATGAGCATCGAGCGCGAGCGCGGGATCTCGGTCGTCACCTCGGTGATGACCTTCGAATATGCCGGCTGCGTCTTCAATCTGCTGGATACGCCGGGCCACGAGGATTTCTCGGAGGACACCTATCGCACGCTTTCCGCCGTCGACGCGGCGGTGATGGTGATCGACGCCGCCAAAGGCATCGAGGCGCGCACGCGCAAGCTTTTTGAGGTCTGCCGTCTGCGCGACATTCCGATCGTGACTTTCATCAACAAGCTCGACCGCGAGGCGCGCGATCCGTTCGATCTCCTCGACGAAATCGAGAAGACGCTGGCGCTTGACGCGACGCCGATCACTTGGCCGATCGGCTCGGGAAAAAGCTTCGCCGGCACTTACCGCTTCGCGACCAAAACCGTGCGGCGCATCGACGAAGACGCTGAACTCATACAAACGAGCGGCCTCGATGATCCGCTGTTCGATACGCTTCTTCCTGCCGGCGCGGATGAATGGCGCGAGGAGGCGATGCTCGCCGAGGAGGGCAACAAGCCTTTCGATCTTGCTGCGTTTCGCGAAGGCCATCTGACCCCCGTCTTCTTCGGCAGCGCGCTGCGCAATTTCGGTGTTCGCGATCTGATCGACGCCATGGCGGAATATGCGCCGAGCCCGCGCGCGCAGGAGGCCGACAAGCGCCTCGTCGAAGCCAAGGAGCCGAAGATGACCGGCTTCGTCTTCAAGATTCAGGCGAATATGGATCCCAACCATCGCGACCGCATCGCCTTCATGCGCGTCTGCTCGGGCAGGCTCACGCGCGGCATGAAGGCGAAGCTCATTCGCACGGGCAAGAACATCCCTATCAATGCGCCGCAATTCTTTTTCGCGCGCGACCGCTCGATCGCCGATGAAGCCTACGCCGGCGACGTCGTCGGCTTGCCCAATCATGGGCAGCTGCGAATCGGCGACACGCTGACCGAAGGCGAAGAGATCGTCTTTCGCGGCGTGCCGAGCTTCGCGCCGGAAATCCTTCGGCGCATTCTCATCGGCGACGCGATGAAGGCGAAGAAGCTGCGCGAAGCCTTGCAGCAGCTTGCGGAAGAGGGCGTCGTGCAGGTCTTTACGCCACATGACGGCTCGGGGCCGATTGTCGGCGTCGTCGGCGCGCTGCAGCTCGACGTGCTGGCGACGCGCCTTGAGGCGGAATACGGTCTGCAGACCCGCTATGAGCAGCCGCGTTTCACCATCTGCCGCTGGATCGGGTCCGATGAACCGGCGAAACTGAAGAGCTTCATTGATGCGAACGGCTCCAGCGTCGCCGACGATCTCGACGGCGCGCCGGTCTTCATGAGCACCTCGGCCTTCCAGCTCAATTATGACGCCGAGCGCAATCCAGCGATCAAATTCTCCGACGTGAAGGACTATCAGAAGCGGGCGGCGTAACCGACGGACTGCTGGCTCGTTTCGGCAGCGATGAGCTGCGCATGCTCACTCAGTCGCGCCCAAGGGAGCCTGTGCCTTGTTGCAGATTGGCGTTCTCATCTACCCGATGATGTTCGATCTCGACCTGGTCGGGCCGCTCACATTCTTTCAGCGCCTGGGAGACGCAAACGTCTTCTATGTCGCACGCGGCGCTGCGGCGGTGACGAGCGATCTCGGCGTGTCCTACGCGGCCGATCACGATTTCGAGTCCTGCCCGAAAGACCTCGATATTCTTTTCGTTCCCGGCGGACTGAAGGGCACGATCGCGGCGATGCGCGATGACGCGACGCTCGAATTTCTAGCGGATCACGGCGCGCGCGCACGATATGTCACGAGCGTGTGCACCGGCTCGCTGCTACTCGGCGCTGCAGGACTGCTGAACGGCTATAAGGCGACCGGCTACTGGATGGTGCGCGACCTGCTGCCGCTATTCGGCGCCGAGTTCGTGCATCAGCGAGTCGTCATCGACCGCTCGCGAGTCACAGGCGCCGGCGTCACGGCGGGCATCGATTTCGCGCTTACTCTCACTGCGGCGCTGCGCGGAACGGAGCGCGCCGAAACGCTACAACTTCTTATCGAATACGATCCGCAGCCGCCCTTCGACGCCGGGGCGCCGGAAAGCGCGCCGGCGCAGGTCGTCGAACATTTGCGTGAGACGCGGCAGGCCGAGCTGATCGCTGCGCGAGAAGCCGCCCAGTCGGCGTCGCGAAGCCTTAAGCGCCCTTGATGAGCGCCAGAAACGCGCCGACCAGCGCCACCGTCGCGGCGAGGATGATGAAATTCTCGGTGAGCTCCAGAACCTTGTGAGCCTCAGTCAGAACTGCGGAAAAATAATTGCTGTGCAGCAGAGCAGTCATCTTTGTTCCTCAAAACGCACGCTACGCGCCGACGTTGGCGATCTCATAAGGGTCACATTCCAGCCAGTCCTCGCAGACTTAAGGCGGCGAGAGAGTCGACGAGCCGCTCGAGCGCGTCTTCATCGAATTTGAGCGAGAACGGCGGTTTGGCGAGCCGTTCCGCTTCGCGCACGAAGAACATCGGCTGTTGCGCCAGCCACAGAGTCGCGAAAGTGACGGTCTCCGCAGACGCGTCCTGCGGCAGGAAACGCCGCACGACGCGCTCAGCAAGGAGAAAAATCCGCGGCGGCGACTGAGCGATGAACGCGCTGAACGTCTCGCTCGGACGAACGCTCTCCCAGGCGAAGATGCGCAGATAGCGGCTGACGCGGTCACGCTTCACCAGCGGCAGCAGGAATTGGTGCAGATAGCGCCGAAGCGCGTCCTTTGGCGAAAGCGCGTCGAGTTCTTCCGAATCGACGAACGCATTTTCTTCGAACGCCCGCGTCGCGGCGTTGAGCACCTCGCGATACAGCCCGTCCTTGCCGCCAAAGTGGTAGTTGACGGCGGCCTGGTTCGCCATCGCCCGTTGGGTGATGAGCCGCACCGAGCCGCCGTCAAATCCATATTCGGCGAAGACGGACGTCGCGGCCTTGATCAGCGCCGCCCGCGTCGTCTCTGTCGAGCGGGACGCGGCGCGCGCCTGTTCCAGATTGCTCAATCCTTCTCCTCAGAAATGATACGCGCTGACGAGGCCTGAGACGGCGCCGCCAAGCGAGGTCGCGCCGTTCCATGCCTTTCGGCCGAGCGGCGCCAATTTGGATGAAAGCCCTGTCGGGTCGAGCTTGGCCAACAACCCCCGTTCCTGTAGCTCCGCATTCTCGCCCATTGGCTGGGGAGGGGCGGGCGGCTCGGCGTTGTAGGTCGAGGAGGACGGCGGCGCCGACTCGACAGGGTTTCTCTTTTCCGAAGTCGGCTTGCGCAAGGCGACGGCTTTCGTCGGCCTGGCGGGGCCGCTCTCGGTTTTTTCGGCTGAGGCTTTGTTCGACCAGTCGGAGATGCGCTCCTGCGGGTAGACGGCGAACAGCGCCGGCGCTGGCGCAGCGCCTTTCAAAGCGACTGATGGGCGCGCCGCTTCGGCGGAGTCGATCCGGTCGATGATTTTGCCGCTCACCGGATCGGTCGTGAACACGATCTCCTTCAGCGCTTCGCCATTCTTCCACTGCGGCGGCAGGAAAGCGACGAGAGAGGTCGCGACGAAACACACGGCGGCGTCGATGAGGAGCCTGCGGGATCTTGCGCCGACGGCGACGATCTTTGCTTCGAAATGGTCGCCCATGACGAACCTCCGTTTGAAACGAGCGATTGAAATTCAAACGGCTGTTTGAAGCGAAATTATGGCGTCGCCTCCGCTGATGCATGAAGGCGCGCGTTCGGGTCGGACGCGCGCTCGGGGCAGGCAATATTGCAGGATGGGCTTCTCATCCATTCGGAGCGCGGCGCCTTTCCGTGAGCGGCAAAGCTATGTCTAACGCGGAAGGCGCTGCAGGAATCTTATTTTTGGCGATAGCGTTTTCGATTCCTTAATACGCATCGACCGCGCCCGCTGATGAAGATCCGCTCATTCGCGCCGTGGGGGCGCTCGACCGTCTCGCCTTGCTCGCTGTGCGGACCTGGTCGGCGGAGGGATTCGCCCAGCTGCGTCATATTGGCGCTTGCGAGAGGCGGCGCCTTGCCGCCGGCGGCGTTGGAGCCCCGTTATCGCTTGCTGTTTTGCGCCCGCTGGCGCACGCCGTCGGCTGCGTGAAGGAAACGAACGCCGGCTGTTGCGCTCCCAACGGCGCTTCTGCCCAAGGACCGCGACCGCGGCCGCTCTTCCCGTGGCGGCTTCCCCGTGATAAGCGACCCTTCTCACGATGCGCGTCCTAAGGACCGGCTTCGCCGCTTAACCCGGGAGCCGGTTTTTGCTTTCGTTCCGCGCCGTTCGGCATAGAGGTCCATTCCAATGAGCCAATCCGGTTTCTTCACCGCCTCCATCAGCGCTTCCGATCCGGAAATCGCGAAGGCGATCGAACTCGAACTCGGCCGCCAGCGGCATGAGATCGAATTGATCGCGTCGGAGAATATTGTCTCGAAGGCGGTGCTTGAGGCCCAAGGCTCTGTTCTCACCAACAAATACGCTGAAGGCTATCCTGGAAAGCGCTATTACGGCGGCTGCCAATTCGTCGATATCGCCGAGAATCTGGCGATCGATCGCGCCAAGAAACTGTTCGGTTGCGGCTTCGCCAATGTGCAGCCGAACTCCGGCTCGCAGGCCAATCAGTCGGTTTTCCTCGCGCTCATGCAGCCGGGCGACTTCTTCATGGGCCTCGATCTCGCTGCCGGCGGCCACCTCACGCATGGTTCGCCGGTCAACGTGTCCGGCCGCTGGTTCAAGCCGGTGAGCTATACGGTGCGCAAGCAGGATCACCGGATCGACATGGAGCAGGTCGCCGAGCTCGCCAAGGAGCATAAGCCGAAGCTCATCATCGCCGGCGGCTCGGGCTATTCCCGCATCTGGGACTTCGAAGCCTTCCGCAAGATCGCCGACAGCGTCGGCGCCTATTTCATGGTGGACATGGCGCATTTCGCCGGCCTGGTCGCCGCCGGACTGCATCCGTCGCCGTTCCCGCATGCGCATGTCGTCACCACGACGACGCACAAGACGCTGCGCGGCCCGCGCGGCGGCATGGTGCTGACGAATGACGAGGATCTCGCCAAGAAGATCAACTCGGCGGTGTTCCCTGGTCTGCAGGGCGGACCCTTGATGCATGTCATCGCCGGCAAGGCCGTGGCCTTCGGCGAGGCGCTCACGCCGCAGTTCAAGACCTATCAGCAGCAGGTCAAGGATAATGCGCAGACGCTGGCGCAGACGCTCGTCGACGCCGGCCTCGCGATCGTCTCGGGCGGCACCGACAACCATCTGATGCTCGTCGACCTTCGCCCGAAGAAGATCACCGGCAAGGCGGCGGAAGCCGCGCTCGGCCGCGCCCACATCACCTGCAACAAGAACGGCATCCCCTTCGATCCGGAGAAGCCCTTCGTCACCTCCGGCATTCGTCTCGGCTCGCCGGCGGCGACGTCGCGGGGCTTCGGTCAGGACGAGTTCAAACAGGTCGGGCAGATGATCGTCGAAGTCCTCGACGGCCTTTCCTCGAAGGGCGAGGAAGGAAACGCTTCGACGGAGGCCGCCGTGAAGGACAAGGTTCACGCGCTCACCGCGAAGTTCCCGATCTATCAGTAATCGGTTTTCCTTCTCCCGTCGCTGGCGGGAGAAGGAACGTCCATCCCCGCGCTGCGGGCCGTCTCTCCGAGCGAGAGCGGAAAAGGCGCCCAACATGCGCTGTCCCTATTGCGGCTCCGCCGACACGCAGGTGAAGGACTCCCGTCCTGCGGAGGATTCGTCCTGCATTCGTCGCCGCCGCGTCTGTCCGACCTGCGGCGGCCGCTTCACGACATTCGAGCGCGTGCAGCTGCGCGAAATCATCGTCGTGAAGAAATCGGGCCGGCGCGCGCCCTTCGATCGCGACAAGCTGACCCGCTCGGTCGAGATCGCCCTGCGCAAGCGTCCGGTCGAAGCGGAACGCGTCGAGCAGATGATTTCCGGAATCGTGCGCCAGTTAGAGAGCCTCGGCGAGGTTGAGGTGGAAAGCCAGCGCATCGGCGAATTGGTCATCGAGGGCCTGCGCTCGCTCGATCCGGTGGCCTTTGTCCGCTTCGCCTCGGTCTATCGTGATTTCCGCGAGGTCCGCGATTTCTCCGCGGTGATCGACGAATTGGAGAGCGGCGGCGACGGCGCGGTCTTTGCAAAGGACGACAGCGACCAAGACGCCGACGACCCAGAGAAGGCATGACGATCCACGAATCCTTTCCGCAGACGGCGACCGACGACGCCTTTATGGCGGCGGCCCTGGCGCTCGGCCGGCGCAATCTGGGCCGCACGGCGCCCAATCCGGCGGTCGGCGCGCTGCTTGTGCGCGACGGGGTCGTCGTCGCCCGCGGCTGGACTGCGCCGGGCGGCCGTCCGCACGCCGAGGCGATCGCCATGGCAGTGGCGGGCGAGGCCGCGCGCGGCGCGACGCTTTACGTCACTTTGGAGCCCTGCGCGCATCATGGGGCGACGCCGCCCTGCGTCGACGCCATCATCGCCGGCGGCGTCGCGCGCGTGGTCACCGCCTTGGAGGATCCTGACCCGCGCGTTTCGGGCGATGGCCACGCGCGACTGCGTGACGCGGGGATTGACGTTCTCGTCGGTCCGGGCGCGGCGGCGGCCCGCGCCGACCATCTCGGGCACATTTTGCGCGTTACGCGCCGGCGCCCGATGATCACCCTTAAGCTCGCGCAGACGGCGGATGGCTACGCCGCCGGCGCGGCGCATGATCCGCGTCTTCACATCACCGGGCCCATCGCCGACGCCTTCACCCATGTGCAGCGATCGCTGCATGATGCGATCATGATCGGCGGCGGCACGGCGCGCGACGACGATCCGCTGATGACCGTGCGCCTGCCGGGCATGCAACATTGTAAGCCGCTGCGCGTCGTTCTCGATGAAAAGTTGTCGCTGTCGCCGCGTTCGCGTCTCGCTTCCACGGCGCGTGAAACGCCGCTGCTCGTCATCGCTGGCGCCGTTTCTGACGAAGCCGTCAAAACTTTTGAAGACGCGACCGGCGCGGAAGTCGTCTGCATCGCGCTGCGCGACGGTCTGCTTGATCTTACGAGCGCTTTAAGGCTTCTCGCCGATCGCGGCGTCACCCGCCTGTTCAGCGAAGGCGGCCCCCGCGTCGCCGAAAGTCTGCTGGCCGGCGATCTCGCAGACGAAGTGATCCTGCACACCGGCGTCAAGCCCTTGGGAAGGGAGGGCCGCCCTGCGTTGAGCGCCGTCGCACGCGCGGCGCTCAAGGACGACTCGCGATATCGCCTCATCGAAACGCGCGCGCTCGGCGCCGACACGATGACCCGCTATGCACGGGTCGACTGATGTTCACCGGCGTCGTCACGGATGTGGGCGAAATCCTTTCGGTGGAGCCGCGCGGCGAACTGCGGCGGCTGCGCATCGGCTGTTCCTATGAGTCCGACAGCATCGCGCTTGGCGCCTCCATCGCCTGCTCGGGCGTGTGCCTGACGGTCGTCGCCGCCGCGCGCGAGGGCGCGCGAACGGTCTTCGACGTCGACGCCGCGGCCGAGACGCTCGCCGTGACGACCGTCGGAACATGGGCCTGTGGAACGCGCGTCAATCTTGAACGCGCGTTGAAGATCGGCGACGAACTTGGCGGCCATATCGTCACCGGTCATGTCGACGGCGTCGCGCGCATGGAGTCGCGCGATGATTTTTGCGATAGGGCGCCCGAAGGACGCCCGTCCGAAGAAACAAGCATGTCCAGATTCTGGATAGAGTCGCCGCACGATTTGTCGCGCTTCATCGCCAAAAAAGGCTCCGTGGCTCTGGACGGCGTTTCGCTCACTGTGAATGAGGTTGCAGGCGATCGCTTTTCCGTGTTGCTCATTCCGCATACGCTACATGTGACGACGCTCGGCGCGCTCAGGGCAGGGGATGCTGTCAACATCGAAGTCGATCTGATGGCGCGCTATGCGGCGCGGCTGAGCGAAGTGCGATAGTCAACGACAAATCGCCGTCACGCCCGCGCTTGGCGCGGGCATCCACGAAAATCTTTTTCGACGCGATGGCCGGAACAGTCCGGCCATGACGCTGCTGTAGTCTGCGCGCGAAATAGCGTGTATCGGTCTCGGCCAAGGAGTTCACATGGCAGGTTTTGCACCCGACGACGATGACGCCGCGCCCGTTCCCGGCGCGCGCATTCTCGTTGTCGCTACGAAGTTTAACGGCGAAATCGTCGCGTTGCTGCGCGAAGGCGCGCTTGAAGCGTTGCGCGCGCTTCAGGCGCAGGCGACATTGATCAACGTTCCTGGCGCGCTGGAGCTCGCCACGGCGGCCGCGATCGCGCTCGACGACGCCGAGCTTGCGGGCGCGCCCTATGACGGCATTGTTGCGCTTGGCTGCGTCATCCGCGGCGAGACGTATCATTTCGAACTTGTCGCCAACGAAAGCGCGCGCGCGCTGACGAATCTTTCCGTTTCTCGCCGTATGCCGCTCGGCAATGGCGTGCTCACAGTGGAGAACGAGGCTCAGGCGATCGTGCGGGCTGATCCGAAGCAAGGAAACAAGGGCGCCGACGCGGCGCGCGCGGCGCTGGCGCTCGTGCGCCTCAAACGGGGCGTCGCATGAGCGTCGAGCAACGTTCGGCCGCGCGTTTGGCGATCGTGCAAGCGCTGTATCAGATGGAAGTCGCCGGCAAAGGCCTCAACGAGATTTTTGCCGAATTCGAGGCGCATTGGATCGGACGCGAAATCGAGGGCGCGCAGTATAAGCCGGCCGACGCCGCCTTCTTTCGCGACGTGTTGCAGGGGGTGCTCACCGATCAGGTCGCCATCGACCGGCAGATCGACCGCGCGCTTTCCGGCGGCTGGCCGCTGTCGCGGCTGGAATCGGTCATGCGCGCCGCGCTGCGCGCGGGCGCCTATGAATTGCGGTCGCGCAAGGATGTTCCCGCGCGCGTCGCCATCAAGGAATATGTCGACGTCGCCGGCGCGTTCTTCGGTCCCACCGAGTCAGGCATGGTGAACGCCGTGCTCGACAGGATCGCGCATGAGGAGCGCGCCGAAGAGCTGAGTTGACAGAAAGCCGGCGGCGGGCATCCCTCGCCCTCATGCTGAGGAGCGAGCGAAGCTCGCGTCGTGAAGCACGAGGCGAGGCTATGCCGCGCTATAGCGAAGACGACATCATCGCCCGTGTTTTCGCGCCGATCGCAGGCGCGGCGGCGCTCGGTCTGAAGGATGACGCCGCGCTTCTCGCGCCGGAAAGCGCGCCGCTCGTCGTCACGACCGACATGCTCGTCTCGGGCGTGCATTTTTTCGCGCATGACGATCCGTCGTTGATCGCCAGGAAGGCGCTGCGCGTCAACCTTTCCGATCTCGCCGGCAAGGGCGCCGAGCCGGTCGGCTTTCTGCTGGCCCTGGCGCTGCCGAGCGACTGGACGAATGACTGGCTCGAAGCCTTCGCCGCAGGGCTCGCCGAGGATGCCCGGATCTATGGCGCGCCGCTCATCGGCGGGGATACCGCCGCCACCCCCGGCCCGCTGACGATTGCGATTACGGCGCTCGGTCGCACGCCGCGCTTCGTGCCGCGCACCGGCGCAAAACCGGGCGACGCCATCTTCGTCTCGGGGCCGATCGGCGACGGGGCGCTCGGTCTCGCGCTGCGACGCGACGCTGCGCTCGCGCGGCGTCTCTCCGATGGCGCCCGCGATCACCTGATCGGGCGCTACCTGCTGCCGCAGCCGCGTCTGGATCTCTCGGCCTGGCTTTCCGCGAACGCGACCGCCGCAATGGACATTTCCGACGGGCTTGCCGGGGATCTCGCCAAGCTCTGCCGGGCGTCCGGCGTGAGCGCCGCCGTCGAACTCGCGTCAGCGCCGCTTTCGGCGGCGGCGCGGGAGGCCATCGCGATCGATCCCGCGCTGTTTGAAGCGGCGATAACTGGCGGAGACGACTACGAAATCCTCTTTGCCGCGAAGCCTGGCGCTTCGCCTCCGGCGCTCGCCTGCCGGATAGGCGAAATTGTGGCGGGAAGCGCGCCGCCGGTCTTCGTCGACGTTCATAAAAAACCCGTCGTTTTCAAAAAATTGTCCTTCCAACACTTCTGAAGAATAGGGCGTCGCGCAGCATTGCCGCGCGGCTACGTTTCTGGCAGAAAGCCCGCCGGAAAGCTGCTGTCCCCGCCGATTCTCTCGGCGGGGCCGCTATCCCTTTTTTCGTTGCGACATCCGCTCGCGGCGACGCGAATAGTTCGGCCATTCCCCGGTCGAAGAACGAAAAGGCGAAGCCAAAATGGTTCTGTTTCTAACCATCGTCTTCGGACTGATGTCCGTCGTTTACGGCGTCAAGACGTCTCAGGAATTGCTCGCGGCCGATCCGGGGTCGGCCCGGATGCAGGAAATTTCCGGCGCCGTCGCCGAAGGCGCGCAGGCCTATCTCAATCGCCAGTACAAGACCATCGCCATGGTCGGCGGCGTGATCTTTCTCGTCCTCGTCGTCCTGCTCGGCTGGGCGGTCGCCTTTGGCTTCATGCTCGGCGCGGTGCTTTCCGGCGCCGCCGGCTATATCGGCATGAATGTCTCGGTGCGCGCCAACGTCCGCACGGCGCAGGCGGCGACGAAATCGCTCGCAGGCGGCCTCGACATCGCCTTCAAGGCCGGCGCGGTGACCGGACTCCTCGTCGCCGGCCTCGCGCTGCTTGGCGTGGCCGTCTATTACGCGATCCTGACCTGGTTCGCGGGCTATGCGCCTTCGGACCGCACGGTCGTCGACGCGCTGGTCGCGCTCGGCTTCGGCGGCTCGCTGATCTCGATCTTCGCTCGTCTCGGCGGCGGCATCTTCACCAAGGGCGCAGACGTCGGCGCCGATCTCGTCGGCAAGGTCGAAGCCGGCATTCCCGAGGACGACCCACGCAATCCGGCCACGATCGCCGATAACGTCGGCGACAACGTCGGCGACTGCGCCGGCATGGCGGCCGACCTCTTCGAGACCTATGCGGTGACGGTCGTCGCCACCATGGTTCTCGCGTCGATCTTCTTCGCCGGTCAGGAGGGACTGACGTCGGCGATGATTTATCCGCTGGCGATCGGCGGCCTTTCGATCCTCACCTCGATCGCCGGCACCTACTTCGTGAAGATGGGTGACGACGACACCGAATGGGGCAAATTCGCCGCGCCCTATTTCAAGAAGCTCGGCATCGAAGATTCCATCATGGGCGCGCTGTACAAGGGCCTCATCGCAACGGGCGTGCTGTCGATCGCGGGCCTGTTTCTGGCGACGACCTTCACCGTCGGCTGGGGCGAGATCGGCAAGGCCAATGGCGAGGCCATTCACGGCTACGGCCTGTTCCTCTCAGGCGTTCTCGGCCTGATCGTCACCGGCGCCATTGTCTACATCACCGAATATTACACCGGCACCGGCAAGCGCCCGGTCGTGTCCATCGCGCAGGCTTCGGTCACGGGCCACGGCACCAACGTCATCCAGGGTCTCGCCGTGTCTCTGGAATCGACCGCAGCGCCGGCGCTGGTCATCGTTCTCGGCATCATTCTCACCTATGAGCTCGGCGGCCTCTATGGCACGGCGATCGCGGTGACGACGATGCTCGGCCTCGCCGGCATGATCGTGGCGCTCGACGCCTTCGGTCCGGTCACCGACAACGCCGGCGGCATCGCCGAAATGTCCGGCCTGCCAAAGGAAGTGCGTCGCAACACCGATGCGCTCGACGCCGTCGGCAACACCACGAAGGCGGTCACCAAGGGCTACGCCATCGGTTCGGCCGGCCTGGGCGCGCTGGTGCTCTTCGCCGCCTACACCAACGATCTGAAGCACTTCATCGATGACGGCGTGCCCTTCTTCAAGGGCATCGAAAAGGTCAATTTCGATCTCTCCAACCCCTATGTCGTGGCGGGCCTCCTCTTCGGCGGCCTCATTCCCTACCTCTTCGGCGGCATCGCCATGACGGCGGTGGGCCGCGCCGCGGGGTCGGTCGTCGTGGAAGTGCGCCGGCAGTTCAAGGAGAAGCCCGGCATCATGGCTGGGACGGATCGCCCTGACTACGGCCGCGCCGTCGATATGCTGACGCAAGCCGCCATCAAGGAGATGATCGTGCCGTCGCTGCTGCCGGTGCTGGCGCCGATCGTCGCCTTCGTCGTCGCCTGGATTCTCGGCGGCAAGGCCAACGCCTTCGCGGCGCTGGGCGCGCTGCTGCTGGGCGTCATCGTCAACGGCCTCTTCGTCGCGATTTCGATGACGTCGGGCGGCGGCGCCTGGGACAACGCCAAGAAGTCCTTTGAAGACGGCTTCGTCGACGAAGCCGGGGTCAAGCATGAGAAGGGCTCTGACGCCCACAAGGCGGCGGTGACCGGCGACACGGTCGGCGATCCCTATAAGGACACCGCCGGCCCCGCCGTGAATCCGGCGATCAAGATCACCAATATCGTGGCTCTGCTGATGCTGGCGATCCTGGCGCACTGAGGCGTCGCTTAGTGCGGTTTCGAGAGGGCGGGGGAGACCCCGCCCTTTTGCTTGTTAGGTGAAGGTCTGCGAATTTGACGTGATCGCTGTATGATCGCTTCATGACCCATCCGTTCTACTGTCTCCACACGCATGGCTTTGTCCGGGTCGCGGTCGCGACGCCGAATGTGCGAGTGGCTGACCCGGCGTTTAACGTAGCCCGCACGATCGAACTGGCGCGCGAAGCCGATCACCGCGGCGCCTCGCTTGTGCTGTTTCCCGAACTGGGGCTGTCCTCATACGCGATCGACGATCTCTTGCAGCAGGAGGCGCTGCTCGGCGCGGTCGAGGCGGCGCTCATCGAACTCGTCGAGGCGTCTCGCGGCGTTCATCCGCTGATTGTCGTCGGCGCGCCGCTACGTCATCGCGGACGCCTTTACAATTGCGGCGTCGCCATCCTGCGCGGCCGCGTGCTCGCCGTGACGCCGAAAGTATATCTGCCCAACTATCGCGAGTTTTACGAGCAGCGCCACTTCGCCTCCGGCGCTTTCATCTCGGGCGAGGACATCGAGATCGCCGGACAATACGCGCCCTTCGGCTCCGACACGCTTCTCGAAGCGACGGATTTCCGCGGGCTCGTGATCCATATGGAGATTTGCGAGGACGTATGGGTTCCGATCCCGCCGTCTTCGCGCGCGGCGCTCGCGGGCGCCACGGTATTGCTCAATCTCTCAGCCTCCAACGCGATCGTCGGAAAGTCGGATTATCGCGAAACGCTCTGCGCCGCGCATTCGGCGCGCTGCATTTCCGCTTATCTTTATTCCGCGGCGGGGCAGGGAGAGTCGACGACGGATCTCGCCTGGGACGGAGAAGCGCTGATCTGCGAGAAGGGCGATGTTCTCGCCAAGGCGCCGCGCTTTTCCGACGAGCCGCAGCTGACGCTCGCCGACATCGACATCGGCCGCCTTCTTGCCGAGCGGATGCGGCAGGGGACGTTCGGGGCCTGCGCCGACGTTGAGCAAGGCGCAATCCAATATCGCCGTATTCCCTTTGAACTCGCCCCATCGTGCGACCGCGACCTTGGATTCCTGCGCGAGGTCGGGCGTTTTCCCTTCGTGCCGGCTGACGAGACGCGACTTGCCGAACTGTGTTTCGAGGCGTTCAACATCCAGTCGCATGGTCTTGAGCAACGATTGCGCGCCACGAAGATCAAGAAGGTCGTCATCGGCGTCTCCGGCGGACTGGATTCGACTCAGGCGCTGCTCGTCGCGGTGACGGCCATGGATGCGCTCGGCCTGCCGCGCGAGAATGTGCTCGGCTTCACGCTGCCGGCCTTCGCCACCAGCGAGCGCACGAAGACGAACGCCTGGCGGCTGATGCGCGCGCTCGGCGTTACAGCGCAAGAGATCGACGTCACTGCGGCTTGCAAGCAGATGCTTACCGACATCGATCACCCGGCGGCGCGCGACGAAGCGGTATACGACGCGACTTACGAGAATGTGCAGGCGGGCGCGCGCACCTCGCTGCTGTTTCGGCTCGCCAACCGCTATAACGCGCTGGTCATCGGCACTGGCGATCTCTCCGAACTCGCGCTTGGCTGGTGCACGTACGGCGTCGGCGATCAGATGTCGCATTACAACGTCAACGCCTCGGTCCCGAAGACCCTGATCCAGCACCTCATCCGCTGGTGCGCGCGCGACGCCCGCTTCGGCGCGGAAACAGTCGCTGTGCTCGAGGACATTCTGGCGACTGAAATCTCGCCGGAGCTTGTGCCTGGTGAGACGGCGCAGCGCACCGAGGCGGCGGTCGGGCCTTACGCGCTGCAGGATTTCAACCTGTATTACGCAACCCGATACGGCTTCGCGCCCGCGAAAATCGCCTTCCTCGCCTGGCGGGCCTGGCGGCATGCAGCTGCTGGATCGTGGCCTGCGGGGGTGGCTGAAGAGGATAAGGTCGCCTACGACCTCCCGACCATCAAACACTGGCTTGGCGTTTTCGTGAAGCGTTTCTTCGAGGGAAGCCAGTTCAAAAGGTCGGCGCTGCCTAACGGGCCGAAAGTGAGTTCGGGAGGCTCCCTATCGCCGCGTGGCGACTGGCGGGCGCCATCGGACTCCGTCGCAGACGCCTGGGTCAGCTCGCTCGATGATATTCCTTGACGCCGTCATAACGAAACGAGCCGGCCGCTTGCGTGAAGCGGTCGGCTCATGAACTCACGCGACGTTCGTTGTGCGAAACCGCGTTCCAGTCAGGCGCGTCGGACGAGACCGAGCACGACTGAAACGACGAGCAGCACCAGCGCGACCCAGAACAAAATGCGCGCGCCTTCGACCGCTACGCCGGCGACGCCCCCGAAGCCCAAAAAGGCTGCGATGAGAGCGACGACCAGAAACACGACGGCCCAATACAAAAGGTTGCCCATTTTCGACCTCCGCTTATGAACTCTCGTCCTAGAACGCGTCTGCTGCGAACATGTTCCGAAGCGCCAACGCGCCGCAAACCGACGGCGCCACTGTTCAGGTCTCGACGCGCGCGGAATCAGCGCTAAAATAGACCAAAGCATTAACTTCACACGTCCTTTAGCCATGTGCTATTCGCTCGAGGCAAGCATTACCGCTGGGCTCGGCTTGGGTTTGGCGGGCTACGGCATGGTTGCGAAGGCCCTGCGCAACGACCGGCGCATGCTGTTCTTCGCCGCGTTCCCCCTCGTCTTCTCGGCGCATCAGTTCGTCGAGGCGGCGGTATGGGTCACGCGCGACGATCCTTCCGCCGGCCAGCCCTTCCGCTATCTCTACACGCTGATCGCCTTCACGGTGTGGCCCGTGCTCACGCCGTTCGCCGCCGCCTATGCCGAATCCGATCCGGAGCGGAAGCGCGTCTGGGGGACCATGGGCGGCGCAGGGCTTGTTCTCGCCGTTTATCTGATCGCTAAACTTGCCGGGGCCGATGGCATCGACCTCTCGGTGTATCGGCATTCGCTTGCCTACGACCCGCTGTTCGAGCGCCCACCGCTCATGGCCGATTTTCTTTATCTCGTTCTAACCGTGACGCCGCTCGTCTTCAGCGAGCGCCGCGCGATCAACGTGTTCGGCTTAGCGGTGCTGTCGACGTTCCTTCTCGCGCTCGCCGCCAATCGTCCGGCCTGGTATTCCGTCTGGTGTCTCGCGGCCGCAGTGTTCAGCCTCGTCATCGCCCTGGCGATCGAGGAGGAGAGCACTTCCGATTTCGACGAGGTCGAAGCGTAGCGCTAGACGCTATGCGCCTCCATTGGTGGCCCACTCGATATAGCGCTTGCGCAGCAGTCGGCTCATCTCGCCCGGCGCGCCGGATCCGATAGTGCGGCCGTCGATTGAGACGATCGGCAGCACGAGGTTGGAGGCGCTGGTGAGAAAGGCTTCCCTTGCGTCATACGCCTCGGCGACGGAGAAGCCGCGCTCTTCGACGGCGAATCCTTCGCGCTCGGCGAGCATTTGCACGGCGCTTCGCGTGCAGCCGGGAAGAATAGCGGCGGAGTTCGGACGGGTCACGAGCACGTCCGCCGCGGTGATAATGAATGCGGTCGAGGAGGAGCCCTCGGTGACGAGGCCGTCCTGGCCGACCATCCAGGCTTCCTGGCAGCCGGCTTCGAGAGCCGCCTGCTTCGCCAGCACCTGAGCGAGAAGCGCGGTGCTCTTGATGTCGCGCCGGGCCCAACGCAGGTCGGGAACGCAGAGGATTTTCACGCCGCTTTCTGCGGCGGGCGATACGAGGATGTTCTTCCGCTGCGCGAAGGCGACGAGCGTCGGAGCCGCCCCCGCGGGGAACCCGAAATCGCGTTCGTCGGCGGCGCCTCTGGTGATCTGGAGATAAACGAGGCCTTCGCTCACGCCATTTCTTGCGACGAGTTCCGCCTCGAGGTCCGCGATGCGCGACATCGGGATCGGACTCTCGATGCGCAGTTCCCGCAGCGAACGCGCAAGGCGCGCGAGGTGCGCTTCATTGTCGATCAGCTTTCCGCCGATCACGGCGGCCACCTCATAAACGCCATCGGCGAACAGGAAGCCGCGGTCGAGTATCGACACGCGCGCCTCGGCGAGGGGAACGTAACTTCCGTTCACGTAAGCGATATCAGACAAGGGCGGCTCCCGGGGAAGGATGCGCAATCTACAGCAGCGCTCGCGGCTTGTCCCGCCGGCGCTTTCCGCTCTATCGATGAAAACAGACGTTCCTACATAGTGATTTGCGGCGGATCGGCCTGAAGCCTCGTCGCGACCTTGGTCGCGGACGCCGTTGCGCTGGCGCGCTCTGGAAGCGGATACTGCGCTTAACGGCGGGAAGGGGGACATTTGGGCGAGGAAATCAAGACAACGGGCTTTACGCCGGCCGATAAGGCGCGGTTTGCCGCGCGCCTTGCCCAGGAAACGCAGATCGCCCGCAGCCTGTTCGAGCGGGACCGGTTTTCGCGAGATGGCCACATGGTGGGCTTCGAAATCGAAACCTGGATCGTCGATCACAATTACGCGCCTTCCTCGATCAACCAGGCGGTCCTCGAAACCCTGGATCATCCCCTGGTCGTGCCGGAGCTGTCGCAATTTAACCTCGAGTTGAATTGCTCGCCCTTCCAGCTCCAGGGCGACGCGCTGACGCAAGCGCACAAGTCGCTGACCGACCTATGGGCGACGTGCAACGACGTCGCGCATCAACTCGACGCCAATCTCGTGATGATAGGCACGCTGCCGACGATCCGTGACGGCGATCTGACGCTCGCCAATATGTCGCCGCTCAACCGCTATTATGCGCTCAATCAGGAAGTGCTGCGGCTGCGCGGCGGACAGCCGCTGCACGTCAACATCGCCGGCCGCGACCGGCTCGCCTCCGTGCATCGCGACGTGATGCTCGAGGCGGCGACCACGTCATTCCAGATCCATCTGAAAGCTCCGGCGGATCTCGCGCACCTTTACTACAACGCGTCGACGGCGGCCTCGGGACCGATTCTCGCCGCCTGCGCCAATGCGCCTTTCCTTTTCGGCAAGGCCCTGTGGGAGGAAACGCGCATACCGCTGTTCGAACAGGCGGTGAAAGTGCCGGGGCCGGCGCGCGTCTGCATGGGCTCCGGCTATGCGACGCGTTCCCTCATCGAAGTCTTCGAGGAGAATTTGCGCGACTATGACGCGCTTCTTCCGATGACCTATGACGATCCGCCCGAGGCGATGCGCCATCTGCGGCTGCATAATGGGGTGATCTGGCGCTGGAATCGGCCGCTGATCGGCTTCGACGAGAGCGGGGCACCGCATCTGCGGGTGGAGCACCGGATTCTGCCGGCGGGGCCGACCTTCACCGATATGATGGCGAACGCCGCCCTCTACCTCGGCCTGGCGCGGGCGCTCGCCATGTCCGGAGACCACGGCGCCGGCGGTCTCACCTTTAACGAGGCCAAGCGCAATTTCTACGCCGCCGCGCGGTTTGGCCTCGACGCGACACTCGAATGGCCGGGGGCAGGGGAGATCGCCGCAGACCGTCTGCTGCTGGAGCGCCTTATTCCTGACGCCAGGGCGGGGCTTCGTGACTTGGGCGTCGCTGAAGCCGATTTCCTCGACATCATCGAAGCGCGGGTTCAGTCGCGCCAGACCGGGGCGGCGTGGCAGCGAAAAGCCCTTGAGGCGCGCGGCGGGGACCTTTATGGCCTGATGGCGGCCTATTGTGAGCGCCAGCGGAGCGGCGCGCCCGTCCATCAGTGGGAAATATGAGGAGAACAGTGACCGACGCGCCCTGCGCCTTGCTCGACCGGCTGCCCGAAGGATTTCTCGACTGTCCCGCTCACCGCCTGACGGACATCCTGCCCCGACCCACCCTGTTCGACCTTCCGGGCCGCGATCCGAAGCCGCTGTTCGTGTCGACGCTCTTGCATGGCAACGAAACGAGCGGACTCGCCGCCGTGCAAGAGGTGCTGCGCCGTCACGCCGCGCGCGGGCTCAACCGCTCGCTCATCCTGTTCGTCGGCAATGTCGAAGCGGCGGCGGCGAATCTGCGCACGCTGTCCGGTCAGCGCGACTTCAACCGGGTGTGGCCCGGCACCGCGTTTCCCGACGATCCGCTCGCCGATATGGCGCGCTGGATCTGTGAGTATGTCGGCAAGCGCGACGCTTTCGCCGCGGTCGACATCCACAACAACACGGGGTTCAATCCTCACTACAGCTGCATCAGCAGGCTTGAACCGAAATATGTCGCGCTGGCGCAGCTTTTTTCCCGCATCGTGGTGCATTTTCAGCGCCCGCGCGGCACCTGCGCGGCGGCTTTCGCCGAACTCTGCCCGGCGATCACGGTTGAGTGCGGCAAGTCAGGAGTCGACGCAGGCGTCGCTCATGCGATCGAATTGCTTGAGGCCTGCCTCTCGATCACGGAGCTACCGGACCATGCGCCGGCGCCTCACGACGTGGAACTGCTGCGGACCTGCGCCATCGTGAAGCCGCCGGCCGGCGCGAGCTTCTCCTTCGATGGAACGCCCGCGGACTTTTTGTTCCGTCCCGATATCGACCATCTCAATTTCAGCGAATTGAGTGCGGGCGCCTCATTCGGCGCCTTGGGCGATGAAGGCGCGCGCCTGGAAGTCCTGCCGGGCGACGGATTCGATGCGCAGCCGATCAATTATTTCGATTACGCAGGCGGCGAGATCAGGCTAGCGCACCCCGCCATCCCGGCGATGCTGACCGTAGATCCGCGCGCGGTGAAGCAGGATTGCCTGTGTTATCTGATGCACCGCATCGGCATGGACGGCTAGGGAGTTCGCGAGGTCCGGCTAGGGCGTCTCCGGCCGAACATCCTCGATCACATAGAGGCCCTTGGCGTCGCGGCTGATCGTGAATTTGATCTTCATGCCCTTCGACAGTTTCGCGAGATCGACGCCCGGCGCGACGTGAAACGCCATCGTCATGGCGGACATTTCCAGCGCTCCCGTGACCGGACCGTGCGTGATCATCAGCCTTCGCTCGTCGGCGTCGATGGCCCTGACGACGCCCTCGCCTTGCCCTGTTGTCTTCTCCGCCTTTTCCGCCTGTGCGACGGAACCACGCGGCGCATGCTCCGCCGCGCGAAGGGGAACGCCGCCAATCCCCAAAGAAACGACGGCATAGGCCGCGATGAGCCACATCGAACAAAGCTTGGTGTTCATCGCAGCCCCCTTTCTGTCTCTCGCCGAGGGCTAGACCTTACGGCATTCGTCGGCGCATTTCTGGCACGCTTTTCCGCAAGCCGTGCATTCAGCGATGTTCGGGAACTTGTCGCACTGCTTCTTGCAGTCCTCGCAAATCACCGCCACGCTCTTCGCGAGCGGACCGACTTGCGATGAATTGACGGCGGCGAGCGAGGCGAGCGCATTGCAGGCCGCGACGAGCTGGAATGCAGCGTTAGCGCATTCCGCCATGCTCGTGTCTTTCATCGCAAACATGCCGAAGCAGTGGCGGAGGCAGTCATTGCCGGTCGAGACGCACTCGATGCTCGCATTTTCCAAATTTTTGTACAGCGCCGGATGCATATCCTGCATTCCGGCGCCGCCGGTTGGCGCCGTGCCCGTCGCCTGAGCGAAGGCTTGTGTGGCGGACGCGACGGCGGCGGCAGTCCCGACAGCGATGAATTCGCGACGTTCCATGGTTCCTTCCTCCGTGTGGGAGTCTGATGGGTAGTGCGGACGTTGATAGCGCGCGTTTATGCGCCGGCTTTTTCCGTCGAAGGCCTTCGCACCGACGTAGGCGTTACCTACGCCGAAAGATGACGCTCAGATTATTGGCCGGCATTTCCACGACCTGAGGCTCTCCAAATCCTTTCTCCCGCGCGACCTCAGCGACTTCGTCGAGATCGCGGATTCCCCATGAGGGGTTGCGTGCGCGAAGGCTCGCGTCGAACTCGGCGTTGCTCGGCGCAGTGTGCGCGCCGCCGCGCCTGTATGGACCGTATAGATAGAGCGGCGCTCCAGCAGGCAAAGTCCTGCCTGCGCCTTCGAACAGCGCTTGCGTCGCGCTCCATGGCGAAATGTGAATCATGTTGATGCAAATGATGGCGTCAGCGGCGCCGATAGGCCAGGGAAGCGCCTCGACGTCTAGCGCAAGCGGCGCAAGCGCGTTGCCCGCTCCACTTGCGGCGATCCACGCGGCGATGCTCTCGCGCGCCTCGGCGCTCGGGTCGGACGGACGGAACGTCAGATGGGGCAAATGCTCGGCGAAAAACGTGACGTGTTCGCCCGCGCCGCTCGCGATCTCCAGCGCCAGTCCTCGCGCTGGCAGGACGTTGCGCAAAAGGTCGAGAATTGGTTGGCGATTGCGCGCGGTCGATGGCGCGAAAAGTCGCTTGTCGTTCATTGTGCTTCTCTTGGTCGCGCACGCGACTCTGCTTGCGGAAGGCCTAGTGTTTTTCGATCGCAGTCTCATGACGCAAGTTAAACCGACGATGTCGTCGCGACTTCGCGACGCTGAAGTCTGTCGCGATCTGCGTTCTTCGCAAGAGTGGGTTTCCGGGCACGAAATTTGATGGGCATACGAGGGTAGGTCGGCGACAGGCGCCATTCAAGAAAGGCGCCCTCGGGACGGCGCATTGAGGCTCTCACTTGACCTGCACGGGGGTACAAAATGTCGCAAATCTTCGAGCTGGTCGCCTCAAAGCATCGCGCGTTTGTCGCATTGGCGACGCTGCGCCTTCCGGGCCAACCGCCTCGTCGCCTCACGAAAGAGGAGGCGGCGATCCTTTCGCGCGCCCTCGAATCAGTCGCCAACGGCGATCGGCGCACGCAGCAAATTTACATGAGCCCCATCGCCAGCGATCATGATTTCGACGCGAGGGTCGATGAAAGCGGTCTCGTTGTTTCTTTGGAAGGTTACGGAGACGTCAAAATCGACTGGAGCGACGCGCGCGCGTTGGCCGAAGAGTTGCGAACGTTCGCTACGCAATAGCGCGGGAACCCTATTCACCGACAAGCTCAAACTGCGCAACGACAGGCGCGTGTAGCGAGCCTTCGACGAATTCCTCCGCATAGGCTTCGTCCGCGAGCCCTTCGTTCAGGATCGCCGTTTCGCGCCAGGCGGCTGCGAGCGCCTGCGAGGCGAGGAGGTGATCGATCAGCATCGGGCGCCCCGCGTGGATCACGGTGAAGCGCCGCGCCGGCGCGACGCGCTCCTCCAAGGGGATCAGAACCCGCGCGCCCGCCGCGGCCTCGGCTTCGCCGCCTTTCAGAAGCCGGGTCGGCGCATCATGCTCGTCGGCGTTGAAATCGCCGGCGATTGCGATCAGCGCCGCCGGCTCGACGTCGAACAGCGTCTCGGCGAACAATCGGGCTTCCAGCGCCTGCCCCTCACGCTTGAGCGCCGCGACGAACTGCCCCTCGATTTGCGCGCGGCTTGATCCGACGCCCCGCGCCGTGGCGACGGGAGTCGCGCGCGGCGCCCGCAAATGCAGATTGATGACGTGGAGCGCGCCGCCGTCGGGAAGCTCGACGGCCACATAGAGCAGCGGCCTGTCCCAGACGATATCGACCGGCTCAGGCAGGGAGCCGTCGGCCTCCCGCGGCGGCGGCCAGGCCCAGCGGGCGACAATGTCATGGTGGATCTGCCGCTGCGCCTTTATCGGCCATCGCGACAGGATCGCGAGATTGTGCACGTCGGCAGGGCCGTCGCCGCCGGGCCTTACCGTCGTCGCCCGGTAAAAAGTCGCGTAGCTGGTCGTCTCGAGCAACTGATCGAGCGCGATATACTGCCGGGGGCCGCGGTTGTGAATCCTCTGCGCATGGATTTCCTGCAAGCACAAAATGTCGGCGTCGAGCGTATCGAGGAGGGGGCGCAGCGCTCTGGTTCGCCGCGCGAATGCCTCGGTCTTGGTCGCCTGCCAATCGAGATTCTCAAGATTGAACGTCGCGAGTCGGAGCGCTTGCATCTGCAATCATCGCCCGAACAGCTCGCGTCCGCCAGCAGATTGCGCCTCGACGGCGTCGACATTTAGCGGCAGTATCCGCGTTATTTCCAAATTCAGGAGAGCGATGTGTCCCTGTTTGACGGGATTCCTTTTTTTGCCGGCCTTGACCCGACGCGCGGCGAGCAGTTCGCGCGGCATTGCGTGCGCAGGCGCTACGCCGAGCATGAGCTGGTCCTCGACTTCGACGATCCTTCGACCGACGTTTATTTCATCGTCAGCGGCGACGTTCGGGTGCTGATTCGAACCGCGGCCGGCAAGGAAATGATTTTCGGAGACTTCGGGCCGGGCAAGTTCTTCGGCGAAATGGCGGCGGTCGACGGGGCGAAGCGCTCCGCGAATGTGACCGCGCTCACCAACGCTGAATTGTTGCTTGTGCCGCCATCCGTGTTCAAGGAAATCGTTTTCAGCGAGCCGGAGATTTGCGAGCGGCTGCTGCGTCTGCTGACCGCGCGCGTGCGGGAGCTGAATACGCGCCTCTTCGAACGTTCCGTGCTTGACCTGAAGCATCGGCTCTATTCCGAACTGTTGCGCATGTCGGCGCCGCGCAAAGGGTCGCCGGGGCAGTCGATCGTTTCGCCGCCGCCGTTTCAGCACGATCTCGCCGCGCGAATCGGCTGTCGGCGGGAACAGGTGAGCCGCGAACTCTCGGCGATGATCGACGAAGGACTTGCCGAAAAAATTCGCGGCGGCCTCGTGCTGCTGCGCCCGGCCGTTCTGGAAAAGCGCGTTCAGGAAGCGCTCAACGAAGCCGAATGACCTGTGTGCGTTCTCGCACAAACGGATTAGGATCCGGGCGCTACCATCGCTATGCTGCCGATAAGAGGCAAAGGCCACGGCAGAGGAAGCGATTGGGAGAAGCCAGATGATTCCCGAACTCACGCCGATCGAGCGTTGCGCCGAGGTGGCGGGGCTGCGTGGTCACGAACTCATCCTGGGCGTGAGCCCGAGCGACAAGCATCACCGAATGCTGGCGCGCTATCGCCGCGCCGTCTCGCTTGACGCGGCGCGCCGGCGCGTAGTCGCGGACATTCGCAGCGCGGTGGAAATCGGCGCGTCGCGGCGCGCCGCCGACCTGCTGATCGTGCTGCGCTGGCTCCTCGCGCCGAGCGCCTCATGCGACGAATCGCGCACTCTCGCCCGTTCCCGCCGCCGCGCCTTTTCCGCGCGCTGGCGCAAAGGCGTGGTTCCGACTGTCGTCGCGCAGCAGTCCTCGCAAGTCGGCGAAGTGATCTCTCTCTTCGATGGCGGCCTGCGGCGTTAATGCGGCGTGGCCGCTGTGGTTTCAGGGCAACACCCGCGAATTTGTTTTGCCGGCCACGCGCGGCCCAAGGGCACGTCAGACAGGCCGTAAGCCTTTGCTGCATAGCCCTAAATCGAGACAATCACGCTTCGGCGTGTTGTTTTTCCGACCGACGCCTAAGAGCGACGCAAGCTTGCCACTCCAGGCGACACGAGTCAGCTTCCGCTCCAGCTGACGGTCAGGGCTTCGGTCGCCGGTTTTCCGATCCTTTACGGGAGCTTGCCATTTATGTTCGCATTTAGAGCGGCGTCGAGGCTTGCAGGCGCATTGTTCGCCGCATTCACGCTATTCGGTCCGGCTCTGGCGCAAGACCCACGCGCCGAACAGCAGCGCCTCGCGGCCTACATTCAGCATAATCCCACCGACTATGATGCGACCTATCGCTACGTCCTGCTTTCGACGGAGCTGCGCGACTACGAGGCGGGAATAGGCGCGCTCGAGCGCCTCCTGATGTTCAACCCGAGTTTGTCGCGCGCACGAAAGGAGCTCGGCTTCCTCTACGCGCGGCTCGGCGCCTATGAACTGTCGGCGCAACATCTGCGCAAGGCGGTCGCCGAAGGCGGCCTCGATCCGGTTCAGCTCGCGCAGATCGAAGCGCAGCTGCCCGACATCGAAAAGCGCACTCAGGCGAGCCGGCTCTATCTGCGGATGCATGTCGGTCTGCGGGCGCAGTCGAACGCGAACTTCTTCCCGACCAACAATCTGTTCCAGGTCGGCGGCGTCGGCGTCGCTTCGGCCGCTTCGCGCAAGGGCGACGTCAACAGTTTCCAGCTGGTGCAGGCCGCGCATGACCTCGATTTCCAGAATGCGCGCGGCGATCAGCTGGAGACGCGGGTGACCGGCTACGCCACGCAGCAGTTCCGCCTGCCGCAATACAGCGTGGCGCTGTTCGCCGGCTCGATTGGTCCGCGCATACACATTGCGCCGGACCTTTATCCAGGCCTGTCGATCAAGCCCTACGTGACAGGCGCCGTGGCGCTGCTCGGCGGCAACAATTATCTGAACGCCGGCGGCGCGGGCATGAGTTTCGGTGCCGAACTCTCGCCCGACCTGTGGTTCGAGCCCGGCGCCGAATGGCGCGCGATCTGGGTCGATCCGTCGCCGGGCTACCTCGGCTCTTTCGGTTTTTCGCCCTATTCGACGGTTTCGACCCTCGCGACGGGCGACGTCGTCACCGGCTACCTGAGCAGCTCATACAGACTGACGAACGATCTGAGGCTTGAAGGTCGCGCCGCCTTTACCCGCGCCTGGGCCGGCAATCCGCAACAGTCGTCCGATCAGGTCGATGTTCAGGCGATGCTGCGATATGAGATCGATCCGCCGTTTCCGATCATTCCGCGCCGATGGACCATCGCGCCTTACGGCCGCTTCACGCATCTTGCCTTCGACGCCGCCAACCCGGTGATCAATCCCTTCGTCGCGCGGCGCGACACGGTGTGGATTGGCGGTCTGATGGTCGACTTGCCTGTCACCGCGTATTTCGGTTTCGCCGGCAACGTCGAATATGCGCGCAACGATTCGAACATTCCGAACTTCAAGACCGAGAACGTGTCCGTCAGTTTCGGGCCGACGGCGAAGTTCTGACGGAGACGATAGATGAAAAAGATCTCCGCGGCCGCCACAACCGCTCTCGCGCTCGTCACGGGCCCGGCGCTTGCCGAAAATGTCGGCAATGTCGGCGCGGTCAATCAGTCCGCGCATGGCACGCCCCCGGGCGCGGCGAAGCGCTCGCTCTCGGTGGGGCTTGGCGTGCAGCGTCGCGAGCGTATCGAGACGAGTCCCGACGGCAGCGCCCAGATCATCTTCAACGACACCTCGACGATGACCGTGGGCCGCAACAGCGCGGTCACCGTCGACGATTCGTTTATCCCGGCGCGGGACGCGGCGATCATGGCGGACATGATCATGGCGACCACGGCGGCCACGGCGAAGGCTGCCAGGGCGGCGGCTATGAAGGCGGTGAAGGCGGCCAAGGCGGCAACTATGGCGGCGGCCATGGCGAAGGAGGTCATGGCGGCGAAGGAAGTCATGGCGGCGGCTACGAAGGCGGCGAGGGCGGCGGCCAATACGGCGGCGGCTCAGAGGGCAGTCATGGCGGCGGTTACGAGAGTGGCGAAGGCGGCGGCCAATATGGCGGAGGCTCCGGCGGCCAAGAGGGTCACGGAAGCAGCGGCCACGGCGGCAGCGGTCACCAAGGCGGGCCTGTTGCGCTCGACGGACCCGGGCATTAGTTCTGCGGCGTCGCCTGCTTCGCCAAACGCCGGGTCAGCGTGACCGTCATACGGGGTTAGCAATTGAAGCGGCGTCGCGCCTATCTTCTTGCGCTTGTCGCCGCTGCGGTTCTCATTTTTCCGTGGGGCGTGCTTCAGCCTCGGCCGCTCGACGATCTGCGGAACTTCGTCTTCGATACCTTCCAGCGTCTCGCCCCGCGCGCCTATGATCCGGAGGCGCCGACCCGGGTCGTCGGCGTCGACGAGAAAAGTCTCGGCGCATATGGGCAATGGCCGTGGCCACGCGCGCGGCTCGCCGAACTCGTCAACCGGCTGCGCGAATTGGGCGCCGCGTCGATCGCGTTCGACTTCATCTTCGCGGAGGCGGACCGCGCCGGAGCCTCCCAGCTCCTGGACGCGATTCCCGATTCGCGCGCCCGGGCGGAAGTGGCGAAGCTCGTCGCCAAAACGCCGAGCGGCGATCAAGTGCTGGCGCAAGCGCTGGCGCAAGCGCCAGCGACGCTCGGCGTGACGCTGACCGACGCGGTCGCCGCTCCGCCGCCGACGAAGTCGGGGATAGTGACTGCCGGCGACGATCCCGCCCCGTTTCTGGCTTCCTTCGCCGGAGCAGTCGGCCCGGAGCCGAAGCTCGCGCAAGCCGCGCAGGGACTGGGCGCTACGAACTGGCTGCCCGATCACGACCAGATCGTTCGCCGCGTGCCGCTAGTGACTCGCGCCGGCGACGTTCTGATGCCTTCCCTGGCGCTCGAAGCGCTGCGGGTCGCGCAGGGCGAGTCCTCGATCGTCATCCGCTCATCGAACGCCAGCGGGCAAACGGCTTTCGGCAAGCAGACGGGCGTGAACGCCATCAAGGTCGGCGCCTTCGAAGTTTTGACCGGCCCCAACGCGGAGGTTCGGCCGCGCTATTCGCATAGCGCCGCCGCGCGGGACCTCTCGGTGAAGGATGTGCTCGAGGGCCGCGTGGAGCGCGACCAGATCGAAGGCCGCATCATCTTCGTCGGCGCTCTTGCGACAGGTCTCGGCGATATCCGCGCGACGCCGCTGGAGCCGGTCGTCCCAGGCGTCGATGTGCATGCGCAGATCGTCGAATCGATCGCATCGGGGTCGCTCCTCGCGCGTCCAGACTGGGCGCCCGGACTGGAGTTCGTCGTCGCCGCGCTCGCCTTCCTGTTGATCATGGGGTTGCTGTTCATCGCCCCGCCGCTCGTCTCCGCGGCTGCGGCGCCGCTCGCGGTCGCCGGGCTTTTCGCAGGGGCCTTCTATCTGTTCGATCGCCGCGGCGTGCTGCTCGACCCCTCCTATCCCAGCCTCGCGATCATCGGCGGCTATCTCTTCGGCGCGGTGACTCTCTGGCGCGCCGAAACATCGGCGCGCCGCCACGTGCGTCAGGCCTTCGGCAAATTCGTCGCGCCCGCCGTCGTCGATCGGCTCGCCGAACATCCGGACCGGCTGGTGCTGGGCGGCGAGACGCGCGAACTCACCGTGCTGTTTTCCGATCTGCGGAATTTCTCAAGGATCTCGGAAGGCATGAGCGCGCGCGAACTCACGCAGTTCATGAACGACTATCTGACCCCGATGACGGACGCGATCCTCGAACAGGAGGGCACGGTCGACAAATATATGGGCGACGCGGTGCTCGCCTTCTGGAACGCGCCGCTCGACATCGACGACCATCCGCGCAAGGCCGTTCGCGCCGCGCTGATGATGCGCGAAGCGCTCGTCGGGCTCAACAAACGCCGCGCCGAGGCCGCCGCGGGGTCAGGCCAGGCCGCCCAACCGGCGGCGATGGGGCTTGGGCTGCATCTGGGCCCCTGCAGCGTCGGCAATATGGGGTCGATCCGGCGGTTCGACTATTCGGTGCTCGGCGACACGGTGAACCTCGCCTCCCGACTCGAGGGCGCGAGCAAGGCGTTTCAGACGGACATCGTTGCGTCCCGGGCGGTGCGCGACGCCGCGCCCGATTTCGCCTGGCTCGATCTCGGGCGGGTCCGGGTCGTTGGGAAGAGCGAGGCGACGGAAGTTTTCGCCCTCGCCGGCGACGGCGAGGCGGCGGTTTCGGACTCGTATGTGCGCTGGCGCAAGTCGCACGACCTCATGCGTGACGAGTATGAGTCGGGCCGGTTTGTGGCCGCCGCCGAGCATGCTTCGGCGCTGGCGCAATCGGCTCCCGAGCCCTGGCCCGCGCTCTATGCCGCTTTGGAGGAGCGCTATCGCGGGCTGGCGAGGGAGGGGGTGGAGGATAACTGGTCTTCGGTATGGAATCTTTCGAGCAAGTGACGTCCTCGTCCGCGCGCGACTGCTTTCCCGCCGTGTTTTCGCACGCGTCATTGGCTTCTCTCAGGATCGCTCGTCGCGCATGATCTCACATCTCGTCCAGAAATATTGGACCCTTATCGCATCGCGTCACGACACGAATGCTTTTTTCGTCATCGACGCCGCCTATCGCGAACCGCAGCGCGGCTATCATGACTGGAGCCACATTATCGATCTTCTGTCGAAGCTCGACTTGATGAAGGCGCTGGCCGTCCGGCCCGATCTGATCGCCGCCGCCATCTTCTGGCATGACGCTGTGTATCTGACGCGCGACGCCGACGGTCTGCTTCGTCCCGACGCCGAAAATGTTCGCGCCAGCGCGGCGCTGTTCGAGCGTCACGCGAGATTCGATACGTGCGAAGCCGATGCGGTGCGCGATCTGATCATGGCGACGGCCGATCATCTCAACGCGCGCGCCTCCATTGAACACTATCCTGGCTTTTCACGCGATCTCGATCTCTTCCTCGATCTCGATCTTTCCTCGCTCGGCGCGCCGTGGCCAGCATTCGAGCGAAACCTGGCGCGCATTCGTTTCGAATACGCCTGGGTGCCCGAGCCGCTGTTTTGCCTCGGACGGCTTCAGATGATCGAGACCTTCGCCGCACGCGGAGACGCGCTCTACCGACGCGACGAAATCCGAAAACTCTGGGCCGAAAAAGCGCATCACAATCTCGCGCGCGCGCAGGAAGAACTGCGACAGCAAGTGGCGCGGCTCGCCTCCTCGGCGTAGCTACGACGCGAGCGCCTCCCGCACCTTGGCCGAATATCCGTAGAGATCGTCGTAAAGCTTCAGCGCGCCGGCGTCGTCTACGACGGCCGTGAAATATTGGATGTGGACCGGTATCGGCTTTGCAAGATCGACGCGATGCTCCTTCTTGCCGATCAGCGCGCGTAACCGTTTTTCGTCGTAGTCCGGGCGTCCGACCACTTCTTCGGCGAGCTTGAACGGATTCTGCACGCGCACGCACCCGTGACTGAACGCGCGCTTCGCGCGGGCGAAGAGTTTCTTCTGCGGCGTGTCGTGCATGTAGATCAGGAGATCATTCGGGAAGACGAATTTCAGCCGGCCCAGCGCGTTCTTCTCGCCGGGCGGCTGCTGAACGAAAGGCTTTCCATTGCGGTAGGTTACTTTATAGCCGCGCGAGCGAAGCTTGGAGAGCTTGCCGCCGGTCTTGGGCGCCAGCTCCTTCTCGACGATCGACTCGGGAACGTTCCAGGTGGGATTGACGATAATGTAGTGCATCACATCCGAGAACACGGGCGTCGGCGAGTTCTTCTTGCCCACGACGACGCGCTCGCGCTGCACAAGCTCATTGTCGCGCGTGAACGCCACCTCGTACTGCGGGATGTTGATTTCGAGGCGCGTCGCGCCCATTTCCCGCGGCTCCCAACGCCACCGCTCCATATTGGCGATGATCTCCGCCTCTACGTGTTTCGCCTTGGCTTCGGAGAGCGACGCGAAATCCGTAATAGGTCCGGCGTCGGAGGCGCGGGACGCTTTCGCCTCGCGTTTTGGATGCGCGCGCGCGGCGCGCAGTTCGGCGAGCTTTTCGCGTAAGGCGGCATAGGCGGGCTGTGGCGGGTTGAATTCCGCCAGCCGTGCGCCCGCCTGATCCCCGGCGCTCGCGAGGCCGTCGAGCGCTTGCGCTGGCTTTACCACCTTGGGGCGCTCCTCGATGTCGTCCGAAATCGCTGCCGGATCGACCCTGGAGCCGCTCGCCTGCGCGGCGTAATCGACGACGGCTTCCGACACTGCCAATTCCGATGCGGCGCTCCAATCCGACGCTTCGTCGGGCGCCTTGACGTTCAAACCGTCGCGATCGGCGTCCCTGAGGGTTTGGAGTGCGTCTTTTGCCGCGGGGGAGAAACCATTCTCTGCGCGCCAGAGCGGCGCGTAATCATGTTTCTTGTAATAGGCGGCGATATCAGACCGATGCTCGCGCCGGTCGGGCTGCGCCTCCTCAACCCAGTTACGCAGCGCTTCAGCAATAGCTTGGCGGGCGTCGGTCGCCTGCTGTTGCTCAAGCAGCTGGCGATCGTCATCAGTCCGCTGGCGTTCATTGATTCGTTGCTCCCCTTGCGTGCGCAGTTGCTCTTCGGCTCCTTGCTGCGCGTCGGCTGACGATCGATCGGACGGCCGGCGCTTCGTCGCGGGCGGCGCCTGCCGCTCGATATCTGTTGAGGCGGCCGCATCGTCCGGGGGGCTCGACATTTGCGCCATCCCGGGTCCGGCGAGCAGGGCGGCGAGGACGAGGGGCGCGGCCTGCGCAACGAGCGAAACGCGAAACATTCACTTAGACTCCTTTGAGTCTACAGCGCCTTGCGGCAGACGAAGCGGATGGCCTGCCCGCGCACGCCATAGCCTTCGTCCGTCTCGACGACGACGCCATGGCAATTCTGCGCGGGATCGGACTGGGCGACCGTCGTCGGCTCTTGCCAGTCGACCGGCAGGATAAACGGCTTCACCGGCGAAGCGCCGGCGGCGACGCGAACAGGCTGCGATTCGGGCGTCTTGACGAGAAGCGCCTTGGCCGCGGCGAAGCTGACGTTGGCGGCGATGATCGCGAAGGCGATCTTCATGGCGAGCGCGACGCGCACCGGTCGCGATGCGAAGGTTCGGGTCGTGCGGGCGGTCGTGCGGTTCATCGGACGGTTCATGGCGAGTTCCCCGTGGCGCTGGGCCTTTACGTCCGCTCGATCAGCGGACGATCCGACCCTAGAGCGCCGCTCGGGGAGTCGCGGTGCGCTGGCGCACAGGGCGCCAGATGCGAGAACTCCCGGCCTTTGGGGGGCCGGGAGCCATGTTTCGTTAGACGTCGAAGCCGCCGTCGCCGCCGCTGTCGAAGCCGCCGCCGTCGTCGAAGCCGCCGCCATAGTCAGCGTCCTGCGCGCCGCCGGCGTCATCGTAGCCGGCGTCATAGCCGGCCTCGCCATATCCGGACTGGTCGCCGTAATAGTTGTTGATGACCGTCTCGCCGCCGGCCGGCGCAAAGCCGGAGCCGATGCCGAGATTGCCCATCCCGCCGTAGCCGCCGCCATGGCTGAACAGACTGCGGATCCCGTCGGCGAGCAGCACGCCGCCCGCGACGCCCGCGGCGGTGCCGAGCGCGCCCTTCAGGAAGCTGCCGCCTTCAGCCGGAGGCTGCTGCTGTTGACCCCAGCCTTGCGGCGCGTAGCCGCCGGCCACGGGGTTCATGCCGCCCTGCTGGCCGCCCCAGGGTCCGCTCGGTCTGGCCTGCGGCGACGGCCGCTGCGGCGAGGGACGCTGCCCGCCGCCGAACAGGCCGCCGAGGAAACCGCCGGCAGGCTTTGACTCAAGCTCCTGAACGCGGGCTTCGAGTTCCTCGATGCGCGCGTTAGCGCCCTGCAGCGCCTGATCCTGGACGATCACGGTCTGCGCCAGGAGATAGGGCGCGGCCGGCTGGGCCTTGATCTGTTCGCTGATGAAAGCCTCCGCCTCCTGGTCGCGCGGCGTCGAAGCGGCGCTTTTGGTGCGCTCGAACAGACCAGCGATAAGTTGGCGTTCTTCCGGTGACATAGAATCTCTCCATCGTCGCCGCCCTCGAAGGCGCGGCGCAGAATGATATGGCCCCGCCGCAAAACGCCGCCAAGCCCCAAGCGCGAACGCAGCCGATTAAACTTTCGAAATCTGCCGGAAAGATGGGCGCGCGCCTAAATTTCCCGCCGCCTTTGGCGCGGGTTGAGAGGGTGGTCCGGGACGCCCCGGCCCCGTTACTCGGCCGAGTGCGTATGAGCAGAATGCGCGCGGGGCTGATGAGCCGTCCCGGACACGGTCTTTTTCCACGACGCGCCTGCCGGATCGCTCCTGCAGGCGCGTCGCAAGGGCCTCATATTCGCCGCCCCGGCCGCTGGAACTTTGCCCGTTCTAGGTACTCGTTCCCTGCGTGCGGCCTAAGCATTTGACCGGGTCGTTTCGCGCATGCGGAAACATGCGCCCTCCACGCCAGGAGGAGACCCGATCGGCGGTCGGAGCGCCCGACGCAGGAGCGAGGGTCGTCGTCCTGCGCTTAACCGTTCCCGCCAGCGCCGCCGACCCTGACGACGCCCCTTTCAGTTGGCGAGGCGGGAGCAGGATAGGGGAGGTTTTCAAGGTGGGGATAAGTTTTGGCGCGATACCTGCAATTTCTGCGCGTCATGCCCGCGCTTGTCGCGGGCATCCACGTGGCGCCGTTGTGCATGCATTGGACATCCCGCCACCGGAGACGGCCCCTCGTCCTTCGAGACGCCGCCTGCGGCGGCTCCTCAGGATGAGGGGCCTTAGGGCAGCTTCTAGCATGTTCGCAGTGAAACTTATCACGCCAGCAAGCAGTCCCCACCCTGAGGGGCGCCTGCAAGGCGGGTCTCGAAGGACGAGGACTGCGAAGCTGATCTTTCTCACTCCCGCTCCAGCGTTTTCATCGCCTCGACGATTTCCATCGTCTCGACCGAAACGCGCGTCACGCGCATGAGAAGATCGACGACCTTCTCCTTGTAGTCCTTAAACCGATAGGTGTTGAACTTCTCCCGGATTGTCGGGTCCTTCGGCGTCTTTTCCTTGTACTGGTCGAGTATCCATTCGAGGCCGGAGCGATTGCCGAGCCGATAGTCCCATGCGCTTGCCGGGACGCCCGCAAGCTGAGTCTCGCTGTCGAGAACAATGACGCCGTGCTCCTTGTCAGGTTTCAAAATGGTCTTGGGCGCAACGCCGGCGCGCGCGGCCTTTTCGTCTTTCGCATCGGTGCGCGTCAGCGGCCAGGGTTCAACGCTGTCATAACCGATATGCAGCGCCATGAGCCTTTGGCCCCAATCCGCCCAGCGCCAGAAGTCCTTGTAGAAGGGAATGCGTGGCAATTCGCGCTTCAAATTAAGCGCATATTTTTCGCGATAGATGGGGTCATGCAAGACCGCGTAGACGTAATGAAAGATCGCGTCCTTGGTTATGGGGCGTTTGAGTTTTTCGTAGTGTACCCTAAACTGGTCGAGCGCCCAGTCGGTGATGTTATCGAGACGCTTCGAGGACGTCAGGAACCGGCTTCGCCAACGTACTGCACTGCATCCGCTGAATACATGTTCAAGTTGGGCAGCGCTTGAGTAGCTATGGCGGCGAAGGGTTGCCTGTCGCCGCACATAAACGCGATAGATATATTGCGCGCACCGAGAGGGTAAAACGACTCTGCTAAGCCAGGGCGATCAATAAACACTGCAGATTGGTAATGCTTGAAGACACAGTAAGGTCGATACAGTGTATCCCGAATGAGCTTGGTTGAGAAAGCCTCAGACTGGCGGGCCTTGCACCTTCTGAGTAGAGTCTCCGACCATTTGATCACCTTATCAACCGTCGCTGTGCCAAGCCGACTTGAGTAGTGGTTAATAAAGAACCTCATTCGATCAGTGAGAGATTTTTCTGAATAGTCGACGATCCATTCATCGCGATTTGTCGACACTCCGAGGGAGTAGAGCTTGAAGATTGCCCCCTTCTCGGTTGCCGCATTGGAATCCTTCAATGCTCGCGAGGCCATCGGTAAGCATTTGTCAAAGTCATTTTGGGAAATGTCGACCCAGTTAGACCCGTCCGGCTTGAGTGTTTCGAGGGGTAAATTGCCGAGCTGTGCGTGAGACAAAAAAGCGAGCTTGTCGTCACGTAGTTCTAACTGTGGACGTTTAGCGTAAAAAAGCCTAATTGCTTTCCCGCGTTGCTTTCGGCGAATCATGAAGCTGATAGCTACGCCAGTTTGTATTCCGAATACATTATTTCGTGGGCCGGAGAGCCTGGGGTCTGACCGCACGTCGCCGCCTAAGTCGATCAACCAGATATCGTCGAAATCCCGAGCAACAGTTTTGCGGAACCCGTCAAAGGTTTTGCTATCTATGAAACTCCTGTTGGTGACAAAGGCTATAATACCTTCGTCGTTAATTCGATCGCTCGCCCACCGGAAAAAGCGAGCATACATGTCGTACAGTTTGGTTTTCTGAGCTTCTGAGCCCCTGATGTAGGTGTCCTTAATGCGCTGATCGATTCGTCTGTAAACACGATTCTTGTTGTCGTCGTTCTCGTTCTGCTGATTGGCGTTGTAAGGCGGATTTCCGATAATCACTGATATCTTCCGCTTGTTCTGCCGTTTGATACGCTCGACATTCTCCTCGCTCATCGCGCCGAAGAGGTCTTCCTGATGACCGGAGAATTTGCCGAGACCGGCGACATTATCCAGCGTGTCGACGAAACAGAGATTGGGAAATTCCGCGTATTGCCCCGTGATCGCGGCATAGGTCGCCTCGATATTCAGATTGGCGACGTAATAGGGTAGGATCGCGACCTCATTGGCGTGCAGCTCTTCCTTGTATTTGTAAGCGAGCTTTTGCTTGCTCCCGCGGAAATGCTCAAGCAGCTCGCAAATAAAGGTGCCCGTGCCGGTCGCGGGATCGAGGATTTCGACGCCCTTGTCGATGAGATTCTTGCCGAAATGTTTTTCGCAAAGCCAATCGGCGCTTTCGATCATGAAGCGAACAATTTCGTTCGGCGTATAAATCACGCCGAGGCGGTCGGCCGCCTTACGGTTATAGACCTTGTAGAAATTCTCATAGATGACCTTGAGAAAGGTCTGTTTCTCCGCATGGCTTGGAATCTGCGTCGCCGCCGTGCGGATGGCCGTGTAATAGGGAGCGAGCTGCTGGAGTGTCTGTTTCTTGGTCGCGCCGGTGAAGAATTTCTCCTCCAGCGCATAAAGCTCTTTGGCGATGTTGTTCTGGTGGTGAAACTCGCCGTCGTCGAACACGCGCGCGAAAATATCTTCCGTCAGAATGTGCTGGATCAACATTTCGCGCACATCGGCCGCTGTGACGGCGGGATTGATGGTCTCACGCGCATGTTCAAGAAATTTCTTTTCCGCGGCGGCAAAACCCCTGTTGTTTTGGTTGGCCGCTTCGATCATGTCGCGCAGCGCTTCGAGGACTCTTGGCAAATCGACTTTGAACTGTTCGACCGCCTTGCGGAACTCGGCGATTTCCGGTCGCTCATAAGAAAAGAAGAGCGTGAGCAGCCGGCCTAGCGCCTGTGGATCGTCATAGGAGACGCGGGCGACTTCCTGCCGATTCTGGATCAGAACTGCGCGGCGTGAGTCCTCAAAAATAATATTGTCCTGCGGATAGCCGCGCCGCTTCTTGTGGTCGATTTCGGAGTCGAGATCGTCTTTCTCGTCCTTGGCTTCCCAATAACCGAGTGGCACGCGAAGGGAATAGAGCAGGGCGCCGTCGATATACCGGCGCTCTTTCGCTGAAGTCTCATATTCATATTCAGGAATGAAAACGAGGTCGTGCTGCTTGGCCCAGGCTTTAAGTAGATCCTTGAAAGCCTCGCGGACGACGCTCTCGCGATTCGTGCCGGAAACGGAACGGAGACGGTCCAGATCGGCAAAGAATTGGTTGATGAGGAGCTGGCTCATAGAGGCGCAATCGCTGAATCGATTGGCTCAAGGTAGCATGAGACCGGATTCGTCGCCCCGGGAGAAGTTCTGACGGCGCGCCCGCTGGAGACGGCCCCTCGTCCTTCGAGACGCCGCCTGCGGCGGCTCCTCAGGATGAGGGGCCCTTGGTTGGGGGCTTACCGCTATTGCAATGTAATCTGCTGCGCGAGCAAAGCATTCCTCATCCTGAGGAGCCGCTGAAAGCGGCGTCTCGAAAACGAGGACTGCGATCCGTCGATGGGCGCCGGCGTAATTGCGCACGCCTTGCAGTGTGAGGCGCAATGTCCGAGCGTGGATGGCCGGGACAAGCCCGGCCATGACTTACGAACATGCCAAGCGCGTCTTTCGCCCAGCGATCAGCTTGCCCCTCACGCCGCCGTGAATTTCTCGCTGAAGATGCGGTCGTGCGGGACGCCGGAAGCGCGCGCGGTTTCCTCGGTCGCGGCGATAAGTGCAGGCGGGCCGCAGACGTAAACGTCGGGCGTCTCGGTCGCCGTCCGCAGCGCCTGCGCCAGCGCTTCCGCGGGCGTGCCGGTAAACTCACGCCATTCCGTTTCCGGCTTCCAGACGCAGAGCGTCACGACGAGTTGCGGCAACGCCGCCTTGAGCTCTTCGATCACGTCGAGCGCGAAAAGCTCGTCGACCTTATTGACGCCGAAGAACAGACGGCAGGGGCGCTGATCGGCGAATTCCGCCATCTGCCGCAGCATGGAGAGCGCCGGCGCGAGGCCGGTGCCGCCGACCACGAACCAGCGCGGCGCCGCGCTCGCTTCGTCGGCGGTGAATTGCCCCTGCGGACCGCGCACCAGCAGCGTGTCGCCGGCGGCGGCGCGCTCGCGAAGATAGTTCGAGAAGGCGCCGTTCGGCTGAAGTCGGATGAAAAGCTCGAGCGTTCCGTCCCAGTTCGGCGTATTGGCGAGCGAGTAGGAGCGCTTGGCCGAACCGTCGGGAAGGGTGAGTTCGACAAACTGTCCCGCGGTGAACTGCGCCGCGCTGCCGAACGTCGGATCGTCTTCATACTGCAGCTGCAGGCGCACGGCGCCCGAGCCGGCGGGTTCAAGTGCGACGAGCCTCGCACGACGTTCGGGAACCGCAGCATAGCCGACCGACGCTTCGTCGAAGGGGGCGCGCAGTGCGAGATCGCTGCGCGGCTGCGTGCGGCACAGCAATATGTCGCCCGCCATGCGCTCTTCCTCGCTCAGCGCCGAACTGCTGTGGGACAGGAGTTCGACCTCTCCGCTCGCGCGCGAGACGCGGCACGCGCCGCAGCCGCCCTCCCGGCAGGAGGATGGAAGATAAATGCTCGCGCGTTCGGCGGCGTCCAGTAGCGTGTCGGAGGGTTCGGCGTCGAAGGCGATCGTCGCGCCGTCGCGCGTGAGCAGGCTGACCTTGTACATGGCGGATTCCGGCGAGAGTCGGACGCCCGAGTCCGGGCGTCCGTTGCAGGGACTACGCGGCGCGGGAGAGCGACGCTTCGATGTCGGCCTTGGCGTCGCCGACCGGCTGCACGCCGAATTGCTCAACCAGCACGTTGACGAGCGCCGGCGTCAGGAAGGCCGGCAGCGTCGGGCCGAGTCGCACATTGCGCACCCCCAGCGCGAGCAGCGTCAGAAGAACGGCCGCCGCTTTCTGCTCGAACCAAGAGACGATGAGCGATAGCGGCAGTTCATTCACGCCGACGCCGAAGGCTTCCGCCAGCTTCGTCGCGACGACGAGCGCCGAATAAGCGTCGTTGCACTGGCCCATGTCGAGAAGGCGCGGCAGACCGCCGATCGTGCCGAACTCATGCTTGTTGAAGCGGTATTTGCCGCAGCCGAGCGTGAGGATCACCGTATCCTCCGGCGCTTCGTCGGCGAAATCGCTGTAGTAGTTGCGCCCCGGCGCCGCGCCGTCGCATCCGCCGACGAGGAAGAAGTGGCGGATGGCGCCGCTCTTGACCGCATCGACCACCTTGTCGGCGACGCCGAGCACCGTGTCGCGTCCGAAGCCGATGGTGATGGTCTTCTCCGGCGCGTCTTCGGTGAAGCCGGGCAGGGCCTGCGCCGCCTGCGCGACGACCGCGAAATTCTCGTCGGCGATGTGGCGAATGCCCGCCCAGCCGACCGGTCCAGCGGTGAAGATACGTCCGCGATAACGCGGCTGCGGCTCGATGAGGCAGTTCGACGTCATGACGATGGGGCCGGGGAATTCTGCGAATTCCTTCTGCTGATCCTGCCAGGCGCCGCCGTAATTGCCGACGAGATGCGGATAGGCCTTGAGCTTCGGATAGGAATGCGCCGGCAGCATCTCGCCATGCGTATAGACGTTGACGCCCTTGTCCTTCGTGGCTTCGAGGATGGCGTGCAGATCCTTCAGATCGTGGCCCGACACGAGGATCGCCTTGCCCTTGACCGGCGTCACGCGCACGTTCGTCGGCGTCGGCGCGCCGAATGTGCCGGTGTTCGCGGCGTCGAGCGCCTCCATGGCGAGGAAGTTCGCGCGGCCGAGCGCCAGCGCTTCGTCGAGAAGCGTGGCCACATCGCCCTCTTCGCGCGCCAGCGTGTCAAGCGCATGTTCGACGGCCGCGTAGATCGCGTCGCGCTCTTCGCCGAGAACGCGCGCGTGATGCGCATAGGCGCAGACGCCCTTGAGGCCATAGAGGATGAGCGCGCGGGCGCCGACGGCGTCCTCGCCGAGGATCGCGGCGTCCTTACGCACGGCGGCCTCGTAGGCCTGGGCGAGAAGTCCGGCCATGTTGCTCGCGGGCGCGAAGACAGCGGGGCCGACTAGAGTTTCGGGCTCCTTGCCGGCGGCGCGCGCGGCGGTTTCGTAAAGCGCCTTGGCGCGATCGCGGATCTGCGCGGCCTGCTGAATCAGCTCGACGAACTTCGCCGCGTTGAAATTGACGTTGGTGAGAGTGGTGAAGAAGGCGAAGAGGATGAAGCGGTCGGCTTCGACGTCCGTCGCGCCCAGTTGACGCGCACGATGCAGATGCTGGCCGAGGCCCTCACAGACATAGAGCAGAATGTCCTGCAGATCGGCGGTCGTCGCGTCCTTGCCGCACATTCCCTTCGCGCCCGCGCAGCCGGCGCCTTCATCCGACCGGTAAGTCTGCTCGCATTGATAACAGAACATGTCGCTCCCTCCTGGCTTCCTTATTAGGTATTTAGAATGCGTATTAAAAAGGCCGGAAGTCAAGCCATGACGCGCGCCATGAGGCGCGACATTTCGCGACGACAATTCAGGCGGAGAGATCGGCGAGCGGAAAAGCTGCGGATTTGTCGAGACAATCGTGCAGCGTGAAGCGATCGAGCTCGCGCAAAAATCCCTGTTCGGCGCGGGCCAGCATGCCCTTCAGTCGGCAGCGCGGCAAAAGCGCGCAGTTGCTGCCCTGGGGGCTGAAACATTCGACGAGGGGCTGATCATCGAGCGTGCGCACCACTTGCCCGATGCGGATGTCGCGCGGATCGCGCGCCAGTCGCACGCCGCCCTGCGCGCCGCGGATGCCTTCGACATAGCCGGCCGCCGCGAGCTCCTGGAGCACTTTCGCCATATGGTGGCGGGAAACGCCGAAATGATCGGCGATCGCCGCCGCGCTCATCACTTGCGGATTGCGGTCGGCGAGGAGGATGAGGGCGCGCAGGCCGAAGTCGGTGAAGGTCGTAAGGCGCATGGAGTCAATCTATCACGGTATCTGGAATTCTGAAATACATCTCGCAAGCATTGCACAACGTCTCGGCGTGGATGGCCGGGACATCGGCGAGCGAAGCGACGCCGTCTTCGACGGCTTTGCCCGGCCATGCCGATTTGGGAGCATCAACTGAAGCCGGCCCTCGTCCTTCGAGACGCGCGCTGCGCACGCTCCTCAGGATGAGGGCCTTAGGTTGGGGGATACGAAGGACGGCTGACCTCGCAGCCGCCAAGACTGCCTTCAGCCGTCAGCCCCAAAGCAGTCCTCATCCTGAGGAGCGCCTGCAAGGCGCATCTCGAAGGACGAGGACTGCGACGCGTCTCTCTTTCACTCCCCACCTAACGCCATGTCATCGCGGTGGATGATCTCGTCGGGGCCCTTGAAGCCGAGCAGCGCCTCGATGTCCTTGGTCGATCGGCCGATGATCTTTGCGGCGTCGACCGCGTCATAGGTGACGAGTCCGCGGCCGATCTCGCCGCCCTTGGCGTTGCGGATGACGATGCAGTCGCCGCGCGCGAAAGCGCCTTCGATTCGCGTCACGCCCGCAGGCAGGAGGCTGCGGCCCGAGCGCAGCGCCTTCGCCGCGCCGTCGTCGATATGCACGGCGCCCTTTGGCTCCAGAGAGCCGGCGATCCATTTCTTGCGCGCCGTCACCGGATTGGACGGGGTCAGAAACCAAGTGCAGCGCCCGCCGGCGGCGATGCGCGCGATCGGCGCTTCTTCGCGCCCGTCCGCGATCACCATATGCGCGCCGCCGGTCGTGGCGATCTTCGCGGCCTCGATCTTGGTGCGCATGCCGCCGCGTGAATATTGCGAGGCGGCGCCGCCGGCCATCGCTTCGATCTCGGCGATGACCCGCGGCACAACCGGGATGTGCTTGGCGTCGGGGTTTGAATCGGGCGGGGCGCTGTAGAGCCCGTCGACGTCGGACAGGAGGATCAACAGATCGGCGCTCGCCATTGTGGCGACGCGCGCGGCGAGGCGGTCATTGTCGCCGTAGCGGATTTCCGCGGTCGCCACCGTGTCGTTCTCATTGATCACCGGCACGGCGCGAAGCGACAGGAGCCGCGTCAGACATTCGCGCGCATAGAGATAGCGTCGGCGCTCTTCCGTGTCGCCGAGGGTGACGAGCACTTGCCCGGCGACGAGGCCGCGGTCGTGCAGGGTCTCGGCCCAGAGCCGCGCGAGCGCGATCTGCCCGACGGCGGCGGCCGCCTGGCTGTCTTCGAGTTTCAGCGCGCCGCGCGAGAGGCCGAGCACGCTGCGCCCGAGCGCGACGGCGCCGGAGGAAACGACGAGCACGTCGGCCCCGGAACGGTGCAGGTCGGCGACGTCGTCGGCGAGCCGTTTCAGCCAGGCGCGTTTTGCCGACGCCTTGTTGGGGTCGACGATGAGCGAGGAGCCGACCTTGACGACGATGCGTTTGAAGTCGGCGAGTGCGGGGGCGCGCTTGGTCATCCTACGGGAGCTTGCGTTGATCAGTTGCGACGCTGCGACTGCACGGCGGTCATTTCCCATCGGGCGTGCGCCCGCCGGGAGTGACGCGTCAAGCATGCTGCTCAACAGGTTGCGGCGCGGCGTCGACGCAGAGTTAGCCCGCTGCCGCTCCAACTGCAAATTGGCGGTTAGAGCGCGTTTTTCTGCCAGCGGCGGATGACATCGAATGGGTAAATGAAATTGAGGACATTGAGTGTGAAATTGTCGCGGATCTTCAGCGCGACGAAGAGTTCGAGAACGATGGACATTGCGAGGACGGCGAGCACGGGGAGCCTCCACGCCAGCAGGAAGCCGAGGGCCATCGCCAGCGTGTCGACAAGCGAATTGACGATGCTGTCCCCGCCATAACCTTCGGCCGGCGCCTGCTTTCGATAGTGGCGGATCGCGAAGGGCGTGTTCTCGAGGATCTCCCAGCCGACTTCTAGCGCGAGCGCGATCAGGAAGCCGACACAGATCGACAGTCCCGGCGCTGCAAGCCAGACGAGAAAATAGAACAGCACGCCGTGAATGACATGCGTGAAGCTGTACCAGTCCGTGAGATGCTGAGAGAGGCAGTCAGAGGAGGGGTCGCCTTCCCAGAGCTTGAATTTGCCCTGGGAGCATAGAAACGGCCGCCCGAGCGCCCAGAGCGCGCCCGCCTGAAAGATCAGCGCGGCGCTCGCCGCAGCCGTGATCTCCCATGCGGTTACGTTCAGAGCCATGCTTCTCAACTGGGAGACGTGGCCAGGGAGACTAGTCTCCGAGTCCGGCGATATCGGCGTCCCTATTCTTGTCGGCGCGGCTTACGGCGGAGAGTTCCTCTACCTCTTCCGTCCAGCATTCGAATTGCCTGCGGCCGTAATCGACCATTGCGTCGGCGATGTCTTGCGGCGACTTCGCCGCAGACACGTCCTGCGCGAACTTCAGCGCCGAACGCGTGTTGATCAGGCCGAATTCCATCAATCTTACTGCAAGGTCCTGATAGGCTTTGAGCGAGGTTGAAACCATGGAGGCGTCTGGCGTGATCATGATATTCGCCCTTTGGAGCTGCCGGACATATCTCTGACAATCACCGAAAATATAGAGGGAGACGCGGCCGCGCCAGCGCCCCCCTCTCCACTGAAAAGCGATCCAATATGAGATCTAGAATAGCGTCCGGTCTGAGACGGGCATGTGACGGAGGGGCGTCGCCGCCAGCCTGTTGATGTTTGTCAACCACGTGATTTTGTTGAATAATTTTTATTCTGGTCCTATAATGTTGATCGCCCGTGGCGATTGACGGGCGCATCATTATGAACGGAATTGATGGGCTCGCGTGGGCGGCGCCAGCGGAGGCCGTAATGTATCGGTTGGTCTATTTCAGCAACGCAAATCTTGATCTGAGCCTCTCGGCCATCGACTGGATGGTGGAGAAATCAGCGGCGCGAAATCGACCGCTCCAGATCAGCGGCGCGCTTTTCTATAATGGCCTGAGTTTTCTGCAAATTCTTGAGGGACCGGGTCAGGCGCTGACGCCCCTCTATCTGCAGATCCGCAAAGACCCGCGCCATTCCGGCGTGGTTAAGCTCGTCCGTGAACGGATTTCGATCCGCAGCTACCCTGATTGGGGGATGAAACTGTTTTGCGGCGCGCCGAAATGCGCTGGCGCAATCTTCGACCAGACGCCAGGCGATAAGGATTTCCCCGCTATGGTCGACGGCTTTTTCAAATTTGGTCACGCGACGCGAGGCTCGCCGAACTCCGGTGAGCGCAATTCTTGCTTAGGGATGTCGCCGGCCTCTGGCCCGCCGCGCCCTTCGGAGCTGTAAATGTTAGGAATCGCTGAGACTATCGGCTCGTCTGAGAGCCAGATCGCTGTGGGCGCCCCGGGGCGGGAGCGTCGACTTCTGTCCGGCTATTTAGTCAATCTGCATCGGGGCGCGGCGCCCGTGAGGGAACTGATGCTCGCCGATATCGAGAGGTTCCAGTCGCTCGGCGCGACGGGATACGCCGAAGATCTGCGGACCGCGCTCAAGCGGTTCACCTCCGAATTCCTTGAACGTAAGGATCGGCGCTAGCGCCGCCTGCGCCGGGATCTCCGTGGCGCCGACAAAAACCGTCCGGGTCACGCACGCGCTGCTCCGGGTTCAAGTGATCAGCCGCGCGCGAACCTCCTGCTCATAGCGGGCGAGCTCTTCACTGATCGAAACGTCATAGGACGCGCCGCGCGGCTGGAGCGTTCGCAGCTGTGCGGGGAGGGCCGCGAGCTGTTCTTTCGCATAAGCGCGCACTTGCAAAAGATCGCATGTCTGCGCGGCGACGCGTCGGCCCGAGATCATAAACGGATGCAGCAATCCGACGCCTGGCAAGGTTTCGTGACGCCGGGCAATCACGTCACGCACTGCGACGCCGTCGCGAAATTCTCGAAAAACCTGCTTGCGGCCTGGGAGCGACCGCTTGCCCGTCGAGAGTTTCATTCGGCCTTCGCCGGCGTATTCGGTCAGCTTATAGGCGATGTCGAGAGCAGGGGCGTCGCTCGAGGCCGCCATATCCGTGCCGACGCCGAAGACGTCGACTGGCGCGCCGCGAGCAGTGAGATCGTCGATCGTCATTTCGTCGAGACCGCCGCTCACGACAATCTGCACGTCCGTCAAGCCCGCTTCGTCCAGCATGCGCCGGGTTTCGCAGGCGAGCGCGTAGAGATCGCCGGAATCGAGGCGCACCGCGCGGACTCTGAAATCCGTCCCGCGCGCCTTCGCGAGCGTGACGACCTTCTTGACCCCTTCGATCGTGTCGTAGGTGTCGACGAGCAGCGTCGTCTCCGGAAAGACATCGCTGAAAGCTTGAAAGGCGTCCATCTCCGACGCGCAGGCTTCGACAAAGCTATGCGCCATGGTTCCGGCGACAGGCAATCCATAGATCTGTCCGGCGGCGACGTTGGAGGTCGCGTCGACTCCCCCGATGTAGAACGCGCGCGCGCCCTTTGTCGCCGCATCCACGCCTTGCGCCCGTCTCGCGCCAAAGTCGACGACGCTGCGGCCGCGCGCGGCGGCCACGACGCGCGCCGCCTTGGACGCCAGGATCGTCTGCAGACCGATCTGATTGAGAACGAGCGTTTCGATGAGCTGCGCTTCCGCGATGGGCGCGACGACTTCCAGGATCGGTTCGTTGTCGAAGAACGGCGTGCCCTCGCGCATCGCATAGATGTCGCCGGTGAAGCGGAAATTCGCGAGCCAGTCGAGGAACGGCTGCGAAGAGATCGGGAGCGCGCCGAGATAGTCGAGATGCTGCGGCTCAAAACGCAAATGCTCGATTTCCTCGAGCAGATCGTGCAGACCGGCGGCGATCAGGAAATTGCGTTGCGGCGGCAGCTTGCGCACGAAGAGGCTGAATGTCGCCTCTGCGTCCATCCCCAATTCGAAATAGGCGCGCAGCATCGTGAATTCATAGAGATCCGCGAAGAGCGCGTTGGCGGACACGATCGCTCCCTCTCATGATCAGATTGGCTAAGGCTGCGAGCGCTCGCGCGCCGGGCCGGACCATAACGAGCGCGCCAAGGTCGGGCAAATCGTCCCGCCCCGAGCGCATCGCCTGCTAAATTGGTTTCAGCGTTCTTCGACGACGACCCCAGCCTTCCGCATCTTCTCGACGGACGCTCTTCCGCCTTGAGGCGTAATGGCGCGCGCGCCGGAGAGCAGCACATGGGTCTCGAATCCTTCCTTCGCCGCGTCCAATGCGGTTTCGAGCACGCAAACGTCGAGCGCCAGTCCGACGATCAAGAGTCGCCGCGCGCCGAGACGCCGCAGCCGATCAGCCAGTCCGCTGGCGTTGAAGGCGGAAAGCTGGTCGCGCTCTGGCGCCTGTCCTTTGCTGATGATGGTTGCGCGCTCGGGAAGGCGCAGATCCGGATGGAACTCAGCGCCGGCGCTGCCTTGCACGCAGTGCGCCGGCCATGGTCCGCCCGCTTCGTCGAAGCTCGCGTGGCCGGGCGGATGCCAGTCGCGCGAGGCGAAAACTGGAACGCCGGCTGAGACGGCTTCCTCGATCAGTCGGTTGACCACGGGAAGGATTGCGTCTGCGTCGGCGACTTCGAGCGCGCCGCCCGCGCAGAAATCACGCTGCACGTCCAGGATGAGGAGCGCGTCGCCAGGCTTCAGCCGCATCGCATCGTGGGCCATGTCCCGGCTCCTCTCAGAGTGCTTGCAGGCGTCGCCCTTTCTATAATCCGTACCCCCTTTCTTCCGTTGCATGTGAAATCGCGAATCAGTCTCGATCGCAATTCGGGGGAGAGCGCTTGCCGCTTCCGGATTTCGAAGCGTGACGGTCTACAGCGGTCGCGCTCCGTCGCCGGCTCCTCGCGTCAATATTGTCTGCGCCTCGCCTGCGCATGACTTGCTGAGCCGATAAAGGGGGCGTAGAGTTTTCACGTTTTCATTTTTTAACCCTTTCGCACAGTGAGTAATTGATGAATTTATATCAGCAAATAATGTTCAGTTTTGGCGCCATTCTCTTGGTGTTCGGCATGGCGTTAATGGTATTTAGATCTGGGGAAGGAGGTTTAACCAAGATAAAGCTTCCCGTTGTTGAGCTTGAATTGAATGGAGGGGCTCTGTTTGTGATGGTTTTGGGTGCCGGACTTATGTATTTTGGCCTGCACTTTGAAGCCTCTTCTCCAGTTGAAGCGAAAGTCGCGCCCAATAAGAGTCCGAACAATGCGGCTTACCCCGGCCCGCAGGGTTCCGAAAAAAATGCCCTGAAGCTTCACGGCGGCGCGGGCGACGGCGCGCCTTCCAAGGAGAATGCTGCTCTGGAGGACGACGCCCCACGAGATAGCCGGAAGCAATCGTCGGATAACGTTCGGAAGGAACAGGACGCCGACTTAGACAGAGCCGATGACGCAGGCCGAGCCTCGGACAAGCAAGCATTGCAGTCCTCACGCAAGGAGCAAGAGCTTGCCAAGGAGAGAGCTGCCGCCGAAGAGGCGGCGCGGCGAGCCGCAGAGATGAAATCCTTGGAGCGCGCGCGGAAGATGGCCGCCGACGCTCTTGAGGAGTTACAACGGGCACAAGTCAAAGTAGAAGCTCCTCCGAAATCGCAAAGCGCAGCAATCGCGCCATCTGCTCCGGTGACGCAGCCTGTTTCGCCGCCGTCGCGACGCGATTCGGTCGGGAGTGCTTCCCTATGGGATCACAACGGGTCAAGCATGGTCCTGGTATCTGAAGGTAAGCGTCGTAAATTCTACTATGACGCTCCCAGGGAAGGCTTAATCTCGCAGGGAGTTCACAACGGAACTCTGTTGTTTGAAGGAACGAGGCAAGGAAACAGGTACTTGGGCACAGCTTATCTATTCTCAAAAGGGTGTTCCCCGGTCGGATTCCCCGTTGAGGGCGATGTGCTCAATGAACATGAAATAGTCGTTCGTGGGCGAGCGCCCAATCGCCGAAGCTGTCGGACGATCGGATATTCAGACAGCGTGTTGCGCTTCACCTATTCTCGAACCGCCAGCGATTATGCATTTCCAGCAGACGGCGAGTGACGCGAATATCAAAGATCAAGTGCTCGGCAAGGCGTCGGCTCATAAAAGGACCGCTGTCGCTGCGCGTGCACGCCGGCCTGCACGACAAGATTGGGAGCAGCTCGGAAAAACGTCAGCGCTTTCGTCGCCCTAGCCGAATGACCATCGGTTCATGAAGTGGCAGGAGTGGAGGGGCGGTCGCAGTCGCTTGAAAAAACAAGCATTTGCAATCGGTGCACCCCTCACAACAGATTCATTGATTCGCAAGGGATTTCTTGCGGATCGGCGCACCAACTTACGGAAAATAGAAGGGACGGGGAGCCGCCGGACCCCGGAAATGAAAATGCCGCCCCTGGACGAGCGGCATTCCCAAAAGACATTCGCCGAGAGCTCTCCAACTCCGACGCAGCTAAAATAGGAGAGCATAGCCGCTGGGTCAACAACGGAAATAAACGCGGCGCTGTGGCGCGGCGACTTGGCGAGCTTCGCAAGGTGATCGCGAACGGCCGGGCGCATAAGCTGCCCTACTGGCGTACGCTCGGCTTTCTGGCCGGGAACGCGCTATGCCTGTTTCGTCCTGGTCGATATTTCGAGCCTGGACGGAAGGTCCCGAGCCGCTGGCCTGAAGCAACGGTTGAAAACGCGCTCGGGCGCAAGGACTCGCCGGCGCACGCCGCCATCGAGGCGCTTGTCGACAGACACGGGACGTATCTGCGCGAGCGGATCTATACCGCCATCGCCGATGGCATGCGCGAGGGTGAGCGCTGGACGCGGAAGCATCGCCGGCTTGTCAGCGCCCATGAGGCGGCGAAGCGCCTGCGCGTCGATTACGAGGAGCGCGAAGAGCTCGGCCTGCGATCGATCGGCGCCGGCGACATGACGCGGGAAGACATCAAGCTCGAAGGCCGCCGTAAGAAGCGTGAGCGCGATCGCGAGCGCATGGAGTGTAAGCGACGCGCGGCCGGCGTCGTGCGGCGAGAACAATATTTGCAAAATTCTCTCTCGAAAACCCGCCCATGGGAGGCGGAAGGGATATCTCGTCGGACCTGGGAGCGCCGCCGTAAACAGGCAGACGATCGTGTTGTCGCAAGTGTGTCGCCTCACAATAGAAGATACTTCGTATCTTCTGATAACTCTCAGGGCGACGGACTTGCGTCACGCCCTACGCCGACGAGTGAATTTCCATCATCGGAAGAGACGCGCGGCGTTCCTTCTTCGCTGAAAAAGTCGAGCGAGAGCGAGACAACCTTTCAGCTTGCGGCTCTCACAAAGAATACTCTGCGACGCTCGCCAGCGCCGCAGGCGCTGATTGTGGGCGACGAGCCTGTCGCAAGTCCGGCAGCGCCCGCGCCGGGGATGCTGCACCTGAATATTCACGAGCAGCAATATCTGGAGCGGATGATGGAGGCCTTCCGATGAGCAAGCACAGATCTCGCGCCGAGTATTTGGCGAACGCAGTCTCGCGCGCGCGCCCCTGGGAAACCGCCGGCGTCAGTCGCGCGACTTGGTACCGAAAACGGCAGTCGACTGAGACAAGTCCGCGGCATGAGACAGGTGCGCCGACTCATTCCGGCGAGATAAGTACGCACGACATCAAGCATGAGACAGGTGTGCGCGAGTCGGATGAGACAAGTGCGCGCCGCCTCGCCGAAGCGCGCGCTGTCGTCGAAGCGCTCTACGCGCAGATGGCGGCCGAGCGCGAGCGGCGTCGCGATTGGTACACGCAACCGGTCGAGGGGTGGCGCGATGGCAGGCTGACAATCCGCAACATCGCCCGCGACGAAACCGTCGTCATCCGGCTGGATGGCGACCGCAAGCCCCGGGGACGCAAACCTGCGGCGCCGGCGCCGAGGCCTTGGTGGGAGGAAAACTGAGCCCATGAACGCCGACACGATCCACCGCGTGCGCGCCGCGCTCGCTGAACTCGACGCAGCGCTGCGCCAGATGCAGGCCGATGCGGAAGGCCCGCCGACAGATGTTCGCTGGCTCAGCCCGAAACAGGCGGCGTTTCTTGCGAACGTGTCCGATAGGCATATGCGGCGCATCGCCCCGCGCGTCGGGGCAAAGGCCGGCGGCCGCTGGAAAATCGATCCAGCACGCCTGTCCGAAATCGTGTCCGACGATGTCCGTTTAGGAAGCGGACAAACGGGACAAAATCCCGGAGAATCGAGCGATGGAAACTGAAGCCGACGAAATCATGAGCGCCGCCTTTGACCGCGGCGTTCAAATCGCCGCGTCGCTGACCGTCGGTGACAATGCCGCGAGCGCCGCATATCTCGCCGGACTCGCCACCGGCCTGGCGCTCATCCTTTGCGAGATGCTCGGCGAAGACGGCGCGCGCGAGACGATGGCCGGCGCGATCGCGACTGCGGTCGAGATTCGCGCGGAAGCGACAAAGAGGGCGAACTGATGAGCATTTTTGACGACCATAAAAAACGAATTCGCGAGCTGAATGAGCAGGCGACTGCGAAGCTCGCCGAGCTGAAGGACGGCATTTCCGCCGACGATGCTCGCGCGATCGAAAATGCGCACGATGCGCTGTGCGTTCAACTGGCAGACGCCAAGCGCGCCCTGCGCGAGGCCGAGCACAAAAATCTGCGCGAAATAGGCGACCATCATGGATGTCGTCGCCTCGTCGACGAAGCAATCTCCGCCGGCGACGACGAGAACTTGATTCGCAACCGGGTTCTCAACTGGCTGGTCGAAGAGCAGGACAAGCAGGGCGGCCCCAAAGGCACAAGCTCGATAGGAATCGATATGGGTACTTTTGAAAATCCGGATTTTCGCCGCCGGGCGTGCGAAGATGCGCTCTACGCGCGGCTCGCCGGCAAGCCGCCGCAGAATGAAGCGGCTCGGGCGCTCATGGGCAAATCTTTGCTGGAGTTGGATTCGATTTCCAGCGGCCGGCGATCCTACCTCGACAGCGGCTACGCCGAGACGCGCGGCGGTTACTTGACGACGAGTGATTTTCCGAATCTCACGCTCGGCGCCGGGCAGAGATTTTTGCAGGAAACCTATACGCAATCCATCTCACCCGTCTTCACCCTCGCGCGTCAGATGCAAGCGAACGATTTTCGCAAGGTGAATGTCCTGCGCCTGTCGGAAGCTCCTGCGCTCGAAGAGGTGATGGAAGCCGGCGAGATCACGCATGGAGCGCGCGGCGAGGAAGCTGAAGGATTCAGCGTCAAGACGTTCGCGAAAATCTTTGCGCTGTCCCGTCAGGTAATCGTGAACGACGATCTCGGATCCTTCTCAGACGCGCTGAGCGCGTTCGCGCGCGCAGCCGCCGAAACGGCTAACAATCAAATCGTCGGGCTGCTCACCGCCAATTCTGGAAATGGCGCGAACCTATCGGACGGCAATCCGTTGTTTCACACGTCCCACGCCAACAAAGCGGCGTCTGGCACTGTGATCGACGTCGCCGGCCTTGCGGCGGCTCGCAGGAGCTTGCGCGACACGAAGGGCATCGATGGAGTTACGCCAATAAACATGGCGCCGCGATATCTGCTCGTCGGCTCGGCAAAGGAAACCGAGGCGGAAAGCGTGCTGTCGACGCTGATCGCTAATCAGCTTTCGAACGTCAATCCGTTCAGCGGCAAACTCGAGCTTCTTGTCGAACCGCGGCTGACTGGCAACGCATGGCGAGTCTTTGCCGACACGACACAGCAGAGCGTGATTCGCTACGCCTATTTGCAGGGCCGCAGCGGCCCGTTGCTTGAGACGCGGCCCGGCTGGACGACGCTCGGACAGGAATTTCGCGCAGTTCTAGATATCGGCGTCGGCGTGACGGACTGGCGCGGCGCCTATCTGAACGCGGGCGCGTGATGAACTCGACGCGCGTGGGCTTGTTGGCTCGCCGCCTTCTTCCCCCCGCACGTCGTAGCGCGCCATACCGAATTTATGCGGGAAAGCGCGTGATGCCGTCCGTCGCCACAAGCGGCGGGCGGCTTCAAACAAACAGGACAACGATGACGACGCACAAAGTCTTGATTGAAGGCAGTGACTCCGAGTGGCGCGTCTTCGCGTCCGGCGCCTCGCTGGGCGTCGTCTCGAGGCCGATTTCTGGAACTGCGCGACTGCTGCTCGAACGTGGCATCGCCTCACCGTCCGACACGCTCGAAGTTAGAATCGATCAAGCAGGCGGTGAGGAAATCGTCGCGCGCACAACCATCGGCGCAGCCGCAAGACTTGAGACGCAGGCTGGATAGCTCTCAGTTGAGCGGAGAAGGCCACGCGTGAGCGAAGAGGGCGATGGCATGGGGATAGCGGGGCAGCGCGAATGACGCGCCAGCGACGCCCGCAGGGTCCTGCCAGTCGCTCCCTCGCGTTGCGGGGCGCGGCGCCCCGAGGAAAGGCTCTCGGAAATTTTTATTCAGCTCTAAGCAGCAAAAAGTGAGGCCACAACCATGACGATAGTTACTAAGGCAGGACTTGCTGCGGAACTGGGAATTACTCGTGGCCGCGTCTCGCAATACGTCACGCGTGGCCTGCCGGTTCGAAACGACGGCAAGCTCGACCGCGAGAAATCTTTGGCGTGGATCAAGCGAAATGTTGACCCGACGACGTCGTCTAAGGGCTTCTTTGCTGCCGCTGGAACGCGCGGGCGACACCACGATGACGCCGACAACCCCGTCGACGCGGCGATACGCCTGGTGTTGCGCGTGATGTGCTCCACCATCCCCTCCGTTGCCGCCGCGGCTGCTCGCGAAGCCGGCGTCAGCGACGAGCAGCTCGAAAAAATCTGGTCGCCGGCGCACGCTTTGGCGGCGCGCGAGGCTAATTCGGTCCTGGAGATGCTCGACATGCCCCCCCGCCACGATTGGCCGACCATCGACATGTGTCGGCGAGCGTCCCGGCAGCCTACAGGAGCCAACTAAAATGGCCGCGAAAGTCATTGAAACTAAAGCGATAATCTCGGCGCAGGATCGTACTGGCGCGACATTTGCCCAGGTCGCGCAGAAGCTGCGGCAGGTCGAAGCCGTCGCCGGTTCCGCCAACAAGCGCCTTGACGGCGTTGCGACTCGCATGAGTGATGTCGGCAAACGAGCCGCCTTCCATAACGATATCGCTCGTCGCATGGCCTTTGTCGACCGGACGGTATCCGGCCCCGGCTTCGGCGCTGGGGCGGCGCTGATCGCGTCAACGGGATTGAAGTCTGCTCTCGCCACTGCCGCTGCTGCAGGCGCCGGCGCTGCGCTTGCGCGGCCCGTCCTGACGCAGATCGTCGACGCGGCGACCAAGCGTTCAGATGAACGTATGTCGCAACTGCGCGCCGGGCTCACGCCAGAAGAAAAGCGCAAAATTGAGCAGGGCGGGCGCGACATCACGCTCGGGCACCCTAGCTTGTCGCAGACAACGGCCGAGGGGCTGATTAGAGACGCCAGAACTTACGTAGGAAGCGTCGAGGAGGCGCTCACGATTCGAGAGCCGTTGGCGCAATTGTCCGTGATCCTCAAGAAGGCTGGCGGCTCGGCGGAAGATTTGAATGCACAGCTCGGCGACATTGTTCGCAGCGCCGACCAGATTGGCGCGACGGCATCGGCTGCGAAATTTAAGACGTTCGCCGACGACTTCGCCCGAATGCAGAATGCCTTTCCTGGCGTCGTCAGCGGCAACCAATACAGGGAATTCATTCAAGGCACGCGTGGCGCTGCATCCGGATGGTCGCGTGAATTTAGAACGGGCGTCGTTCCGAGTTTGATTCAGACATTGGGCAGCGAAGGCGGCGTTGCTCTGCAGAGCTTTCATACTGCGCTCGTCGGCGGGCAGATGGATAAGCAGGCGAAGGCGGAACTTAAGAAGCTCGGCCTGCTCGATAAGTCCGGGCGCGTCGTCGGCAGAGACGTTGCGCAGCGGGATCCGTTTCTCTGGGCGCAAACCAAACTTCGTCCGGCGATGGAGCGACAAGGCATCAAAACGCGTGAAACGCAGTCCGAATTGATCGATCGGCTATTCAGCGACAGGACGGCGCGCCAAGCGGGCAAGATGTTGACCCTGGAAGATTCCGCTAAGGCCATCGAGCGCGACAGAGCCGCCGTTGGCAAGGCGCTAGGGCTGTCTGCGGCCGGCGCCATTGAGTCTTCGGATTTGACGACGGCGACGAATGCACTGCGGTCGCAGTTCGAGAACTTGGGCGCCGTGCTCGGCGGGCGGGTTACGCCGTCGCTGACAGACTTCGCCAACGTGCTCGCCAAGCGCGTCGGCCAATACGCACAGGCGATCGCCGGCGACACGAAGTCTCAGGATCGCGCGCTTATCGGCGGCGGGCTTGCTGCACTCGGTCTCGGCGGGCTCGGCGTATCGGGCGTCGGCGGCCTAGTGAGTGGCGTCGGCATTGGCGGCGGCATGGCGGCGGGCCTCGCAACGCTTCCTATGACGACGCCAATCTTCGCCGGCGCTTCGGGCGCTGCCGCAGCTTATAAAGGCTATGAAGCCTTTAGATCAACGAAGGACGTCGACCAGCTGCCTCCTCAGAACTGGATTGAGCAACAGGCGGCGGCCTTCGACCAATGGGCCGGGATCGGTCCTAAGCGCAAATCCTGGTCAGAAGTCGCGGCCGGCCTGCGCGGCCTGGGCGCGAATGGGATCAAGGCGGAGCTCAAGGGCACCGCCGACGTGAATGTGCGAGTGACGGTCGCGACCGACAAGGATTCCGTCGTGCGAGAGGTGACGCAGGCCGTTCGCGCCGAGGGGAACATGCGCTCCGACGTCGGAACGACGATGCGGCAGGATTAGCGATGCCGCGGGACGAATAGCCGGCTTTGCGCGCCCGGTCGGCGAGGTTCTTGTCAATGCCGGCGTCGGCGAGAGTAGGAGGTGCGGGTTCTGCCGAAACCCGCACCTGATGCTGGTTGCTTCCAGAACCTTTGGCGCCCTTATTAAGCCCGACCGTCTGCCGCTGCTCTGCCATCATCTCGCCGAGACGACGCTCAGCGCGGCGCAAGGCGATCTATGAGGAGTTGCGCCCGGAGACGAGCGACCATCGCAGCGACAAGCGCGCGCCAAAGCCAGCGGGGAGCGGGGTGGATGGTGGAGAGGTGCTGCCACTTATCGAAATCCCCCGTAAGGATATCCTTACAGGCTTCCATGACTTTTGCGGCCCATACGCGCTCGGCAACAGATTGTTTATTTCTCATCCCGATGCGGTCAGAGTATTCTTGCAAGCTCAACCCCGAATGCAGCGCGTGGAGCCCGACCTCTAGCGGCGACAGCTCGCCCTGCGCGTCGGATTGCATCGACAAAAATCAAGCGCATCTTGAATTTTTCATCAAGTCAAGTTCAAGTTGACGGTCGAGTCATGTCGTGCGCTCAATAAGCGGGCCGGCTTGGAAGAGCGAACTTCCCGACCGGCCCTAACCAAGCGCCGCTAAAGAGGAGCGACACATGGCTGATTCAACACATACCCCGAATCCATCCCCAATTCCGCAATCCCCGAGCGCGGGGGAAGCGATAGACAACGCCGTCTTTGAGAGCGCCTACGCCTTCCGCATGCCGAACGGCAGCGCGGCGCCGATGATCCATGCCGGTCAAAAGGTCACCGTCGACCCGGCGCGCAGGCTTGAGCCAAAATGCGGCGTCGTTCTCTTCCGTGCGGATAGATCGGAATTCATCGTGCGAGAACTCGTGCGCTCCGATCGCACGCATTGGCACGTCCAGCGATATGGCAGCGATGAGCCCGCCGACTGGAAGGCGCAAAAACTCCTGCGAGACGAATGGCCGATCGCCGAATTCATCTATAGCGTGAGCAGTCCTAACTCTGCCGGCGGTTAACGAGGCAGCGGCGGCCCGTGGCGGGCGTTTCAGGGATTCCGCTATATTGGAGCGGCCCCAGGCGAAACGGCGCCAGCGGCCTTCTCTGCCCCGGCAATTGCTAATCGCGCTGTGAAACTATAGATTCGCCACAGCGTATCCCCTAGGCTAAAGAGACGCCCGCGACCTCGGATGAACAGGCGCGGGCGTTTTCTTTGGCGCTGCGGATGTAATGGCAAGCTGGATTGAAAAACACGGCAACGCATTCTAAGTTGCCATTACAATGTTTGTGCGCTTCCGATCATCGCCCAAGCGGCTTCACATATCCGTTGTCGCCTCGCATCGCGTCGACGGCCGGATGAAACAGGAGCACGTCGCGAGCCTCGGCTCTATCCCCGCGCACTTCACGGCGGCCGATCGTGTCGCCTTCTGGCGCAAGACGATAGAGCGCCTTGAACGCCTCTCAAACCGGCTTAACGAAGACGAATGCGAGGCGATCGTGCAGAGCATTGTCGCGCGAATACCCGCCGTGACCGCCGAGGACGTGCGCGCCGTGCAGTTAGCGAACGCCGAGGGCGAGGCTAAGGCGTTCGAGGCTCTGCGCGACATTGCCGCCGGCGACGTCGAGGCACTCGAGAAACAGGTGCGGGATAAGCGCGCGACGCACAAGGCGCTAACCAAAGTTCTCGACAACGCCGGACGTGCTGCGAAGCGGCTGAAGGCGGGCGAATCAGTTGGGGGATATCTCGATAAACCGGAGCCGGTCGACCAGCTCCTGAAGCGGCTCGGCTTCACCAAAGCCCACCTGAGGCACATGAGCCGGCTTGCTCAAATGACGCCGGAGAAATTCGAGGCGTTTGTCGACGCTGTCGAAAAGGCTGAGCAGCGAGTCGAGCGGCAGGTGGCGAAGAAGATGGCCCCCGCGAAGTAGCGATTTTTGCGCCACGCGCGGCGTGAAATTCATGCGCAGCACGTCCGCGAGCGCGCCACCGACCGCTAGGCTGGTGCAGGATGCGAAATCGGACGCCCGGCGGCCCTTGCGCCTATCCGATTCGTGCCTCACATTGACGGGCAGTGACGAAGCCTTCAGCAGCGCCAAACCTCGACGTTGAGGCGCTCGGTCAAACAGGCGCTTAAAAAAAAGCGAGCCCTCACCATTGGCCGGCAAAGTTTTTATTGCCGGTGCGACGATGCGGGCGCCATGGTGCGGTTTTAATAGCAAGAATCGCCGAGTCACAGAAATCAACCAGCGCCCTTCGCGGGGCGCCAGAATTTCTGTGAGCGCCATGACGACGAAGACTCTACTATCTATCGGGCTTCAGCCCTCCGGCCTGTCTGTCGAACAATCGGCCGCTTATATCGGCGTCTCCCCCAATACTTTTAAGTCGATGGTTGCGGCTGGACTCATGCCGCAACCACGCTGCTTTCGAAAGCGTCGAATCTGGCCCAGGAGGGAGCTCGACGCCGCTCTGGCCGCTCTCCCGACGGCGGACGGGTCGCCGGTTGCCACCGTTCCCGTTATGGCCGAGCATGAGGCGCGTTCGCCTCTGGACGATTTGCTCGGAACCTGATCCATGCCACGCCGCCAGCCTTACCCCGGACTTAAAAAAGACGTGTCCAGACATGGGCAGGTCCGTTGGTACGTCCGCCATTATGCCGACGGCGCCGAAAAGCTTGTGCGCCTGCCAGACTATCCCGGCGCGTCAAGAGAGGCTGAGACAGCGTATCACGCCGCCATCGCGCAAAAGCCGATCGTAAACGTCGAGCCTGGCGAAAAGCGTTTTGCTTCCGGCACATTCGGGCATCTGTGCGGGCGCTATCTCGGCTCGCCCAAGTTCTTGAGCCTGGCGCCGATCACGCAAGCCGGTTACCGACGCCATATCGACGCCCTGCGCCGTGAGTTTGGGCAAATCCCCTATGTCGACTTCAGGCGACGCCATATCGTCAAAATCATCGAGCGCAAGGCCGACAAGCCCGGCGAAGCCAACAACGTCCTGAAGGCTCTGCAAGTCGTTTTTACCTATGCCGTTAAGACTGACCTGCTCGACGTCTCGCCGGTCGCGGGAGTCGAAAAGCTGAAGGTCACGACCGATCGGGCGGGCGGCGCCGAGCCGTGGACAGAAGACCACGCTGCCATGTTCCGCGCCCGCTGGCCTATCGGCGCGCCGCAGCGGACGCTTTTCGAAATCATGTGGAACACGACCTTGCGCATCGGCGACGCGCTCCTGCTCGGGCCGCAGCATGTCCGCGACGGCCGCTTGCGCATGGTCACTTCGAAGCGCGGCGTGCCGGTCGATATGCGGGTTTTTCCGGAGCTGGCGGAAGCGCTGCGCGCCTCGCCGACGGCGCACATGACTTACCTCGCCACGCAGGGCGGGCGCACGCGCTCCGCCAAGGCCGCCTATAGTTGGTTCTCGAAAGCGGCTAGCGCGGCCGGGCTCCCGCCCGGTTACACCGCTCACGGCTGCCGCAAGGGCCGTCTGACGCAGGCAGCAGACGCAGGGGCCACCGACCAGCAACTGGTCGCGCTCGCCGGGCACAGCTCGGCCAAGTCTCTCCCCGCATACCTCAAAAAGACGAACCGGGGGCGCTTGGCCGATGGCGGTCTCGCCTTCCTCGGCATGGGCAGCGAGGACAGAAACCGAACGGGGATTGTCGCACCTTGCAAAAAAGTGCGCCAAAAGAATGCGTAACTAACTGAAGTGAAAGGAGAATAAATTGAGAATGGCAGGAGTGGAGGGGCTCGAACCCCCAACCCCCGGTTTTGGAGACCGGTGCTCTACCAGTTGAGCTACACTCCTGCATGCGCCCGCAGGCGCGCGCCTTCAATGCCGCAACGAGGCCGCCGACGCAAGTGGCGCGGCGTCGTGGATCAGGAATTGCCGCCGGAAAGCACGGTGACGGCGCGCCGGTTCTGCGACCAGCAGGAAATGTCGTCGCAAACCGCCACCGGGCGCTCCTTGCCATAGCTCACGGTGCGGATGCGCGCGCCCGAGACGCCACGCGACATGAGATAGTTTTTGGCCACTTCGGCGCGTCGGGCGCCCAGCGCGAAATTGTACTCGCGCGTGCCGCGTTCGTCGGCGTGCCCTTCCATGGTGAAGCTGTAGCGCGAATAGCGGTTCAGCCATTCCGCCTGCTTGTCGAGCGTGGCCTGCGCCGTTGACGTCAAATCGGTGGAGTCGGTCTCGAAGAAGATGCGGTCGCCGACATTGACCACGAAGTCCTGCTGGCTGCCAGGGCTCGCGACGCCGCCACGCCCGTAGCGCCCGCCCGCCAGATCATTCGCGGCTTCATCCGCGGTGTTCTTGGCGCAGGCCGAGAGCGCCAGGACCGCCGTCAGCGCGACGACGAATTTGGCGCCGCAGGCGCGTTGCGAAAGCAGCATGAGGAACTCCTGTTACGACCACCGTCGGGCGATAGTCCTAGTCTTCCAGGGTTAAGCGAAGGTTCCATCAACCTTGATCGCAGGTAACTTCGACCTGTAGCTTTTGAGCAAACTCGGCCCTTCGTTAATAGCGGGTTAATTGGTTAACAGAAGCTTAACGCCCTGTTGCGGCAGGAATTTTGACGGTTTGGGGGCGGCGCGCCCGCCTGTCTGAACGCCGGGTGAACCTCGCAAGCCGGCGTCTTGCGCCAGGCCGGCCGCCGCGCGCGTCCCGACCGGCGAAAACGCCTTCCGCCGGGGCGAAGCGAAGGGCGCGCAGTTGCTTTGACAAGAGCAGCGCTCTTAATATGCTTTAAGATTCATCAATAATCGCGCGGCGCGGCGGGCGGTGCGATCGGGAGGTGATATGAACGAAGGCATCGCGCCCTTCTTGTCGCCCTTGACGCTGCTGCTGGGCGGCGGCCTTCTGGCGATCGGATTGCTGTCGCTCATTGATCTGCACTTCTTCAAGGCGAAGTGGCAGGGCAAAGCGGCCTTGGCGGTCGGTCTGCTCTTTATCCTCGCCACGGAGGCGATGTTCGTCACCAGCGGCGCCAGCGGCCGCTATTTCGAAGGCCAGAAGCTCGACGTGACCGACTGCGAATTCCAGGCCGAACGGGATTTCCCGTCCGAGCGGCGATCCAACCCGAAGGTCGTTCACGACAAGATCGTCGCCTGCATGGACACGCTCGGATACGACTGGAGTCGGGAGCACTATCACTGCGTCGAGGCTCCGATCTCCACCAATGCCTTCTGCTATCTGCCGAGGGCGCCCATGCAGCGCAGCATCGTCGCCTGGCAGATGCGGTTCGAATAGGTCAGAACAGCCACCCCTGATCGTCGCTGTAGAGCTTTCTCAAGCGGCGGCGTGGGCGCGGCGGCGCGGGCGGCTCCGGCGTGGAGGCGCCCGCCCGCGCGGCGATTCTCCCGTCGGCGATCTCGATATCGAGGCCCGTCCCAGGCGGCGCCTGGACGACGCTGCGCACCAGCGCGCCGCTCTCCTCGCGCACCAGCGCAAAACCGCGCGCCAGCACTGAACGATGGCTGAGCGACTCCTGCAGGCGCGCGAGCCTGTCGAGCCGATCCTGGCTTTTGCCGATCAGGCCCGCGACGGCGCGGTCGAGCCGCTGCGCGGCGCCAGCCAGACGTTGCCTGGCGGCGGCGTTCTCCTGACGCGCCAGAACGGCGCGGGCGAAATATCCCTGTCGCAGCCTCGCGCGAAGCCCGTGCAGTTTCTCTTTGGCGCGCGCCAGCTCGGCCTGCGGCGAGTGGCGGGCGAGCAACGTCGCAGCGCGCGAAAGGCGCAGCCGCCGGCCATCCCGCGCGGCGCGCAAGCCGGCGCGTAGCCGCTCCGCCGAGCGGTCGACGCGCTGGCGCGGATTGGCGAGCAGGGCGTCGCCGGCGGGAAGCAGACGCGCATATGTCGAGAGCTGGGCGCGACGCAGATCCATGCCCCGGCGACGAGCGCCTTCGAGCCGGCTCGCGCGAATCGCGAGATGTTCGAAAAGCTCGACGCGCACGGGAACGGCCTTCTCGGCGGCGCCTGTCGGCGTCGGCGCCCGCAGGTCGGCGACATGGTCGATGAGCGTCGTGTCGGTCTCATGGCCGATCGCCGAAATCAACGGAATGGCGCTCTCCGCCGCGGCGCGAACGACGATCTCCTCATTGAAGCCCCACAGGTCTTCGAGCGAGCCGCCGCCGCGCGCCACGATCAGCACGTCGGGCCGCGGGATGGCGCCGCCGACGGGCAATGCGTTGAAGCCGCGAATGCCCGCGGCGACTTCCTCTGCGCAGCTCTCTCCCTGCACCCGCACCGGCCAGAGCAGCACGCGGCGCGGGAAGCGGTCGCTCAGACGATGCAGGATGTCGCGGATCACGGCACCGGTCGGCGACGTCACGACGCCGATGACGCGCGGCAGGGAGGGCAGCGGCCGCTTGCGGGCTTCGTCGAACAGGCCCTCGGCCGCGAGCGCCTTGCGCCGGGCGTCGAGCAGCGCCATCAGCGCGCCGAGGCCGGCCGGCTCCAGCGATTCGATGACGATCTGATAGGAGGATTTTCCAGGGAAGGTCGTGACGCGGCCGGTGGCGATGACTTCGAGCCCTTCCTGCGGGCGGGTGCGCAGGCGCAGCATCGTCGATCGCCAGATCACCGCATCCAGGCGCGCATTTTGATCCTTGAGGCAGAAATAGGCATGGCCGGAGGCGTGCGGCCCGCGATAGTTCGAGATTTCGCCGCGTACGCGCACCCGCCCGAAGCGATCCTCGATTGTACGCTTGAGCGCACTCGCGAGTTCGGAGACGCTGATCTCCGGCGTATTGGTCTGGGAAGTCGCTCCCTCGGTCTCGGGCAGGTCGGACATGGATGAAATATGGCGGAACTCTTGACCAAGGACGAGGGTCGAAAAGCGAACTTGACTCCGATCACCGCGATGAGTCGTCGGCTGACTGCGCCGCGAGCATCCACAGGACTACAGCGTGGCGTAACCTGTATTCCACGCAAAAGCTCGGCTTCGGCTCTCAGCTTGTCGCCGATGTCCCGCGACTCCAATTGGCCGCCAAGGCCGCCGTCGATTATGCGAAGGACGGTTTGCGTTGGCGCCTCGCGGCGCCCGCGAGCAATGTGCTTGCAATAGGCTGATGCCGCGCATGACGGAAGCGGGTCCAAAGCTCAAAATTTCGAACGCTAACGGCTCTCGATCATCGAGAAATGCGTCGGTGGCGTAGCGCCGTTCGTCAGGTCGGAGAGAAGCTTCGACTGGAGGCGCGTCTGTCCTTCCGTCGCCTGCTGCGCGGCGTCGACATTGCCGCGAAGATACCAGCCGCTGACGTCCAGAGGCGGTGGAGGCGGCAGCGTTTCGGCGCGTGCGCTCGCAGCGACTGCAATCACAGCGGACCACAATAAAAGGGCAGTGGAGCGGCGCATGATGTGCTCCCCATCTTCAGGCGCGCGATAGCAGCCGATGACGCGGCGCGCCGAAGAGGCAAGGGTGGGCGATAAGACTTAAGGAAGCGTTAACCCTGTTGATTAACTAAATCGTCGATCGAGCTTCTTCCACCCGCGGGAACCGGCTCACGCGGCTTCGGCGGATTCCTTCAGGACGCTGCAGATCTCTGCGACGAGAGATTCGACAAGCTCGCGGTCGTCGCCCTCGCCCATGACCCGGATGACGGGCTCTGTGCCGGAGGCGCGTACGATGAGCCGGCCGGAGCCGCCGAGCTGCGCGCGCGCATCGTCGATGGCCTTGGCGACCGAGGCTCGCTCCAACTCGCAGCTTGGAGCGCGCACATTTTGCAACACCTGCGGGAGCGGCTCGAAGCGATGGCAGACTTCGCTCACCGGACGGTTCTGACGCTTCACCTCCGCGAGCACCTGCATCGCCGTCACCAGCCCGTCGCCCGTCGTACAGTAGTCGGACAATATGACATGGCCCGACTGCTCGCCGCCGATGTTGTAGCCGGCCTCTCGCATGCGTTCGATCACGTAGCGGTCGCCGACGGCCGTGCGCTCCAGAGTGAGCCCGAGCGAATTCAGATGACGCTCCAGTCCGAGATTGGACATGATCGTAGCAACAATGCCGGGCTTCGACAGCAAGCCCTGGTCGCGCCAGCTTTCGGCGACGACCGCCATCAGCTGGTCGCCATCGATCAGCTGCCCGTGTTCGTCGACCATGATGACGCGGTCAGCGTCGCCGTCGAGCGCAACGCCGACATCGGCCCGCAATTCGCGAACCTTGTCGCGCAGCGCCTGCGGAGATGTGGAGCCGACGCGGTGATTGATGTTGAAGCCGTCGGGTTCGACGCCGATGGCGATCACTTCGGCGCCAAGCTCCCACAGCGCCTCGGGCGCAACTTTGTAGGCGGCGCCGTTGGCGCAATCGAGGACGAGGCGCAAACCGTCGAAGCTCATGTTGCGCGGCAGCGTGCGCTTTGCGAATTCGATGTAGCGCGCGCGCACGTCCTCGATGCGGCGCGCGCGGCCGAGATCTCTCGGCCCTGCGAGCTTGCGCGTCATGTCGCCATCGATCAGGCGCTCGATCTCATGTTCGATCTCGTCTGAAAGCTTGTAGCCGTCAGGTCCGAACAGCTTGATGCCGTTGTCCTCGAAAGCGTTGTGCGAGGCGGAAATCATGACTCCGACGTCGGCGCGCATCGATCGCGTCAGCATGGCGACCGCAGGGGTCGGCATCGGTCCCAGCAGCAGCGTCTCCATGCCGACCGACGTGAAGCCGGCGACAAGCGCATATTCGATCATATAGCCCGAAAGTCGCGTGTCCTTGCCGATGACGACACGATGGCGGCCTTCGCCGCGGTGAAAGGTGAGACCCGCCGCTTGCCCGACTCTGAGCGCGAGCTCGGGCGTGATCTTCTCATTGGCCAGCCCACGAATCCCGTCCGTGCCGAAATAGGTGCGGGTCATTTGATTTCCTCAGCGAGCAGCGCTTAAACGCCTCGGCGCCAATCTGCACGCCTATCACGCCAACTGGGCGTATTTATGGGCGTCATGCCATAACGCCAACGCGTGTTCCCGCCGGCCTGGCGAACGGTTATTGAACACTCGCATATCGATTGAAACGGATGTCCACATGGAAGTCAAAATCTACCACAATCCAGCTTGCGGCACATCGCGTAACGTCTTGGCCGCGCTGCGGGACGCCGGCTATGAGCCGCAGGTGATCGAATATCTCAAGAACCCGCCCGATCGCGCGACTTTGAAGGATCTCCTTCAACGCATGGGCAAGAGCGTGCGCGATATCTTGCGCAAGCGGGGGACGCCCTATGAGGAATTGGGTCTCGACAATCCCAACCTGTCGGATGACGCCATTTTCGCAGCGATCGAAAACAATCCGATTCTGATCGAGCGTCCGATCGTTTCGATGGGCGACAAGGCGGCGCTTTGTCGTCCGGCCGAGACGGTGGACGAATTGATCGCGCAATCGAAGGCGAAATCGCCGACAAAGAAAAAACCCAGCGGGTGACCGCTGGGCTTTTGTTTTAGATCGGATGCGGCTCCATGCCGCCGACGTCGGGCTCGGGCTTTTGCCCGGTCGTCGGCACCGCCGTGCCGCGCGGCGGCGGAGTCGAGACCGACTCGTCGCGCACGGGACGCTTGCCGACGAGCAGACCCTTGATTTCCTCGCCGCTCAGCGTCTCGAATTCGAGCAGCGCATTGGCGAGCATTTCAAGATCAGTGCGCTTGTCGTTGAGGATCTGCTTCGCCTTCTCATAGGCTTCCTGCACCAGCCGTCGGACTTCCCCGTCGATCGTCTCCTGAGTCTGTTCGGAGAAGGTCTGCGTGCGTCCGAGCGAATAGCCCAGGAACTGCTCTTGCTGCGGGTCGGCGTAAGCGACCGTGCCGAGCTTGTCCGAGAAGCCAAGCTTCGTGACCATCGCACGAGCAATGCGCGTCGCCTGCTGAATATCGGACGCGGCGCCGGAGGTCGTCTTCGCCGTGCCGAAGATCAGCTCTTCGGCGACACGGCCGCCCATCGCCATCGCCAGCATCGCAATGAGTTGTTCATAGCTCTGCGAAATCTGGTCACGCTCGGGGAGGCCCTGCACCATGCCGAGCGCTCTGCCGCGCGGAATGATCGTCGCCTTGTGGATCGGGATCGAGCCCGGCATGTTCAGCGAGACAAGCGCATGTCCGCCCTCGTGATAGGCGGTGAGCTTCTTCTCCTCGTCCGTCATCACCAGCGTGCGGCGCTCCGCGCCCATCATGATCTTGTCGCGCGCGTCCTCGAACTCCTGGTTCGTGACGATCCGCTTCGAGCGCCGC
>JBPFDX010000057.1:0-2067 GCA_051061385.1 Methylocystis sp.
TCGACCTCTTCTGGAAGATCTTCCGCGCCCTCATGTTCGTCCGACAACGCGTCATATTCGGCGAGCGCAACGTCGTAACGCGCCTGCTGTTCCTCCGAGACCGGCGCGTAGCTCGCCGGCAGCCGCCGCAGCCCATTCGTATGGCCATAGGGAAAATCGATCGCGATCTCCGACCATTTCCAGCCTTCGGCGCGAAGCGCGTCGGCCGCTTCCGCGAGTTTTTCCCGCGCAAGACGATCAAGCAGCGCCATATCCTGCAGCCAGCCACCATGATCCTGCTGAAAGAGATCACGAAGGATGACCCCGCCCGCCGCTTCATACCCCGCAACGCCGACGAAGACGGCGCGCTTGTCGCCTGCCTTCACAGCGCCCTCGGTCAGCAAGCGCCGGATCGTATAGGGCTCCTTATTGTAGGACCGTTTGAGAGTCTCCCACACTTCCTCCTGCCGCGCATGGTCGTCGGTGACGCAAAAGGCCATGAGCTGCTCAAGACTCAATTCTTCGGCGACGTAGAGATCAAGCAGCTTCTCGCTCGCCGCCGCGAGTTTCAGTCTTTGCCGCACCACCGGCGCGCCGACGAAAAACCGCGCGGCGATCTCGTCAATCGTGACGCCCTGATCCTGGAGATTCTTGAACGCCCGAAACTGGTCGAGCGGATGCAACGCCTCGCGCATCGTGTTCTCGGCGAGCGAATCTTCTTCTTCGATGCCGTCGGTTTTCATGATGCAGGGTACGGCTGCGTTCTTCGCGAGGCGCTTCTGCTTGACGAGCAGTTTAAGCGCCACGAGACGTCGCCCGCCCGCGCTGACCGCGAATTGACCCGTTTCCGCGCCCTGGTCGTCCACGACAGGCCGCACGCTCAAGGACTGCAACAGTCCCCGCCGCGAAATATCCTCGGCCAGATCCTCGACGCTCACCCCCGCCGTGAACCGCCGCACATTCGCGTCGAACGCCACAAGCTTGTCGAGCGCGATATCCCGCGCCGCCGTCAAAACAATCTTCGCCATATCCCTGAACTCCGCGACGGATGGGCGAGAACCTCTCTCTCACCCTCTTCTCCGTCGAAAAGCCCAAAGGGCCCTCTCACTCTCGGGCTGCCGAGTCCTCGCCGCCGCACCCGGGCATGTTCAGCACATCGGCGCCGGCGCGCGCGTAAGCCTCGGCACCCTCGGCAAGTGGCGCATAGGACAGCGCGCGCCAGGGCGGCGGATCTGGCGGCTTACCGACCGCGATCATCGGACCGCGAAGCGCGAGGTCCGCGACTTTGCCGACATCGACCGTGCGGCTATCGATCACGGGCAAGCCCGCCGCGATCAGCGCGGCTTTGACTGGCTCGCAGTCATAACCACCGCTCAGCCATCCGGTCTCGTAATGCAATGAAAACCCGCCCCTCCCGATAAAGAGATGCCCGCCTTGGGTGGCGAGGGCCTTGGCGATCGTCTCACCGTAATTGTCGGTCATGAGCGAAATCTCCGCGACGAGCGCGCGGGAGCCTTTCTCTCGCTTTCTGTCCCGTCGTGAAGCGCGCTCACCGCTCTCGCTCTTCGCAAAAGCAGCGTGAAAGGCCCGGCGAGCGACCGGGGGCGGCATCCTGTCCTGCCTTCCGCGCTTGTCGAGCCACAGCCTTGCTTCGGATGCCGCGCCGCAAAGCGCAAGCAGGCAAAGTCTAATAAACTGGCAAAAATTCCCGAATTGCCCTTGGCAGCCGCGCGAGAATCTATGACAGTGCTGGGGCGGTGTCGTGATTTTTCCGGGGCAAAATGATCGGCGGCGAGCCAAAGTGGTCGCGTAAGGCGGGTAAAGCGGGGGGAACGGCTCAGGCGGATCGACGACGCCGGCTCATGGTCGTCACGATCGCTGATCGGCTCGAGTCGCCCTATCTCGCAAACCTCTCGAACCGCCTAATCGCCGAACAGGCGAAGAGCGGCTTGTCGAAGCCGGAATTCGCCGAATTCGTCGGCATGTCAGGGTCGCAATTTCGCTATGTGCGTCGCCGGCTCGGGAACCCGTCCATCACAATGTTGGCGGAAATTTCGAAAAAGCTTCGCGTCCCGCTCTACGAGTTGC
>JBPFDX010000058.1:0-7813 GCA_051061385.1 Methylocystis sp.
GGCATCGTCACGCTTCCCGAGGGCGTGGAGATGGTGATGCCGGGCGACAATGTGACGATGGAAGTCGCGCTGATCGTGCCGATCGCCATGGAGGAGAAGCTGCGCTTCGCCATCCGCGAAGGCGGCCGCACCGTCGGAGCCGGCGTCGTCGCCAGCATCATCGAGTAAAGCGAATCTGGGCCGCGGGCCAAGCGCTCGCTCTTGTGAACAAAGCCGCGCGACATCCGCGCGCGGCGCATGAAGGCGAGCAAAGCCGCTCGGGGTCCCAAAGGACGAGACAATGAACGGTCAAAATATCCGGATTCGCCTCAAGGCGTTCGATCACCGGATTCTCGACACGTCGACGAAGGAAATCGTCTCGACGGCCAAGCGCACGGGCGCTCAGGTCCGGGGTCCGATTCCGCTGCCGACGCGCATCGAAAAATTCACGGTGAACCGTTCGCCGCACATCGACAAGAAGTCGCGCGAACAGTTCGAGATCAGGACGCATAAACGCGTTCTCGACATCGTCGATCCCACCCCCCAGACGGTGGACGCGCTCATGAAGCTCGATCTTGCGGCCGGCGTGGACGTCGAGATCAAGCTCTAAGGGAATTCAGGCGGCGCTCCTCCAAGGGAAGCGAGCGCGCTTTGCGAAGGATTGGATCATGCGGTCGGGCGTCATCGCGCAAAAGGTCGGAATGACCCGCGTCTTCACGGAGGCGGGCGAGCATGTGCCTGTCACGGTCTTAAAGCTCGACGGCTGCCAGGTCGTCGCGCAGCGGACCGTGGAGAAGAACGGCTATACCGCCGTTCAGCTCGGCATCGGCCGCGCCAAGGTCAAGAATGTCTCCAAGGCCGAGCGCACGCGTTTCGCGGCGGCGAAGGTGGAGCCGAAGATGAAGCTCGCCGAGTTCCGCGTGAACGAGGAAGAGCTGCTGCCGATCGGCGCTGAGATCACGGCGGATCATTTCGTCGTCGGCCAGTTCGTCGACGTGACCGGCACGTCGACCGGCAAGGGCTTCGCGGGTCCGATGAAGCGCTGGGGCTTCGGCGGTCTGCGCGCGTCGCACGGCGTCCCCATTTCGCATCGTTCGCATGGTTCGACCGGCGGTCGTCAGGACCCGGGCAAGACCTTCAAGAACAAGAAAATGGCCGGCCATATGGGCGTCGAGCGCGTCACCACGCAGAATCTGCGCGTCGTGCGGACGGACCCCGATCGGGGACTGCTGCTCGTCGAAGGCGCGGTGCCGGGCACGGCCGGCGGCTGGATTTTCGTGCGCGACGCGGTGAAGCGCGCGCTTCCGAAGGATGCGCCGCAGCCGGGCAAGTTCCGCCTCGGCGACGGACAGGGCGAGGCTGCGGCTTCGGACGCCGCTCCGCAAGAAGACAAGAAGGAGGACTGAGCCGTGAAGATCGACGTCACGTCGTTCGACGGCCAGGCGGCCGGTTCGATCGAACTCTCCGATGAGGTATTCGGCCTCGAGCCGCGCAAGGACCTCATCTTCCGCATGATCCGCTGGCAGCTCGCCAAGCGCCGCGCCGGCACCCATGCGGTGAAGAACCGCGCCGAGATCGCGCGCTCGGGCAAGAAGCTGCACAAGCAGAAGGGCACCGGCGGCGCCCGTCACGGCTCGGCGCGCGCGCCGCAGTTCCGCGGCGGCGGACGCGCCTTCGGCCCGGTGGTGCGCAGCCACGAACATGACTTGCCGAAGAAAGTGCGCCAGCTCGCGCTGAAGCACGCCCTGTCGGCGAAGGCGAAGGACGGCGGCATCATCGTTTGGGAGACGGCGGAGATCGCCGAGCCGAAGACAAAATTGCTCGTGTCCGGCTTCGCCAAGTCGGGCCTCGACAGCGCGATCATCATTGTCGGCGGCGCCCCGCAGAACAATTTCGCGCTCGCCGCGCGCAACATTCCGAAGATCGACGTTCTGCCGGTCGAAGGCGTCAATGTTTACGACATCCTCCGCCGCGAGAAGCTGGTGTTGACCCGCGCCGCAGTGGACGCGCTGGAGGCGCGACTGAAATGAGCAAGGACGTTCGCCATTACGACGTGATCGTCGCCCCGGTCATCACCGAGAAGGCGACGCTCGCCTCGGAGAGCAACAAGGTGGTCTTCAAAGTCGCGAGAAGCGCGACGAAGCCGCAGATCAAGGCGGCGGTCGAGGGCCTGTTCGACGTCAAGGTCGAATCGGTCAACACGCTCCTGCGCAAGGGCAAGGTGAAGAGCTTCCGCGGGGTGCGCGGCCAGCAGAGCGACGTCAAGAAAGCGGTGGTGACCCTCGCCGAGGGCCACAAGATCGACGTGACGACCGGACTGTAAGGAAGGCGTGAGGATAGAATTATGGCGCTGAAGACATTCAAGCCGGTCACGCCGAGCCTTCGCCAGCTCGTGATCGTCGACCGCAGCGAGCTCTACAAGGGCAAGCCGGTCAAGACGCTGACCGAGGGCAAGACCTCGAAAGGCGGCCGCAACAATTATGGCCGGGTGACCGTGCGTTTCCGCGGCGGCGGACACAAGCAGGCCTATCGCATCGTCGATTTCAAGCGGCGCAAGCTCGATGTGCCGGGCAAGGTCGAGCGCCTCGAATATGATCCGAACCGCACGGCCTTCATCGCGCTCGTGCGCTATGCGGACAATGAGCTCGCTTACATTCTCGCGCCGCAGCGTCTTGCGGTCGGCGACGAGGTGATCGCCGGCAATCAGGTCGACGTGAAGCCCGGCAACGCCATGCCGATCGCCAATATTCCGGTCGGCGCGATCGTTCACAATGTCGAGATGAAGATCGGCAAAGGCGGCGCCATCGCGCGTTCCGCCGGCACCTATGCGCAGATCGTCGGCCGCGACCAGGGCTATGTGATCGTCAGGCTGAACTCGGGCGAGCAGCGCCTCGTGCACGGCCAGTGCTTCGCATCGATCGGCGCGGTGTCCAATCCGGACCACATGAACACCTCGATCGGCAAGGCTGGACGTTCGCGCTGGCTCGGCCGTCGTCCGCACAATCGCGGCGTCACCATGAACCCGATCGACCATCCGCACGGCGGCGGCGAAGGCCGCACCTCGGGCGGCCGTCACCCGGTGACGCCCTGGGGCAAGCCGACCAAGGGCAAGAAGACCCGCACCAATAAATCCACCGACCGTTTCATTGTGTCCTCGCGGCACAATCGCAAGAAGAAGGGCTAATCCATGGCTCGCTCGATCTGGAAGGGCCCGTTCGTCGACGGCTATCTTCTCAAGAAGGCCGAGGCCTCGCGCGCTTCGGCCCGCTCCGAGGTCATCAAGATTTGGAGCCGCCGCTCCACCATTCTCCCGCAATTCGTGGGACTGACCTTCGGCGTTCACAACGGCCAGAAACATATTCCCGTGTCCGTGTCGGAAGACATGATCGGGCACAAATTCGGCGAATTCGCTCCGACCCGCACCTTCCACGGCCATGCGGCCGACAAGAAGGCCAAGAGGGGCTAAGAGAGGCTCACGATGTCGAAGGAAGCCAATCCGCCCCGGCTTGCGGAAAACGAAGCGAAGGCCGTCGCGCGCATGCTGCGCGTGTCGCCGCAGAAGCTCAATCTGCTTGCGCAGCTGATCCGCGGCAAGAAGGTGGATCGCGCGCTCGCTGATCTGGAATTCTCCAGAAAGCGGATCGCGCATGAGGTGAAGAAGACGCTCGAAAGCGCCATCGCCAACGCCGAGAACAATCACGGCCTCGACGTCGACGATCTCGTCGTCGCCCAGGCCTTCGTCGGCAAGGCGCTGGTGATGAAACGCTTCCATGCCCGCGCTCGCGGACGGGCGAGCCGCGTCGAGAAGCCCTTCGCCAATCTGACGATCATCGTGCGCGAAGTCGAAGCGCAAGCGAACGCCTAAAGGATTAAGCACCATGGGTCAGAAGGTTAATCCGATCGGGCTGCGACTGGGCGTCAACCGCACCTGGGATTCGCGCTGGTTCGCGAGCAAGGGCGAATACGCCAAGCTGCTGCACGAGGACATGGCGATCCGCGAGGCGGTGGCGAAGACGCTGAAGCAGGCGGCGGTGTCGAAGATCGTCATCGAGCGTCCGCACAAGAAGTGCCGCGTGACGATCCATTCGGCGCGTCCGGGCGTCGTCATCGGCAAGAAGGGCGCGGACATCGACAAGATCCGCAAGCTCGTCGGCAAGCTCACGGGCAGCGAAGTGGTCATCAACATCGTCGAAGTGCGCAAGCCCGAGACCGAGGCCGCGCTCGTCGCCGAGTCGATCGCGCAGCAGCTCGAGCGCCGCGTCGCCTTCCGCCGCGCGATGAAGCGGGCGGTGCAGTCGGCCATCCGCCTCGGCGCGCAGGGCATCCGCATCAATTGCTCGGGCCGTCTCGGCGGCGCCGAAATCGCGCGTCTCGAATGGTATCGCGAAGGCCGCGTGCCGCTGCATACGCTGCGCGCCGACGTCGATTACGGCACGGCGACCGCGCACACCGCCTATGGCGCCTGCGGCATCAAGGTCTGGATCTTCAAGGGCGAAATCCTTGAGCACGATCCGATGGCGCAGGACAAGAAGGCGGCCGAACAGGCCGCCGGCGGCGATCATGGCGATCGCGATCGCGGCGGCGAACGCCGCCGTCGCGAACCGCGCGAACCGTGCGACGCGGGGTAACGGACAAGATCAAAGAGCGCTATCATGCTGCAACCCAAACGCACCAAGTTCCGCAAGGCCTTCAAGGGCCGAATCCGTGGCGCCTCGAAGGCGGGCTATTCGCTGGACTTCGGTCAGTTCGGCCTCAAGGCGCTGGAGCCTGAGCGCATCACGGCGCGCCAGATCGAAGCCGCGCGCCGCGCCATGACGCGCCACATGAAGCGCGCCGGCCGCGTCTGGATCCGCATCTTCCCCGACGTGCCGGTGTCGAAGAAGCCGACCGAAGTGCGCATGGGCAAGGGCAAGGGCGCGCCGGAATTCTGGGCGGTGCGCGTCGCGCCTGGCCGCATCATGTTCGAGATCGACGGCGTGCCGGCGCCGCTGGCGCGCGAAGCGCTGACGCTGGCCGCTGCGAAGCTGCCGATCAAGACGCGCTTCATCGAACGCATTGCCGAGTAAGGGGGACGTGATGAAATCCAGACAGCGCCTCTCCGACATCAAGACGATGACCGAAGATCAGCTCAATGACGAAGTGCTGAAGCTCAAGAAAGAGCAGTTCAATCTGCGCTTCCAGCGGGCGACCGGCCAGCTCGAGAACACCTCACGCGTGCGCGTCGTCCGTCGCGACATCGCCCGCGCCAAAACCATCGCCGCGCAGAAGCGCGCCGAACAGCAGGGTTAAAGCGCCATGCCGAAGCGAATTCTCCAGGGCGTCGTCGTCAGCGACAAGCAGAACAAGACGGTGGTGGTGAAGGTCGAACGCCGTTTCACCCATCCGCTGTTCCAGAAGACGGTGCGCCGCACGAAGAACTATCACGCCCATGACGAGAACGGCGCGTTCAAGGTGGGCGATGCGGTGACGATCGAAGAGACCGCGCCGATTTCGAAATTGAAGCGCTGGCGCGTCGTCGAAGACGCGGCTGAGGCGTAGTCTTAGAAGAACAAACCGTCCGGACGAAGTCGGCGCAGCCGAAACCAGACCGGAATGAAAGGCGGGTAGGCCATGATACAGATGCAGACCAATCTCGACGTCGCCGACAATTCGGGCGCGCGCCGCGTGATGTGCATCAAGGTGCTGGGCGGCTCCAAGCGCAAATACGCCGGGGTCGGCGACATCATCGTCGTGTCGATCAAGGAAGCGATTCCGCGCGGCCGCGTGAAGAAGGGCGACGTGCTCAAGGCCGTCGTCGTGCGCACCTCGAAGGACATCAAGCGATCGGACGGCTCCGTCATTCGCTTCGATTCGAACGCCGCCGTTCTGATAAACAATCAGAAGGAGCCGATCGGCACCCGCATCTTCGGACCGGTGCCGCGCGAGCTGCGCGCCAAGAACCACATGAAGATCATTTCGCTCGCGCCGGAGGTTCTGTAATGGCCGCCAAAATCAAGAAGGGCGACAAGGTCGTCGTTCTCGCAGGCCGCGATAAGGGCCGCAGCGGCGAAGTGCTGCGCGTGATCCCGAGCGAGGGCCGCGCGGTGGTCGACGGCGTCAACATGGTCAAGCGCCACCAGCGCCAGACCAAAGATCGCGAAGCCGGCATCATCAATAAGGCCGCGCCGATAGATCTGTCGAATCTCGCGCTCGCCGATCCCAAGGACGGCCGGGCCACGCGTGTCGGATTCAAGATTCTCGACGACGGCCGTAAGGTCCGCGTCGCCAAGCGTTCCGGAGAATTGATCGATGGCTGAGGAAAAGAAGCCGAAGGCCGAAAAGCCCGCAAAGGCTCAAAAGCCGGCCGCCGAGGGCGCGGAGGCGAAGAAGGCCGCCGCGAAATCCGCCGCGAAGGAAAAGCCGGCGAAGGCCGAGGGCGAGGCGCCTGCGAAGGCGCTGGGCGACGGCGCTTATACGCCGCGCATGAAGAAGCATTACGACGAAGTCGTGCGCGAGGCGCTCACCCAGCAGTTCGGCTACAAGAACGCGCTTGAAGTGCCCACGATCGAGAAGATCGTGCTCAACATGGGCGTCGGCGAATCCGTCAACGACAGCAAGAAAGCGTCGGCGGCGGCCGCGGATCTCGGCCTCATCGCCGGTCAGAAGCCGGTCGTCACCCGCGCGCGCAAGGCGATTTCGACCTTCAAGCTGCGCGAGAACATGCCGATCGGCGCGAAGGTCACGCTGCGCAAGACGCGCATGTACGAGTTCCTCGACCGGCTGATCACCGTCGCTCTGCCGCGCGTGCGCGACTTCCGCGGATTGAATCCGAAGTCCTTCGACGGACGCGGCAATTACGCGCTCGGCATCAAGGAGCACATCGTGTTCCCCGAGATCGACTACGACAAGGCCGAATCGATCCTTGGCATGGACGTCATCGTCTGCACGACGGCCAAGACCGACGAAGAGGCGCGCGCCTTGCTGAAGGCGTTCAATTTCCCGTTCCGGCAGTGAGGGCTTAACGGCTCCTCAAACGCGGATACCGAAAGGCGAAACTGGTAATGGCGAAGAAAAGCGCGATTGAGAACAACAAGCGGAAGCAGAAGCTCGTGAAGGCCTATGCGGGCCGGCGCGCGCGGCTGAAGGCGGCGGCGAAGGACAAGTCGCTGAGCGTCGAGGAGCAGTTCGAGGCGCGTCTCAAGCTCGCAGAGCTCCCGCGCAATTCCGCGGCCATTCGTGTGCGCAACCGCTGCGAAATCTCGGGGCGTCCTCGCGCCTTTTATCGCAAGCTGAGAATGTCCCGTATCGCGCTGCGCGAGCTCGGCTCCCGCGGCCTGGTGCCGGGCCTTGTGAAGTCGAGCTGGTAAGGAGAGCGGCAAATGGCGATCAACGATCCATTGGGCGATCTCCTCACCCGCATCCGCAATGCGCAGATGCGCCGTAAGGACAAGGTGTCCTCCCCCGGCTCCAAGCTGCGCGCGCATGTGCTCGACGTGCTGAAGGAAGAGGGCTATATCCGCGGCTATAGCAGCACCGACTTCGGCAACGGCCGCACCGAGTTCGAGATCGAACTGAAGTATTTCGACGGCGAGCCGGTGATCAAGCAGATCGAGCGCGTGTCGCGTCCGGGCCGCCGCGTCTATGCGGCGGTCGGCGCAGTGCCGCGGGTCGCGAACGGCCTTGGCGTCACCATCGTGTCGACGCCGAAGGGCGTGATGGCCGATCACGCGGCGCGCGAAAACAATGTCGGCGGCGAGGTGCTGTGCAAGGTCTTCTAGACCTTGCGCCTCATCAAACAGGATTTGCAACAATGTCTCGTATCGGCAAGAAGCCTGTCGTCGTTCCCGCCGGCGTC
>JBPFDX010000059.1:0-58483 GCA_051061385.1 Methylocystis sp.
TCTTCTATCCCGGATTGCCGAATTCTCATTTTCACGATCTTGCGCGGCGTCAGATGACGGGTTTCGGCGGGGTCGTAGCCTGCGAACTGCACGGCGGCAGAAAGGCCGCCATGGCCTTTATGAATTGGCTGAAGTTAGTGACCCGCGCCGTAAGTCTCGGTGACGCCGAGACGCTCGTGCAACATTCCGCCAGCATGACCCACGCGCCCTACACGCCGAAGGAGCGTGCCGAACATGGCGTCGGCGAGAGCCTCGTTCGTTTCTCCATCGGACTAGAAACGCTCTCCGATATACATGACGATATTCGTCAGGCGCTCGACGCCGTTGAATGTTCAAGTGTCACTTAACTATGACTGAATGGCTTTTGAACATTCTTTCGCACGTAAGCCGATCATCGCGCTCGTCGGCGCGAGCGGGCTATTAACCGGCTCGTTACGCAATGACTGTTTTCCAGCCAAAGAAGACGTCAGAACAGCAGAGCGCTGGTCCGTGTTGGGTCAGTAGCTTTCCCTTGTTAGAGCGCGTCCGCAATGTCCGCTATCGGTCGCATCGCCTTCAATCAGATTTTGCGGACAAATCATGTAGGTTAGGGAACAGAATTGCTCCCCTCTCTGAAGGAGGCGGAAATCGTCATCGAAAGCTGGCAGCGTCACTACAACGAGATCAGGCCGCATTCCTCATTGGGAAACAAGCCTCCAGCCTCTAGAGAGAGCGCGGATCAAAACACGACGTCGGAATAGACGGTGAACGTTTGATCTCACCTCCGACCCACGTTCCCTGCACACACGGGGATGACCAATCTATGGATTCCTGTGTGTTGTACGCTAGAGCAGGACTGTCCAGAACGGTATAAGGCTGATGGGTGCGAGGAGAAGACAAAAGGCGCACATGAGCGACATCTACAAAGACCCGCTTAATCGCCATCGCTGGGTTCGCATCATGCCCGAGTATTCTTGCGATGGGGTGTGGGACATCGAGGGAAATTCCTGTGGGGCCGAGGAATTGCCGATCTCACCCGCGCTCGTCGAGCGTCTTCGTCGCTGGCAGGCTTGCTATGAGGCTATCGAGGATGCGGTCCAAGAAGAAGATCGGCTCCACCGAGAAAGCGACTGGACGAATTTTTCCGCCGAAGGGCGCGCCATTGCTCGCGCCGTCAAGGCCGAATTACCCAACTGGACGGTGTTCTACTTCGATGAGGCCAGGGCGTGCGTCGTTCCCTTGGACGGGAAGCGCCGGCTACGGAGCACCGTTGAATACGAAATTCTGCTCGACGACAAATCTGGCGACTAACAAAGGATTATGCCTGCTGAGAGCGCGGCAAGAACGTCGCCGTTCGCGAAGATGCGCGAGTGCGGCCCGACCATGCGAAGTAATATGGGGATCGCGCGAACCTATCCGATCTCCAGAGACGAGTCTCTTCAATTTGCGTCAGCCTCATTGGCGGCCTTAAACCCTTCGACGATCGCACGAGCAATTTCGAGCGTCGGGAATATTTTGCCGCGTGGGACATGAAGGCCGGCGGCGCTCCATGCGGCGCGGGTCGATTTAAGGAGGGTGCGCTTCGGGATATTCTGAAAATACATAAGTCTCGTTATAAAGTCGGTATCGCTCAGTTGGAGCCGCTTTGGCAGCGTCCCCTTCAGGAGCGCCACGAATATTGTCGCAGCGTCGGCGCATCGGAGTCCTGCCTCTATATTTTCTGGCAAAGCGCATCGCTCATTGACGGCAATTTGCATAATGAAGGCGTCCATCAGCTTTATGCGTTCTTCCATATCCGTGAGTTCCGTCTCGCATATGGGTCCTTTGAAGAGAGGCGGCTTCCCATATCGGATGATGATGTCGTCTGGATGTGGAAGATGCATCGGTGGCGCCTCGCCTTTTGATTCAGCTTCCCTGATTTCTTCCCGACATTTCTGCTGATAGGCCTCCCAAAATTCATTGTCAGCTTTGATCTCGATCGCCTTCTCTCGTTCGATCGGCGCATAAAGCAGGGTCCAGGTTCTCTGCGCATGAGGGTTGCCTTTGAGAGCCGTATTCTGCAATGCGCGAATAACAGCCTGTTTCGCTGGAATGACAGAGACGCTCTTGCCCTCACGGATCGTGACGCCGCGCTCCGCCTCTTTTAGGATCAATTCCTGTATGGGATGCGGCTCAATCCGGGGATGAAACGGAAAGCTTGACGTTTTCTTCGGCCTTCCTTTTGGATTGCCTGATTGCCCTTTTGGAAACGCGTTGATTTTGGCAGGGTTGGAATCGGCTCGCCAAATGTGAGCGCGCTCTTCAAGCGATCCACCATTTCCTCGGAAAACAAGCGTTCCGACTGCTCAGAGGAATCTTCGGTTGAAGATTCGTCTGCGCGACGCGTTGTCATGAGTCGTGATTCTCCAGAGAGGTTTTATCAATTCGGGTCTCGTCGGGACGCGATCGGGCTCAGCCGACGAGCGCTCCACGCTTCCGGCCCTGTCGATCTCGCCTCGTTCGAGACGCCATGTGCGCCGCTCCTGCCGATCTCCCGGTCGGCAATCGCTCGGCTGCAATGTCTTCGAAGCTTCGGCTCGTTTCGGCATGCACGGCCGACTTGCCCGGCCATCGGTCGTAACTGTCGCGATCAGGCTTGAATGAGCGAGCTATGGCCCCGGCGCACATGTCTGCGAGCTGCACCAACCTGTCCGTGCTCGGCGTAATGTAGGGCTCAAAGCCTATGCGGCAATCCGGGCGCAAGCCTTGCGCTCCTTCGCCGCCGCCCACGCCGGGCTGAGGCATTGCGAGAACGTCCAGCCCAGCCCGAGGCTCGGAACCGCTTGTGGGCGTCACGCATAATAGCGGCGCGGTCGTAGGTCATCACAGCCCCCCTTCAGATCCTCGGGCATGACCCATTCGGAGAAGTCGGCGAGCCGCCGCGCGCGGCGCATCGCCCAAATCGCTAGCCTGATGCGCCAGACGCGAAGCCAAAGCCGGGGAACGGTCGCGTGCGAAAGGTCGCTCATGACTGCTCTCCCAGCCAACGTTCGGCGTCGAACGATTTGGCCAAGCGCTCCATTTCCTTGGTCGCGTCTTCCACGAGCTGAATAACGCCCCTGGACAGGGGGGCGTCGTCATGGTCTTCGACAAGGTCGCCGAGCGCCGCGACAAGCCCCCATAGACGCCGGACCATGGCGTCAAGCTCGTCTGCGAATTGAAGCGCCGTGATTGGCTCGTCCTCTGAACGATAGAAAAGCCTCGCCGCCTCCGCGGTCGCCCGTGCGCGCTCGGTGCGAATGCACTCCCATACTTTAGATGTCAGACCATTCGCGACGCCGGCGGCTCGGAGCTGTTCAGCCAGTTCGACCGGCGCCTCGGTCGTGGTTTCAGACGCAATTCGGGTATCTTGAGAATCAGCCATGGCCGTAACTCCTCGTGTTGCGGTGTGGTTAGAGCCGGGTTTGAGGTGTCAGCCTCTTGCTCGGCTCGCTAATTTACGACATTATTTAATTCGCATGTCAATTGTTAATGTCAAAAAATCGAGAGGCCGGCCGCCGGTTGAGACTGAAGCGCTCACTGTGCGCATTCATCGAAAGCAGCTTGCCGCTATTGATGCCTGGATTGCTAAGCAATCCGAGCCGCGGCCAACGCGCCCGGAAGCCATCCGCCGCTTGGTTGAGAAGGGGCTCGCCGGGAAGTGAGCTGCCCTCGAGCCGGCGTCGAGTTCACCAACGGCGACGCGCCGGGGGTGCGGCTGAGGAAGGGGAAGCCGAGGAACGGAAGCGAGCCATAGCAGCGGGCGCGGTGGTAGAGTTTCGTGACACGCGTCCGTCACGAAAGAGGCAGCCAGCGCCGGGCTTGAGGTGATTCTTGGCTTCGTGGAATAGGATGGCGACGCACTATCAAATTTTGGGCTTAAAGGAGGACGCCAAGCATGAGGACGTCGTCTCGGCGTATAGACGGCTCGCGAAAAAATATCATCCAGACTTCCAGCCAGGAGATGCCGAGCAATTCAGAAGAATTACCGACTCATATTACGTTTTAAGCGATACAGCTCGCAGAAACGAATATGACCATAGTCTAAGACGCAGAAATATCATGTCTGATATTTTCTGCACGGTCTACAACTCCATACTGAGTGGCGTATTGCTGACTTACGCCGGCATTCTCGCTCTCGCAGCAATAATTGCCGCAAAAGAGTATATGGTCTTGTTTATCCTATTATCGCTTGTATCAACGGCTTTTGGGTTGTTATCTTTACAGAAAGTAAGAAAAAACCCTCTCCGCCAGCTCTGGTCTGTCGCGGTCGAGACGCGCATGGAAAAAGGCCCGCAGCCATGAAGCCGCGGGCGAGGACCCTCGCGAAAACCCGTCGGCCCAGAAAAACCGACGGGGTGCCAGTTTGTCGGTGTTAAAAACCACATATTAATGACATGTTAGACGACAGCTTGTCTATACGCCTCCGTGCCGCGCACCGCGCCGGCGAGCTGCTGAAGGACTTGGAAAAGGCGGTCGGGGCGCGCGGCCAATTGAACGGCCGCACTGCATCTGGCCCTGCCACGAGGGAAGCGCCAGAAAAGCAAGCGACGCTCGCAGACCTCGGCATTCCCATAAGCAATCCTCGAACTGGCAGCGCCTCGCCTCAGTCCCGCAGGAATCTTCGATGACGAGCTGAAGCATTCGCTGCGCCCGACGACGAGCGGCCTTCACGGCCCAGCGCAGGAGCGTCGACCAACTTCAATTGTTTTGATGCGAGATTTCAACATGGGACAAAGAGTGCGGCAGGAGGCGAACGCGATAAGTCGCGTTCTTGCACCTGAGGATCCAGGCTTCTTCTTCAGGAACCGAGTCGGCAACGTCTCTCGTTGTTGTGATAGGCTTATCGCATCGATAGCCCTCTCTTCGCACAACCGTCGACACAACCTTTCCCGCATCTTCGGCATATGACACGGGAAAAGGAGCAATAAGCAAAACGGCGGCTGTAACGCGAACGGCGTTTTTCATTTTCAACATCCGAGTCGGAGAGCAGTTTATACCGCTTTCGTCGTCAAGTCGAAATTCGTCCCATGCCCTCGTCACTTCCACAACGCCAGCCTGCCGAGCCCACGCCGTCGAAGGATACGGGCTTACGCGGCCTCTTGCGGCCGCGCCGGGTCGCCGCCCAGCCTGTCGAGACATTCCAGGAGACGCCCCTTGGCCAAAGGATCGCGCTCCGGAAGATCCGCCGCGATCTGCGGCGCGTCGTGCTCTTCGAGCGAGGCATGTGCGCTGTCGCGCCGCCGCAGTTCATTGAGCGCGATACGCCGGGTCAGCACAGTCATCCAGGCAAGCGCGGCGCCTTTTTGTGCATCGTAGCTCGCCGCGCGCTCCCAAATACGCGTGAAGCTTTCCTGCAGGGCCTCCTCGGCGCGCGCGCGATCACGCAGCAGGCCGAGGCAGATGGCGAACAGGCGCGACGAGGTCGCGCCGTAAAGATCGCGGAAGGCGGCGCGATCCTTTTTCGCGACCCGCTGCAAAAGCGCTTCGAGCGAATTCTGCACGTCTACCATCGCCCCCGCGCGAGACGGCGCCGCGTCGCCAGCAGCATAGACAACGTCCGCTGGCCCGTCGAGACAGACCGTCTGCGTGTCGCCAACGCCGATCATTCCAGGAACTGAGCGAAATAGGGCGTCGGTGAAGCGCGACTTCGCCAACCGTTTCGGGATGACGACGTCGCCGGTCGCGAGCCACTGCGTCTGGATTGGCGAAACCCTTGCGCCGAGCGCGTCGATCGCGAGACGGTTGTAGCGCCGGGAAAAATCCTGCCAGCGCGGCGAGCAGGGGTCGCTGCAGAACGGATCGAACGAAAAGGATACTCCCGGCCCGTCCGAATAGAGCCCGAAGGGTTTTTGCGCGCGAGGCGGACGATTGACGAAATAGGTCGCCCATCCGCCCGGCGCAAAACCTGTCTCTGCTTCATAGGCTTTGGTGAAGGCGTAGCTTTCGGCGATCACGCGCTCGAGCTGAGAAATGTCATGTTCATAGTATTGAAAATCGAGACGTTTCTCTTCGCGAGAGGGACGCCAATATTCGTTCACGAAATCCGCGCGGGGATAGAGGATTCCCTTCGGCTGCGGCACGTCAACGCCATCGAACCCGCGCTGGATCGCCAGCCGCTTGGCGATCCGGAATTCCTCGCATTCGGGCTGGACGAAAGGCGCGACGCTCCCTGCGCCCGCCTCATAGCGCTGATCGTAGAGGCTAACGAGTTCATGCAGAGAAACAATGGCGAGCAGCGCATCGCACTGTCCGCGTTTTTCCGCGAGGCTACGCGCAAGCTGCTCCGGGCTCTCGTAACGCTCGATCGACACATCGCTGCGGCAAAGTCGCGCCGGCCGATTCTCGATGCAGCATTCGACGACAACGCCCGTGAGCCCAAAACTGCATTTGAACTCATAAAAGGTCGATCCGTCGGCGTGATCAGAGATCGTTTGCAGGTCGCCATTCTCATTGACGTAAGTGAGTTCGACGACGTGAGCCGAAAAAAAGCCCGGAGCGTCGAGCGAAGATTCCTTCGTGTCTCCGACGGCGACCGAGCCGACGGTGGCCTCCCCAATCTCAGCCTGGAAACCGATCTCGAGGCCGCGTTCTTTCAGCCACATATTCAGCTTTTTGAGGCGGCAGCCCGCCTGAACGCGCACGACCTCACGGCCGAGCGCATCGGTCTCGACGCCGAGAATTTCATCAAGCTTGCGCAGCGAGATGAGCGTTCCTCCGTCATTCACGACCGTGTCCGTAACCGAGAGCATCGCGCCGACCGGACTGACCGGCGTCGGGAAACGTACACGGTCGCGGACCACGGACTGCACGTCCGCATAGCTGATTGGCTCGACGTAGACGGCGGGCGTTGTGGTGCGCGATCCGCCCCAATTGGCGTAGCTCCTTCCCTCGGCGATCAGTCCGTGAACGAGCGGAAGGACGTCGGCGCAGGACTCGGACGTTGGTGCGGCTTTCATTGGCGTAATCTCTTCTTGCTGCAAAAAATGATGCGCCGGAACTCTCCGGCGCCAAATGGGTCACGCGGCGAGCGCGTTCGCGATCGACATCGTGTCGTAGAACTCGCGAAAGCGCAGCAGCCTGCCGTTCTTGAAACTAAAGACGTGCGCCCAATCGCTGTCAAATACGCCGCGGCCGCTCTTCACCCTCGCCCTGGTGCGGCCGAGCACGATCACGGTGTCGCCATCCTCAAAGTAATCCCGCGGTTCGAAAGCCTCGAAATCGAGGTTGTCGGCAAGCGCCTCGAAGAATGACGCCGCCCCTGCGAGTCCGCCGCGGCGGCCACCCCAGGGAATGATCCTCGCGTCGCCGTTCGACTGCCATTCTATCGACGGATCGAGGGCGTCGAGAATGGACTTGACGTCGCCGCGACCGAAAGCCGCATAAAGAGATCGGATCGAATTGGAATTGCTCATCGTCGGCTCCTGTCCTGCCGGGGCTCACGCTCCCGGTCAGGGAGATACGCGCGGCTTCGCCGTTTGGATGCGGGCTCGTCGATTTTTTTCGGTTTTTGGTTCTCTCCCCGCAACCGAATGCAGACGCCCCGTGTAACGCTCATGTGCGCTGGCGCGATCACAGGGACACGAGAATGGCTGCGAATGTTTTTCGTTTCGAGGAAAGCTGGGAAATACCAAACTCCAGCGTTGATCAGGTCTATGACGTGCTCGCGCGCGGCGAGCTGCTGCCGCAGTGGTGGAAAGGGGTTTATCTCGAAGCTGAACGGCTCAACGGCGAGGGCGCGCCGAAAGTGGGCGATCGCATCCGCGCCAAGGCGCGCGGGTTTCTGCCGTATCGACTGCAATTCATTCTCGAAGCGGTGGCGCTGGAATGGCCCTACCGCGTCGACGTCAAGACGAGCGGCGATCTCGACGGGCGCTGGATCGCTATTCTTCTGCCGCGTGAGGGCGGCGTGCACGTCGACCTGCTTTGGGAGGTGACGGTGTCCCGGCCGATTCTCAGGCTTCTCGCGCCGCTTCTGCGGCCCGCTTTCGCCTGGAATCATCGCTGGACAACGGTGCGGGGACAGCAGGGATTATGCGACTATCTGGCGGCGCAGCGCCCATCTCCTTGAACCGCAAATCTCGCGAGGATCACAGACGAGGCGCCTCGCGAGGTTTTCGTTCGATCGTCAGACAGCCGATATCGTCCGACTGCTCCTCGCCCTGCGCGAAGGCGTCGACGGCTGCAAAGAGTCGCGACACCAACGCGCGAGGCGACTCCTGCAGCCCTGTTTCCACCGCCGCCACGAAGCGCGGCTCGCCAAATTCCTCCTTCGCGGCGTTCATCGCTTCCGTAACGCCGTCCGTGACCAAGATGAGTTTGTCGCCCGGTTCAAACCGCGTCTGCGTCGCCCGGACGACGCAAGAGGAATCGATGCCGAGCGGCGCGCCTGTCGCTTTTAGGCGCGCGACATGGCCGGTCCGAGAGAGATGCGCCGGCGCGACATGGCCGCAATTGGCGTAGGTCATAAGGCCGTCGCTCAGATCTAGAACGCCAAAAAAAACGGTCGCGAACATCGTCGCGTCATTGTCTTCGCAAAGCAGAAGGTTTGCGCGATTGACCACCGTCGCGACATCGCCTCGGTCGCGGCCGAGCGTTCGTAAGAGCGTCACGACGATCGATGCGAAGAGGCTCGCAGGCGTTCCCTTGCCGCAGACGTCGCCAATCGTGAAGGCGATCCTGTCGTCGTCCAGAACGAAGAAATCATAGAAGTCGCCGCCGACCTCGCGGGCCGGCCGCATCCGCGCGGCGATTTCCACGTCCGGACGGAGGCGATTGATCGTCGCTTCCTTAGGAAGGAGTGACTGCTGGATGAAGGCCGCACTCGCCATTTCATCCTCACGGCGCCGCTTTCCGACGATCTCGGATGCAAAGCGATGGAAAGCCGCCGCGAAAGTCGCAAGGGCCGGAGGCGGATCGTCGAGATCCGCAAGAATGCGACTGTCGAACTCGCGCCTTTCGAGCGCGGCGAGAGCGTTGGCGTAAAGCGCCAAAGCTTCATTTACAGTTGCGATCTGACGGCCAAGTTGCTCTACCGCCCCTAAAAGGAGGTCAGGCGACTGTCGGCCAAGCTCGACGAGTTCACCGCGGCCGATCTCATACAGGCGCGCTTCTGTCGCAGCCCTGATGCTGGCCGTGCGGGGCAGACCGGCGAAGGCGCCGATTTCGCCGAGAAGACGGGGCGCCTCCAGTGTCGCGAGCGGCGCAGCGCCATAGGCCGTCTCTGCGTAGACTTGCACAGCGCCGACGGCCAGGAAAAAGCCGGAGTCGCTCGCATCGCCTTGTCGGACGAGCATGTCGCCGGCTTGCAACTCGATCCTGCGCGCGCGCGCCAGAAGCTTCTCGAGTGCAACGCGCGTCGCGGTATCCATGATTGAAACCAGTCCTTCTCAGGCGGCGTCATGCTCCACGCGCGCTGACAAAATCGAGAACGACGACGTTTCGGTCTCCCTCGCGCCGCCAATGGACGTGATCCGCGAAGCGGCGAACCAGGGCGACGCCCCATCCGCCAGGCCGCGATGCTTCGAGAGTGGCGTCAGCCTCTCGTGCGGGCGCCTCGGCAAGATCGAAAGCCGCGCCGTCGTCCCGAAGCGTCAGGCGAAGGCGATCTTGAAGAGATTCGAGCGTGATGACGATCGACAAGCGCGCCTGCCCGCCGTGGCTCACGGCGTTGATAAGGATCTCCTCGGCGCAAAGTTGCGCGCCAAAACACTGCCGTTCAGTCGCGCCGAGCGCCTCGGCTTCGGACGCGATCCAGGCGATCGCGTTCGGAATATCGTCGCCTGTGACGCCAAGGCTGGCGCGCCGTGTCTCTTTCGAGCCAATCAAGGCGTCGCCGCTTCTTCCGAGTCGGCGCCGATGAGAAGCGCCATCGACAGCGAGATGATCGCCGCAAGCGAAAGATAGAAAGCCGGCGACAGCGGGTTTCCCGTGATCTTTATGAGAGACACCGCGACCATCGGAACCGTTCCGCCGAAGACGGAAAGCGAGAGGTTATAGCCGATAGACAGGCCCGAACATCTGACATGCTTGGGGAAGGCCTCGACGAGAAAGGCTGGACTTGCGCCATAGCAGGACATGAAGAGCGCGAAGATGCATTGTCCAGCCAGAATGGCGCCGAGATGCGGGCTGCTCATCAGCCAGAACAGCGGCCAGGCGGATAGAGCGAGCCCCGCCGCGCCAATGATCAACACGGGCTTGCGTCCGATCCTGTCGGAGAGCGCGCCAGCGAGCGGCGTCATGATCAGCATCAGAAAGAGAGCGATGCTGTTGAGCGTTAGCGCGGTGGGGGCGGAAAGGTGCTGCTGCTGCTTGAGCCAGGTCGAGACATAGACAAAGCAGAGATAGAAGCCGACGCCATTGCCCAGCGTGAATCCCACGACCTTGAGAATCGTGCGCCATTGCGTGCGGAACGCCTCGAAAAGCGGCGATGCGCGCGCCTCCTCCGTCTCGACGATCGTGGAATCGGGCGGCAGGCGGCGGCGAATGACGAAGACGACGAGGCCGATGAGGAGCCCCGTGAAGAACGCGAGCCGCCATCCCCACGAAGCCGTCGCCGTCTCCGGCAGGAAGGCCGTGAGCATCGCGCCGATCGCCGAGCCGAGAAGCAAGCCGCCCAGCGCGCCGAAAGGGGCGAAACTGCCGACGAAGCCGCGCCGACGGGTCTGCGCCTCTTCCACGAGAAGAACCATGGATGTCGTATATTCGCCGCCCACGGCGAGGCCCTGCGCCAGCCGCAACAGGATCAAGAGGGCGGGGGCGGCGAGGCCGATCTGCCGATAGGTGGGGAGCAACGCCATCAGCAGGGTTGGCACGATCATCAGTATGACGGAGCTGACGACCGCCGCGCGCCGGCCCAGCCGATCGCCGATGTGGCCGAAGAGCAGCCCGCCGAGCGGACGCGCGATGAAGCCCACAGCGAACACGCCGAAGGAGGCGATAAGCGAAACGGAAGGATCCTCGGAAGGGAAAAATTGCGCGCCGATCGTGGCGGCGAAGAAGCCGTAGACGCCGAAATCGTACCATTCGACCACATTGCCAGCGAGGCCTGCGAGCACCGTCCGCCGCTCGGCGGCGCGCGTTTCGAGGTTCACCTGATGAGCGGTGCGCGCGATCTCGGCGCCGATGAGATCGATGCGCGCGATCTGGCGGATGCGCGGCCTGACCCTTTCGAGCTCCTTCGGCGTAAGGATGCGCTCAAAGACGAAGGAGGCGTCGGCGAGAGATGTCAGCGCGGCGTCGGCAGGCGTGGGAATATCGTCATTATAGAGCAGGGCCAGAATGCGCCTTTTCGCCTCCGGCCGCTTCTGCCCTTCGACGACTGGATAGCGACGCTCCTTGAGGACCCAGAAAAAGGCGTGATCGCTCTGGCGCAGGATGCCGCGCGCGCAAAGATCTGAGAGCGCTGCCCGGCGCATGGCCGGCGCATTGCGCGAGAGATGCGTGATCCAATGCTGCGCGCCGAGGCGGCGCGGCTCGCTTGCGATTTCGGCCAGCGCCTGATCAAGCGCCGCGTCGCCGGTTGGAGCGGGGTTCACTGCGAAGACGCCATCGAGGTCCGAGTCGATGCGGCCGCGCAGCGCGAGCTCCATCAAGGCCGCGCCGGCGATTCCGCAGTTGAGATAAATCTCCGGCACGCTGTCGAATTCGCCGCCGCTGTCCTCCAGCGTGAGCAGCAGAAATTCCTCGACGAGGCTTATCTGTGACGCGGGCGCGCGGCTCGCCGGACGATCTAAGGCTAGCGTCATTTGTTCCCTGAGAAGCGGCGGCTGGACGATCAGCAGAAAGGGGGGTTATGGATACGCAAGCATTACACCGCGATTACGTAACCGTCACCGGGGAACCCAATGGAGCTCACGCACGAAATTTCGGATGGGATGCTGGTGGTCCGGCCGAGCAGCCGCGTGGATAGCGGTTCAGCGACGTTTTTCGAAGAGCAATGCGCGGCGCTGATCGCCGAAGGACCCAACAGGGTCATAATCGATTTTTCGCAAGTTCAGTACGTAAGCTCCGCGGGCCTGAGAGCCATTCTCGTCGTCGCGAAGAAAGCCAAGTCACTGGGCGGCGCGCTCACCCTCTGTGGCCTGCGCGGCAATGTGAAAGAAGTGATGTCGGTGAGTGGGTTTGACGCCTTGCTGGGCGCCCATGAGGGCGTGGCGGACGCCGGGGCCGCGCTCCGGCGCTGAAACGGCGATTCGCCCGTCGGTAGAAAGACTCAGCCGTCTTCCAGTGTGCCGATCGTCGCTCCTGCGCCTCCTGAGGCGTCAGTCCCTGCGCGCCTATTTGAAGCGGGTGACGCGAACTCCAGCCCGTCCGCAGTTTTCCGGTCGCGGATCCAAGCGGAAATGAACTGCGTTGCGGCAGCGGTCACTTTGCCAACCGCCGCCGCAAAAACGAAGCCTGCCCTTAGCTTACCAGCCGTAGCCGTAGGGATAGCCGTAATAGCCATAGGCTGGATAACCATAATACGGTTGCGCATAGGCGCCGGCCGCGGCGGCGGCTCCCAGCACACCGACGGCCGCCGCCGCCGCGGCGGCGGCGCCTGGATCATAGCCGCGACGATAATAGCCGCCGCGATAGTAACGGCGGTAATAGACCTGATCGGCTAGCGATGGCGCTTCGATTCCCCTGGAATGCGTCGCGTTCATCGGCCCCGCCCAAGCGGAGCCCGCCAAAGCCGTCACAGCCAAACCGCTGCACAGGGCTCCCGTGAGCATCGATTTCAATGTGTTACGCATATCTGCCTCCACTCGCCTTTGAACGTTGGTTTTTTGCGACGCCCCCTCAGAAGCTGGATCGTCGCTTTATATTTGGTGCTGCCGTCGTCGATTGTCGAGGCCAAGGCAGGGCTTTCAAGTGAGGAAGGCGATCGCGTGGATGGAATTCCAAAGCTCGCCGTCGGGCGCGGCGGCGAATCGACGCGAAGCGAAGCTGGTGAGGCGAGAACCTCATCGCTGCTTATGCGGGTTTCGTCGGCCCATCATACGAGGGCAGATGGACGAACGGAGAGTTCAGCGCGATCGTCCTCCCGCCGCGTAGGGCGGAGGACCTCTTCCCATTACTTGGATTTGATCTTCGCAGAACAGAACCAGAGCCGACGCGAACGGGCTCGGCGGCGCCTCATCTTAGCGTGGGAAATGCTGCGCAGCAGTTTGCGAATCACGAACGAAGCGGTTAGCAATCATGTTTGCACGGGTAAGTTACTTGAGGCCTTATCCAGTAAAGGACATCTTATGGCTAGAGGGAAAACTGTGAAGGCCGCAGGCCGGAAGGTTAGCAAGGCTGAACCTGCCGCCATTCGGCCAGTCAAAGAAACATATACGAAATCGGCGCTCATCAATCTGATTGCCGAAGAGAACGAACTTCCTCGCAAGACCGCCGTGGGCGTCTACGCCACGCTGGAGAATGCATTCCTCGGTTCAGTCCATCCGCGGGGCGTGGGCGAGTTCACCCTGCCAGGGCTTTTGAAGGTGTCGCTTCGTAAGGTGCCGGCGCGCAAGGCTGGGACTTTGGTTCGAAATCCCGCGACGGGCGAGATGGTGAAAGCCGCGGCGAAGCCCGCGAGCGTTCGCGTCAAAATCCGGCCGCTCGCCAAATTGAAATCGGCCGCGACGAAGTAAAACGTCTCAGTCTGGCCGCAAGCCTTGTTTCATTGTCTGCAAGCCCCCGCGTCGCCAGTGGCGCGGGGGTTTCGTTGTGGGGCCCTTGTCGGAAGACTTTCGTCTCGGCGCGATTTCAAATTTACCGAATGCGCGGAACTAGCCGACCGTTGTTGGCCCGCCAGCCGCGCCAAAGCTCTTCGGTAAAGGGCAGCACGGCGAACAGCAACGCAGCGGTTATTGCGCCTACAATGTAGGACAACGGCAGCGGGTTCGCTTTGAGCGCGATATCAAACCGCGCCGCTTCATCGCCGAGGCCGAAGAGCGCCAGGAATTGCGGCCAATGCCGCGCGGTCACCAGCACCAAAGCCATCAGCGGCATCATCGAGAGATAGCTGTGGACGTGCTGCTCGAATGGCGTCACGTTGCGCAAGCCGTCAGCATAGCTGATGTCCCAGAGCGTCGTCGCCTCGTGAATCAAGAACATCACGATCATAAAGGCCAGCACAAGCGCGTTGACGTCCAGCAGGAGGACAGCGAGGAAGGGGCCTCCGACTTCGGCAAACAGCAGCAGATGAATGATCGATTCCTTCGGTCCCGCGGTCGTTTCAATGTTTGTCGCGCGATGACACAGCCAATCCGCGAAACCCGCCGCCAGCCAGAGCGGCACGACAAAATACATCAGCACCAATAATGTTGGATCCTGATCCATCCGCATCTGCTCTCAGGGTTCGTATTCTTGCAGCGGCGAGAAGGCGGGCGCATTAAGCGCCTCGCCGTCGGGCGCGAATTGCGATCCGTGACAGGGACAGTCCCAGCAGCGTTCGAAGGCGTTCCACTTCACCTGACACCCGAGATGCGTGCAGACGGCGGAGCGCAGATGAAGCTGCCCGTCGTCGTCACGAAAGGCGGCGACCTTTCGAAGGCCGCTGCGAACGATCGCGCCCTCGCCGGGCTTCAGCTGATCCCATGAGTCGAGCTCGCCAGGCGCGATATATTCGGCCAGGTTTTTTGGGGCGGCGAGATTCTCGCTCAGATATTCGCCGATGGCCGCCAACGGCTTTCGCGCCGGGTCATAGGCTTCGGTCCAGCGATTGGCGCCGGTCACGATCAGATCCCTGATCATCAGCCCGGCGAGCGCGCCATGCGTGATGCCTTGCCCTGAATCGCCGGTCGCGACGAAAATGCGTTCGCTTCCCGGGTCTCGACCGATGAAGGCCATACCGTCGATGGGTTCGAGAACCTGGCCGGACCAGCGCTGAATCTCCTTGCCCAGAGAAGGCAACGCCCCGCGCATCCAGTCCGTTAGGGCCGCGAAGCGATCGTCCGCGTCATTCTCTTCGCCGGAGCGATGGTCTTCGCCGCCGACGATCAATATGTCGAGGCCGTTTCCAGGCTGCAGGCGCACATAGTGGTAGGGATCCAGCGTGTCCCAATAGAGCGCGTCTGGGAGCGCTCCAGAGCGCAGTTCGAACGCCATGGCGTAGGTGCGGTAAGGCGCTTGCTTCGTATGGATGGAGAAACGGTCGCTGATCGGCGCGTTGGTCGCGACGACGACAAAATCTGCATGGATGGTGTGACCGTCGGCGGTCAAGACACGGGCGCCGTTGTCGTCTTCCGTCACCTCGACGACGGTGGCGTTCTCGTAGAAGCGGCCCCCGGCTTCGCCGATCGCGCGCGCCAGGCCGTGCAGATACTTGAGCGGATGGACTCGCGCCTGATCGGGAAAGCGAAGCGCCGGCGTCGCGTCATGGCCGGATAAGGGAACGCCCTCCTGCTTGAACACGGGCAGTCCGGCTTTTCGAGCAGCATCATATTCACGCTCGAGCCACTCCACGTCGTCCGGCTTCGCCGCGAAAAGATAGCCGTCCAGCCGCCGGAAATCACACTCGACGCCGAGACCTTTCTGCACGGCCTCGATGCGGTCGATCGCGGCTTGCTGGCTTTCGCGCCAGGCGGTCGCCATGTCTTCGCCCCTTACGCGCGCGAGCTCTTGAAAACCATCATCGCTGGCTGAGGAGAGATGCGCGGTCGTGCGCGCGGTCATTCCCTTGCCGATCGGCCCCCGATCGAGGACGACAACCTTCATGCCCGCGCTCGACAGCTCATAAGCCGCTGAAAGACCCGCGATGCCTGCGCCCACGACCACGACATCCGCGCGCTGATCGTTCACAAGGGCGCCGGCGCCCTCAAGAACCGGGTGACCCATCCAGAAGGAGCGACTCTTTTCAAAGGAGACATTCATCGCGGATCCAAGCTGTAACAATGGCGGCCCATAGCAGAACGAACCCGCAGCCTCCATGTTCCACGCGGCGCTTTCAGCAGCGGCGCCGCAGCCGGAGCGCACTCACGCTTGCGCTATCCAGCTCTCCACTTTGAGATCGCCCGCGCACGCGCAGGTCGAGCTCCGCTTACTCTCCTGCATTTTGCTTCGCGGGAACTGACGTCCGACTGGTTTGTTGAGCTTTAAAAAGGCGCCTGAACGGAAGGAGCGCCTGAAAGGAAAGCGCCTTGTCCCTCGCAGCGCCGCAGTTTCGGCAGGACGTCGTTGATCCAATGGACGCCGCCGAGTCCGTTGGTCTGAGATATGTCTCCGACTCGCGCGCAGGCATCCGACGAAGAAGGTCTGGAAGCGGTTTCGTCTATTTGCGCCCGGATGGTTCGAAGCTGTCGGATCCTGTCACCGTCAAGCGGATCAGGGCGCTCGCAATCCCGCCGGCATGGACAGACGTCTGGATCTGTCCTTTCGCCGACGGCCATGTTCAGGCGACGGGCCGCGACGCCAAGGGGCGCAAGCAATATCGCTATCACTCCGGCTTTCGCGAGCTGCGCGAGACCGCCAAATACGAGCACGTCGTCGCGTTCGCCGAGGCGCTGCCCAGCATACGGGCAAGGGTGCGGGAGCATATGGGCATGCGCGGATTGACACGCGAAAAGGTGCTGGCGACCGTCGTCCATCTCCTGGAGACGACCCTGATTCGCGTCGGCAATGACGATTATGCAAAGCAGAACGACAGCTACGGCCTGACGACGCTGAAGAACCACCATGTCGCCGTCGACGGCAACGAGGTCCGTTTTCGGTTTACGGGAAAGAGCGGCAAGCAATGGTCGCTTCGAGTCAATGACCGGCGAGTCGCGAAGATCGTAAAGGCGTGTCAGGAGCTGCCCGGACAGGAGCTGCTCGAATATTTTGACGAGGCCGGGATCCGTCGAGACGTCACATCGACTGACGTGAATGCGTATCTCACGGAAATCACCGAGAGGAACATCACCGCCAAGGATTTCCGCACCTGGGCAGGAACTGTCCTCGCCGCGATGGCGCTTAGCAGGCTCACAAGCTACGATAGCGCCGCGCAGGCGAAGCGCAATCTTCGCGCAGCGATCGAGAATGTGGCCGCTCGACTAGGCAATACGCCGACCATATGCCGAAAATGCTACGTACACCCCGAAGTGCTGAACGCGTATCTCGACGGCAGCTTCATGCTTGGGTTCAGACTGGGGACCGACCCCGATGCGCCAAGCGCCGCAGCAGACCTCAAATCCGAAGAGGCCGCTGTCCTTGCGTTTCTGCGCAGCCGCCTCGCTAAAGAAACCGCACGATCCGTATCACCCAGCAAGCCAGCGAAAGCTGCGTAAGCCGCAGGCGGTCCACGTCGCGTCAGCTGGCGTGCAGAGATCGATGCTGCGGGTGCTTGATCCAGCCGCCCGCCACCCATAGAGCCGCTGCTGTGTAGAGAAGTCCGGCGGGAACCCACATGATCAGACCGGCGAGTTGCTGGTCTTCAATCGGCGTCAGCCCCCATGCGCCCGCGTTCGCGCTTTGACTCTCGGTCCAGAGCCGTTCCGAAACCGTCAACAGAACGCCTAGGAAGCCGCTCTGCACGACGGTGAAAAACAGGCAGAACAGGACCAGCCCCTTCTGCGGCGATAGAAGCATCGCGCGCCAGAAAATCAGCCCGGACCCCACAAGACAAGTATGTTGAACGAAGTGCGCCGTCGGATCCTCAAGCGCGAGGCCATAAAGGCTCGACGCATGCCAGACCCAGATCGCCAAGGCGTGCTGAGTCGTTGCCAAGAGCGGCTGCGTCGCCAGGGTCCGAGCCGCTTGGAGGCGCCTTCGCAGCGCCGTGAAGTTCGACAGGAGAGGCCGAGGCGCAGCCCACGCGAAGGCTACGAAGGGCCGCGACAGGATGAGCAGCGGCGCGGCGATCAGCATCGCCCACTCATGCTCGATCATGTGAGCCGTGAACAGGCCCGCTGAAAGCTCGCGCACCGGGGGCAGCGAAAGCAGCGCGAGCGCCGCCCAACCCGCCGCGAACATCACCGCCTTACCTCCGGTGACGCCGCGAACGCCCGCGCGGCGCCACAGCCTTGTTGCGCCGAAAGCATAGAGCACGGCGATGACCAGCAGGGAAATAACGCTCGCGGCTTCCGCCGGCTCGTAACCGGCATTGCCGTGCGCCTCGGCGGGCGCGCAAAAAGCCAGCAGGACGACGATGAGACCGCAGCGCTTCACTGCTCGCATCCAAGCAGCAGGACCGCCGAGCCTTGGAGCATGACGACCGCCGCCAGGAGAGCGGCAAGACCCGCTCCCACGCCCGCCAACAGGGCGTGGGGCGCGCCATCCCGATCAGCGGCGCCGGCTCTGTAGGAGAGCGCGGAGACGCTTGCGCCGCAGATCGCCACGCCGGCAAGGGCGACCGCAAGCAACAGCAGCGCGAGGGAATGGCGTGGGCAGACGGCGGTTACGAGAGCATAACCGGCTAAGGTGTTGACTGCCCAGGCGCCGGGGCCCAGCGCGAGTCCCGCCCAGCTGAACTGTTCCGCAGAGCGCTCGACCATCCGCTCATCCCTTCTCGAGCCAATAGATGGCGAGATAGAGCGGGACCCAGGCGCCGACGACGAAATACCAATAAAAGGCATTGTCGCTCACGTCGCTGAAGCGTTTGCCGCGAGCATGTTTGGTGAACATCAGCACGGTAAGCACGAGCGTATCGCCGACGTCGGTGATGATGTGCGCCGCATGCAGGCCGAGCAGGAACCACAGCATCGAGCCATAGGCGTTCACGTACCATTTCACCGGCAGATTGTAGAACTCGTAAAAGCGGACCGCGATGGCGACGAGTCCAATTGCTGACATCAGCAGCAGTTTGCCCTGTACCCCCTTGAGGTTCTCAGCTCTTGCGTCCTGATCGATGCGCAGATTAGGCCACAGGCTGATGAGCAGAAGCGCCAACATGACTGAACCCGGCCAGTGGTTGGGCATCGGGTCAGGAGGCCAATGTTCAGCGAGCGCCGACAAATAGAAATAGCCGCCGACAGCCATGGCGAACACTGTGCCTTCGATGGCGACGAAGGCGAGCGTGCCCCACCATGTCGTGCTCCTTGCGCCGAAGCCATAGGTCCGGAGCTCACGCAGATTTCGAGCGACGCGCTGCTCCATCACTCGTCCTCCGCCATGCTCTTCGGCCAGAACCAGCCGACCAGGGCGGCGGCGACGAGCGCGCCGCCCCAGACCACCGCCCAGGGCGTGAAGATCGACCCGACAAATGCAATCGTGACCGCGACGGCGGCGATCAGCGGCCAAAGGGAAGGGTCGGGCGATTGCTCGCGCAGTTGCGGCGTCGCCTCAGTCAGCGACGTGATCGCCAACTCGCGTTCCGCTACAGAGAGTCCTGCCGTGACCGGCAAGGGATCCTCGCGCCACAACGGCGTGCGGCTATCGACAAACGGGATTCGGTCGAAATTCTGCGGCGGCGGCGGCGAAGGCGGCGCCCATTCCAGGGTCGATGCGTTCCAGGGATTTGAAGGCGCGGGCGCGCCGTTACGCCAGCTCGTCGCGACGTTCCATAGAAAGATCAGAAAGCTTGCAAAGAACAGCAGCGCGCCGAGCGTTGAGAGCTGATTCAAGCCGTCCCATCCAAACTCGGGCTGATAGGTGTAGACCCGTCTCGGCATCCCCATCAGCCCCAGGATGTGCATGGGGAAAAAAGCGATGTTGAAGCCGATGAAGGCAGTCCAGAAATGCCAGCGCGCCAGGCGCGCGCCAAGCATCCTTCCAACGACTTTCGGCGCCCAGTAATAGACGGCCCCGAGCAGCGGAAAGACCGCCCCGCCGATGAGCACATAGTGGAAATGCGCCACGACGAAGTAGGTGTCATGCACTTGCGCGTCGATCGGCACTGAAGCGACCATGACGCCGGTCATGCCGCCAATGATGAAAATGAAGAAGAAGCCGAGCACGAACAAGAGCGGCGGCGAAAGGCGCGGCCGCCCCAGCCAGAGCGTGGCGATCCAGCAGAAAATCTGCACGCCGTTCGGAATTGCGATCAACATGCTCGAAGCAGTGAAGAAACTTGCGCCGAGCTGCGGCAGGTCCGTCGTGAACATGTGGTGGACCCAGAGTCCGAACGCCAGAAAGCCGACGGCGATCAGCGACAGCACCAGGGCGAGATAGCCGACCATCCGCCGACCCGAGAACGTCTCGACGATAGCGGACACCATGCCGGTCGCCGGCAGAAAGATGATGTAGACTTCAGGATGGCCGAAGATCCAAAAGAGATGCTGCCATAGCAAGACGTCGCCGCCGCTCGACGGGTCGAAAAAATGCGTTGCGACAAGACGGTCCATAATCAGCATCGTCGAGGCGGTCACCACGGCCGGCATCGAAAACAGCACGAGAAACGACGTGACGAGCATCGCCCAGACGAACAGCGGCATGCGGTCGAGCGTCATGCCCGGCGCGCGTTGCTTGAACACGGTGACGATGATCTCGACCGCGACGGCCAGCGCCGCGACTTCGGTGAAGGTGATCATCTGGGCCCAGACGTCGCTGCGCTTGCCTGGCGTGAATTGAGGGCCTGACAGCGGAACATAGGCGAACCAGCCGACGTCGGGTCCGACATTCAGAATGAAAGCACTCCAAAGAAAGGCACCGCCGGCGACATAGACCCAATAGCTGAAGGCGTTCAGGCGCGGGAAGGCGATGTTGCGCGTTCCGACCATCAACGGCACGAGATAGACCGCGAACGCCTCCATCACCGGCACGGCGAACAGAAACATCATCGTTGAGCCATGCATGGTGAAGATCTGGTTGTAGACCTCCGGCCCAATGAAGCGCGCCTCCGCGCTCGAAAGCTGCAAGCGGATCATGACGGCGAGGAGGCCGCCAAGAAACAGAAAGACGAAGGCCGTGAGGATGTAGCGCCTCCCAACGACCTTGTGATCGACGCTCGACAAGGCTCCCCAGAATCCCCGAGGCGTCGACCACACTTGCGCAAGACGCGCCGTCAGCGCCTCTCCGTCGAGATCTTTGTCGCGCTGATCGCGGTCTTCTGGTTGGGCGAGACTCACTCCAAGCTCTCCAAATAGGACACCAAGGCGTTGAGCTCGGCCGGCGACAGGGGAAGGCGCGGCACTTTCGCGCCAGGTTTCAGACGCTGCGGATCGGCGATCCAGCCTGCGGTCGCGCCGCGCGTGCGCGGCAAAACAGCGGCTGCGAGCGACCGTCGGCTCGCGAAATGAGTGAGATCAGGCCCGGCGAGACCTTTCGCGCTTGTCCCCGGACGGCGTGGCACACGAAGCATGCGCGGGTGAGAAATACTTGCTGACCAAACTTCTGCGCTTCAGTTTCGGGCGCTCGTCCCGACGCATCCTGGCGTTTGCGCCAGTACGCGAGTCGCTCGGCGTTCTCGACGATGACGTCGAGTCCCATATGTGCGTGCTGCTGTCCGCAGAACTCGGCGCATTGCGCGCGGTAGACGCCCGTTTCAGGCGCGCGAATCTTCAGTTCGTTCACTCGGCCGGGAATCAGGTCTTTCTTGCCGGCAAGACTGGGCGCCCAGAAGCTGTGGATGACGTCGGCGGATTCTAGCTTCAACACGACATCGCGGCCGGCAGGAATATGAAGCTCGTTCGCCGTCACGAAGGAAGGACGGCCATTGTCATCGGAATAGTGCAGCTCCCACCACCATTGGTGTCCGATGATGCGCACCATGAGAGGAGGAGGATCGCGGCCATGTGTCGCGCTGGCCGGCGAAGCTCACCACAGTCAGGCCGATGACGATGACGCCAGTCAGTCCGGCGCAGAATGAAATCGCCGCGTCTGCGGCGCGCTCATTGCTCCGGTGGTCGATTGGCCGGCGAAGCACGGCGAAGCCGAGCGCGATCATGACGACAAGCCAGATAACGCCAAGAAGCGCGGCAAACCCCAGGATAAGCCAGAACAGATGCTGCGCCTCGGCGGCGTGAGGAGAAAGCGCCGACTGCCGATCGTTGCAGCCTGACAGAGCGGTTGTGAGGGCAAACCAAATCGCGACGCGCAACGCTCTCAGGGCGTTCGACCCAGCGCCACGTCGCCGGCATGGGTAAACATCCGATCACAACTCTGTCGCTTACGTCGATGGAGCGACGATCCGATAGCGAAGTTTGCGTGCACGCCACGTTCCATCACGATTACCTAATGCCGCTGCAATGCCCCTGTTCCCGCCTGCTGGCGTCGCGTCGATTTCGGCTGAGGCTTGGCGCCGCCGTCGCTTGACGCTCGTAAGCCTTTGCATGCGTGCGGAACGAAGTTCATTCGCGCACGTTCATTGATATCCTTCGAGGCCGATGCGTTCACTCAAGTTTCCTTGACGCACGACCCTCGAACCAAGGAGAGGTCATGTTCACGCACAACAAGAAACTGCAATACACGGTTCGGGTCTCCGAACCGAACCCGGTCCTGGCGAGCCTGATGCTCGAACAGTTCGGCGGACCGCAGGGCGAACTCGCGGCGGCGATGCGCTATTTCACGCAGGCGATCGCCGAAGACGATCCCGGCCGTCGCGACATGCTGTTCGACATCGCCACCGAAGAGCTGAGCCATCTCGAGATCATTGGCAGCATCGTCGCCATGCTGAACAAGGGCGCTAAGGGCCAGTTGGCGGAAGCGACGCAGTCGGAGGCCGAACTCTATCGTTCAGTCACCCAGGGCGGCGACAGCCACACGCAAGCAATTCTGTATGGCGGCGGCGCGGGCCTGACCAATTCGTCCGGCGTTCCCTGGACGGCGGCGTATATCGACACGATCGGCGAGCCGACGGCGGACCTGCGCTCCAATATCGCTGCCGAGGCTCGGGCGAAGATTGTCTACGAGCGGCTCATCAACGTCACCGACGACGCCGGCGTCAAAGAGGCGCTCGGCTTTCTGATGACACGCGAAATCGCTCATCAGATCTCCTTCGAGAAGGCGCTCTACGCGATCGAAGCAAACTTCCCGCCCGGCAAGATGCAAGGCATGCCGCAATTTTCGCATCTATACGTCAACACATCGCAGGGTCCCAGCGATCACGAAGGTCCTTGGAATTCCGGCGATGGCTGGCGGCGCATGGATGACGTGATCGGAGGCATTCCGCTCGACGGCGGAGACGGCGCTGCAAGCGTGCATCTCGCTTCGTCGCAGAGCGACGATCTCGCCAACTTCGCCGCCCGGACGAAATCCGATCCAGCTTCGGATCCGATGACCGGCGCCGAACTTGGCAGCGGCGCCGCCGAAACGCGCCGTCCTCCAGCGTAGCCGCTAGGTGCAGACGCCGGTCGCAGAAGGCGGCCGGCGTTCTTGCGCGAAACAGGTGAAACCGGATGTAGCGGAGGTGACTGCGATGGCGACGACTCTGGTGAGGGAAGAAACGCCTTCAAAGCTCGCCAACTTTCTCGGATGGTTTTCCATTGCGCTAGGACTGGCGGAAATCTTCGCGCCACGCCGCGTCGGCCGCATGGTCGGCGCGGAAGGCAAGAAGGATTTGCTGCAAGCCTATGGGCTTCGCGAGTTCCTGTCGGGTCTCGGCATTCTCGTCTCGAGGCGGAAAGCGCCTTGGCTTTGGGCGCGTGTCGCGGGCGATGCGATCGACGTGGCGACTCTCGCGCCGGGCCTCTACAGCCTTCGCAAAAGTCAGCAGCTGACAAGCGGTATGGCGTTCGCGGCGGTCGCCGCCATCGGTCTGCTGGACATCTACGCCGCGGCGCAGGCGCAGGCGCGTCGGTGAGACCTCAAGAGATGTAGCTGACGCTACCGGGCGGGCCGGAGGGAATTTCGTGGCGCTTCGGGCTCCGAGCGCTTCCGCCGCGCAAGCTGAACGCTCAAGTTCATGAAATACTGATAAGGCCAAGAACTGACCTGCCATAGCCGATGGTTAAACCTGTTCTATGGCTTGGGAACCCAGCATAAGGTCAAGATGTACTGTCGTTTTCCCGATGTGTTTGCTGGAACCTTCTCTGTAGCCGCTGGTTCAGCAGGAATAGTAGCTGCTCGTTCAGACGGAATTTGAGGAGACGGTTCATGGCAGAGGGAAAAACCACCGTCGACCACGACACAATCCGGAACTGGGTCGAGGCGCGGGGCGGGTCGCCTGCGCGCGTAAGAGGCACCGGAGGAAAATCCGACGCTGGCCTGCTTCGCGTCGACTTCGGTCCCGAAGAGGAGCGGTTGGAAAAAATTTCCTGGGACGATTTCTTCGAGACGTTTGAGCGGAACAAACTCGCCTTTCTCTACCAGGAGGAAGGCGAAAGCCGGTTCAACAAGCTCATTCGACGTAGCGCGCATTGAAGGGGATTTCAGCATATGGCGAAAATCCTCATCACGGGCGGGGCTGGCTTTATCGGTAGCCACCTCGCCCGGGCGCTTGTTGCGCGTGGCGACGAGGTGCGGCTGTTCGACGCCCTTATTGATCAGGTTCACGGCCGCGCAAGCGCGACGCTCCCCGACGAAGCCGAACTGATGGTCGGCGACATTCGCGACGCTGGTCGAGTTGCGCAAGCGCTCGAGGGTGTCGACGCCGTCGTGCATCTCGCCGCCGAGGTCGGCGTCGGTCAGAGCATGTACGCGATCGACCGCTATGTCGCGGTGAACGATCTCGGCACGGCCGTGCTGTTGCAGACGCTGATCGAGCGGCCTGTCCGCAGGGTCGTGGTCGCCTCCTCCATGAGCATCTATGGGGAAGGCCTCTACCATGACGCCGACGGGCGCGTCGTCGAGGACGCTGAGCGCGCAGCGGTAACGCCCGGAATATGGGACGTGCTGGACGACGCCGGTTGCCCGCTGCGCCCCATGCCGACGCCCGAGTGGAAGCGCCCCGCTTTGGCGTCAGTCTACGCGCTTACGAAATACGTGCAGGAGCGCCTGACGCTCAACGTGTGCGCCGCCTATGGCATGGAAGGCGTGGCGTTGCGGCTCTTCAACGTTTACGGGCCGGGCCAAGCGCTCTCCAATCCCTATACCGGCGTGCTCGCGATCTTCGCCGCGCGCCTGCTGAATGGCCGCGCGCCGCTTGTATTCGAGGATGGACGTCAGCGGCGCGATTTTGTGCATGTTTCCGACGTCGCGCGCGCGTTCCTTCTGGCGCTCGACGCCTCAGCCGCGGATGGCGAAGTCTATAACATTGGGAGCGGCGCCGACCGCTCGGTGCTGGAAGTCGCGCAGGCGCTGGCGCAGGCCATGGACAGGCCGCAGGTTGCGCCGGAAATCACAGGCAAATACCGCACGGGCGACATTCGCCATTGCTTCGCCGACATCTCCAAGGCTCGCGCCGAACTCTCCTTCACGCCTTCCGTCGAATTCTCGGCGGGACTTCGTGAGCTGGCGGAGTGGCTCGCCGAGCAGCGCGCAGTCGACCGCGCCGAAGAGGCGCGTCGCGAACTCGAAGCGCGCGGGTTGGTCGCATGACGCCAGCGGCGCCTCCCATCGGCGGCCTTTCGCCGATTCTCATCACGGGCGGCGCGGGCTTCATCGGCGCCAATCTCGCTGATCGCCTGGCGCGGGAAGGCGAGCATGTGCTTTTGCTCGACAGTCTCGCGCGCCCGGGGGTGGAGCGGAACGTCGCTTGGCTGCGGGCGCGCCACCCATCCAAAATCTCGCTGATTGCTGCGGACGTGCGTGACGCGCACGCCAGCGTGGATGCTGCGCGCGAGGCCTGCGCCATCTTCCACTTCGCCGCTCAGGTCGCCGTGACCACCAGCCTTATCGATCCTCGCGAAGATTTTTCCATCAACGCGGCGGGTACGCTCGGACTTCTCGAGTCTCTGCGCGAAAGCGCGCCGAGCACGCCCTTTATCTTCGCCAGCACCAATAAGGTCTATGGCGATCTCGCCAACGTTCCGGTCGAACTGAGAGACGGTGCCTACCGTCCGGTGGACGAACTGCTCGCTCGGCGCGGGGTCTCCGAGAACCAGCCGCTCGACTTCCACACGCCGTATGGATGCTCAAAGGGAGCCGCCGAGCAATATGTGCTCGACTACGCCCGCTCCTATGGCCTGCCGACGGCCGTGATGCGCATGAGTTGCATCTACGGCCCGCGCCAGATGGGCACCGAGGATCAGGGCTGGGTCGCGCATTTCCTGCTAAAAATCGCCGCCGGCGAGTCTGTCACCATCTACGGCGACGGTCATCAGGTGCGCGACATCCTGTTCGTCGACGACGCCGTTGGCGCCTATGTGGAAGCCTGGCGCCGGATCGGGCGCATCGCTGGACGCGCATTCAATCTGGGCGGCGGACCCGCCAATGCCGTCACAGTTAGCGATGTGGTCGCCCGCGCCGAAGCGCTCCTCAACCGGAAGGTAGCGGTCGAATTCGAGCCCTGGCGGTCTGGCGACCAGCGCTATTACGTCTCCGACACGCGCCAGGTCCGCGCTGCGCTCGGCTTCGCAGCGCCGCTCGGCTGGCGCGAAGGCATGGCGCGCCTCGCCGACTGGATTACGTCACACGAAAACACAGAGCGACCGACGCCCGCGGCCTTGCAACAGGTAGGGACGTGAAAATGCGCGTCGCTCTGGTGAATCCGCCTTGGAGTTTCGAACGTTCCATCTATTTCGGATGCCGCGCGCCGCATCTGCCTCTCGAGCTTGGCGCCGCGAAAACTTTGCTCGAACTGGCCGGACATGGCGTTCTGATCTGCGACGGCCATCTGACGGGGATGACCGACGCGCAGCTGGCGGATAAAGCGAAGGCCTTCGACGCGGAGCTCATCGTGGTGACGACCGCGCCAACTTATCTCTTCTGGCGATGCGCGCCGCCCGAACTGCGCGCGCCGCGCGCCTTTCTGCTCGCCCTCGGCGACTGTAATGCGCGCACCGTCGCCGTCGGTCCGCATGGATCGGTCACGCCCGCCGCCGCGCTCGCCAAGCTCGGCGTCGACATCATTGTGCGGGGCGAATGCGAAGAGGCGCTGACAGACATCGCCTCGGGCGGAGAGCTCGCAGAGATTCCCGGCGTCGCCTTCAGGCGGGGCGATGCGGTCCACATCACCGGGGGTCCGCGCGCGACGCGCTTTACGGACCTGCCGGCGCTTGCCTGGCCAGACGAATGGATCACGGCGCATCGCCATCACCATCATCGGTTCGACGCCGAGCCGGACGGGCCGGGCGCGGAGGTCGAGGCGTCACGCGGCTGTCCCTATCACTGCAGCTTCTGCGCCAAGATGGACTTTCGCGACGCCTATCGTCGACGCGATCTCGGGCAGCTGCTCATAGAGATCGACCGGCTGATCGATCAGGGCGTGACCTATTTCTATTTCATCGACGAAATCTTTCTGCCTCAGAAAGCGCTGCTCGAAGCGCTGGTGCAGCGGCGGACGCGTTTCGGCGTTCAGACGCGCATCGATCTGTGGAAGCCGGAGATGCTCGATCTTTTGGGCGCCGCCGGCTGCGTCTCGATCGAGGCTGGAGTCGAAAGCCTGACCCCCGAAGGGCGTGAGGCGCTCGATAAGAACTGCCGCATGTCCACCGACGAACTCGCCGCGCGACTGATCTATGCGCGCCGCCGCGTGCCCTTTGTGCAGGCCAATCTTATCGAGACGCCTGAAGACGAAGCGGCTCTCGTCTCGGCATGGCGAGAGAAATTGCAGCGGGCGGGCGTATGGGCGAACGATCCCGTGCCGCTCTATCCCTATCCTTCATCGCCCGATTACCGCCGTCTCTGGGGCGAACCCGATGGCGACGCATGGGAGCGCGCGCACGAATATTACCTGAGCCAGTTCGATCGCTTCAGCGACATACAGGAAGAACATCCTCTTCCGCTGCCGGCGTTGGAGGCTTCATGCGCGCATTGCCGCTGAACCTCTTCATGACCGCCGACGCGGTGGGCGGAGTCTTCACTTACGCTCTCGATCTCGCGCGCGCCGTGGCGCCGCTCGAGGTTGGCGTCACCCTTGTGGTTCTCGGCCCAGCCATGAGCGAGCGTCAGCACGCAGCGGCGCTGGCGACGCCGGGGCTTTCCGTCATCCGGCCCGACCTTCCGCTCGACTGGCTCGCACGATCGGATCACGACGTGAGATCCTCGGCCGAGGCGCTCGCGGATCTCGCGCGAGGCGCAGGCGCCGATGTCGTTCAGTTGAATGCGCCGTCACTGGCGTTGGCCGACTATCCGGCGCCTGTGGTTGGCGTCGCGCATTCCTGCGTTGCGAGCTGGTGGGGTGACGTCAAGAGCGGCCCGCTTCCGATCGACTTCGCCTGGCGCACGCGTCTGATGCGCGAAGGCCTCGCCCGCGTCGACGCGCTCGTCTGCCCGAGCCATGCCTACGCCGGTGCGGTCAGGCGCCTTTATGGCGCGCGCCCCATCGTCGTCCACAATGGACGTGATCGTTCGCCCGCGCTGCCGTCGACCGCCGCGACAGTCGGGCCGTCGTTCGCCTTCACGGCTGGCCGGCTTTGGGATGAAGGCAAGAACGCAGCGACTCTCGACGCGGCGGCGCGCGACATGGATGTGCCGTTGCTCCTTGCCGGTCCACTGGAAGCGCCGCACGGCGAGCGGTTCGTGTCGCGTCACGCCAAGGCGCTTGGTCCGCTTGCCGAGAAAGCCGTACGCGAGCGCCTCGCCAGACGCCCCGTTTTCGTTTCGGCGGCGCTTTACGAGCCTTTCGGCTTGTCGGTTCTGGAGGCGGCGCAAGCCGGATGCCCGCTGGTTCTTTCGGACATTCCAACCTTTCGCGAGCTGTGGGAGGGCGCGGCGCTGTTTGTCGCCCCACGCGACGCCGCAGGATTCGCCAAAGCCGTCAACCGGCTTGCGAGCAATGCGGAGCTGAGCCGACGTTTTGGCGTCGCCGCCTCCAACCGCGCTTGCGCGTATGGCGTTCATCGGATGGCTTCCGCCATGGCGAATCTCTACCGCGCACTTGTCGCACGCGCGGGACGGCCGCAGATCAATCTCGACGGAGCGGCTGCATGAAGATCGTCTATTTCAGCCATTCGCTGCTCTCGTGCTGGAATCACGGCAACGCGCATTTCCTTCGCGGCGTGCTGCGAGAATTCGTCCATGCAGGGCACGAAGTGATCCCGGTCGAACCGGCGTCGTCGTGGAGTCTCGCGAATCTGCTCGCCGATCACGGCGAAACCGCGTTGCGTCCCTTCCGCGCCGCCTATCCTGAGCTACAGCCCCTGCGCTGGTCATCGATTGATGAAATCGAGGCTGCGGTGGAGGATGCCGGTCTCGTCATCGTTCACGAGTGGAATGATCCTGAACTCGTCGCCAGGCTCGGGCGGATGCGCGCTGAAGGCGCGCATTTCCTCCTGCTATTCCACGACACGCATCATCGCGCGGTCAGCGATCCCAACGCCATCCGCGCCTTCGATCTTTCGGGCTATGACGGCGTGCTCGCCTTCGGGGAGGCGTTGGCGGCGGTCTATCGGCGATGGGGATGGGGCAGTCGAGTCTTCGTCTGGCACGAGGCCGCGGATGTGCGGCGCTTCCACCCGCCGCTGCAGGATTCTGCACGCGAAGGTTTGATCTGGATCGGCAACTGGGGAGACGGCGAGCGCAGCGGGGAAATCGAGGAATTTCTACTGGGCCCGTCGTCCGAAGCCGGATTGCCGCTCGATGTCTATGGCGTGCGCTATCCCGCGTCCGCCCTCGAACGCCTGCGCAGCTACGGCGCCAGATACTGTGGCTGGCTCGCCAATGCGCTGGCGCCGGAAGCCTTCGCGAAGCATATCGCCACGGTTCATGTGCCGCGAAGATTTTACGCATCCGCGCTGCCTGGCATTCCCACCATACGCGTATTCGAGGCGCTTGCCTGCGGCATTCCGCTCGTCACAGCGCCCTGGGAGGATAGCGAAGGCCTTTTCACGCCTGGCGAAGATTATCTTGTCGCGCGCGATGCGACTGAGTGCGCGGCGCATCTCGCAGAGCTGCGAGATGATCGTGACCTGCGCGATCGCCTGGCGACCCATGGCCTCGCGACCGTCAGGTCGCGACATACCTGCGCACATCGCGCGGCTGAGCTGATGGCGATCGTCGTGCGTCTCGCGCCCAAGTTCCGGGAGAGCGCTGCATGAAGATCGCCTTTTACGGCTCCAGCCTGCTGTCCTCCTATTGGAACGGCGCCGCCACATATTATCGCGGCGTCATCAAGCATCTTGCGGCGCTTGGACATGAGGTCGCATTCTACGAACCTGACGCCTTCGATCGGCAGCAGCACCGCGATCTCGATCCGCCTGACTGGGCGAAGGTCGTCGTTTATCCGGCGACGCCTGAAGGCGTCCGGCGCGTGGTCGCGGAAGCGGCCACAGCCGACGTGACAATCAAGGCGAGTGGTGTCGGCGTGTTCGACGATGCGCTCCTTGAGGGCGTTGTGTCGGCCGCTCGTCCTGGCGCGCTGCGGCTGTTCTGGGACGTCGACGCGCCGGCGACTCTCGCGGAGCTTCGTCAATCGTCGGCTCATCCGCTACGCCGGATGCTGCCGGCGCTTGATATGGTCCTCACTTATGGCGGCGGCGCGCCTGTCGTCGAGAGCTATGAGCGTCTTGGCGCGGCGCGATGCGAGCCGGTCTATAACGCGCTCGATCCGGACACGCATTATCGAGTGGCGGCGGATCCCCGGTTCGCTTGTGATCTGGCCTTTCTTGGCAATCGCCTGCCGGATCGCGAGGAGCGCGTGGCGCGCTTTTTCCTTGCGCCCGCCGCTCGGTTGAAAGATCGCGATTTTCTCCTGGGCGGCAATGGATGGGAAGATCGCGCCGTTCCCGCCAATGTGCGCAAGATCGGCCATGTCTATACGCGCGATCACAACGCGCTCAATTCCAGCGCGCTGGCCGTGCTCAATATCGCGCGCGACAGCATGGCCGAGACGGGCTTCTCGCCGGCGACCCGCGTGTTCGAGGCCGCGGGCGCCGACGCCTGCCTCATCACCGACGCCTGGCAAGGCGTGGAAATGTTCCTAACGCCTGGCGAGGAAATCCTCGTCGCTCGCGACGGCGCCGACGTCGCGGACTGCGTTGCGGATCTAACCCCGGCTCGCGCCCGCGCCATCGGAGCGGCGGCCGGGCGAAGGATACGCGCCGAACACACTTATGCGCGCCGGGCCGCGCAGGTGGATTCGCTGCTGCGGCGCGCGATGGCCGAAAAGCAGGAAAGGGCTCTGGCATGAGAGACTTCGATCTTGTGGTTCTCGGTCTCAGCCTTTCTTCCTCATGGGGAAACGGCCACGCCACCACCTACCGGGCGCTCCTGAAAGCCTATGCGGCCAAGGGCGCGCGCGTGCTCTTCCTCGAGCGCGATCAGCCTTGGTACGCTGACAATCGCGATCTACTGGAGCCGGACTTCTGCGAACTGGCCTTTTACCGCAGCCTCGACGAACTCGGGGCATTCCGCGACGCAATCGCCACAGCGCGGGCGGCGATGGTCGGCTCCTACGTTCCCGACGGAATCGACGTCTGCCGCTTCGTGCACTCTGAGGCGCATGGCGTCACCGCCTTCTACGACATTGATACGCCGGTGACGCTCGCGAAACTCGAAGAGAACGACTGCCCGTATCTCTCGCCCGAGCTGATTCCCGGCTTCGACCTCTATCTGTCCTTCACCGGCGGACCGACGCTCGCGCGCATCGAGCGCAACTACGGCGCGAAGGCGGCGCGCGCGCTCTATTGCGCCGTGGACCCCGGCCCCTATCGGCCGCTCAACGTCGCGCCGCGCTTCGATCTGGGCTACCTCGGGACCTACGCGAAGGATCGGCAGCCGGCGCTTGAGGAATTGCTGATCGAGCCGGCGCGGCGCGCGCCGGAGATGATCTTCGCCGTCGCCGGCCCGCTCTATCCGGACGATATCGACTGGCCGGCAAATGTCTTGCGCGTCGATCACATCCCCCCGGACGAACATGCCGCCTTCTACGGCGAGTGCCGTTTTACTCTGAACGTCACGCGTCAGGACATGGTGCGCGCCGGCTTCAGTCCGAGCGTTCGCCTGTTCGAGGCCGCCGCATGCGGAACGCCCATCATCTCCGATGCATGGGAGGGTCTTGAAACTCTGCTCGCGCCCGGGGACGAGATCATCATCGGACGCTGCGCGGACGATGTGCTGCATGCCCTTCACAACATTGCAAAGCCCGAGCGGCTCGCGATAGCGAACCGCGCCCGTTCGCGCGTGCTCGGCGCTCATACGGCAGCCCGCCGCGCAAGTGAACTCGCCCGATACATCGGGGCCGCGGAGCGACAGGCGGTCGCCGCTGTCGCATGACGCGCGCCCGAAGGAAGGAACTGTTATGGCCTGTAGAAACGAAAACGTCGCGCTAGTCGCCGGGGGCGCGGGTTTCATTGGATCGCATCTTACCGATGCGCTGCTCGCGCGCGGATGGCGGGTTCTGGGATTGGATAACTTCATCACCGGCCGCTATGACAATTTGCGACACCTCGAACGCCAACCGCGTTTCGACCTCATCGAGGCGGACGTCACCGACCCGCCGCCGGCGCGCCTGACGCGCTCAGGTTGCCGGTTGTCTTACGTGTTCAATCTCGCCTGCGCCGCATCCCCGCCGCACTACCAGGCGAACCCGGAGCACACGCTGATGACGAGCGTGCTGGGGACGCGCCATCTTCTCGCGCTCTCGCAGGCCCACGGGGGCCGGTTCCTGCTGGCCTCGACAAGCGAGGTCTATGGCGATCCTCAGGTCCATCCGCAGCGCGAGAGCTATTGGGGTCACGTCAATCCCACAGGTCCGCGCGCATGTTACGACGAGGGCAAGCGGGCGGCGGAGACGCTGACCTTCGACTACTACAGGGCGAAGCGCGGCGACGCGCGCGTGGCGCGCATCTTCAACACATACGGTCCCCGCATGCGCGCGGACGACGGGCGCGTCGTCTCAAACGCGATCACACAGGCGTTGTCTGGCGACGACATCACGATCTACGGCAGCGGCGATCAGACCCGCTCCTTCTGCTATGTCGACGATCTCGTGGAAGGACTCGTTCGGCTGATGCTGCATGAGGGCGATTATCGAGGCGCGATCAATCTCGGCAATCCGGCAGAGATGACAGTCAGGGAGCTTGCCGAACAGGTGGTGCGCCTTACCGGCACGCATTCGGCCATTGCCTATCGTCCGCTGCCGGTCGATGATCCGCAGCGGCGGCGACCCGACATCACCATCGCGCGCAAGGTGCTCGGCTGGACGCCGCAGGTGCCGTTGGCGGCTGGGCTGGAGCGCACGATCGCTCACTTCGCGGAAGTCGCCGCTCTCGAAGCCGCGCAGCTGCCGTTGACCAAGCGTCGAATTCGCCGGGAAAAATCCGGCGCCCCCGATGGGGAGCTGCGGGGACGGGCGGCGGGTTGATCGCGAGGCCGCTTCGGTTATCGCAACGCCAGCTGTGCTTGCCTAACGTCGGTTGGTCGCGCCGCGCCTGCGTAGCGACGGATCATGCGCGCGCAGAACTCCGCGAACTCTTCAGGGGCCACAGGCGCGCTCGTGTGATGGGGCGCGAGGCCGCGATGTTCGGGGGTGAAGCAGAAGGTCACTGTGACGTTGAAGTCTTCGAGCGCCCGCATCAGGCGATCAAAGAACGCCTCGGCGCCGGGCTGGAAACTGTCGGCCCACGACAGGCCGGTGCGCAAATCGGTGACGCCCAGACGCTTCATCCAGGCGACCGCCTCATCGAGGCGCGGATCTTCGAAATGGAACCATTGGACGAGGCCCAAAGCCGGGGTGTGGCGCGCAAACACGTCGAGCGCCGGCTTCGGCGTTCCGTCAGCGCGGATGAGGCCCATGTGGAAGTGCCGGTAATATGACGAGCCTTCCGCTTCCTTATGGCGCGTGGTGGCGCCCCACGCCTCGGGCAGATCGAAAAGGCTGTACCAATGAAGTCGCGGGGCGCGCCCCTTGAGGAGCTCAGCAGTGCGCTCGAGGCCCCAGGTCTGGACCTCGTCTGCGCCGAAGCTCGAAACGCCGACTTCGCTCACCCAGACTGGCAGATCGGTAATCGCCTCGATCTCCGCAATCTTTATCGGCCATTCCTGAATCTGCCACAGATTCCAGTCGAGCGGAAAACCATGCACCGCGACGGCGTCGACATGGTCCAGCACGCCGCGCGCCTGCATGTTGGCGATGAAACCGGGATCGATGGGAGAAATGCCGCCGAGCACCCGCGTGAGCTGCGCATTCTCGGCGCGGATCGCCTGACCGGCGAGGATCGCCATTTCCGCAAAGAGCGCCCAATCGGGGTCAAGCTCCGGATCCCAATGAGACTTGTTGTTGGGCTCGTTCCAGATCATCGCCGCTTCGATCATGCGGACGCTCCCCGCGCCGGATAGACCGCGCCTTCTCCCGCCGGCCGTCCCGCGCAGCGGCATAGATAGATCTCGTCTTCCGGGTGGCCGATCAGTTCGAATCCGGATGAGCGCAGCATCGCTTCGATGCAGGCGCGGTTCGGCGCCCACCAATTCGTCGGATCGCACGCATATCGATGTTCGATAAAGTGCAGCTTGGGATAGCCGGGCGCGTCGAACGCATCGGTCGAAAAAAAATCGCAATCTTTCGGCGCTTCCTCCACCTCCATGCTCCCGCGCAACATGCACTGAAACACCATCAGGCCGCCCACAACGTGCTCGCGCACGAGATCAAGCGCGAGAAGCGGATGACGCAGGTGGTACAGCACGCCCATGAAGAGAACGACATCGAAACGCTCCTGCAGATTCGCGACGTCATAAACCGAAAGCTTCTCGAAGCGGACATCGAGCCCAGAGACCTCGGCGGCAAATCTCGCCTGGGCGAGATAGGCGTCATCGAAATCGATTCCGAGAACGCGATCCGCGCCACGCCGTTTCATTTCCAGACTGTAGAAGCCGGCGTTGCAACCGATGTCGAGCACGCTGCAGCCAGCAAGATCCTGTGGAATGCTGCCCGCGAAGCGACGCCATTTCGTTTGAGGATAGTCTCCCAGGAAGTGATCCGGCGCCGTCATGACTCCGCCGAGATCGAGATTGTGGAACCACGGTCCTAGCGCCGCCACCTGCGCCCTGATCTGTTCGGTCGAGAGACTCATGCGCGCCTCGGTGCTCTAAAGGTCTCCTCACCACGCCACTTCATTCAGACCGGCGAGCCGCATGTCGGTGGGGCCTGCTCGGACCTTGGTGATGGATGCGGGGTCGATTTCGAAAAGCCGGTATGAGTCGAGCGACAGCCCGAGCACGTAACACACCGCGGCCTTGATCACGTCGGCATGGCTGACCAGCGCGATGCGCGCCGCGTTCGGCGCGCGCGCGATAAGCTTCATGTGCCGCACGATGCGGGCCTGGACCTCGTCCATGCTCTCGCCGGCCGGCGTGCGCGCGGCGCCGCGCGCATTGTTCCACTCGCGAAAGAGCGGATCGGCTTCGAGCGTGGCGAACTCCTGGCCCGACCATTGCCCGAAGTCGATCTCGTCGAGCGCGTCGACCGTGCGCGGCTGCGCGAGGCCGCTCGCGTCTGCGATCGCCCGAGCGGTTTCCTGCGTGCGCTCTCTTGGGCTTGCCTCAACTGCGTCAAGCCGCTCCCGCCGCAGTCGCTCGGCGAGTTTTGCAGCCTGCGCGCGTCCTTCGACGCCAAGGCGGACGCCCGGCGCTCGACCTGCCAGGAATCCACCCAGATTGTCGTAGGCGGCGTGGCGCACGAGAAGTATCTCGTTCATCACGCCTGCAGCCTCAGGCGCGTCTGCGGCGAGTCAGCGCCGGCGATGAAGCGCTGCGTGCGCTCGCGCGCCTCGGCGTCTGTGAACTGCTGCGGGGGAGACTTCATGAAATAACTGGAAGGTCCGATGAGCGCGCCGGCTTCGCCGCGGTCCATGGCGAGTTTTACGCAACGCGCAGCGTCAATGACGATGCCGGCGGAATTGGGTGAATCCCAGACTTCGAGCTTCACTTCGGCGGACAAGGGAACGCCGCCGAAAGCGGTGCCCTCAAGGCGAATGAAGGCAAACTTCCGATCGGTGAGCCAGGGAACGAAATCGCTCGGCCCGATATGAATATTTCCTTCCGGCAGGGGTTCGGGACATTGACTGGTCACCGCCTGGGTCTTGGAAATCTTCTTCGAAACGAGCCTTTCGCGCTCCAGCATGTTCTGAAAATCCGCGTTGCCGCCGACGTTGAGCTGATAGGTTCGATCGAGCTTGACGCCGCGTTCGGCGAAAAGATTTGCGAGCACCCGGTGAACGATCGTGGCGCCGACCTGGCTCTTAATGTCGTCGCCGATGATCGGCAGACCGCGCGCTTCGAACTTCGCCCGCCATTCGGGGCGCGATGCGATGAACACCGGCAAGCAGTTGACCACGCCGCAGCCGGCCGCGAGCGCTTGCTCCATGTACCATTCGGCCGCGCGCTGCGATCCAACAGGCAAATAGCAGATCAGCACATCCGCGCCGGATGCCCGAAGCACGCGCGCAACGTCGCAGACCGGCGTGTCGGATTCCTCGATGACGTCGGCGAGATATTGTCCGATGCCGTCGAGCGTCGGCCCTCGCGAGACGCGCACGCCGGCTGGCGGCACATCCGCAAATATATGTGTGTTGTTGGGCGCGCCGTGAATTGCTTCACTGACGTCGCGACCCACTTTGGTTGCATTGACGTCGAAGGCGGCGCAGATCTCCATGTCGCCGACGCCATATCCGCCGAGGTCTGGCGTCATAAGTCCGGGAATGGCTCCGCTGAAGGGCGTTTGGCCATAATAGGCGATCCCTTGCACCAGCGAGGACGCGCAATTGCCCACGCCGACGATCGCTATGCGGAGTTTTCGCGCGCCCAGTTTCCGCTCCGCTGTCTGACAAGACCTAAAGAACTACAAAGGATCAAACCTCGGGCGCGTCGTGTTGTTCCATTCGTCGCGATTCCGGTTGTGATGAACGCGGAACGACTGCGTGCGCAAACCCTAAGGTTCGGCTAAGCCGTTCGAGCCGATCCATTGCCGCCCCGAGCGGTCCTCGCCCGTAGGTTAGAGCGCCATAAACGGTTCCAGCTGTGCGGGCCCACAAAAGATAAATCCACAGCGCCCTAAGCTGCCGCGCGACGAGATAGACACGCCGGCTCCAGACGGCGATGTGGCGGCGAGCGTGGTAGACAAGCCTGCGTCGAAACGGGAGCGCCCGATCAGGCGCCACGCGCTTGCGCGGCTGGATGAGTTGGCGTTGCTTGAGACGTAACGCGAGCCGGTAGGCGAGGCCTTCGCGGCGATGTCGCAGGCCGGCAGCCTGCGTGCGCACGACGAAGTCCGCGTCGACTTCCGTAAGCGCCACTCTGCCCTCCTCCATGCCGCGCTCGACCATGCTTCGGATCAAGGCTGATCGAACAACGACGACATTTACCCCGCGACCGTCCGACGCATAGGGCTCCACCCATGCGTCGCCGAAGGATATGTCCGCAGTTTCAGCGACGACGTCGTCGCAGAAATCGCAGGCCGAGTTTTGAAAGAATCCGGCGCCCCAGTCGCCATCGACAAGACGCCACCAGTCCTGTTCGCGTGGCGCGCCATCGAGATGCGCAATTCGCGCGCGGTACCAATTTGCGGGGCGATCAGGATTCTTGAGTCGATAGTCGATGCCCGTCATCCGGCCTGGCGCAACGCCGAGTTGCCATGCGAAGCTCTCGGCGAGACGCGCGCTTTTCATATGCCCGCAGAAAAGGCCCAGCGTGAGGGCGATGCGCGCGCGCAGCAGCGGATCCTGACGGCGCAGGAAGTGGATCGCCTTGATGAAGCAAGGGATCCCCACGACGGCGTATCGCCCCGGCTTCTCGCGCATTTCGGCGATTACGCCGGAAAGCTCCACCGGATGGTAGCGCGACTTGGCGCCGGCGCGCAGATCTTCAATGCTGCGCGAGATGCGATAGTCGAACAGTCGACCGTCGGGCAGGGGACTTTGCAAAGCGGCGACATGCGCGACGCCGTCCACAAGTCCCTCGCGCAACAGCTCCGCGGCGACCCAGCTCACCAATCCGCCGGAGCTCCCGTCGCCGCGATAGCCATCTTCAACCGCATGCCCGACATAGGCCGCGTCGAAACGGCCGATCAGCGGATGGCTGGACACGGCGTTCGCGAAACGCCGCACTGAAATATCATCCTCATTCGCGGCTTCAGGGGAAAAAGGGCAAATGTTCGCCACGTCGCGCGCGGCTGCCACGCTGGCTTGGCTGCGCGGGAACAATTCCCCATAGCGATTGAGCTCCATCGCGACGCCGTCGCCGGCGCAGGCGCCGCAGCCGACGCAGAGGCCGGAACGTCGCATCGCTTCGGCGGTAAGGCGGCGCTCTTTTCGATTCACCATTCGCCTCACGTCAGAATGCGATCGAGAAACGCCTCGGAACGTGCGCGCATCGCAGAAATGCGCTCGTAGACCGCTGGCTCCGGCGCCGCCTCCATCGCCGCATCGATGGCGTGTGGAGCAGACTCCGATACAAGATGCCGGCCGGCGCCGAGCAGACCGGCGAGGTCGAGCACCTTTTTGCTTCGATACGCAGATGCGGCGCATGCAAACGGCTTTCGGTTGACAAGCGCGAAAACGCAGCCGTGAAAAAAGTTAGTCGCCACCGCCGCTGCGTTGGACATCAGCGTCCGAAATGCATCGGGCCCTGCCTCAATCCTTTGTTCGTCGGCCCAATCGTTACGGTAACCGATGCTCACAAGGCGCAAGCCCCGCTCCCGCGCCCATCTCAACACACGACGCGCAAACCAATCAGAGAAGCTGTGGCCGTAGACGACAAGGTATGGCGCTTCGGCGCCACCGTGATCGACATCGCACTGGTCCGGCGGGCTAAGCAGGCAGGGGTCGAGCGCCAGCTCAGACGCCGACAGACCCGCTTCGTCGAGAATCCGCATCGCGGTCTGTTCGCGAACCGATATGGCTTGGAAATTCGAAATCCAGTTACGCCAGGGGGCGCCGATGCAGTCGCCCTGATAATTTCCGAAGCTTGCCGCATAGGCGGCGAGCCTCTGGCCGGGAACGCCCTCTCCGAAGAACAGCGGCCATCCGCCATACCAGGGATGGTCGAGATTGAAGACCTCGTCGCTGCCGACGATGACAAGATCGCAGGGCTCGCTGTTGTGCGGCTGATCGAGCGGGAATGGCGCCGTTCTCGGCAGGCGCTGCACAGCTCGGCGAAAAGCGCGCACCTTTCGAACGTAGAGCGGAAGGTCCTCGGACCGCGTCGCCGTGGGGAGCGCCGGCGACAGCGCGCATCTGAGTTCCGCCCTGCGCACGGCGTCGGACATGTGATCAAGGAGCACTGCGCTATGCCCGCGCCGCTCCAGCCATTCGAGAAGGCAGCGCGCTTGCCAATAGGAGCCGTAATTCACGCAGCGGTGGAAGGTCAGGACGCCGATCTTGTGCCGCATGGTTCACTTCTGGCCGTCGCGCCCCGCAGTCGAGTCACTTGAGCGTATATAGGTAAGCCGCAATGTCTGGACTTTGTGCTTCGCTGAGATTCATGTCCGGCATCGCGTTGCCCGGCACGAACCTCTGCGGATTCTGCAGCCAGGCGATCATGTTCTCGGGCGTGTTGCGAAGAACGCCGGCGAGATAGATCCGTCGGCTGATCACATCCAGCGGCGGACCGACGAGATCGTCGGCCCCGGCGATTCCGGGTATTCTGTGGCAGGAACCGCATCCCGCGTTGCGGATCTCGGCGGCGCCACGCTTCGGATCGCCGCCCAACGGGCCGGGCGACGTGTCGGCGGCTTCGCCCCGGCGCGCGGACGATATGGACCACGCGACGAGAAGTGCGGGAAGCAGCGCCTGCATGGCTCTCATGGATTGCTTCCGCTCGGCTTCCGGCCAAAGCTGAATCGCTGCGTGAAATCCCAAGGGCTCGCGGTTTCGACGAACTCCGCAGGCGTCTGCTGGATCTTCAAGGCGTCGCGAGAGATCGTTCGTCCCCAGCCGCTCTGTGGCGACTGACTGATGCTCTGCACATAGGCGACGAGGTCCCAAATGATCTCGTCGGACAGGGTCGCGCCCCAGGCCGGCATGCCGCTGGGTCGGCCGTGGTAAATGCTGAGATAGATGTTCACGGGCTCGCCGCCGTAGATGAAGACGCGGTTGCTCAGCGAAGGTCCCATTCCGCCGCCGCCATTCGGCGCGGGGCAGCCGACGCAGTTGAAAGTGGTGAAATAGGACATGCCGCGCTGCAGCGCCTGTTTGTCGCCTTCGACTGGATTTGCGACAGGAGGAAGCGGGGGCGGGTTGCCGGGCAAAAGCGTGGTCACTGGCGCGCGAAGAATTTTGTCGCTTGTCCCATAGAAGCCGACGGGCGGCGCGCGCGTCTGCCCGTAGGGCCAGGGCGCGGATGTCTCTGGCGCTCGCGTCGGCGCCATCTGAGCGTCCGGCGGCGGTTTTGGCTGAGCGGCCGCGGGCGCCGTGGGCGTCGGCGCGGCGTGCGGCTGAGAATGCGGCGGAGCTGCCGGCCGGACGTGATGATGCTCTGAACGCGCTGAAACGCCCTCGGTCCACGCGCAGCCAGACAAAGAGAGCGCAATAGCGGTGCAAGTTCGCAAGCGCATCGGTGTGGCTTCCTACTCCGCAGGCTCTCGACTGTTAGGGACTCCGAAACTCGCGAGCAGCGTCGCGATCTCCTCTCCCTTACGTTGGAGAACCTCATCGAGCCGCCGCCTGAGCGTGTCGTCGCCTTTGCGCACGCCGATGGCGATGGCGAAAGAAAACTTCAGCGGGGCGAATTGCTGCGTGTCAGTGACAGGCGTCACGCGTAGAGGCGTGCGGAACGAAGGGCGGCGTAGCCGGCGAGCGGTCCCCAGGCGACAGCGACGTCGATGTTCCCGTTTGCGACCGCATCAATCAGACGGGCCGGCGGCGATTCCTGCCGGTAGTCGCCGTAGATCGTGAAGCCGACGACATTCTCGACGATCCCCAGTTCGCCGAGCGCATGGGCGGGCGGCGTGTTCATGCCGTCGTCGCCGATCAGGTGCACGCCGATCTTCAAGCTGCGCAAACTCGGGTCTTCGAGCGACGAGACGGACATGTCCCGATCGGCGCGGGATACAAAAACATAGCTAGATCGATAATAGGGCCGGGTCGTTTCGACGAGGTCATAATGCGCGGGCACGCCCATGATCACATCGCAATCGCCGGCCTTCAGCGTGTTGCGAACAAAGCCGCGCCGCTGCGCCCACCAAACATAAGACACCGATTTCCCAAGCTGGCGCGCGACCAGCTCGGCAAGCTTGTTTTCGAAGCCGCGCCCCTGCGAATCGGAGAACGGCAAATTGTTGGGATCGGCGCAAACCCGCAGGTCATCGGCGCGAGCGCCAAGGCCTGCACAACTCATGCAAAGCCAGACGAAGAGGCGCTGAACCACACGAGGTTTCACGGTTGGCGTCCAGGCGTTGCAGGCGCTTCAAGAGGTCTCTGCGCCGCGTCTTTGCCGAGAGAAAAGACCAGCAGCGTGCCGCCTCCGACGGTGTAGAGCGGCAGATCCTGCGAGGCGCCGACAAAACCCAGGGCGCTATTGCGCACGCGGGGATCCACTTCCGCATTGGCGACGACGCCCGGCCATCCGCCGACGCCCGAGAGAATGGCGATATATTGGACGCCGTCGTTCCCGACATAGGTGACCGGCTGTCCGATCAGGCCGGAAGGCGCTCGTATTTGCCAGAGCAATTTCCCCGTTTGCGCATCGACGGCTTTAAACATCCTGTCCATCGTGCCGTAGAAGGCGACGTCGCCGCCGGTGACGAGGGCGCCGCTCCAGACGAGTTGATTCTCGGTAATCGACCAGACTTTCTTGCGTTTGACGGGGTCCCAGGCCATGAACTCGCCCCGGTGTCCTCCCGGGCCGGCATACATGTCGACCGTCGCGCCGATAAAGGGCGTCCCGGCGATATAGCTCACTGCGCTTGTTTTGAAATTCGCACAGAGATGCTGGTGCGGCACATAGAGGAGCTTGGTTCGCGGCGACCAGGCCGTCGGCTGCCAGTCCTTTGCGCCAGGGGGGGCCGGGCAGACATTCTCGATCGTCTTGTTCAGCTGCGGCTCTAAGGCGTGATTGGGCTCAATTCTTCCCGTCTTTAGATCGACGCCCTTGTAGACCGTGATCGTGTCGTAGGGATCAGCCGAGAGAACCTCGCCCGTCGCGCGATCCATCACATACATGTAGCCATTGCGGCCGGGATGAATGAGCGCTGCGCGCTGCGTCCCGTTGATCTCCAGATCAACGAGCACGCTCTCATTGATCTCGTCGTGATCCCAGAGATCATGTGGACTCGCCTGATACGCCCATTTCGCCATGCCCGTGTCGGCGTCGCGTGCGAAGATTGTGCTCGTCCAGAGATTGTCGCCGGGCCGTTGATTGGCGTTCCACGGTCCTGGATTCGCCGTCCCGTAGTAGACAAGGTTGAGATTGGGGTCGTAGGAGATCCAGCCCCAGACGGTGCCGCCGCCCGTCTTCCATCGATCGTGCGGCCAGGTGTCGATGCCGCGGTCCTTTCCCTTCATCCAGTCGTAAAAGGGTTTGAAGTCAGGGCCGATCAGCACCTCCGTATCGGGGCCAGTCGAATGCGCGCGCCAGACGATTTTGCCGGTGTTCTGGTCGACGGCGGTCAGCCACCCGCGAACGCCCATTTCGCCGCCGCTGTTGCCCGCGAGCACCTTACCTTTGACTGCCAGCGGCGCCATGGTGATCGTCTCGCCGAGATTGATATCGCCGAGCTTCGTCACCCATTTTTCGACGCCTGTCCGCGCGTCGAGCGCGACCATGTGATTGTCGAGCGTGTTGAGAAAGATCTTGCCATTGTCGTAGGCGAGGCCGCGCGTCACCACGTCGCAGCAGGCGACTCCCTTGGCCGCGACGTCCGGCTTTGGAGCATAGGACCATTTGAGTTCGCCAGTCGCGGCGTCGAGCGCAAAGACCTGATTGGGACGCGGACCGTCGTAAGGGGCGACGACATACATAACGCCGTCGATGACGAGCGGCGCGGCTTCTTGGCCCCGAGCGACGCCAACCGAGAACGACCATGCGAGCTTCAGTTGAGAGGCATTCTGAACACTGATCTGGTCGAGACTGCTGTAGCGCGTGTTTGCGCAATCACGCGAAACCATCGGCCAGTTCTTCTGATCGGCGGCGAGTTCGGTGAGGCTCGGCTGCGCAGAAACCACGAGGGGAGCGAGAAGGAGGAGAAGCAGACCCCAGGAACAGACGCGCCGCGCGATTGGTTGGCGAAGCGTCTTAAAGAGCAATGAGCCGAACCACGATAAGCGCAAACGCGACATGACTTCGCCCTACATTTTCGCAACGCATCGCACGTAGAGCGCGAGAAATCCTGCGGCAAGCGTCGCCGCTTCCGGGCGCCGTGAGACGGTTGTGCGATCGCTTTCGAAATCGCGGCCTTGAATTTATTGCGCTGCTAACAGCGATCGGGGTTGAAGGCTTTTGAGCCAAGCGCGCTACATTGAGAGAGACGATCGCGCTAAAGACGACGCCAAGTCGTCCTTTCGAGCGACGTCAGGAATCGGAGTTTCTGGAACATGCATTACGATGCGCTCTTGGCTGCTCTTGTCGCCGGCGTCGTGACCCTGCTCGCGCTGCTGTTCTGGCCAGGAGTCGCGGATCAGCTTCCGGAAATGGCTAGTGCGGCGATCGTCTACCTTCTGGTGCTGGTCGTAGGGTCCTGGGTTTTCGAATCGTGGCGTCGTCGACGCGGAAAGTAGGTCCCCTCACCGTCGAATCTCGCTTTTGGCTCCCGGCCGTTGTTTTACGGCTTGACAGCGACGCTCAACGCCCCTTTAACGGCTCCGCCTATTAGATCGCGATCCTTTCTCAGGCGAACCAATTCATGCGCTTCCTGAAACAACTTCCAGGCCTCGCGGCGCCGCTTGTCGGCGTCACGGTTGCGCTTGCCTTGTGTGTCGCCGTTTTCGCCATGTCCCTGGCGGGCATCGATCCTGGACTCGAGTAGCCCCCAGACGCCGCCGGGTCGTCACTCTCGTTCCAACCCTCTGATTTTACGTATTTAACGTCGCCGTGAGGCTTCCGCTCGGCGCTTTCTCTGCAGTGAGCCCGACTAGGGCTGGGGTCGGGGCGTCGTCGCCACGCTGGGCGGCAGAACCGGGAGAGTGAACTGTGGCGGGCGGCCGGTCAGAGATTTTAGGAAATCAGTAACTTTATCGATGTCGCTCTCGGTCAGCTTTTCGCCGAGCTGAGATTCGCCCATCACAGCCACGGCCTGCTTCAGATCCCAAGCGTGCCCGCTATGGAAGTACGGCGCCGTCAACTCAATATTGCGCAGCGTCGGAACTTTGAAAACATAGTCGTCACTGACGCTCTTGGTGACAACGAATCGGCCTCGGTCGTCCGGCGGCAAATATTCCCATCCTGGCTTCCCCACCACGCCGAAAGGCGCATACATGCCGCCGCCGACATTGATGCCATTGTGGCAGCTGGCGCAGCCCTTTTCGACGAATATCTTCAGTCCCTGCTTCTGGGTGGCGGTCAGCGCATTGTCGTCGCCTCGCAGCCAGCGATCGAATGGCGCATGGGGCGTTGTCAGGATGGCCTCGAAGACAGCGATCGCCTTTCCGATGTTGTCATAGACGATGGGATCAGCTTCGCGAGGAAACGCCTTCTTGAAGGCCTCGACGTAGCCTGGAATGCCTTTGAGCTGATCAATGGCGTGTTGTTTGGTTCTTCCCATCTCAACGGGATTGATGATCGGTCCGCCTGCTTGTTCCTTGAGGTCCGCTGCGCGACCGTCCCAGAATTGCGCTGTATTGAAAACCGCATTCAAAACTGTCGGCGCGTTACGACCGCCACGACGTCGGCCGGCCGTCGGCTCCGCCCAGTCCGATGATGTGGCAAGTGCTGCAACTGATGTTGTGGCTTTCGGAAAGGCGCGGATCGAAATAGAGCATTTTGCCCAGCGACAATTTTTCGGGCGTCGCCGGATTGTCAGGAAGCGCGCGCGGCGTCTGGGGTATGGGCTCGAACATGCCCTTCACTTGATCTCGCAGGGCATCCGCGGCGCGCGCACCGCCGGTCATGAGCAATGCAAAAGCAGAGCTGTCGCCGGAGCAGGCAGTTTCATGAGCGGCTTCTCTTTCCTGCGCTGACGCTATTCAGCGTGGAACAGGACATTGCGGCAATTGATTCGAAGCGAGATGGCGTTTGACAGTGGTGCGAGGCAGCACCCGCTCAACACATCGAACAAACCGGCGAGTTGTCGTTGGCCCAAGTCGTTCGCAGCGCAGACCAATGCTCAATCGATGACGATGCGAGTCGCACGACTCGCATCGTCATGACTTTGCTCGCGACGCGTTAGGACGCACGCATAAAGCTCATCAAGGTGGCGCTCAGGCTGCCCCCGGTGAAAACGATCGTCGCGCCGAGCGCCAGCAGGGCGACAAGGTTCAGCGTCAGATCATTCGGCGCGCCGGCGACCGTCAGAATGCCCAGCACGATGACCGCCAGGCCCGCGAGCGCCTGAATGCCTGCTGAGCCGAAGGCCATCTCGCTCGCCAGGATATCGCCGCCGGCGGCGCCGGCCTGACCTCTGCTCCTCAACGACTCTTGGCCGAGCACGTGCAGTTGCCACACTGCATTGCTGCTCAGAACCAACGCGGACCCGAAAGCGATCGTCGCCACCGGGGTCAGCACCGCAGGCTGGATGCCAAGCAGCGAGAGCACGCCCAGGACGATGCCCGCCGCGCCTACCAGGAAGACGACTGACAGGCTGCTGCCGCCAAATCCCTCGGCGCTCGTTGTGCTCGATCCGGCCGGGAAGATGATTTGAGCGTATTCAGACAGCATGGTTCCGCCCTGTATCAGCAAAGCGACGCCAAAGACGATCGTAGCGATCGACGCCATCATCGGCGCATTCACGCCCGAAAGTCCAACGATCGCAATGACGATTGTGGCTAGTCCGCCAATGGCGTCGATAAGGCCGCCATAGGCTGCAGTTTCACGAAATGACGACTCCCGAGATGTAATGGCCATGACAGTGTCTCCAGACTTGCGATCGCCGCATGGGCAAGAGAACGCGCAATTGCACTTAGCGTTAGATTTACATAGTCAAGACGGACGGCGCGCTTGCGCGTGAGTTTCCATAGATAAGCCGGTCGAGGCGCCGCGCGCTTCAAGCTCAACGACGGCGCCGCGCCGCTGGCGATGTAAACTCGCGGCGGCTCGCTCTCAGGACGTCGAACGCATGAAGCTGAAGAGGATCGCGTTAAGGCTGCCGCCTTTTAGAACGAGCGCTGAACCGAGGACGAGCAGCGCCGCGAGGTTGAACGTCAGATCATTGCTCGCGCCAGATGCGGCAAGAACGCCAAGCACGACCGCAGCAAGAGCTCCAAAAACTTGGATGCCAATGGAATCAAAGGCCATCTGATTGGCGATCAGTTCTCGTGGAGACTGTTCTCCCCAGCCTGACGCCCGTCTGAGGACATCTAAATGCCATGCTGAGACGCTGCTCAAGATGAGCGCGACGCCAAACATGATCGATGCGATGGGCGTGAGCACAGCTGAGTTGAAGTCGAGCAACGCAAGCACGCCAAGGGCAATGCCGCCTGCGCCGAGCAAGACAACGGCCGAGCGAGCGCTGGCGTTGAAGGCGTTGATCGGGGACGTTGGGCCGGCTAGTACGGAAATTCGAGCATATTCGGACAAAATGGTGTTGCCATGTATCAAAAGGGTCACGCCGAAAAGAATCGTCGCGATCACGACCAGGATCGGCGCATAAAGACCGACTAGCCCTAGAATTGCGACGATGACGGTTGAGGCGCCGCCAACTTCGTCGACGAGGCCTGCTTGCCTTGCGCGCCAGTGATGAGGCGCTTCCCGCACCGCTATCGACATCGCTGTCTCCCACCTTCGAGTCCCTAGAGATCAGGTTCTCATTTAGCGGCCATTTGGGGTCGGCAAGATCTTCGAGCGAAGGCGCGCTCTTCTTTAAAGATCAGCGCCGCGCCAGAGTGGCGGCGCGGCGGCGGCGTTGAGGCCTTGTGGCGCGCTGAAAAATTCCACGTCGAACGGGCAAATAGCGCCGCATTCTGGCGGCGTTTGAACAAACCGCGCGCAAACAGTGGATGAGGCGTGAAGCAGGGGCGTTGCCGCCCGAGTTCTCTCGTCCTGAAGATCAGACGTCGCGCGGATTGCCAGCGGAGGCGAATGTCGCGGACGTGCTATCTACTGCGTGAATGAATGCGGGCGACAAAACCCACCGAGGACGCGCATCAGCCGTGGCGCCTCGGGGATCATCGGCGCACGGCGCGAGGCGCGCAGCCCCTTCGAGATTGGTTGATCAGAGCGTCGGCGGACTATGTTGTTAGGTCAATTCACCTAAGATTCGCCGACGCTGAGATCGCGATGCCACAACGTCAGTCGAGGACCTTCCCTCCGGCCTCTTCGCAAGCGGCGGCAGACTCTTTGAAAATCCAGCCTTGGCCTTTACAGGAATTCATACCCTTGCAGGCGTTCTTCGGGGTGTGACAGTCGGCTTTGCCTTTACAACTGTTGGCGCCCAGGCAGTGCACTTTGCCTGTGGTCGAAGCCGCCTTGGCGGGCGGCGCAGCGCCGGCGAGGACCATCGAAATCGCAGCGACCGCGAGCGTCGCCCCCTTGCACTTTTCTGCTTTCATTTTGTCCGTCTCTTACTGCTCTAATTGTTAAAACGCCTGTCTCCAGGAATTACCAGTCCAGGGCGATAAAGCAAAACGCTGCTGCCGCTCGGCGCCGAGCATCTTTGAGCGGCCGCTCGCCGGCTCAGGTTGCCCCACTCGACGCTTCGGCATGACTAGCCTCCCGCTTTCAGCGGGAGTGAATCACGCCACCCCGATTCGTGCAAAGGCCTCCAACATGAGCGCGAGGGGGCGCTGATGAGCGAGGGGGCGCTGATGAGAAAGACTCGACAATCTTCACAAACGTTGATATCAACATATCAACGCCATGTCAAAGAAGCTGCCAATCGAGGTCGTTCATGAGGTCCGCGACGCCTGTCTCTGCCTTGCCACGCAGCGCGCCGCGCGCAGGCTCGCGCGACGCTTCGATCGGGCCTTCGCGGCGCTCGGACTCACCAATGGGCAATTCTCGCTGATGATGTCGCTCAACGCGCCGCAGCCGCCGACGTTAGGGCGGCTCGCCGAGGCGCTCGCCATGGATCGCACGACGCTGACCGCGGCGCTGAAATCCCTGGAGCGGCGCGGGCTCGTCGAAACGCGCCTCGACGCGAAGGACCGCCGCGCGCGCAGGCTGTTCCTGACGGCGGCGGGAAGCGATCTGCTCGCCGCCGCGCTGCCGATCTGGCGGCGCGAACATGCGGCGCTCGACGCGCAAATGTCGCACAGCGACGGACAAAGGCTGCGCGAGGCGCTGCGCACATTAGGGGCTGAAACCCACACAGCAGGAAAGGACGTCAAAGCATGAACGCCAATGTCGAGAAGAATCCGTCATGCATGCGGTCGATCACGCCGCATCTCATCTGCGCCGGCGCCGCCGACGCGATCGAGTTCTACAAAAAGGCGTTCGGCGCCGAAGAGATGATGCGGATGCCGGGGCCGGACGGGCGGCTGATGCATGCGGCGGTGAAGATCGGCGACTCCATGCTGATGCTCGTCGACGAAATGCCGGAATGGGGCGCGCTCGGGCCGAAGGCGCTCAAGGGCTCGCCGGTCACCATCCATCTCATGGTCGACAATGTCGACGAGGTTTACGCGCGCGCCGTCGAAGCGGGCGCGGCGACGAAAATGCCGGTCGCCGACATGTTCTGGGGCGACCGCTATGGCAAGGTGGTCGACCCGTTCGGCCATGAATGGTCGATCGCGACGCATGTGCGCGACATGACGCCGGAGGAAATGCTGGAGGCGGGGCGCGAGGCGATGGCGAAGGGCTGCGCCGAGGCGACGGCCTGATCGGAAAAGCGGGCCGGAAAGCCGGCCCGCTTCTTTTGCAGTTATTTCAGCGCCGAAAGATCAGCCCCGAAATTGATGTGGTAGGGCTGCCCGGCGATGACGAGCGCCGGCACCGACTTCACGCCGGCCTTCTCCGCCTCGGCGATGCGGTTCTTGCTCTCGCCCAGATGGACGATCTCGACGTCGAATTTCTTCGGGTCGAGGCTGTCGGCAAGCTTGCGCTCGGCATCGACGCACACCGGACATCCGGCGTGGTAAAAAATCGCTTTCTCTGACATAGTGAGGCTCCTTCTTCGTGCTGCGAAGCGGGACAGGGGCGGTTCGCTGCGCCAACTCGGCGGACCGTCCCTTCATTTGACGCCCGTGGGCGCCGGTTCTGCGGCCCTGCCGGACCGCGTCTCTCCCGCGGCCGCGCCTGGCGGCGGGCCGCAAGAAAACTGTCGCCAAAGCTCATCTGAGTCCTGCGCCGCTTCGTGATCGGCGCAGTCGAGCCGCAACGCCTCAGCGCCGAAGGCGGCGTCGACGAGGGCGCAGTGGTGGGGGGCCGCCGCGTCGTCATGGGCGTAGGGCCGGAAATGCCGGCAGGCGACGCACATGCGCTGCGGGGCGATCGCGCCTTCGCGCTGCAGGTTGCGAATGAGCTTGATGACGAGCGCGAGGAGTTGCGCCTGCTCGCCCGTCTCGAGCGCGGCCAGGGCGCGCTCGGTCGCGCCGACGCGCGCGTCGACGCTCTCCGCCAGCGCGCGGCCGGGCGCCGTCGCGCGCGCCGTCGTGGCGCGGGCGTCCTGCGCCTCCGCGCGCCGCTCGGCGAATCCCTTGCGCTCCAGCGCGGCGATGGAGTCCGTCGCCGTCGGCTGGCTGACGCCGATCGCCGCCGCCACTGCGCCGACGCGCGCGCCGCCGCGGCGGCTGAGAAAGCTCAAAATCTGCGCCTGCGTCGGATTGAGCGGCGTTTTCGCCAGCGCCTCCCATTGGTCGGCGCGCAGCGCCGCCCCGAGGCGTTCGAGGCCGTCGCGCAATTTGCGGGCGAGGGTGGGCGGCTGCGTCATGCTCAGCAATATATAGGACTGCTATATATTTTCAAGAGCGTCACGCTCTCGGCCGACGCGGCGTCGATCGATCTAGATTCCGGCGCCGTGATCGAAGAGGTCGATCCGCGCTTTCGCCTGCGTGATGTTGCTGCCGGGCGGCACGCTGTGCGTGAGCCAGACGTTGCCGCCGATCGTCGATCCGCGGCCGATGGTGATGCGCCCGAGCACCGTCGCGCCGGCGTAGATCACCACGTCGTCTTCGAGGATCGGATGTCGCGGCTTGCCCTTCTCTAGGGCGCCGTTTTCGTCGACGTCGAACCGCTTCGCGCCGAGCGTCACGGCTTGGTATAGCCGCACATTCTTGCCGATGCGCGCCGTTTCGCCAATGACGACGCCGGTGCCGTGGTCGATGAAGAAGCCCTGGTCGATCTCGGCGCCCGGATGAATGTCGATGCCGGTTTGCGAGTGGGCGATTTCCGCGATGATGCGCGCGAGCATCGGAACGCCCAGCAGATACAGCTCATGCGCGAGTCGATGTTTGATCAGGGCGGAGACGCCAGGATAGCAGAAGATGATTTCATCGAGACTCTTGGCGGCCGGATCGCCGGCGTAAGCCGCGCGAATATCGGCGTCGAGCAGAAGGCGCACGCAAGGAATCGCGCGGGCGAAGGCGTCGACGACGTCTTTAGGGCCTCGTTCGTCCTGCGGCGCGCCGCTGGACATCAGCGCGAATTCGCGCCGGACCTGTTCGCGCAGGCCGGCAAGGCAGGTTTTCAGCGTCGATACGATGAACTCGTCCGTGCTGTCGGAGGGCAGTTCGGGCGGTCCGTAGTGCCGCGGGTAAAGGACCGCGGTGATCCCATCGACGATCGACGCCATCACGAATTTTGACGGCAGCTGCGGAGGCGCTCCGACGCCATAACGCTGCGTCTGCGCAGCCCGACGCAGCGCGCTCAATGCGGAGACGATCGCGTCGATGTCATGGTCCTTCGAGAGAGTTTCAAGCAGCATTGTCAATCGCTTTCAAAGTCAGGGAGAGGCGCCGAACCCTGACTTGACCATAAAACAGGTATAGTCTATCGACAAGGTATAGTTTCCAGTCGCGACGTCCGAAGGCCTAGCGTCGGGCAGAGCATTCTTGCTGAGGGGATAAGGATTTATGACCGCAGAACCCGAAGTTCGCCGGACATTGAGCGAGTCGGCGGCCCGCCAGCTCGCGAACGCGACGAAGACGCGCCCACAATGGTCGGGCATCACGCCGCGCTGGCTGGTGTCGTTCCTGCCCTGGGTGCCGGTGGAAGCGGGCATCTATCGACTGAACCGGGTCAAGGAGGCGACAGCGCTCAGCGACGCCGACGTCCAGTGCAGCCCCGCGCGCGACCGCGACGCCGACCTGCCGGAGACTTTCGTCGATTACGAGGATGCGCCGCGCGAATATTCGATGAACGCGGTGACCACGATCCTCGACGTGCAGACCCGCGTCTCCGATCTCTACAACCACCCCTACGACCAGATTCAGGAGCAGGTGCGTCTCCTCACCGAAAAGGTGAAGGAGAAGCAGGAAGCCGAACTCATCAACAACGCCGAATACGGCTTCCTCGCCAATGCGCATCCGTCGATGAAGATCAGCACGCGCACCGGCGCGCCGCAGCCGGACGATCTCGACGATCTGATCGCCAAAGTTTGGAAGGAGCCGGCCTTCTTTCTCGCGCATCCGCGCGCCATCGCGGCGTTTGGACGCGAATGCACCCGACGCGGCGTTCCGCCGCCAACCGTGACGCTGTTCGGTTCGCCCTTCGTCACCTGGCGCGGCCTGCCGCTCATCCCGAGCGACAAGCTCTATGTCGATGAAGCGGGAAAGACCAATATCCTGCTGTTGCGCACCGGCGAGAAGAAACAGGGCGTCGTGGGGCTGTTCCAGCCGGGCGTTCCGGGAGAAGTCGCGCCGAGCCTGTCGGTGCGATTCATGGGAATCAATCGCAAAGCGATCGCCTCCTATCTAATCTCGCTTTACTGCTCCGCAGCCGTGCTGACGCATGACGCGCTCGGCGTGCTCGAAGACGTCGACGTCGGCAAATACCACAAATACCCCGACGAATACCGGTGACCCATACTGGATCGGCGCGAGCGCGCCGATCCTCATTCTCCTGAGGTGTGCAACAGATGCCGATCGCGCCGCAGACGCCGCAATTTGTCGAGCCTCCCGTTGACGGCGCGCCGTCGCAGGACGCGTTCACGCATCATGACGCCGCCGCGCCAGACGCGCAGATCGTCGCGCAATTGGCGAACGGCTTCTTTCGCGCGCTGCCCAACGCCACTCTGCCGACAAACGGCTCGGTGACGCAGCAGACCGGCGCGCCGGCGCTTGCCGGCGCCTTGCCGTCCATTCCCGCCGTGACGCCCAGTCTGACCGATATTCCGGCGCCATCGATCGTAACGACCTTCGCTCCGCATGCGCCGGCGCGGGCGCCCTTCGGTCCGGCCGACTTTCCGCCCACGACGATTCCGTCCGTGGTTCCCACTCCGAATGTCCCCGCGCCGTCAGCGCCGCAGACGTTGCATTCGGCGACGCGTCCCCTGGGTCTCGCGGACATTCCGCAGCCCGGCGCTTCGCTTGGCGGCGCGACATCGTCGATCCCCGGCGAATTGGATTACAGCGAGCCGACCCGGCGCTTGGCGCAGGAGTTCTCGCTGGTCGAGAACAACCGCGACGTTCGCTCTGCAGGCGACTATTACTTTCTTCCCGCCGTGTCGGCGCCGGGGTCCACAGAGCCCTTGCGGTATGAAACGCGCGCGTCGCCGACGGGCGCTGGCTATGGCCATCCCGATCCTTTCTCGCCGCGACAGACGCGCGGAGCCTTGCAAGGCGACGAAATCGTGTCGCGCCACTCTCAAGGCGGCGCCACGCAAGGCTCTTATCCGCTTCACCCAGGCGAGTTTGCGCAAGGCGGCGGCGCTTCCGATTATGCGCATAGCGCGCGCCAGACGCCGGGCGCCTCCAGCGGGCATCCTGATCCGGCGCCGCGACGCGCGAGCGAATACGAGACGGTGGCGCATGCGTTTCCCGGCGCGTCGGGCAGTGGAGAGACACGGGGCGTGAGCCACGCGCTCCACGGCGGCGACGAGATTTATGCGGCGCCGAAAGACCGGCGTCGCGAATCCCTCGCAACGCGTCACTTGTTCGATCCCTATCGCGTTAAGCGCGATTTCCCCATCCTCAATCAAAGCGTCAACGGACGACAGCTCGTCTGGCTCGATAACGCCGCGACGACGCAAAAGCCGCAGTCGGTGATCGACCGGCTCGCCTATTTCTACGAGAATGAGAACTCCAACATTCACCGTGCCGCGCATACGCTCGCGGCGCGCGCAACCGACGCCTATGAGGAGGCGCGCGAGAAAGTCCGCCGCTTCCTGAAAGCGCCGAGCGTCAAGGACATCATCTTCGTTCGTGGGGCAACCGAGGGCATCAATCTCGTCGCGCAGAGCTGGGGCCGACGCCATGTGCGCGAAGGCGACGAGATCGTCGTCTCGCATCTTGAGCATCACGCCAACATCGTGCCCTGGCAGATGCTGTGCTCGGAGAAGGGCGCAAAGCTCCGGGTCGCGCCTGTCGACGATCGCGGCGCACTCATTTTCGACGAATACAAGAAGCTCCTCAGTCCGAAAACGAGGATCGTCGCCGTCTCACAGGTCTCGAACGCGCTGGGCACGATAACGCCCGTTCACGAGATCGCCGAGGCGGCGCATCGCTATGGCGCCTGCGTGCTAATCGATGGCGCGCAATCGGTCTCGCATATGCCAGTCGACGTTCAGTCGATCGGCTGCGACTTCTTCGTCTTTTCCGGCCACAAGGTGTTCGGGCCGACGGGCATCGGCGTCGTCTACGGCAAGGACGCGGTCCTCGAACATCTCGATCCGTGGCAGGGCGGCGGCAATATGATCGCCGACGTCACTTTCGAGAAGACGATCTATCAGGGGCCGCCCGAGCGCTTCGAGGCCGGCACCGGCAATATCGCCGACGCGGTCGGCCTCGGCGCCGCGCTCGACTATGTCGAGAGCATCGGCATGGAGGTGATCGCACGCTACGAGCACGACCTGCTGGTTTATGCGATCGAGAAAATGAGGATCGTGCCCGGGCTGACCCTGATCGGCACGGCGCCGGAAAAAGCGTCGGTGCTCTCCTTCACGCTCGACGGGCATGACTCGCAGGAGGTCGGGAAAGCGCTGGACCGCGATGGAATCGCCGTCCGCGCCGGACATCACTGCGCCCAGCCGATCCTACGCCGCTTCGGCCTCGAAGCGACCGTGCGCCCCTCGCTGGCTTTCTATAACACCTGCGCGGACGTCGACGCGCTCGTCGCAGCGCTACTGCGGCTGCAGGCGGGGAGAGGCAAACTCCATTGACGTCCGTCCAAACGGGAGTTCGGCTAGGGCTCTACGCTTTAATTCTGGTCGAGGCGGTAACAGGAGAAGTCGCGATCCGTAAAGCCGGTGCGCCAGTCCTTGAGGTCGTAACGATAACCCGGCGGATACGGGAACTTACAGTCTCCCGCGTAGCGCGGTAGATCCCTGCCATGCCAGCCGGACCAGCCGTAATAGCCATAGTCACGAGCAGAGACGGCGCTTCCCGTGGCGATCGCCATCGCCAAGCCTAGCGCGCTCACAAGAAGACATCGCTTCTCGCGTCGCATTGTTCCCTCCCGTCCAGTTATCGGATGTAGGAACAACCCGGCGCCGCGGGCGATGTTCCGCGCCCGAACGGCGACCCGGAGGACGCGCGTCATCGGCGCGCCCGCGACGGCGTGCGGCGCCGGGGCCGGACCCTGCGGCGAGCGGCGCGCTAGCCCTTTTTGCGCAAGTCGTGTAGGCCAAAGCCGGAAATTCGGGGAGCGTATGAGCCAGGAAGCGGAAGGGAAAAAGCGCGGCATGTTTTCCCGCCTGTTCGGCGGCGGCGGCCAGAGCGAACCCGCGCAGGAAGCGGCGCCCGAGGCGCCGCCGCCCGAGGAAGAAAAGCGCTCCTGGTGGTCGCGCCTCTCCGGCGGACTTTCCCGCACCTCGCAGGCCATCACCCAGGGCGTCGCCGACGTTTTCACCAAGCGCAAGCTCGACGCGCTCACCCTCGAAGAGCTCGAAGACGTGCTGCTGCGCGCCGATCTTGGCGTCGGCGCGGCGACCCGCATTACCGAGGCGGTCGGCAAGGCGGGCTACGAGCGCGACATCGAGCCGGAGGAAGTGCGCGAGATCCTCGCGCGCGAAGTCGAGCGCGTGCTCGTGCCGGTCGCGGCGCCGCTGATCGTCGACGAGGACAAAAAGCCCTTCATCGTCCTCGTGGTCGGCGTCAACGGCTCCGGCAAGACGACGACGATCGCCAAGCTCGCCGCGAGATGGACGGGCGAGGACAGGACGGTCGTGCTCGCGGCGGGCGACACGTTCCGCGCCGCCGCGGTCGAACAGCTCAAGGTCTGGGGCGCGCGGCTCGGCGCCGAGGTCATTTCGGGCGCGGAAGGCGCCGATGCGGCGGCCCTCGCTTTCGACGCGATCAAGCGCGCCAAGGAAAAGGGCGCCGACATCTTGCTCATGGACACGGCAGGGCGGCTGCAAAACCGCGCCGAGCTGATGGCCGAGCTTGAAAAAATCGTGCGCGTCATGAAAAAGGCGGATGCCGAGGCGCCGCATGCGGTGCTGCTCGTTCTCGACGCCACCGTGGGACAGAACGCGCTGCAGCAGGTGGACGTCTTCGAGCGCGTCGCTGGCGTCACCGGCCTCGTGATGACCAAGCTCGACGGCACCGCGCGGGGTGGCATTCTCGTCGCGATCGCCGAGACTTACGGCCTGCCGATCCACTTCATCGGCGTGGGCGAAAGCGCAGAGGATCTGGAGCCGTTCGCGGCGCGCGACTTCGCGCGGGCGATTGCGGGACTTGAAGAGACGTCAGAGGCGGAAAGCTAAGAGAGATGACGCAGGAAACGGCCGTCGCGGCAAAGAAGAAGCTCAATCCGTGGCTGAAGCTCGCGCTGGAACTGGGACCGCTCCTGCTGTTCTTCGTCGCCAATTCCAAATACGGCATCTTCGCCGCGACCGGCGTGCTGATGGCCGGCGTGGTCCTTACGCTCGTCGTCTCATGGGCGATCACCCGGCATCTGCCGGCGATGCCGGTCGTCACCGCGCTGCTGGTGCTGGTCTTCGGGTCGCTCACCTATTTTCTGCACGACGAAACCTTCATCAAATTGAAGGTGACGATTCTCTACACGCTTTTCGGCGCCGGCCTCCTCGGCGCGCTTTATTTCGGCAAGCTGCTGCTGCCGATCGTTTTCGACATGGCGATCCATATCGACGACGCCGGCTGGCGCAAACTCACGGTGCGCTGGGGTCTGTTCTTCTTCGCCCTCGCCGGGCTGAATGAAGTCCTGCGCCGCGTGCTGACGACCGACGACTGGGTGAATTTCAAGGTCTTCGGCATCCTGCCGCTGACGCTCATCTTCGCGCTCACTCAGGCGCCGCTGATCATGCGTCATGAAATCCGACCCGAGGACGAAGATCCCGAAGCGCATTTTTGAGGTTTTGCGTCGCGCGCGCGGTTTCCAGCGCACGCCCGCTCGGGCGCAGCGGAAGCGCGTTCTTGCGAATCGCTGAAGCGTTCGCAGGCGCTCGAACATGAACGTCTTTTCATGATTGCGCGCGGCGCCGCGCCTCAGATTCCCGGGGCGCGCGCGCCATCGACCGACTCCGGGTTGCAATCGCAGCCCGTTCGGGCGAATAGAGTCGCAGGCTTACAGGGGGGCTGAGTCGAATCATTGCCCAGTCTCATCCGCTTTCTGATCGTCGTCGGCGCCATCGCCGGCATCGTCTATGGCGTCATGGTCGCGCTCGTCAGTTACGTGACGCCGCAGCCGCGTCAGATGACCTATACGATTCCCGCGCAGCGGCTGAACAAGTGACGCCCGTCGCTCGCGACGCCTGCGTTTGATAACGCCGCGGAGTTGAGCGCATGAGATCCGATGCGGCGCGCCAGCTTGACGCTTTTTTCGATATGCTGGCCGCGGAGCGTGACGCGGCGCGCAACACGCAGGACGCCTATCGGCGCGATCTTGCCGATTACGTCGCTTATCTTGCGGCGAACGCGCGCGACCCCGGCGTAGCGACGAGCGAAGACGTGCGCGCCTATCTCGCCTCATTGGAGTCGCGCGGGATGTCTGCCGCGACGGTGGCGCGGCGCCTGTCGGCGATTCGCCAGTTCCACAAATTTCTCTACGTCGATCGCCATCGCGACGATGATCCCGCGGCGTCGCTCGACGGACCGCGCATGCGGCGCAGCGCGCCGGGCGTCTTCTCGACGGCGGAAATCGATCGGCTGCTCGCCGTGGCGAGCGAGGGGCTCGACGATGAGAGCCGGCCCGTGCGCGAGCGTCTGCGCGCGGCGCGCCTCTATGCGCTGCTCGAGACGCTTTACGCCACGGGTCTGCGCGTTTCCGAACTTGTCTCGCTGCCGAAAAGCGCCGCGCATTCGCGCGATTCCTTCATCGCCATCCGCGGCAAGGGCGGGCGCGAGCGTCTGACGCCGCTGACGGATCGCGCGCGCCGCGCGCTTCTCGCCTATCGCAAGCTGCTCGAGGCGGCCGACCCCGCGCGCGCGAACTCCAGCTTTCTCTTTCCCGCCGACAGCGACAGCGGCCATCTGACGCGCCAGGCTTTCGCGCGCGATCTGAAGGTGCTCGCGAGCGCCGCCGGCCTGCCTGCGGCGGACATGCATCCTCATGCGCTGCGCCACGCCTTCGCGAGCCATCTGCTGCAGAACGGCGCCGATCTGCGCGTCGTGCAGGAGCTGCTCGGCCACGCGGACATTTCGACGACGCAGATCTATACGCATGTGCTCGACGAGCGCATGCGGGCGATGGTGCGCGATCTGCATCCGCTCTCCGATGCGGCGGAGAAGCCGCGCTGAGCGCTTGAGCGCTTTTTCCATTGAATGTTGAGAGGCGCTCAACGTAAGCTTTTCCACGCATTTGCGGGATCGAGGAGCTTGGGATGGCGAAGAACGCGATGGACTTTCGACCCGAGGAAGAAAATGTCGCCTATATCGGCGCCGGCGTGACGCTGAAGGGCGAGATTTCGGCCCCCGACATCATCATCGTCGACGGCGCGATCGAGGGCGACGTCTCGGCGCGATTCGTGCAGGTCGGGCAGGGCGGCGTGATCCGCGGCACTGTCCGGGCGACGGAAGCCGACGTCAGCGGGTGGATCTCCGATCAGATCGAGGTCAAGCAGCTGCTTGTGGTGCGCGCCACCGGACGCGTCGAGGGCAAGGTGACCTATGGCGAGATCGAACTCGCGAGGGGCGCCGTCGTCGCCGGCGATCTGACCGCGCTCGAAGATTACCGCGCCGCGAAGACCGCGCCGGCGGCCAAAGCGGCCGCCGACCGAATCGAGCGCGTGGAGATCATCGGCGCGCTGCCGAAGCCCTCTTCGATCGATCGCATCAATGAGGCGGTGCGCAGCGCCAAGGGCGGCAAGGGCGCGCTCTATCTCGCCGCCGATGGCGAGGAGAAGCGCGGCGGAACGCGCGCGCTCCTCGGCCGCAAAGGCGCCTGAGCCTCAGGTGTATAGTCCTGAAGTGAGCTGGATCGGATTCTTATTGAAGACGGCGGGTTCGGCTTTCCAGATTTTGCAGACATATTCATGAGGCGTCAGGCCTCGCAGGGTCTTCAGCCGTTTCGCAAAATTATAGGCGGCCATGAAGGCTGCGAGATGCTCACG
>JBPFDX010000060.1:0-21743 GCA_051061385.1 Methylocystis sp.
GCATCTCGCAGCCTTCATGGCCGCCTACAATTTTGCGAAACGGCTGAAGACCCTGCGAGGCCTGACGCCTCATGAATATGTCTGCAAAATCTGGAAAGCCGAACCCGCCGTCTTCAATAAGAATCCGATCCAGCTCACTTCGGGACTATACACCTAGGGCTCTCTGAGCTTTTGCTCATGAAGAGCACAGAGTTGGGAGTGCTGACGCCGGAAACGCCGCGGCGACATCGTCATATAGGCGAATTTGGCGCGTAGGCTCTCGAAAGAGAAATCCGAATAGACCTTCTTCATCAGACTATCCATCAGCGCGCGGTCTTCGCCGGCCGGATTGACGAAGCACATGAACTTGCCGAGCTGCATCGCGAGCGGATGGAACTCGTGTCTGATGACGCGCCGGACGTGAAAGGCTTCGACGCTGTCGTGACCGAAGAAGCGGTTGACGATATTGTAAAAGCCGTCGATCGCGATGCGATAGCGATTGACCATGCCGCCGCTCGCAAATGAATCATTGTCGGGGCGCCGGTCGAGCAGCGCGCCGGAAAGAACTTTGATGCTCAAGCCGCCCGCCATCAGTTCGAACAGCCGCGCCACATGTCCCCAGCAGCTGCCGACGAATTCTTCGTTGAGCGGCACGCGATTCCAGGTCGATCGCCTTACGATGATTCCGCCGATGAAGCTGAAGAACGCTTCGGTATTGACCGCCTTGCTGAAATAGTCGCGGCGGCTGCGCGGATCTGAAAGATCGAACACGGCGTCGTCGTCGCACGCGACGGTCGGATATTCCGTCCAGCTGTCGTGATAGAAATAATATTCCATGTGCTTGCAGAGATAGAGATCGCAACCGCTCTGAATTTCATTCAGCACGCGGCGCAGCGCGCCGGGCCGCATGATGTCGTCGCCGGAAAAAAGCCAGCAATAGTCGCCGGTCGCCGGCTCCACCGACTTCGCCATGTCGCGGTCGATGCCGCCTTTCTGGGGCTGGCGCACATAATTGATGTTGGGGTGCTTGCGCTGGTAGTCCGCCAGGATTTCGGCGGTGTTGTCGGTTGAGGCGCCGTCGAGAACGATGATCTCCACCTCGTTCCCGCCGTCCTGACCGAGGATCGAATCCAACGTCTCCGGTATGAATTTCGCGAAATTATAGATCGGAATGCAGACGGAGAGGCTGGCGGTCATCGCTGGGTCCCCTTCGCGAGAGCAAAGAAAAAGCCCTCGCCGAGCTTCAGTCGCGCGGAAGATAGGCGCAAGCGCCAGCCGAAGCAACGCGGCGATCGACGCCCTTCACGCGGTCGGCTCCAAGGCCCGAGCCATTCCGGCGGCGTCGATCTGATAGGCATCGCCACGCACCATATCGACGAGCCGCTCGGCCGATTGCCGCCAGGTCGTGACTGTCGGCGATGCCTTGGAGGGCATCGTCTCCCTCTTTTCAGCGAGCGTTTCGCGCACGCGCGTCGCGAGCGCCTGCGGGTCGAGAACATCGAAGTAAACCGCGGCCTCGCCGACGATCTCGCGAAAGACTGGAATATCGCTCGCAATGACTCTTGCGCCGTGATGCGCCGCTTCGATCAGCGGCATGCCGAAACCCTCGACGAAGGACGGAAAAATCAGCCCTTGGGCACGCGGGTAGAGATGCGAAAGATCGGCGTCGCTCGCATTGTCGAGCCAAAAGAGCCGGCGTCCCAATTCCTTATGCTGTCGAATGCGCCGCTGCAGCGCGCGCGTGTTCCAGCCCGGCCGGCCGACGATGACGTAACGCGCGTCGCAGCCTTCCGACCACAGTCGTTCGAAGGCGTCCAAAGCGACCGGATAGGCCTTGCGCGGCTCCAGCGTGCCGACGCTCATGAAGAAGGGGGTCAGCGCCGAAGCGATCTGCTCGGCGAACTTCGAAGGCGCTTCCTGAGCGCTCGCGCGAAAATCGGCGCCGAGCGGCCACCAGCCGATCCGTATATGACCGGGCTTCGCGAGATGCGTCTCGCGCAGATAGGCGACGAGGTCCTGTGCGACGCACTGTGAAATGCAGACGATCGCGTCGCAATTGAGCAGCACTTTTTCGAACCAGGGCGTGAAAGGCGCGCTGTTCTTCAGAGCGGTGGCCGCCGGGTAACGCAGGGGAATGAGATCATAGAGACAGCCGACGACCTCTACGTCAGCCTCATGCGCCGCGTTCAAGAGGGGCGGGTATTCGTCGACGAAGCCCCACCCGGAATCGAGCAGGAGCAGCTTGTCGCCCGGCTGCAGTTCGACGGCGTCCGGCAGATTATCGTGCTTGAAATGGCCATGCAGCCGGCCGGCCTCGAGATAGACCGGAAGCCCTGCGCCGCTTTCGACGCAGGCGCGCGCGATTTCGCGCACCACGCGCTGGACGCCGGTATGGCCGCGAAAGCGATGCGTCGCGGTCATATCGATGAGCAGACGACTGCGTTCGGCCGGCGGCGGAATTTCGCCTTCCAGCGGCGTGCGCAGCGCCCGCGCTTTCGCGGGATCCGGCGCGCGCCAGCGTCCATCGTGCAGGCGGCCGAAACCAATCAGACGAGAGAGAGTCCAGTAAAGCTCCAGCGCCTTGGCGTAAAGAAAACGAACGCGGGGATCGACGTCATACTGCTCGATGTCGCTCAGCTCGCGATGCAGCTCCTTGAGCAAATAAGCGTCGATCTTCTCCTTCATGCCGCTCTCCAGGCGCAACGGCGCCGCCGCGTTTTACTTGCGTAGCGCACCGTTGCTACGGCAGCTTGGCGCGCATGACAATGCATAGGGAGCCCCGACGCGGGCCAAGGGCCTGTCGACGGCGCGAAAGCGAGGTCGGCGCTCCTCAGCGGCGTCAGAAGCTATAGCGTTCGGCCGATCGCAACTCTGCTCGATGGGGTCGGGAAGATCACGATCTTTCCACCCTGCCCCGATGCGGCGATCACCGCCGCCGCGATGTCCGCCGCCGCTTCGCTGACGCAGCGCCGCAAGAACGACTGGGCGGCGCCTTCATAATTCATGCTCAGCAGGTCATGAGCGCATTGTTCCGCGCGCATGAGCGAGACTTCCGCCAATGGCGGAACGGGATCGGCGCTCGACAGTTTGGAAAGCCCGTCCAAATCTTTTTCGAGCGCACGACGCGCGAAATCTGGAACAGATGCAAGCACTTGAGCCTCGAAATAGGTGCGAAGCTTATTCGCAGCGTCTTCAAAGAATGCGCAAGCTTGGCTGTCCATCAAACGCTTTGCATTATTCGCACTCATTCTATGCCCTTTCCGGCAGCCAAAATCTAAGCTTTAAGAAGCAAGCAAAACGAAGCTTTGTCGCTTCGCCATCTAGCTCAAATACATAATTATGGCAAACAAAAGGAGCGGTCGACAGGCGCCTGCGCTCGGCGCATGGGAGAAGCTTGGGCTGTCCCGCCGCCACTTCGCTGACGACTCGCGCTTTTTGGTCGTCTAAAATGCGCGCGGACACTGCTGTTTTCGACAGACGAGAGCGACGCGACCTGCGCAGTTTGCGTGAAATAAAGATGCTGACAGCTCATGATATTCGGTTTTCCGTCGCACCGATGATGGATTGGACGGATCGGCACTGCCGATACTTCCATCGCCTCCTGTCGCGGCGCGCGCGCCTTTATACGGAAATGCTGACCACGGGCGCGGTGATCCACGGCGATCGCGAGCGGCTCATGGCGTTCAATTCTTTCGAGCAGCCCGTCGCCCTGCAACTCGGCGGCTCGGACCCCGCCGCGCTCGCGAAGTCAGCGGCGCTCGTCGAACAATTCGGCTACGCCGAAGTCAATCTCAATGTCGGCTGCCCGTCGGACCGCGTTCAGAACGGCGCGTTCGGCGCCTGTCTGATGCGCGAGCCCGCGCGCGTCGGCGACTGCGTCAAGGCGATGAAGGACGCTGTGGCGATCCCCGTCACGGTGAAATGCCGCATCGGCGTCGACGAACAGGACCCGGAGCCGGCTTTGTTTACACTCGCCGAGGCTTGTATCGCAAACGGCGTCGACGCGCTGTTCGTCCACGCTCGAAAGGCCTGGCTCCAAGGCCTCTCGCCGAAGGAAAACCGCGACGTGCCGCCCCTGGATTATGCGCTCGTGCATCGCCTCAAGCAGGCCGCTCCGGATGTTCCGATCGCCATCAATGGCGGACTGACGCGCATGGCGCAAATGCGGGAGCAGCTCGAATTGGTCGACGGCGTGATGATCGGACGCGCGGCCTATCACGATCCCGCGCTGCTCCTTGACGTCGACCCGCAATTGTTCGGCGAGCCTGCGCCGGCCGCCGATCTCTTCGACGCCGTGGACGCATTCCTTCCCTACGTCGAGCGCGAACTCGCGAAGGGCGAGCGGCTCGCGGCGATGACGCGCCATCTGCTCGGCCTGTTCGCCGGAATGCCGGGGGCGCGCGCATTCCGCCGCCGGCTGGCGCTAGAAGCGGTCAAGCCAGGCGCGGGAGTCGAAACGCTGCTTGGCGCCGTCGATGAAGTGCGCACGGCCATCGCGCGCTTCGCCGAAGCCGAAGCGGCGAAACCCGCCGACGTCGAACGCGCCGAGATCGCCTGACTTTTAAGCGGCCGAAAGCGCCGCCAGAATGGCGATCTCCGCGAGCTGCTGCGCCGCGCCGAGCACGTCTCCCGTGTAGCCGCCGATCGCTCTTTTCGCGAGATTCGCGATGAAAGCCGCCGCGGCGAAGGCGGCGATGAGCGCGACGGCGATCTGACTGACGCTCGCGCCCACGATCCAGGGCGCGAGACCAAAGGCTGCGGCGACGAGCCAGGCGCGAGACCAGATCTCGCGCGGCGGCGCCGCCACGGTCGCGCCCAGGCCATCGGCTCGCGCCGGCGCCAGCCAGATCATCGGCGCCACACCGGCGACGCGCGACAAGGCGCCGCTAAAGATGAGCGCGGCCGCCGCGAGCGTCCCGCTTCGCTCCAGAATCGAAGCGAGCGCGGCGACGCGCAGCAAAACGGAGAAGCACAGCGCCAGAACGCCATAGGCTCCAATCCGGCTGTCGCGCATGATCGCGAGTTTCGACTCTCGCGTCGCGCCGCCAAAGCCATCGGCGACATCGGCGAGCCCGTCCTCGTGCAGCGCGCCTGTCGCGAGCACGATGACGAAGATCGCGACGAGCGCGCAAATGAGCGCAGGAAGATGGCAGATGCGCGCGACGATCAGCCCCGCGGCTCCCACAGCGCCGATCAGGGCGCCTGCGATCGGCAGCGCCGGCGCCATGCGCGCGAACTCAAGCGGCGCATGCGCGCCTTGCCCAAGCGGAAGACGCGAATAAAACCGTAAATAGGTCAGCACGTCGGCGACAAGCGAGCGCAGCATCGGTTCCTTTCCGGCTCCTCAACGGTTTTGTCGAGAAGCCGAATTCCGCCCGGAGAGCCGGCGCGCTAAATCGTCTGATTGTAGGCGCCGACCTCGGGATTTTCGCGCAGCACGGCGTCGATCGCCGTAAACATCTCCTTCATGCGCGACTGCGACACGGGGCTTTCGACCACGACGACGAGCTCCGGCTTGTTGGAAGAGGCGCGCACGAGACCCCAGGTGCCGTCGGCGACAGTCACCCGCACGCCGTTGATCGTGACGACGTCGCGGATCGGCTGGCCGATGATCTGCGCGCCCTGCGCGCGCATCGCCTCGATGCGCGCCGTCACCTTTTCGATGACGCCATATTTCTTCTCGTCGTCGCAATGCGGCGACATGGTCGGCGACCCCCAGGTCTTCGGCAGTTCCGCGTAGAGTTCGGCCATCGATTTCGTCGGATTGCGGTCGAGCATTTCGAGGACGTGGACGGCGGTGAGCAGCCCGTCGTCATAGCCGCGTCCGATCGGCTCGTTGAAGAAGAAGTGCCCTGACTTCTCGAATCCCGCGAGCGCTTTGCTGTCGCTGACGCGGCGCTTGATATAGGAGTGTCCGGTCTTCCAATATTCGGTGACGACGCCGCGCGCGACAAGCTCGGGGTCCGTCGCGAAAAGTCCCGTCGACTTCACATCGACGATGAATGATGCATTCGGATGGACCTTGGAGAGGTCGCGCGCGAGCATGACGCCGATCTTGTCGGCGAAGATCTCGTCGCCATTATTGTCGACGACGCCGCAGCGGTCGCCGTCGCCGTCGAAGCCAAGCCCGACGCAGGCGCCCGTCTCGCGCACCTTGTCGGCGATGGCGTGCAGCATGTTCAGATCTTCGGGATTGGGATTGTACCGCGGGAAGTTGTAGTCCGGCGCGACGTCGAGCGGAATGATTTCGCAGCCGAGGCGCTCCAGCATCTGCGGCGCGAACGCCCCGGCGGTGCCGTTGCCGCAGGCGGCGACCACCTTCATCTTGCGTGTGAAGGGCGGCCGGCGCGTAAGGTCGTCGATGTAACGCGCGCCGAAATTTTCAATAAAGCGATAGGAGCCGCCTTCGGCCTCGTGAAATTCGCCCGCGAGGACGATCTCCTTCAGCCGGCCCATTTCCTCCGGCCCGAAGGTCACCGGTCGGCGCGCGCCCATTTTAACGCCCGTCCAGCCGTTGTCGTTATGCGAGGCCGTGACCATCGCAACGGCGGCGACGTCGAGATCGAATTGCGCGAAATAGGCCATCGGCGACAGGGCGAGACCGATGTCGCGAACGCGCACGCCAGCGGCCATGAGCCCGCTTACAAGCGCGAGCTTGATAGAAGAAGAATAGCTGCGGTAATCGTGGCCGACGACGATCTCGGGCGCGACGCCCATTTCGCGCAGCAGCGCGCCGAGGCCCATGCCGAGCGCCTGCACGCCCATCAGATTGAGCTCGGCGCCAAACAGCCATCGCGCGTCATATTCGCGAAAGCCGGTCGACTTGATGAGCGGCGCCTGTTCGTATTCGAACGTGTTGGGGCGCAGGTTCGAGACGGGCTTGGGAAACATAAACGGTCCTTCGCTTGGCGAGCGTCGCCTTGACCGCCATGGCATAAGCGAAAATGAGCGCCGCGCCAAATTCGGGCTTACGCACGCTCCAGCTTGGGCAAATTCGAGCTTGGGGATGCGCGCAATTTCAGCTTGCGCAGCGTCCGGAGCGCCCGTAGTTTTTTGATTGCTGTGGCTATTTTGCTTTTTTATTTCGAGGTTTCGCTATGGCCAAAAAAATCGTTGTGCTAGCGGACGGCACCGGAAACGGAATGCTGGTGCAGGTCTCGAACATATGCCGGCTGTCTCAATCGCTTTGCCTTTCCGATAAGGACCAGGTCGTCAAGTACATTCCCGGCGTCGGCACCGAGGGCTTCAAGCCGCTCGCGATACTCGACGGCGCGACGGGCTTTGGCGTGCCGTCAAACGTACGCAAGCTCTATCGCTTCCTGTCATGGAACTGGGAGCCCGGCGCTGCGATCTATATGTTCGGCTTCAGCCGCGGCGCGTTTACGATACGCATGCTGATCGACCTGATCCGCGTCCAAGGCCTGTTGCCGACCGAATTCGCTGGGCGGCGCGTGTCGCATCAGGAAATGGTGCGCAACTCCGAAGACGCTTGGCGCGCCTTCTGCGCGCAGGATCAGGAACGCAAAAAGAATATCTGGGTTTTACTCGGGCTGCCCAAGCTGCGCGACGCCATCTTGGGCGTCTGGAAAAAGCTTCGACGTCAGCCGAGCTACGCCGATGTGCAGGCTGCCGCTTCGGACCGCAAGCCTACCGAACTCTCGATCGACTTTGTCGGCCTGTTCGACACAGTGGAAGCCTATGGGGTGCCGATCGAAGAGATGCGCGACGTCATCCATCGCTTCGTCTTTCCCATCAAATTCGGCGGCGATCATACGATCTGGAAGAACGTCCAACGCGTACGACAGGCGTTGTCGCTCGACGATGAGCGCCTGACTTTTCATCCGATCCGCGTTTCTCTGCTGCCGAACGACGATACGCGCATCCAGGAAGTCTGGTTCGCCGGCGTACATTCCGACGTCGGAGGCGGATATCCTGACGACATGACTGCTCATAGTCCGCTGGTCTGGATGATTCGCGAACTTCAGACGGCTGCGAGCGACAGGGCGCTCACTTTCCACGAGACTTCGTTGGCCGAATTCAAGCGGACTGCCACGCCATTCGGCGCGCTGCATGATTCTCGCGCAGGCGCAGCGGTGTTGTATCGTTACGATCCACGGCAAGTGACTCTGGCCGATCCCAACGGCAATCCCTATTACCGCCCAACCGTCCATCATACCGTCGTCGAACGCCTCGTAGACGGAAGCGACGACTACGCGCCGCTGGCGCTCGGAGAGACGGCGGACCAAGCCCAAGCGGGACCTAAGGGCGCCGACGTCTTCATGCCGGACGGCTCCATCGTGCGCGCCCAGACTGGACCGTCTTACACGCTTGTCCGGCAAGCCGAGTCGACGTTAGAGCCCGCCAGCATCCGCAGCGACAGCCAGGAACGCGACTTCGCCGAAGGCGCAATGAAGAGCCTGGACGCGCCCAACCGCGAAGAGATGGAGATCGCCCGCGACTACGTCTGGCTGAACCGAATTGCTTATTTTTTCTTCGTTGCCCTGTTCCTTGCGGTGCTCGCGCTTCCACTGCTTGATCAGACCATTGACGACCTCGGCGAGAGCCTATGGAGCCACGTGTCCGTCGTCGCGCTGCCATTCCAATGGCTTTTGCACATACTCGGGCCCGTCGGCGACGCTCTGGCGCGTTTCACTTCCGGCGCCGAGAATGCGCTACGTGGCGTGGGCGACACGATTCTGTCCTTCACGCCGTCCTATCTCTACGCGCATGTGAAAGCTGCGCTCAATCATCCGTTCTTCAGCATAGCGCTGGTGCTCGCCTATTTCTTCCTTCGCAACAGGAGCGACGCCTATGAAGACGCCACGCGCTATCACGCCCGCCTCGCGTGGAACATTCAAGGCGACAAGATCAAGCAAGGCGCTAAAGTCGAGCCGAGCGGAGTTTCCCGATTCGCGCGCGCCATAAGGACCTCGCTCGCGGCAAAATATGTGCTTGGCGCTGGCCGCGCGCTGGCGCCTGCGTTTTATGCGATTGTCTTTGTGTTCGCGCCCGCGCTTCTCGCCGCCAACCGGATCGGCTTCAATTATCTCGCAGGATCCGGGCGCGTTTGCGTGGGTTCAGAGGCTTCAGAATGGGTTTCGAGCGCATCAGCACGTTTCGCCACGAATGACCCCTGCTGGGCGAGCCGATGGACAGTCGAACGCGGCGGCGTCTACCGCCTGACCATCAACATCGACCCCAAAAGCGATGATCCCTGGCTCGATCAGCTGATGCTTACCGATACGTACGGCTTTGACGGCAAAGGCTGGATTCAGACCGCCGGCGTCGCCTTGCGTCGCTGGCCTTCGGCCGCTTGGTTCCATCCTGTGGCCCGCATCGGCGCGCAAGGAGACTCGGAATGGCCGCTCGTTCCGCTCGACGGCGGCGGCGCTCTTTCGCCACGCGGCAAGCGATGCTCAATGCTTCCACTGAATTACAGCGATACTGTCGAACACAAATCTTTTTGCAAGGATCACCCCACCGCTAAGTCCTGTGACGATGGCGCGTCCCTCGGAATTAGCGATCCCCTGCCTTCTGACGAGCTGGACTCCGCCAAGGCGGCGTGGGCGCGAGACAGCTACCCTTACGACGGCAAGAGCTGCAATTCGGCTTTCCCGCGCAAGACCTTCGTGTCGGAATTCGTTGCAAGCGACACCGGAGAGCTGTTTCTGTTCGTCAACGACGCGGCGCATTTCTCCCTGGACGGTCGCAGGCAGCTCTTCTACGACAACAACACCGGGACGGCGAAAGTGACGATCGAACGATTGCCGCGCGACGCGTCGCAAGCCAGGACCGCAAGCGCGCCATGATGCTATCAGCTTCTTAAGCCGCGGCGCTTACGAGCCCCGCGGCTTGGCGCGCGTCGTCGGCTGCGCCGCCGCCGGATCATCCGGCCACGGATGGCGCGGGTAGCGCCCTTTCATCTCCTTCTTCACCTCGTTCCAGGCGCCTTTCCAGAAGTTCGGGAGATCCCGCGTCGTCTGTATGGGCCGATGCGCCGGCGACAGCAGTTCGAGCGTCAGCGCCGCGCGTCCGCGCGCAAGCGTCGGGTGGCTTGCAAGACCGTAAAGCTCCTGCACGCGCACCGCGAGGACCGGTCCGTTCTGCGCGGAATAGTCCAGCGCGTGACGCGCGCCGGCAGGCGTCTCGAAATAGGCCGGCGCTTCGGCATCGAGCCTGCGCGACAGATCGTATGGGAGAAGCCCGACAAGCGCCGCTTCGAGATCGTCGGCCGTGATGTCGCCAAGCGACGCGCGCCCATGGATGAAAGGCGCAAGCCAGTCTTCTGCGCTTGTCGCCAGAGCGGCGTCGGAGAGGTCCGGCCATTCGTCGCCCTCGGCGCGGCGCAGAAAGTCGACGCGGTCGCGTCGCTGCACTTGCGACTTAGTCCATGGCAGCCGCGCAATGCCAAGCCCGGCGACGCCGCGCGCGAGCGTCCGTGCGTTTGCCTCGGACGCCTCGACCGCGAGATTGCGCTCGGAAAGCCGTATCGCGCCGAGACGCCGAAAGGCGCGGCGCCGCAGGCTGGCGCTCGCCGCGTCGAAAATGGTTTCGTCGCGAGTCTCGATCCGCTCGCTTGCGATCGTCTCGACCTCCTCGCCGGTGAGCGGGCACGCGGCGAGAATGCGCGCCTGCGCGGCGCGGCCGGTTATTTCGGCGACGGCCAGAAAAGCCGCGCGCGACAACGGATCTTCGACGGCTAACGTCGCGGCGCGGCCGTTCGCCATCAGGAACTCGCCGCGCGCGCCGCGCGATTTCGCGATGCGATCGGGAAAAGCGAGCGCGATCAGCGCGCCCTCTGAGAGCGAGGAGAGGTGAGTTTCCTCGCCCTTCGAGACGCCGCTTCGATCTCGGGCTTGCCCGAGATCGACATTTGATGCGCAAGTCGGGTGAACCCGACCTGCGGGCGGCTCCTCAGGATGAGGAAACTCTTTGTCTCGCGCAGCATTCCTCGACCTCATCCTGAGGTGCGAAGCCATCGGCTTCGCCTCGAAGGACGAGGTCGAGGAAGCGACAGTGATCCCCGCCGCCGCGACCGCTTGCCGCGCCCATTGCCCGGAAAGGCGTAGCGCGTCGCGCGCACGCTTCGAGTTCTCACCCTGCAGGCGCTCGAGACGGTGCGAGAGGTCGGCGTCTGACCCGCCGAGGCCGCGCTCCGACAGCAGCATCGCGAGTTCGGCGGCGCGCTTGGCTTCGCCCTCTCGCGAGGCCTCGACCACCATCCGCGACAGACGCGGCGCGAGCGGCAGCGCGCGCATCGCGCGGCCTGCGTCCGTCAGCCGGCCGTCGTCATCGAGCGCGCCGAGTTCGCGGTCGAGCGCGATGGCCTCCTTCCAGGCGGGCGCCGGCGGCGGATCGAGCCATTTGAGCTGATAGGGATCGCTCACGCCCCAGGCGGCGAGATCGAGCGCAAGGCCGGAGAGATCGGCGTCGAGAATTTCGGGCGCGGCGAAGGCAGGGAGCGCCGCCGTCTGCGGCTCGTCCCACAGGCGATAGCAGACGCCGGGCTCCGTGCGGCCGGCGCGGCCACGGCGCTGATCGACGCTGGCGCGCGAGGCGCGCACCGTTTCGAGTCGCGACAGTCCAAGGTCCGGCTCGAAGCGCTGGACCCGCGCCAGGCCGCTGTCGACGACGACGCGCACGCCTTCGATCGTGAGCGAGGTTTCCGCGATCGATGTCGCGAGCACGATCTTTCGGCGGCCCGGCCGCGCCGGCGCAATCGCCCGGTCCTGCTCGCCGCGATCGAGCGCGCCGTAGAGCGGCGCGACGTCAACGTCGTCAGGGAGAGGGGACTCGGCAAGACGCGCGGCGACGCGTGCGATCTCCCCCTGCCCCGGCAGAAACGCGAGAATTGAACCCCGTTCTTCGCGCAGCGCCAGAATGATCGCGCGCGTCATCGCCTCTTCAATGCGCGCATTGGCGTCGCGGCCGAGATAGCGCGTCTCGACGCCGAAGGCGCGCCCTTCGCTTTGAACTGTCCCGGCGTCCATCAGCGCGGCGACGCGCGCGCCGTCGAGCGTCGCCGACATGGCGATGAGCCGCAGGTCCTCGCGCAGCCCCGCCTGCGCGTCGAGCGCCAGCGCGAGCCCGAGATCGGCGTCGAGCGAGCGCTCGTGATATTCGTCGAACAGCACGCCCGCGACGCGTTCCAGCGACGGATCGTCGAGAATCATCCGCGCGAAGACGCCCTCGGTGACGACCTCGACGCGCGTCCTCGCCGAAACTTTCGACTCGAGGCGCATGCGCAAGCCGATGGTTTCCCCGATGGTCTCGCCGAGCGTCGCCGCCATGCGAGCCGCCGCCGCGCGGGCCGCGAGACGGCGCGGCTCCAGCAGAATGAGCTTGCGGCCTTTGGCCCAGTCGGCGTCGAGCAGCGCCAGGGGAACGCGCGTCGTCTTGCCGGCGCCGGGCGGCGCGACGATGACGAGATTGCATGATCCGGCAAGCGCCGTCCGGATCGCCGGCAGCGCGTCGTCGATCGGCAGCGACGAAGAGTCATCCGTCATGGTTCGCGCGCTTCTCAGAAGTTCGGATTCTGCGGCGCGAGCCACATTGCGGACGACGCGCAAAGGGTCAAGCCGCTGAAAGCGGCCGCAATGAAAAAGCCCCTCCCTTGTGGGGAGGGGCCAAATGTTCGCAGCGAATGTTGAACGTTACGCCGCCTGCTGGATCGCCGACAGCTTCCATTCCCGGGCGCCTGCTCCTGCCGGGCGACGGAACGTCCAGGCTTCGGACGTCTGCGTTTCGCCAGGCGAACCTGGCGCAGGCTTGCCGGTGGCGCGATCCACCATCTCGTCCTTCAGGGCGAAGCGCATCGCGACAGTGGCGTATTCATCGACGCCTTCCCGCCACGCCTCGGACAGATCGCCCTGGAGCAGCTTCACGTCGGAGACGCGGTTAACGACGCCCTTGCGCCGGTTCTCCTCCAGTTCGTCGTCGAAATAGGAGGCCATTTCCGGCGTCGACATGGCGCGCAGGGCGCCGATGTCCTCGCGGCTGTAGGCCGCCTGGGTCTCGCCGAGCAGCCGCTCGAAGGCGTTGAAATCATCGGCCGCAAGCCGAATCGGCTGCGCCATCGCCGCTTCGGGCGAAGCGCCGGAGCCGAAGCCAGCCGCGCCGAAGGGCGCCCGCGCCGTAAAGGGCGAGGCGAAGCCGGGGCTCGGACGGTGGCCGGCGCCCGCCATCGCATTGGCGTTGCGACGCGCGAACCAGTTGAAGGCGAGCCGCGCCAGGAAGACGAGCAGCGCGATCTGCAGCAGCAGCCCGATGACCGAAGCGAAGCCCATCATGCCGCCGAACAGACCGTGACCGGTGAGCAGCCCGATGAGTCCGGCGCCGAGCAGGCCTCCGGCGAGTCCGCCCAGAAGGCCTCGGCCGAAGGAGCCGCCAAAAGCCCCTCGGGGTTGCCCCATTGGGCTCGCCATGCCGGGCGCGGGACGCGGGGTGACGCTGCGCTCGAACGGCGACGCCGTGCCCGGCATGGTGCGCGTCGAAGGCGGAGCGGACCAGCTGCGCGAGCCGCGGCTGCCGAAGCTGCCGCCGCCGCCCATACGCGCTTCGGCGACGGCGGGCGCAAACGCCAGCAGCGCCGCAAGCGCGAGAGAAAACAGCGATCCACGCTTAAGCGCGAAGAGACGCGACATTGTCCTGTATCCTCAATATCCGGGGAACCACGCTCCCCTAGCCGCGCATATATAGGAACCCCGGAACAGCCTCGCAAAGGCTTGGCCGGCGAAATCGGCCACGCGGCGGGCGGATGACTCGGGCGCCCACTTCTAATATGCTAGTCAGCATGACTAGGTTCTCCAAAAGAACGCGCAAGGTCGCTTCAGCAGGCCGGTGGGTCCTACAGGACGCCAAGGCGCGCTTCAGCGAACTGGTGCGGCGCGTCCGAAGCGAGGGGCCACAGCACGTGACCGTTCACGGGCGCGACGCCGTGGTCGTTGTATCGGCGGAGGAATATCGTCGACTTGAGGGAGGGCGCACGGGCGCAGCGCTGATCGCGGCAATGCAGGCCTCGCCCTCGCGTGACATCGAATTGGAGCCGAGGCGGGACGCCATGCCCGTCCGCGAGATCGAGTTGTGAGCGGATGGCTGCTGGACACCAATGTTCTGTCCGAGTTGCGCCGCCCGCGGCCGAATCAAAATGTCGTTGACTTCGTCGCGTCAAAGCCTCTCGATCGAATCTACATCAGCGCAGTCACTTTCGCGGAAATCCGCTTTGGCATTGAGATTCTCCCTGATCCTCTGCGCCGCGCGGAACTGCACGATTGGCTCACGCTCAGAGTACGTCCGCTGTTTTCGCAGAGGACACTGCCGGTCAGCGAGGACGTCATGCTGAAATGGCGCATGCTCGTCGAAGAAGGGCGTAAATCGCGACATACTTTCTCGCAGCCGGACCTGATTATCGCCGCCACCGCGCTTCTTCACGGTCTGACGGTGGTGACGCGGGACGTCGGCGATTTCGAGAAGGCGCTCGCGCCGGTCATCAATCCCTGGACCTAAACGCTTTGCGTCGAACGGCGCGCCCGGCGTATGGATGAGCGCCGATCCTGGCCAAAATGAACCGGCGACATGCGTCAGTACCTCGACCTCCTCGACAAAATCCTGCGCGAGGGCGCGCGCAAGGACGATCGCACCGGCACTGGAACACTGTCGCTTTTCGGCCACCAGATGCGCTTCGACCTGTCGCAAGGCTTTCCGCTGGTGACGACGAAGCGCGTGCATCTCAAATCGGTGATCCACGAGCTTTTGTGGTTCCTGAGAGGCGAGACGAACGTCAAGTATTTGCGCGAGAACGGCGTCACGATCTGGGACGAGTGGGCTGACGAAGACGGCGAACTCGGGCCGGTCTATGGGGCGCAGTGGCGCCGCTGGCCCTCGGATGGCGGCGAGATCGATCAGCTCGCGAATGTCGTCGAGGAGATCAAGCGCAATCCCTTTTCGAGGCGGCTCATCGTCTCGGCCTGGAATCCCGCCGAGGTCGACAGGATGGCGCTGCCGCCCTGCCACTGCCTGTTCCAGTTTCATGTCGCCGAAGTTGGCGGCGAGAAGCGGCTCTCCTGCCAGCTCTACCAGCGCTCCGCCGACGTGTTCCTTGGCGTTCCCTTCAACATCGCCAGCTATGCGCTGCTGACGCATATGGTCGCGCAGGTCACGGATTGCGCGCCCGGCGAATTCATCCATAGCTTCGGCGACGTGCATCTCTATCTCAATCACGTCGAGCAGGCGCGGCTTCAGCTCTCCCGCGAACCAAAGCCCCTGCCCCGCCTGACGCTCAATCCCGCCGTGCGCGCGCTCTTCGATTTCCGCTACGAAGACGTGCGCGTCGAGAATTACGACTCCTGGCCGGCCATCGCCGCGCCGATCGCGGTGTAGGCGCCGATGGAGCCCAAAATCGTCGCCGTCGTGGCGCGCGGACGCAACGGCGTCATCGGCGTGGCCAATGGCCTCCCCTGGCGGCTCTCGAGCGATCTCAAACGTTATAAGGCGCGCACCTGGGGCAAGCCGATGATCATGGGCCGGCGCACGTTCGAATCGATCGGTCGGCCCCTGCCCGGACGCGAAAGCGTCGTGCTCACCCGCGATCCGCATTTTCGAGCCGAGGGCGCGCATGTCGCGGCGAATGCGTCCGAGGCCTTGGCGACCGCGCGCCGGCTGGCCGCGCTGCTCGGGACCGACGAGATCATCATCGCCGGCGGCGAGGAAATCTATCGCGCTTTTCTCGATGTGACCGATGTGATCGAACTGACCGAGGTCGCGCTTGAAATCGCCGGCGACGCCCATTTTCCCGCGCTCGACCCCCGAGAGTGGCGCGAAATCGCGCGAGACGCGCCGGGCCGCGGGCCCAAAGACGAAGCGGACTTCGCCTATGTCACGCTTGAGCGGCGCCGCGCCTGACCTCACTGAAACCAGTTGCGGCGCAATCCGGCTATCGATATAAAACGCCCCGAAAGCGGCTTTCGGCCATTTCAATCGGAGTGTAGCGCAGCCTGGTAGCGCACCTCGTTCGGGACGAGGGGGTCGGAGGTTCGAATCCTCTCACTCCGACCAATGTTTTCAATAGCTTAAGAAAATGAAGCGCTTCGCTGGCCACAGATATGGCCACTGAAACGAACGCGCTTTGCACTCCGGCTTGAGCGCACTTGTCGCATTCCTCAGGACATCTTCCTTGCGATCGTTAGCTGCCGATTTGGCGTCGCCGCTATAGAGCAGCCGATTGACGAGCGCCCGCCGACTGGCGTTACTTTCAAGTTAGAGGTAGGTGAGCACAACGCCGTTGGCGCCCTGAACGTTAGCGGGATCACCGCGCTTAAGACGTAGCAACCGAAGTCACCGAGACGAACTCGCTCGGACTGACTGCCAAAGTCTGATGCTATTTATTTCTCTATCGTGGCTATTCGCATCGTTGGACTAAAATTGCGATCGCAGCAGCGATACCACATTGCCGGACTGGAGTTAGAATGAGTTTTCCTGTTTGCGCGTTAGCTCTCTTTCTTTTTGGCATTACATCAGCATTTGCTGAGAGTGAGTGCGTGATTATCGGCGACAGAAGCGCCGATCTGAATATTGAGCAGACAATTACTGTGGACCGTGAAACGTGCATACTTGCGCGTAACCTCAAATTCGGGGCCAACGGACGCATAATACTCAATGGTAATAGTGTAAGAATCGTAACGGATAGTCTTTTAGCCACGAGGGGTGCTGTTATCCAAGCGTTTGACTATGATTCCATAAACCGCCGCGCCACCTTTCCACCGTTCAAGCATCGGTCACGGCCCATTTGGGAACCACATTTCGACCCTGGACCAGGCACTTCAGGCAACCCGAATGGTGATGGCCGCGCGGGCGGGACATTTGACGGTGCCAGCGTGGAAAGGCCAGGCGAAGAGGGGCGTGTTGGTCAATCAGCAGGGGACGTTACCATCGTCGTTGAGCGTGAGGCCGCAGGCCGTCTTTTAGTTGTGCAGCGAGGAACAGATGGGCAGGCCGGAGGCGAGGGGGGCAATGGATTTTCGGGTGGGTATGGGGAACAGGGGCGTCGCGGTCGGACAGGGGATTTCGGAATTTGTGCGGAGGGCGGCAGGCCCGGAGGCAACGGCGGCGGCGCTACTGCAGGTAGCTTTGGCGGACGCGGCGGCGATGGAGGAAAGGGAGGGGTTATTGATATTTCAGTAGGGATCCCCAGTCCCGGTTTTCAACTCCGCTACGACATCAACGGTGGGCTTGGGGGAGTGCCGGGGATGCCTGGCCAGCCTGGGTTACCAGGACTACAGGGGTGCGGAGGGCGTGGCGCCGCCGGATGCATGACCGAGTCCGTGAGACGTCAAGGCATGCTGGGAGCCACTTCGTTTGCAGGATATTACGGTAATGCAGGGCGAGTTGGAAGCCGCGGCTCATTCGTTCAAAATGGCGAATTTGCCACGGCGGAACAGCCTCTTGTGCCCAAGTGCACGCCATTACCGCTCGACGAACAAGCGAAACGGGACATCGACTTATTACAAACATATAGTTTTTGGGCCCTTGGCGGAAAATCTATATTAGGCGAGCACAGCCGTACAGTTAGCCTCGCCACCGGAGGTCAAGCCTTGGTCGTCAGCGGTTCGACTCCTCCGCACAGCCCGCTACGCTTCCTCCGAGCACCGCAACTGGGGCGTCTCGCAAAAAATCCACCGCCCCTGCCACAGCCTGTTCCGCCGAGCTGCGAAGGCGTGTCCTGCTGTGTCAACTCCATATGGGCAGGTTGTTTGAAAGCATCTCTCTGGCATTTAGCTGCCCATCCAAATGGCATAGAGCGATTTAGGCGCCGAGACGAGTGGAGAAGAAAGGTTCTAGAATTAGTCCATATCGAAGTGTCTAAACTGGTTCTATTTCGACCGTCCCACGTTGACGAAGAAAACTTTCTGGGCAAAAACAAAGTTTACATTGACTTTGGAGTTTATGAAGACGAGCGCATGTATTTAGAGGTTAGCAATGAGTTTTTGGCGCGACTGGTTGGCACCATAGCTAAGATACTGCCTGATGCAAGAATAGCAGTAGATGCGCGCGTCGCTCCGAATGCAACGTCGTTCTACTGTTCGAGCGGCGAAGCGCGCCGGCTACCAACGAAAAATTTTACCTATCATATCGACACATTAAACAATCGTGTATTAGACGTGGAGGATTACAGTAATATAATTGTGTCATCAGATAGGGACGGTATCTTTTATCACGAGCCGAACCCGACAAAATCATTTGTCGTTATACCTGTGGGATTTTCGAGGTATTCTACAATATTTAATAACGCTGTGGTTGTAAACGCATCTGATGGCCAGGCATGGGGTAAACCGCCAGGCTTCGGCTCTGGAAATTTTTGTCGCTACATGAATGTGTCCCCGTTCCAAGATCGCACGATGCCATTAAACTGCGGAGGCGGAACGACCGACTTCCTCCGCGGAGTGGTAGCGCATTGGGGTCAATTCGACACTCCATCCGTAATATTTTCGTTATTTTCCTTAGTTTATTTGTCGACAATTCAAGAATTAGAAGGATTCAACTTGGATACCGCCGCATCAGAGCTTGCTGACCATTGCTGGGCTGATCCACCCCTGCCTACAGTCCAGGAGGAAATGAAATGAGAAATTGTTTTTTTTCGTAGCGGTGCCGATTGTGCTTTTTGCAGCCTCCTGCAGCAGACCATCACCTAATCCGAATCCAGGTCCACCACCACCCTACTGCGACGGAGAACGATGCTTTTCGTTTTCACGTCGCGCTCATGGTCCCTGCGTGAGCGTGGATGATCCGGAGGCCCAAGGCATCTTCGCATTTGCCGTTAACCGGGTTTCAACAGACGCTGACCGCAAAATCACCCTGATTTACGAGATAGAAAAAAGAAGGACCGACGGCTCGGTATTGCAAACGGATAGTCGCCCGCTGAAGAAATTTTCGCCTGGTGGTGTGGAGTTTCTTTCTTGCGATACCGGCAGAGATGTTGGTGGGCCCGAAAACAAGCTTTTATTTTCGATCCATCCTTTATGTTCTACATCACGTTTGGTCCCAGAGGGCACAACTTGCAGCAATTTGCCTGCCAATGCTCAGTGGCCAGGAGGATACCGATACCCTAGGCCAGCGCTTGTTAGCGACATCGACGTAAACCCGCCTCGCTTTGACACGTCTCCATCTCTTACTCCAGATTGCAAGTTGCATTGTAAATATGATGAGGAAACACCGGTCTGCCTTACAATTCAGCTGCCTCAGCCTGGCGCTTTGGTATCCATGGTTATGGAGCAAGATTGGGCAGAGGCGCTACGTAACTTCCATAAGGAGCTTCTGGACGAGACAAATTTTCCCATCTCGAAAGAACGATGGAAGCAGCTTTTCGACGTTGACCCAGCTGAATTCGGAAGGGGTGCCGACATTACGTTGAGAGGAAATGAACTGGAGCAGGACGGGAATGAAACGGTCCTGCCCTACGTGATTGATGATGGGCGCCAGACGTTGAAACTCAAGATTTCCGTGCTACGGCAAATAGCCGGCCGCCGAATAGTCCACCCTGACAAGATGATTGAATGGTTGCCCCACTCCAACTCAACAGGGCGAATGGCGTTCGATGACGCAGCGATCAATTCAATATATGGAGGGTATATCGTGCAGGGTATTATCTCTGACAAGCAACTCGCATTTGGGAACGGCACCAAATGTGTATCGATTAAGTACTAAGACGTAGACTTAAGATCTCGCCAACGTCTGACGGCAACGAGCTTTAGAGCGGATTCACATTAAACCGGCTCATATCCTGCGGCGGCGAAGAAGTTCGCGCATTCCTGCGGCGTGAACTCTTCGAGCACGGCGGCGATCCTATCCCAGAGGGCGTCGACGGTTCGCTCAGCGGCCTTTCGCAGCAGCGCTTTGAGTTTCGAGAAGGCCATCTCGATCGGGTTGAAATCCGGACTGTAGGGCGGGAGATAAAGCAGCCTTGCGCCTGCCGCCTCGATCGCCTTGCGCACGCCAGCGCCCTTGTGGCTGCCGAGATTGTCCATGACGACGATGTCGCCTTTGCCTAGCGTCGGAACGAGAACCTGATCGACATAGGCCTGGAACCAGAGGCCGTTGATCGGTCCGTCGAGGACAAAAGGCGCCGTTAAGCCCGTGTGGCGAAGACCGGCGACGAAGGTCGTCGTTTTCCAATGTCCATGCGGGACGCTGGCGCGCAGCCTCTCGCCCTTCGGGGCGCGCCCGCTCTTGCGCGCCATGTTCGTCGTCGCCCAAGTCTCGTCGATGAAGATGAGCCTCTCGGGATCGAGATCGAGCTGACCATCGAACCAGTCTTGGCGTCGCTTTATGATGTCCGGCCGGTTTTGCTCGCTCGCATGGGCGGTCTTTTTTTGAATGTCAGACCGCAGCGGTCGAGAAACGTCCACAGCGTCGCGCGACTGGCCTTAACGCCGCGCTCGGCGAGCAGCCGCCCCAAGAGTTCGCTGATGGTCAAATCCGGCGTCGCCTTGATCAGTCCCAGCAGATAGTCGCGGTGCGGATAATTCACGAAATCCCGGAAGCGCAGGCGCCCGCCTTCCGGGCGCGGCTCAGCAATTTGAAGCGGCTGGCGATCGTGAAATCGAGCGGCGCTCGCGGAAAGCGGCTCCCATACGGGGCTGACGACATTTATCTATTGGCCTTCGCGGTCGAACTTGCGGAATTCAACATTGAGCCGAACGCCATCAAGCGGATCGTTTCAGAGTGGCGCGAAGGAATCCTCGGAACCTTCGAACAAACAAAACAAGACGCAGCGGACGCCGAGCATCTATGGTTGCTTTTCCAGGCTGATTTTATCTCTCCGCGGCCATCTATCGACGAGCCGCGCGAGCCGATTCGCCGGCTTCAAAAGCGCCGCGAGAGTGAAATGGTGCCCCGGCAGATCATGCATTGGCTTGGACCCCGATTCGGCGCGATTAACATTTCACTCTTGCGAGCGCGGCTAGACGAGGCTTGGCTGAATAGCGGGCGCGGTTTGGCAGCATGAGTATCAGGAAGAGAACATGGGCCGGTCCTGATGGCGGGGCGCGAGAGAGCTGGGTTGTGGATTATGTGGACGCCAGCGGAAACGCCGGGCCAAAACCTTCCGGCTGAAAAGGACGCCGACGCCTTTCCCGCGAAGGCCCGTGTAGAGGTCGCGACTGGCGTCCATACGCCTGACTCGGTGGCGCAGACCGTCGCCACGGCGGCGGCCGAATGGGTTGCGTCCAGTGAAGCAGACGGCCTCGAACGGTCGACGATCCGGCAATACCGGCAGCACGTAGAGCTGCACATTCTCCCTTTCGTCGGCGCCGTGAAATTGTCGAAACTGACGGCTGCCGTGCATGATTTCAGAGACGCCCTTGCTCGCGCCGGCCGATCGCCCGCTCTGATCCGCAAGGTAATTTGTCACCGTCGCCAAAGATCGCGGGCGCTTCTCCGGCACCAACTCTGTTGGGGAAATGAGCCGCCGTCGCCAGCGCCATGCCGTCGAGAAGCGCCAAGAAGGTCGTTTCCAGGTTGGGCGGGACATTCCAAGCGCCGGCGAAATAAGGGCTATCCTCGCCGCCGTCCTTGCCCGGGCAGGCGCCATTGCTCGCCGTCGCCGTGTTCGCGGATTGCGCGCATCGAAGCTTAGGTGTTTGGTCCCGCAGTATGATGGCGCAGATTCGGATGCCGTCGATCGGGATGGATTATGGGTGAGATACTTCACGGGAGCGCCCGCACGACAGAGGCGGTGCGTCGAGCGATACAGCATAGTCAAGAGAGCATAA
>JBPFDX010000061.1:0-3438 GCA_051061385.1 Methylocystis sp.
TTGATAAACAGTCGCTACCCCCTGGTCTGTGCCACCCTCCTCTACTTGCGTAGAAAAGGGTCACGCTTCTTCCGAAGTTACGCGTGCAATTTGCCGAGTTCCTTCAGCATAGTTCTCTCAAGCGCCTTGGTATACTCTACCAGACCACCAGTGTCGGTTTCGGGTACGGTTTATAAGGAGGAGCTATTTCCTGGAACCACGCAGCAGCCCGTTCAATCCGATAAGATTGGACTACCTCAATGATCCGTCACTACCTCCAAGCCCACGAATATTAACGTGGTTCCCATCGACTACGCGTTTCCGCCTCGTCTTAGGGGCCGGCTAACCCTGCTCAGATTAGCTTTAAGCAGGAACCCTTGGTCTTTCGGCGGGGGAGTCTCTCACTCCCCTTACGTTACTCATGTCAGCATTCGCACTTCTGATACCTCCACCACCCCTCACGGGTATGGCTTCATCAGCTTACAGAACGCTCCGCTACCGCTCGCATTACTGCGAACCCTAAGCTTCGGTGTTTGGCTTTAGCCCCGTTACATTTTCGGCGCAAAGACCCTTATTTAGACCAGTGAGCTGTTACGCTTTCTTTAAATGATGGCTGCTTCTAAGCCAACATCCTGGTTGTTTTGGGATCCTCACATCCTTTCCCACTTAGCCATAACTTGGGGACCTTAGCTGTAGGTCAGGGTTGTTTCCCTTTTCACGACGGACGTTAGCACCCGCCGTGTGTCTGCCGACTAGTACTCCCAGGTATTCGGAGTTTGGTTAGGTTTGGTAATCCGGTGAGGACCCCTAGCCCATCCAGTGCTCTACCCCCTGGGGTATTCGGTCGACGCTCTACCTAAATAGATTTCGCGGAGAACCAGCTATTTCCGAGTTTGATTGGCCTTTCACCCCTAGCCACAAGTCATCCCGAACTATTGCAACAGTTATGGGTTCGGTCCTCCAGTAAGTGTTACCTTACCTTCAACCTGCTCATGGCTAGATCACTCGGTTTCGGGTCTAATGCGACGAACTGAACGCCCTGTTCAGACTCGCTTTCGCTGCGCCTACACCTATCGGTTTAAGCTTGCTCGTCACACTAAGTCGCTGACCCATTATACAAAAGGTACGTGGTCACCCTTGCGGGCTCCCACTGTTTGTAGGCAATCGGTTTCAGGTACTCTTTCACTCCCCTTGTCGGGGTGCTTTTCACCTTTCCCTCACGGTACTAGTTCGCTATCGGTCATGCACGAGTACTTAGGCTTGGAAGGTGGTCCTCCCAATTTCAGACAGGATTTCACGTGTCCCGCCTTACTCGAGGACGATTGATCGCATTACGCGTACGGGGCTGTCACCCGCTATGGCCCAACTTTCCAGAAGGTTCCGCTTGTCTCTCAATCGCCACTGGCCTGGTCCGGGTTCGCTCGCCACTACTTCCGGAGTCTCGGTTGATGTCCTTTCCTACGGGTACTTAGATGTTTCAGTTCCCCGCGTTCGCCACTTTATCCCTATGTATTCAGGATAAGTTACCTATTAGCGATACTTGGAAACCACAGCAGCAACAGCGCGATCTCAAAGAGATCGTCGCTTCACGCTCAATCCTTTTGGGATTTCGCGCCTTGCTACTCTGATTTTCCAAGCACCTTAGGTGGGTTTCCCCATTCGGAAATCTACGGATCAAAGGGTATTCGCACCTCCCCGTAGCTTATCGCAGCGTATCACGTCCTTCATCGCCTGTGCATGCCAAGGCATCCACCAATTGCCCTTAAGACACTTGATCGTTCTCATTGCCAATACCCATCACGCAATCCCCAAGGGATTGTCGTTCAAGCCAAACCCCTTGCGAGATTTAGCCAAGCGCGATCTCGAAGAGATCGTCGCTTCAGCAACACCCTGTGCGGGGTCTTACTGAATGGAATTGGCACAAAAAGACCAGCTTCTCGAGATCGGTTCGAGGGCGCGGTTAGGCAAACCCATCATATGCAAGGGATTGAGCGTCCCTTGCGACAAATCATGGAACCTTTCGGCTCATGAAGTTCGAACAAATCTTCTCTTTACGATGTCAAACAGAACAGGCGGAGAGCCAAGAAGCTCGCCGCAAACTCATATGCGAATGACCAGAAACGGTAATTATCTCTACCCTACACCAACGCAGCAATCTCGCGGATCGCGCGAAGACACGACGATCCTTTCGGATCGCGTGTTGGTGGAGCCGGACGGGATCGAACCGACGACATCCTGCTTGCAAAGCAGGCGCTCTCCCAGCTGAGCTACGGCCCCTGATACCTTGTAGAGGAGATCCGACAATCCTTGCGGATTGCGAATTGGTGGGCCTGGGAGGACTTGAACCTCCGACCTCACGCTTATCAAGCGCGCGCTCTAACCAACTGAGCTACAAGCCCTAAAGACCGCGCTCTGCCAGTAACGAACTGGTGACCTCGAGGCAAAGCCTCGCAAGGCCGACCGGCCGTCGCGGCTTATGCCGCGCCCTCGCGGAGCGCCAGCGGCCCAAAGGGCTGCGGTACGGCGCGCGAGCGCTGATCCAAAGTCATTCGCTGAAGAAAGAGAAACGAAGGCGGCAGACCCGCTTAAGGTATGCGCGACGGTAAGAGTGACTCTCTTCCGTCTTGTTCCAAGAGAACCGAAAGGGGTCTTTGCCCCACCCTTAAGCTCCTCGGCAAAAGCCTCGTCGCTGGTGGGGACCCCATTAGGGTTCTTCCTTAGAAAGGAGGTGATCCAGCCGCAGGTTCCCCTACGGCTACCTTGTTACGACTTCACCCCAGTCGCTGACCCTACCGTGGTCGCCTGCCTCCTTGCGGTTAGCACAGCGCCTTCGGGTAAAACCAACTCCCATGGTGTGACGGGCGGTGTGTACAAGGCCCGGGAACGTATTCACCGCGGCATGCTGATCCGCGATTACTAGCGATTCCAACTTCATGCACTCGAGTTGCAGAGTGCAATCCGAACTGAGATGGCTTTTGGAGATTAGCTCGACCTCGCGGTCTCGCTGCCCACTGTCACCACCATTGTAGCACGTGTGTAGCCCAGCCCGTAAGGGCCATGAGGACTTGACGTCATCCCCACCTTCCTCTCGGCTTATCACCGGCAGTCCCCTTAGAGTGCCCAACTTAATGATGGCAACTAAGGGCGAGGGTTGCGCTCGTTGCGGGACTTAACCCAACATCTCACGACACGAGCTGACGACAGCCATGCAGCACCTGTCACCGGTCCAGCCGAACTGAAGGTATCCATTTCTGGAAACCGCGACCGGGATGTCAAGGGCTGGTAAGGTTCTGCGCGTTGCTTCGAATTAAACCACACGCTCCACCGCTTGTGCGGGCCCCCGTCAATTCCTTTGAGTTTTAATCTTGCGACCGTACTCCCCAGGCGGGATGCTTAAAGCGTTAGCTGCGCCACTGAAGAGCAAGCTCCCCAACGGCTAGCATCCATAGTTTACGGCGT
>JBPFDX010000062.1:0-9240 GCA_051061385.1 Methylocystis sp.
ACCGCCGCCACAACCGAGCATGCCAGCCATCCGGCAGGCCATTCTCGACATCTTCGCGCGGCCTCCTCCAAAGCGATGTCCGCATTGTGATCGGCTACTCGCCAAACCCGTCGCAGCCTAAACTGCCAAAGTAGTGCTAAGGGCGGCGTCCTCATAAATATGTAAATACCAAATCGTGTTGAAAAATTCGCTCGGATTGCGTCCCTCCAGCCATCCGAAGTTGCAGTAATGCTCTTCCGGCGAGATGTTGGCGTCTCGCACGTCAGGTTGAGTATAAAGATAGTATTCAGCATCGAATAGTAAGCGAAAGCGACGAAGCTCCTCGGAGCTCATCCCGAACTTGTTGCCCAACATCCTCGAGAGCAATCGAATCATTGAATGAGACCACAGTTGTTCGTCGCCGCCGAGCGCTCTCGGCGGCTGCTAGGCATCGGAAACTGTCAGCACTTTTGCTGAGCGGGAAGGGATCCTCGCTCGGCGACAATCGCGTGATCGGCGTGTTCAAGAGGACATCCCACGACTACGCGGCGAGATTGGGTCGCAACTGCGACAAAATGCCGACAAAGGAGATATCGCTGCATGCTAACCCCCATGCGACGCTGGATTTTCGGCGGCGCGCCATTCAAGGCTGTCACCAGACAGGCTTAGGAGGAAAGCGTCTTTTCCGCCGTTTCCAGGACCTTGGCCCAATCGGCGATCGGCTGCTCCAGATCGCGCCGCGGGACGCGAAATTCATCGATCCCCTGGTCGTAATAATGCTGGATCGCGCTGCCGAGCTTTTTGGCGCGGATCGCGTTGAACACGTCCTTGTATCGCCGGCAGTAATAGTCCTGATCGAAGGGCGTCGGCAGCACGCGGCCTTCGAAATAGCCGGTTTCCTTGTAATGCGTCTCAAGCGCCTTCGGTTGCCTGAGCGGTCGCAAATCATCATTCTGCGCGCGATAAATCTCCGGATCGATCTCCACATTGGCCAGCGCGCATTTGATGAGGTAGCGCAGCAGATTCGCCGGCACGCCGATGATCTTGCCGTCCTCCTGCAATTCCGACGGCGTCGTTCCCATCGCCTGGCAGAGTTTCGACACTGGGGGGAAGTATTTATTCATTGCAGGTCTTCCTGGTTGATCGATGCGCGCGCCGCGCCGCAAGCCGCGGCGGAGTGGCCGCGGCACGCCTTAAGCCGGAAACGCGCGCGTCACAGCGGGTCGTCGTTGGAAAAAGGCGCGCGGGAAGCGTTCGAGCGTTTCATCTGCTGATAGTCGTCACGGTACTGATTGTAGTGGATGCGCATCGACGGCGGCGGCTGTTCGCCGTTGCGCAGCCGCGCTCCCTTCTCCGCTTCGGCGAGCGGCGCCTTGCGAATGATGAATTCGATGCCGCATTCGGCGACCGGCGTCAGCGTCTGGTCGTAGCGCGGCATGTTGAACCGGTAGCTGTCGGTCAGAAGCTCGATCTTCTCCACGCGCGCCTGGGGCCCAAGCCGCGTCAGCATGCCGAGGAGATTGATGGAGCGCGGCGACCAGGAGCGCTCCTTGTGAAGCGTGAGCGTCCACTTATGATCGGCGTTGAAGCTGCTCGGAAAGACGCCCTGCTCGTAGAGATCTTCGTCAGGGCCGGTGACGATGAGAAAGCCGTCGGGCTTGACGATGCGCAGCCAGTTGCGCAGCCCTTCCTCGGGATCTCGCAAATGCTCGAGGCAATGCGAGGAGTGCACGAAATCGTAGGTTTCGTCAGCGACGCCGGACATGAGCTGCGCGTCGCCGTCCTCTAGATCCCAGATCCTGATGTCGCCCATGAGCGGAAAGAGTTCGCGATAGAGCGACAGCGGATCGGGCCTGCCGCCGATATCGACGCCGTCGCCAACGAAATAGCGCCGCACAAAGTTCGGATCGCGCATCCGCCGTGGGATGGATTTGCTCAGTTCTTTCATTCGTGGCTCGTCAATAGCGGAATTGACAGGTCGGGAGGAAACGACAAACTGGCGACCGGACCCTAGCTGCCGGGTTTGCGCAAAATATAGACTTCGGTCATCGGCCCCATGATCGCGCGGGAACGCGAACGCCAACGGCGCAACTCAACATCGAAATTTGCCGCCGGACAGTTTGCAATGGGGAAACTCTTCATCCGTGCTTCTTGGTGATCCGAAACAAAAACTGCTCGAACTCGGGGGAGCCAAGATATTTGACTTCTCCAAACCGTCCACAAAGGTTTTCAACATAGGCGCGAGTCACCGCTGTTTCTCCGTATCGTTCTTTGTTCGGATACGTAATGTGCCAAAAGCCGTCGGCATCCATTTTCTCGGCCTCTCCAACTCGGCCCAACGCTATGAGATTGTCCAAGAAGCTCTGAAACCGCACCGTGAAATATAGCTTGCCTCCCTGTTTCAGCCCAGCCAAGAGAGATTGGATGTTGCTTTCGAAGGCGGCTCTGTCCAAGTGCGTGAACACCGACATCGCATAACAGAAATCATAAGATTGTGCGGGAATTTCTCCCTCGCGAATAATATCCGACACGAGAAACATCCTGTTTCTGAATCCGCCCGCTTTTGCGAGATCGATGCTGCTAGGCCATGCGTCACACATGTCGAGTTGTTCCGGACTTCCCCTTGTTAGAAGATAACTCGCTATGCGTCCCCATCCGCACCCGTAGTCAAGGCCCTTCCACTCAGGGTTGGCGAAGGCTCCGTCCGCCTCTAGCGCTTCGATGAACAACTCCGCGCGTCGCAGCAAAGGCACGCCTGATCCGCCTGTATAGTGCTTCTGCTCCGTCTCGTCCGGCCATCGAGGAATGTTATCGGTTCCGCCGCCCGCGAACAGCGAGTATATTTGCTCTAGCGATTTATTGGCGAGTGGCGCCCGCGTGGTCCTATTGCGATAGGCTTCGAGAGAGGACAACACGTACAAAACGTCGTTAGAAGGCGCGCCTCCCGAACAAGCCTCCCAAAGTTCATCAGGTTCTAGCTCCCACCAGCGACTCGCTAGGATGCGCTGTCTCGTTGACTCGGGATGCCTGTATTTTTTCACCTCAGCAGGCACACCAACGGCGATGCCGAAGGCAGGGATATCTTTAGTTACCACCGCGCCTGCGCCTATCACAGCGCCGGTGCCGACTCTAACGCCAGCCATGATCGTCGCTCGGGAAGCAATCCAGACATCGTGTCCGATTGAGATATCCAGATTATCATCAATGCGCGTGGGCACTGGAGGAATCCTAGCCAGCGTTTCTTTCGATACCGCCATACCAATTGGATAGGTGGAAAGGGTATCTAGGGCATGTCGTCCCTGCCGACCCACGTGAATTCGAACATCGTCGCCGATGCTGCAATAGCGACCAATTTCCAAGGTTCGGGATACGTCATTTTCCGCGCATTGGAGATACGGCCTACCGTAAGACCAATCACCGCATTTTATAGTCAAATACGAGCGAGAATACCTTTGCAGCCACAGCTTTGTAGCCGATTCACCAGGCAATCTTTGTGTTTCGAGGGACGGTAGGAGCATGGAGCAAACCTTCTTCGTCTGACCGGGATTTGGATGACATAGCCGTTACGACTTTTTTTATGTTTTTTTAGGGGGCGGCGACGCTGCCAACTCGCCTGTCGCATAGTTCGCCGGTCGAACCGGCATACAAGATCCCAGTTTCGTAGGATATGCGTGCATCAGATACATTTGCATCGATGCCAATTGCGCAGCGGTGTGCGCCAGGGCCAACGACGTTGCCAGAAATTGTGACGTTTAGGGCCTCGTTGGTAACGCGTATTGCATCATCCTTTACGGGAGCGCGACTGGCGTCTTCGATAAGGTTATCCTTTACTAGGATCGATGAAGTGGCTCCTCGAAACTGGGAACCGACACGGATGCCCTGGTGAGCGACGTGCAGGACCTTGTTGGAAGTTACCGTAATTCCGTCGCCGTCGGATATTATTATTCCATGAAATGCTGAAACTTCTTTTATAATGTTGCGCTCTACGTTGATGTTGCGAACAACGCCATATGTCGGAGCAATTTTTGATTCATTCCAAAGTCCAGCGACATATACGCCTGCGTTTTGGACTCGAAGAATTACGTTTGCTACGATGGACCCGTTGTAAGTAGTCTTGCTAGCGTGCATGGAGTCGAGTCCATTGACGAAAATACCGCCGTGAGCCTTCCCGTTACCATCGCAGAAGTTTTTCTCTATTCTGAAATCATGGCTGCCATCCCATTGGTCGAAACAGGCGTTCCAAACATTGAACACGTAGTTGTTTGCAGCCAAGTAGTTAGAGCTCGCTATGAAGGCCACGCCATCTTGTATGTCCGGAGTGCCAGAACCTATGAAGATCACGCGTTCTATGACAGCGCCCTTTTGCTTATAGAAGGCGAGCAAATGAACGATGGTACGACCGCCGGTGCCACTCGACCCATCGAGAACGATGTCATGAATCTTGATGTCTTCGTTACCACGCAAAAAGTCAGCGTTCGTGAAAATGTTTCCTGGCATCGTCCTTGGACGACGCAGCGCAGGCATGTCGCCCCAGTTATTGTTGCCTTGAACATTATCGGCGAGCTTTAGAACTGTGCAGGGGCCAGACCCGGCAATTTCGGTATGGGAAGGCAACCTTACAGCCTGGCCAATTACAAAGACCCCACAGGGAAAGATCAACTTTCTCCCCCCATTTGCCACTGCGCGCGCTATTCCTGCAGAACTGTCCTTCTCTCCTGTAGGATCGACCTCGTGAAAGCTGGCGATTTCTAAGGCGGGCTGGGTAGCGCTGCCCGGTGTACAGAACACCCCCAACAGTGTAGCGGCACGAACACAATTGCCGAGGATTTGCGTCAGGTGTCTCAAGGCTTTGCTCAAAACGATTAGCACCGGCAGGTGCGTTCGACGAACATTCTCTTCACCGCGGCCTTCCTGAAGGTCACGGCGCCGCAAACCGCCGTCTCATATCCCAGACGAAAGCCCGAGTGCTGAGCACGCGCGTTAGAGCATCGGCCTGAGCATCTGTCATTGCTCCGTCGATAATGACAGTCTCATCTGAAGGAGCGATGCCCTCAGCCAGCACTCGGACGAAATCACTGGTCAGCCCGGCTGAGTCGATGCCTTCATAAAGAGATGTAAGATCGTGCTGTTTGAAGTTATCTCGCACGTAAACGTCAAAAGGTGTTTTATGGAATTGCGCAACGTGAATTCGGTAGAAAAACAAATCCAAGGAGATCGATTTAGTCGAAAGAGGCTTCAACTTAGATGTTAGCGTGGACTTACCGTCGCCAGTAGACCCACGGACTAACGAAACAACGGGAACACGCCGTCGACAATGATAGACGCTACGGGGAACGGGATCGCCTTCTGTTTGCTCTGGCCAGGCAACCTGGCGGAAGGCGAAAACGGAACCTAAAAGTTCTTCAGTCAAAAACTCCAGCGTGGGGTACCAGCGTGCATCGCTATGCCGGTTGATTCTAACCATCTCTCGAGACGCGCTGTTAACCACACCGCACTCCAAAACGAGTACGCCTTCAGGGCTGAGACGCTGACAGATTTCCCTTAGCACGCGAGCGGGGTCCAACTCGTAGTGCATAGAGGAGGACCAAAGGACGTAGTCGAAAGGCCCGTCTGGAAGGACATCCCACTTCTGAAGCCGGAAATCTATCGCGGGATGCTTGTATCGTTCCCGAGCGAAATTCAGCGCTGGCCCGTAGAAATCGATGCCAATTACCTGCGCGCCGCGTTCGGCTGCGACATTGCTGAAAAAACCTTCGTTACAGCCTATATCGAGAAAGCGTTTACCCTTCATGTCCTTTGGCAGACGAAGGCGCTCCAATTTGTTGAAGGAGTTTGACATCGCCTTTTGTCCGACGTCATGCGTCTGATAAATCGGATCCAACTCGACCTCCGCTCGTGGGATTATTAAAACGCCGGAAAGCTAGGCAAACTTCACGGCCATGGCTTGGCCGGTGAGTGAGGTGAACACGACTTCCCGCCGACCGCCAAAGAATCGATCGACCGCTTCAAGCGCGCCCGGACATGTCGGCGTGCCGTAATCGTCGAAGACGAAAATGCCGCGTTCCATTCTTGGATAGCAGAACTCCAGCGTGTCGAGTATCGGCTGATAGAGGTCGAGGTCGATGTGCACGAGCTTGACCCGCGACGATTCGAGCCCGGCGAACGTCGAAGGAATGACGCCTTGGTGAAAAAAAACATTGAGGCCGTCACCCACCATTTCCTGGACGCGCGCGAGCGACGTATTGGCGAAATCGCCCTTGCTGTGCAGATCGCGTTCCCGGTCAACGTCCGGCATGCCCTCGTAGGTGTCGAAGAGTCGAAGAGTCGTATCGGGCGGGCCATAGTCGCGGATGCAATTCGCCAGGACCAAGGCCGTCACGCCTTGATAGACGCCCGCCTCCCAGACTTCCCCTTCGAAGGGAATCACGCTGCGATACGCCTGCTCCAACACCCGCCAATTCACTTTGGAGTTGAGAGGGACCAGTTTGCGATCGAGGATGCGCCGCGCTGATTTCTCGATGAGCGGACTGCGGCGATAGTCGAGCAGGATGTTGGAAAAGACCGGCTCGCAACCGTAGAGCTGTTGATTCTTCAACTGTGTCGGATTGGCGGCGGGTTTGTACGTTATATATCCGGCGGCGCGCAATTGTTGCGCCATCGATTCAAAATCTTCGCTCATATGGGTCTCGTCAGGTTGGATCGGCGTAGCGCCGCTTGCCGGCAAAACCGGCTCGGCTTCGTCGTTGGCCGCATCCATCCGCTCCGCAGCTTGCATGGTCTGATCCCGTGTTGGGACGATTTGAAATTCGTCGCGCCGTAAGGTCGTCTTGATCAGAATCTCTCCTCGGCGCCTGCCAAGCTGGCGCGCCGCCTCCGTTTTTTGGTTCCGCAGTGTGGTCGTGCATTTTGGCGCCCAAATTATGTCGACCGATTGTCGACGAGCGGCCGCCTGCGCCGCCGGCGCCCTTGATATCGATCGGTGCCGCCACACTTGTCGGGTTTGGCCGCGCCGCTCTTGAACCGCAGCGGTCAAGCGCCAACAGCTAAAGAGTCGATTCGATGAGCAAGCTGATTCTTATTCTCGCGGCCTTCATTGGCCTCGCCGTTTTAACGCCCACGGACGCCCGATCCGCCAGGGATGCTCAGCGCGCCGCCTGCGAACGCGATTCGCACAAGTTCTGCGCGGCGGAAGAGCCCGACGCCATCGCCGTCGAACGATGTCTTCGCGCGCACATGAACCAGCTTTCGAAAGCATGCAAGCGCCAGTTCAGGGCGCGGGGCCGCTGATCTCGCGGTTTATTTAAGCATCGCTTCTCGCGATGGTTGAGCGCGCGACGTGCGATCTTTGCGTTAACGTTTTTCCGGCCCGTCGTCGTCGCCGCACTCTGTTGCAGCACTCTCGCGGCCTGAATAAGCTGCCGCGATGCATAGGCTCTGGAAAAATGCCGCGAAGCCCGGCGCGCTGCGCGTCGGCTCTGCGCTCGCTCTATTTGGTTGCGTCGCGTTTGCGCATGCCGCGCCCTGTGGGACATCGGCGGCGGGTTTCGGCCCATGGCTTGATGATTTCAAGCGCGAGGCGTCGGCGCAAGGCGTGTCGCCGCACACGCTGGACGCCGCGCTGGCCGGCGTCGCCTATGACACTAAAGTGATCGGCCGCGATCGCGCGCAAGGGATTTTTCGGCAAAGCTTCGAGAAGTTCTCGAGCCGGCTGGTGACGCCTAAACGTTTGAGCACGGGCAGGCTCTTGCTGCAGCGTTACGCGGCGCTGTTGCGGCAGATCGAAGCCCGCTACGGCGTGCCTGCGCCAGTGCTCGTGGCGATCTGGGGACTGGAGACAGGATTCGGCGCCGATAATGGTCGCTTCAAGACCGTTCAGGCGCTGGCGACGCTCGCCTATGACTGCCGCCGCGCCGCGCAATTTCAGGCGGAGCTGAAGGACGCGTTGCAGATTGTCGAACGACGCGACATGGCGCCGGCGCAGATGCGCGGGGACTGGGCCGGCGAAATCGGCCAGACGCAATTCATGCCGTCGTCCTATCTGAAATATGGCGTAGATTTTGACGGCGACGGCAGGCGCGATCTCATAAGGTCCACGCCCGACGCGCTCGCCTCGACGGCGAACTTTCTCAAGGGCAAAGGCTGGCGCACCGGCGCTGGCTGGACTGAAGGCGAGCCGAATTTCGCGGTCTTCCTCGAGTGGAATCAGGCGCGCGTTTACGCGAAGACCATCGCTCTCATGGCGATGAAGCTCAACGGCGCGCAATAGCGCTGTCGCGCCGTTCGGATGCGTCTTGCGATTGATTCGCCGAACGAGCCGCGCGCCCGGATTCGCAGTTTTTATCGTTGAAAAACTTCGTTGTTCTAAATTTGGACTAGGTGGCGCCTACACGAACGCTTTTTTGGTTCATGGGATGAGACATTTGCCAGAGATCGCCTCTGGAGTGGTGCAAAGTCATCCAGGAAGGGGATGAGCTCGCGACGTTCGGAACCCGGTCAATCCATCGACGGTTTGCTTGCGCGAAAGCCAGGTACACTCGGCTACGTCCCAGCTTTTTATGCCGATGCTCAACTACATAAAGCATGAGAGTTAGCGCGGCCGCAAGGCCTGTGCCGGTTCGATTCCGACCGCCGCACCAATTCTCCCAGTGGTCCCAACGTGTTGTGCTCCCGTGGCTCTGCCCTGGTCGCTTCGGCTGTCTATTTCGTCGATGAAAGCGCGTTCTTCGCGCTGAGACCAGACTTACCGGAGAGCCGTATGTCCACATTCAAGGTTGAGAATAAGTTCAGAGGCCTGATCGTTCTCGCATTAGTCGCCTCGGTTTCGGGGCTGACCCTTTCCGCGACGCCTACCCCCGCCGCAGCGCAGCAGCTCGCTTTCATGCATGAGCCTTCCCACGACTGGTATGGTCATGGGCATCACCAGCGTGGCGGATGCTTTGTAACGACGTCGCCCACGAATCACACGCGCGGCATCCGGCACTGGCGTTATCCGTGCCCGCATCACCATCGCAGGCATCTCAATCCCTATCACCCGCCGCATCACCCGCTGCATCGCCACCATTAAGGCGCAAGCCGGAGCAAGAGCCCCGCGACGCTTAGTTCACACCGGCGACGCGGGCTCGCGGCGGGGATCGTTGGTCGGCGCGCATCGACGCGCACAAGAGCCTGATCCTCTCGCTTGTCGAGGAGACCTGCGACATCACGCTGAGGAGCTGCAGGCGCTGCTTGCGGCACGCGGCCGTCGCTTCAGCATCGGCGCGC
>JBPFDX010000063.1:0-5228 GCA_051061385.1 Methylocystis sp.
GCTTCACCGCGATATCGCACGCAATGCGTCCGCTACCCCTGCGCACGATCACGGCCGTCTCATCGCTGCGTTGGCCGGGGGCTCTGACGTTGAGGTTCCGGCGCCGCCTGTCGATCGCCTTGGCGAAGTCACGTCGGCGCTTGCGGTCGCCGAGAGCGAAATCAAGAAATGGCGCGCCCTCCGCGCGATCACCGGGCAGGAAGTCGATGCGCGCCGCGTGATGCTTGAGGCGGCGCGTCGGGAAGTTCGGAAGGCGGCGAGCGCCGTTGTCGGGACCGGCGTTGACGTCGACGCGCTCGTCGAGTCGACGACAGCGACTATTTCGCTGCTTTGGCAGTTGAACGTGATTGTGCCCGGCGACGCGCGGCTTCACGCATTCTTCAACGGTGTGACGGTGATGGATCAATCCGACGCCCTTCGTCATCCTGCGGCGCAGCGGCTGCGCGCCTATCGCGACGCCCTGCTGAACGACGCAGACGCGCCGTCACCGGAATGACCAGAGATCGCGCGCGTGAGGGTGCGGGCGCGGTAGCCCGCCCGGCCGTGTAACTCCTTCACGGCCGGGCGGGCTTTTTGAGACGGAAGGTATGAACGAGCACGCATTCATCTTGGGCGGCCGCAGCTATCGCATCACGGCGCCCTTTGACGCTGGCGCGGCTCTGAGCGCGGCGCGTCGTCTGCGCGCATTGGCGTCCTACCTCGACGATGGCGCGCCGTTTGCCGGCGACCCGACGACGCCAGAAGATGGATGGCTCTTGTCCGACGTTCTGTCTCGTGTCGAGCGGTTGAATGATGACGGAGAGGTATGTCGCATGGCATGCGGTGAGAGGCTACATCCGGAGTTGGAACGCGCGCCGATGCGAGACGCTGTTGCGTTGTTCGAACATGCCGCGCGTCATATTGCCATCGCAAAGCTTGACGCTCTTTCACCTGACTATTGCGGGAAGGCGTAAACATGTCCGACGCCCGTCTCACGCATTCCGCGAAGATCGGCGGCAAACCGCTGCGATTTTATTCGGTGCGCGAGAAGACGTTCGTCGAATTTGAGCAGTTCGAGGCCTGCATCGGTTCTTCGCGAGAGGTTCGTCGCCGACATTTGCGCAAGCTTCACTCGGTTTGTCGCGACAAAATCGTCCTCGCGCACATTGGTGAGGTCGATACGACGCTCATGCCGCGATGGATGGCGGAGGCGGTCGTCGGTCACGGCCGCAAATATCATTGGCTCGCCGAGCGCATTGCCGATGAGCTTGACGCAGCGCTCGCCGAAGCTGAGACGATTGCACGACAGGAAAGGCTCGCAGCAGCATGAGCGAATCCAGCGTCATCAAGGAATTTCTGGTATCGCTTGGCGTCAAGAAAGACGAGGCGGGCTTCCAAAAGTTCGAAGATTCGATTGCCGGCATGACCAATCTGACGCTGGGTCGTGGCGCTGCTCTTGAATCAATGGCCGCGACGGCGATGTTCGCGGCGCAGCGCATCGCGATGAGTTACGCGAACCTGCAAACGGAGTCGCGCAACGTCGGCGCCAGCGCGGAGAACATCAAGACATATACCTACGCGGTTTCTCAGCTCGGCGGAACGGTAGAGGAAGCGCTGGGCTCGATACAGTCGTTTGCGCGGAAGCTTCAGGAGAGCCCCGGTCAGGTTGCTTGGCTGGAAAGTTTCATCGGCAAGGCGCGCGATGCAAAGGGCCAGTTGCTCGATACGACCGAACTGATTGATAAGTTCGTTCATAGCCAGAAATTCCAGCGAGCAGAGGAATGGCAGAAGCGCAAGTTTGCTGAAAACGCGGGGATTGACCTCAATACATGGAAGGCGCTGAACGATCCGAAGTCGCGCGACTTCCTCGAAGAATCCCGCCGCGTCAGGACTATGGGCTTGATCCCGACAAGCTCGCGAAACAGGGCCGCGAATTTACAAACGAATGGCAGGCGATATGGCTGCGCATCCGCGCCATTCGCGATCGATTCCTCATGGGGCTCGGGTTCGAAGAAACCGCTGAAACGGTTCAAAGAATGGCTTGACGCTCACCACGAAGACATCACGAAAAACCTGACCGCCTTCGTTGATACGGTGAAGCCGTTCGTTAAGGCGTTCTCGGAAGCCGCTGGTAGGGTTGCCGAGTTTGCAGGCGCCGTCATCAAATGGTTGGGACCGAACACAACGGCGTGGCTTGCCGTCGCGGCGCTGCTTGTAAAATTCACAGGCTTTGGAACGGCACTGACGGGGGCGATCGTTCTAGTCGGGAGGCTGGCGACGGCGCTCGGGGCGCTGATGCTTGGAGGTTCCGGCGCGGCGATTAGGGCGCTGGGCGGATTGGCCGGCTTCTTTGGCGCTCCGGCAGTTGCGGCGATACTCGGCGGCGCCGCGGCGCTCTACCCGACGCCGGCGGGCGAAGGCGAGGACGAGAGGCAGCGCCAAGAGAACATCAAGCGCGATCCTGATTACTACAAGCCCGGCCATCCCGGCGCGGCGCCTGAAAAGAAAAAGAGCCGCTGGGAGCGGACCAAGGAATGGCTCGGCGAGAAGATCGGGATCAAGGCGCAGGCGCGCGAGACGGTAGAAGGGTAGAAGGGCGGCGAGACGCCTACATATGGTCCTGACGGAAAGCCAGGACAATACCGTCCTGAATATAAGATCAGCGATGCAGATCTCAGCGATGCTGTTGTCAACACGATTGCCGGCGAGGCGCACACGAACGATCAGCGTAGCGTCGATGCTGTGATACACAACATGCTCAATCGTGTTGGGACTAGCGCGTATGGCCCGTCTGGTAATTTGAGAGAAGTCGCAAGAGCTCCTGGTCAATATGCCGGGTATCGCAGGGCGAATGCGCGGGAGGCGGAATTCATCCGGGCTCGGATTAGGGCGATAGCGTCTGGACCTGTTGCTGACATCACCGGCGGAGCAAATGAGTATCGGGCCGGATGGTATTCCGGGCCGTGGGGGCAGAAGCATCGCGATGCGCCGGTGATTGGCGGCAATCGATTTGCTTACAACCCACGAGCTGGGCGCGGTCGGTATGCGCCATACGATCATCCGCACTCAGAAGACCAACGCAACGCTGCGCGCCGCATGGAGATGCGCGGCGCGCAGCCCGCCGCCCCGAGGTCGATCCGCAAAATCCCGTGCACATCCCGGAGCACCGCCGCACACGGGAGGATGAGCGCTGGGACAACCGGACGCGTTACGACCGCAGCCGGCCCGGCGCGCCGTTGGTGACGCCACGTGCCCGGCATGACGGCGGAACCAGCATTGCGCGCCCCGGCGGCGTCTCGCCGCGAAGGCCGATCGGGCACGTCACGCATACGAACAGCGTGCGGCATGGCGACATGAACGCGAAGACGACGATCAACGTGTCGACGCCGGGCGATCCTGGCGCGGCGGCGCGGGCCATCGCCGGCATTCAGAACAACGTCAACGCCGACTTGGTGAGGAATATGCGCGGAGCGGCGCGATGATCGTGGCCACGATGAAACCCCGCGAGGTCAGGGAAGAGCAACGGCGCCGTGCCATCAGTTTCGTAAATGCCGGGGCGACAGTGCGCCAGGCTGCGGCGCTCACGGGCGCGAGCCATGCCGATGTTACCGCATGGGTCGACGCAGCGGCGCTGCAGCGCAGAGCGATGCGCCAGAACGTGCGCAGCGGGCCGCGACGGCCGATCTATGTGGACGGCGTGCGGCTCGGCAGGCTGGCGCTGTGGACGTAAAACCGCCCGCCGCAAGGTGATCTACGAAGAGCTTCACCCCGAGACCAAGCACGGCGAGAACCAGCATACGAGGAGTCGCCAAGTTGGCGACTCCTCCGACCGCTTCACTTCCGACACTGCCGCGAAGACTGGCCAGTCAGAGCGGCAACTCGATGAATCGCAGCGCGTCATGGTCGCGGCGCGGCTCGCAAACATTCGCCACGGCGGCGACCGCAAGTCCGATCAAGCGGCAAATTTGCCGCTTGAAGCGCCAATTCAGCAGCTTTCGCAGGCGCAGGCCGCTCAGCTGACGAATGTCGGTGAACGAAGCGTGCGCAGCGCGCGCAAGGTGATCGAGAGCGGCGTCCGCGCCGCTGCTCGTGAACTTGGCGTAGACCGCTACTTCCCCAGCCCCTTCTCAACCAGCCGCCGGATGGCTTCCGGGCGTGATGGGCGCGGCTCTGGTTGCGCCGCAATCCAGGCATCAATGGCGTTCAGGGCGGGCCTCTCAAGGCGCACGTTGACGGCCTCGCTATCCACTGGCGGACGCCCGCGCTTAGATTTGTTAGCGCCAGATATTGACATGAAGACTTTATAGCGCCATAAAAGACGGGCCGCAAGCGGTCTGACACACCGCAAGCGGCCCTAACCACAGATCACTAATGGGAGTGACCAATGGCTGATTCTGAAAATACCCGAATTGCGACTGAAACGACCCGCCGGACCATGCTCGCCGGCCTTGCCGCTGCGCCCGTCGCCGGGCTGCCCGCGATCGCTGGCGCGGCCGTCGCCTGCAACGATCGACACCGCAGGCGCCGCGCGACTTCTGCGGTTCGTTGCCGATTATTTCGACGAAGACGACCAACTGTTTGACACTTACCTCACCAACGTGATTGGCAACGCGATCCGCTCCGCCGCCGCCGTGTTAGAGAGGGAGCCGCGGGCATGACCGAGGCCACCCGTCACAAGGATATCGAGGAGAACCTCAGAGAGGCGATGGAGCTATCGCGCGCGCTGGCGATGCTGATGACTGGGCTGACTCACGGCTACCCCAATTCGATTGGTCAGGAAGACCTCTTGGCGATCTCGCAGCTCGCGGATGAAATCCAGCAACGGATACGCGCCGCGAACCGTCAGTGGCATGAGGAGCCGGCGTCATGACCGACCTCCCCCACGCGACCGTTCGGCAGCTTTGGCTTCGTGGGCGCATCAAGCTATCGATTTGGGCGATGCGCTGCGCGCGGCGGCTCGCCGACTTCTCCGAATGGATCATGCCCGAGGATCTAAAACGGGGGCTCTGATGACCTACGACCGCGCTGCGATTATGCGTGACGCCCACAAGCGGTTCCGAGACGGAAAACGCCTCGGGCTGGGCTGGACGTTCGGGCAATGCCTCAGCACGGCGTGGCGCGCGGCGAAGGAGCGGCGCAAAGCTTACGCCCGGATTGCGGCGTAAGCTTTGAGCCCCCACCTATGACAAAGCCGCGGCGGGGTTGGACGCCGTCTCTGAACGCCCCGACTGCGGATGTAGCAGCGGGGC
>JBPFDX010000064.1:0-33753 GCA_051061385.1 Methylocystis sp.
GACCGTCCGGAAGGCTTCGAGAAAGGTCACGAAAAAGCGAGCTAAACGATAGAGACGGTTGACGAAACCGAGTTGAATCCTTTAATAAGCCCGCATCCAAGTCGGATAGTTTTATGACGATGCCGGGCCCCGAAGCAGATGAGGGGAGGGCGTCGTGTTCGCGTTTGCGGACACCTGCCCGAGTTAGCAAGAACATAGCCCGGTCCGTGAGGGATCGGCGACAGGAGAGAAGTCTGTGGCCCGTATCGCCGGCGTGAATATCCCGACCAACAAGCGCGTGCTGATCGCGCTCCAGTACATCCATGGCATCGGCCAGAAGAACGCGGCCGAGATCGTCGAAAAGGTCAAGATCCCCTTGGATCGCCGCGTCAGCCAGTTGAGCGACCAGGAAGTTTTGCAGATCCGCGAAGTGATCGACCGCGACTATCTGGTCGAGGGCGATCTTCGTCGCGAGACCGGCATCAACATCAAGCGTCTGATGGACCTCGGCTGCTATCGCGGCCTGCGTCATCGCCGCGGCCTGCCGGTGCGCGGCCAGCGCACCCACACCAATGCGCGCACGCGCAAGGGCCCGGCCAAGTCGATCGCCGGCAAGAAGAAGTAATTTGGCGAACAGCGCATAGGGAACCGCGAATAGGATCTATTCGCTACTCGCTATCCACTACTCGCGTTTTTTAGGTGTAGCCGCTGGCATTACGGCGGCGTTGAGATCACAGGAAAGGTTTTGGAATGGGTAAGGAAGCCACCCGCGTACGCCGTCGCGAACGCAAGAACATCGCATCCGGCATCGCGCACGTGAATTCGTCCTTCAACAACACGACCATCACCATCACCGACGCGCAAGGTAACACCATTGCCTGGTCATCGGCCGGCACGATGGGTTTCAAGGGCTCGCGCAAGTCGACCCCCTATGCCGCGCAGGTCGCGGCCGAAGACGTTTCCAAGAAGGCGCAGGAACACGGCATGCGCACGCTGGAAGTGGAAGTCGCGGGCCCCGGTTCGGGCCGCGAATCGGCGCTTCGTGCGCTGCAGGCGGCGGGCTTTACCGTCACATCGATCCGTGACGTGACGACGATCCCGCACAATGGCTGCCGTCCGCGCAAGCGCAGGCGGGTTTGATGTCCGGTCGCGGGCGGCTCCTGCCGTCCCGCGATTGTTTTTGGAATTTTTGACTGCCGCGGACTGATCCGCGATCTCCAACGCCAGTGATCTGAAGGCAGATCGACTGGCCGGTCCATTGACCCGAAGGGGTGACAAAGTGACGATCCAGAAAAATTGGCAAGAACTCATTCGACCGAACAAGCTTCAGGTAACGCCGGGCTCCGACGCGACCCGGTTTGCGACCGTCGTTGCCGAACCGCTCGAGCGCGGCTTCGGCCAGACGCTCGGTAACGCGCTGCGCCGCATCCTGTTGTCGTCGCTGCAAGGCGCAGCGGTGCAGTCGGTGCACATCGACGGCGTGCTGCACGAGTTCTCCTCGATCGCGGGTGTTCGCGAGGACGTCACCGACATCGTACTCAACATCAAGGACATCTCGATCAAGATGCAGGGCGATGGCCCGAAGCGCATGGTCGTGAAGAAGTCGGGTCCAGGCGTCGTCACCGCCGGCGACATCCAGACCGTCGGCGACGTCGTGGTGCTCAATCCCGACCTGCAGATCTGCACGCTGGACGAGGGCGCGGAAATCCGCATGGAGTTCACGGTCGCCGCCGGCAAGGGCTACGTCGCCGCCGAGCGTAACCGGCCCGAGGACGCGCCGATCGGCCTGATCCCGGTCGACAGCCTGTTCTCACCCGTGCGCAAGGTCTCCTACAAGGTCGAGAACACCCGCGAGGGCCAGATCCTCGACTACGACAAGCTGACCATGACGATCGAGACCAACGGTGCGATCACGCCGGAAGACGCGGTGGCCTATGCCGCCCGCATCCTCCAGGACCAGCTCAACGTGTTCGTGAACTTCGAAGAGCCGCGCAAGGAAGTGACGCAGGAGATCATCCCCGATCTCGCGTTCAACCCGGCGTTCCTCAAGAAGGTCGACGAGCTGGAATTGTCGGTGCGTTCGGCAAACTGCCTGAAGAACGACAACATCGTCTACATCGGCGACCTCGTGCAGAAGTCGGAAGCGGAAATGCTTCGCACCCCGAACTTCGGCCGCAAGTCGCTGAACGAGATCAAGGAAGTGCTGGCCCAGATGGGTCTGCATCTCGGCATGGAAGTTCCCGGCTGGCCGCCGGAGAACATCGACGATCTGGCGAAGAGGTTCGAAGAGCATTACTGACGGCAATCGTCAGTGGGCTTCGGCAGTCGGATTCGACTGGCGAGCGCCTAACGCCGATTGCCGCATAATCGACGGCCGTTCCTTGGCACGGCGGCCGCATAATCAACGGAGAGCCACATGTATCACGGTCACAAGAAGCGCCGCTTCGGGCGCACGCATGAGCACCGCAAGGCGATGTTCGCCAATATGGCGCAGGCGCTCATCAAGCATGAGCAGATCGTCACGACCCTGCCGAAGGCGAAAGACCTTCGCCCCGTCGTCGAGAAGCTCGTGACGCTCGGCAAGCGCGGCGACCTTCATGCGCGTCGCCAGGCGATCGCCCAGATCAAGGACGTCAAACTCGTCGGCAAGCTGTTCGAGGTGCTCGGCCCGCGCTACAAGGACCGCAACGGCGGCTACACGCGCGTGCTGAAGGCGGGCTTCCGCTATGGCGACAATGCGCCGCTCGCGGTCATCGAATTCGTCGACCGCGACGTGGACGCCAAGGGGCAGGACTCGGGGCCGGCGCAGGTCGAAGAGGCGGCGGCGTAGCCGCGGATCTGACCGGATCAAGAAAAAAGCGCGGCGTCGTCCCCGGTTATCGGGTTCGACGCCGAAAACGTCTCAGGCCTTGGGAAGCGCGCCGGGCGACGTGAGAGCCAGGGACCCGGCGCAGGCGGGCGCGACGCCAGAATTTGGGCTGCCGATCACTGCCGTGGCGAGTCTTCGCAAGCTGGCCTGCGCGCGTTCTTACCGTTCCGCCCCTTTGCGTTTATATAGGCGCCGGAGAATTCTGCTACGGAGCGCTTCATGAAAATTTCGGCGCGACACATGATTGCTGCGGCGCTGGCCGGCGCCCTCGCGGTTTCCTTCGCCTCAGCGCGCGCCGAAGTCTCCAGCGACACGATTCAGGCGGGCCAGTCGCGACCGCCCGGCCGCGTCGAAAGTTTTACACCGCCGGGATCTGATCGCGCCGTTCCGACAAGCCGCGGCGAGCTGATTTATTCCTTTGCCCCCATCGTCAAGAAGGCGCAGCCGGCCGTCGTCAACGTCTTTGCGTCGCGCGTCGAGCGCATGCCCGCCAATCCGCTGTTCAACGATCCGATCTTCCAGCGCTTTTTCGGCGAGGGCGGCGGCATGCCCGGGCGCAACATGGCGCAGTCGCTCGGCTCCGGCGTGATCGTCGATCAGAGCGGCCTTGTCGTCACCAACAATCATGTCATCGAGGGCATGACGGATGTGAAGGTGGCGCTCGCCGACAAGCGTGAATTCTCGGCGAAGATTTTGTTGCGCGACCCGCGCACCGATCTCGCGGTGTTGAAGCTCGCGGACGGCGCGAATTTTCCGGTGATGGAGCTTGGCGATTCCGACGCGCTTGAAGTGGGCGATCTGACGCTCGCGATCGGCAATCCCTTCGGCGTTGGCCAGACGGTGACGCAGGGCATCATTTCGGCGCTTGCCCGCACCCATGTCGGCATCAGCGATTATGGTTTCTTCATCCAGACCGACGCGGCGATCAATCCCGGCAATTCGGGCGGACCGCTCGTCGACATGAACGGGCGCGTCGTCGGCATCAACTCCGCGATCTTCTCGAAGTCCGGCGGTTCTGTGGGCATCGGCTTCGCGATTCCGGTCAACATGGTCAAGAGCGTGATCACAGCCGCGAAAGGCGGCGGCAAGCAGGTGCGGCGGGCCTGGATGGGGGCGTCGCTGCAGACGCTGTCGCAGGAGATCGCCGAGGGGCTGGGGCTCGATCGGCCCACGGGCGCGCTGCTCGCCGACGTCGACCCGAAGGGACCGTCGGCCGAGGCGGGACTCAAACGCGGCGACGTCATCATTTCGGTTGACGGCCAGACAGCCGATGATCCCGAGGCGGTCGGCTATCGGCTCGCGACGAAGCCACTCGGCGGAGAGGCGACGCTCGGCGTGCTGCGCGGCGGTAAGAAGATTTCCACGCAGATCCGTCTGACGCCGGCGCCCGAGAATCCGCCGCGCGACGCCGTGAAAATAAAAGGCCCATCGCCTTTCTCCGGCGCCACCGTGGTCAATATCTCCCCGGCGGTCATCGAAGAGATGTCCGTACAGGGAACGACGAACGGCGTCGTCGTTTCCGAGGTCGACGACGGCTCCTACGCGCAGCAGCTCAATCTGCAGCGAGGAGACATCATTCTCGCGGTCAACGATCAAAAGATCGGAACCACGCGCGACCTGGCGAATGTAACGGCCGGGCGCTCCTATTACTGGAAGATCATGCTGGCGCGGGGCGGGCAGGTGTTCACCACCGTGATCGGCGGCTGAGACCGGCATGAGCGCGCTTGCGATTCTCGTGACGACGATCGACGATGAAGAAAAGGCGCGCGCTCTTGCCCGTGCGGCGCTCTGGGCGAAGCTCGCCGCCTGCGTTCAGATGCATCCCGTTCTCAGCCATTACGTCTGGAAGGACGAGATGCGCGAAGAACGCGAATATATGCTGCAGATGAAAGCGCGCGGAGATGACTATCCCGCGCTTGCCGAACTGGTTCGCCGTCTGCATAGCTATGAGACGCCGGAAATATTGCGTATCGACGTCGCCGAGGCGGACCGGGATTATCTCGCCTGGGCGATGGAGGCCACGCGACGGTAAGCGTCGCGGGGGACGTCTTTCAAATCGGAGATCGCGGATTTACTTTCTGCGCGGCGACGCTCTGCCCTTAAGCCAGCAATCGGGATCTTCCGATGTCAACACCCACCGACTATTTCGTTGATCGCCGCAGAATGCGCCGCAAGCTCGGTTTTTGGCGCCTTGTCGCGCTCGTCGCTTTGGGCGTGGCGGGTCTCGTCGCCGTGGTGCGGCTCGGCGGCGCCGAGTCAGCCGATAAGCTCACGCCGCATGTGGCGCGCCTTGAAGTGCAGGGCGTCATCACCGGCGACGACGACACGGTCGATCTGATCAGAAAAATCGGATCGTCGAGCCAGGCGAAGGCTTTGCTGCTCGAGATCGAGAGCCCCGGCGGCACGACGACCGGGGCCGAACGGCTTTACGAAGAACTGCGGCGCGTCGCTGAAAAGAAGCCTGTCGTCGCCGTCGTCGGCACGGTGGCCGCTTCGGGCGCCTACATCGCCGCCCTCGCCGCCGACACGATCGTTGCGCGCGGCAATTCGCTCGTCGGCTCGATCGGCGTGCTGTTCCAGTATCCCAACGTCTCGAAGCTGCTCAACAATTGGGGTGTCGAGGTCGAGACGATCAAGTCCTCGCCGCTCAAAGCCGCGCCGAACGGGTTCGAACCGACGAGTCCGGCGGCGCGGGAGGCGGTGGCCAGCCTTGTCGCCGACTCCTATGCTTGGTTCAAAGGCCTCGTCCAGCAGCGGCGCAATCTCAATGACGCCGAGCTCGCGCAAGTCTCCGACGGGCGCGTGTTCACGGCGCGCCAGGGCGTGCCCCTCAAGCTCGTGGACGTCATTGGCGGCCAGCGCGAGGCCATCGAGTGGCTTGTGGCCAACAAGGGGATCGCGAAAGACCTTCCGGTGCGCGAATGGAAGAAGAAATCCAGCCTCGAACGGCTTGGGCTCGTCGGCGCCGCCGCGGGCGTCGCGCGGGTCGCGGGACTGGAGACGGTTGCTGCATTTTTGGAAAAGTCCCTGCTGCTCGAACGGAGCGGCGAGCTTGACGGCCTATTGGCGATTTGGCAGCATTCGGACGCCAACTGACTCGGGCGTCGCGGATTTGTTTTCGACGCCAACATATTGGATCGGCTCATGATCAAGTCGGAACTCATTCAACGCATCGCGCGGCGAAACGGTCATCTGTACCAGCGCGACGTCGAGACGATCGTCAGCACGATTCTTGACGAAATCACCTCCGCGCTGGCCCGGGGCGATCGCGTTGAGTTGCGGGGCTTCGGCGCTTTTTCTGTCAAGAAGCGCGACGCGCGCACCGGCCGCAATCCGCGCACCGGCGCGCAAGTCTCGGTGCAGCAAAAGAGCGTGCCGTTCTTCAAGACCGGCAAAGAGATGCGCGAGCGCCTCAACGAGAATTATCAGGGCGGGTGAGCCGACCCAGAACGGCTGCGTCCTCGGCCTGGGACGCGCTGCGGCATGCGGCGGCTAATTGTGGCGGCTGCCCCGAGGCGTTGCGCGGCGCCGGCAAGAGGGAAATGTTATGAAGTCCATCCTGCGCGTCATCATCTTCGTTCCGCTGGCGCTCATCATCCTGTTTTTTTCAATGGCCAATCGTGGATCGGTGCGCATCGGGCTCGATCCCTTTGCGCCGAACGACGGCTCGGGTCTTTCTTTCGAGGCGCCGATTTTCCTCGTCGTTCTGGCGTCCGTCGCGATCGGGGTGCTCGCGGGCGGGATCTCGTCCTGGCTCGGACATCTGTCGGTGCGGCGCGCCGCGAAGGTCGCACGCGCCGAAGCGCGCAAAACACGCGTGGAGATCGAGAAGCTGCGCCAGCAGGCGTTGGCGAGCTTGCCGGCCGATAAGCGGCTGAAGAGCAGTTGAGCGGCTCTCCCGCCGCGTTTTAATGAAAGTCCCGCGACTTCGGCAGGATTCGCACATTGCGCGGATGTTTGACGCGCGGATGCTGCGGATGGATGAATTCGTCGGCGCGCGACAGGACGATTTCCGGACGATGCGCGTCTGACAATCTGTTGAGATCCTGGCTGCGGTCGATAATGCGCTGCGCCATCAGATGCACGACATTCTCTGGGCTTTTCTGCACCCGTCCTTCCACCAGCATGAGTCGTGACGCCATCGTCTCGCGGCGATAGCGCTCGAAGAGCCGCGCCCAGATGACGATATTGAGAATGCCGGTTTCGTCTTCGAGCGTGACGAAAATGGCGTTGCCCTGTCCCGGCCGCTGCCGCACCAGCACGACGCCGGCGCCGCGCGCAAAGGCGCCGTCGGCGAGCGCCGTAACTTCCGCACAAGACATGATCCGATCGCGCGCGAAAATCGGCCGCAGCACCGCCATTGGATGCGCTTTCAACGATAGCCGCAGCGTTTGATAATCGGCGGCGACATGTTCGCCGAGCGACATCTGCGGCAGCAGCGGATCTTCTTCCTTGGCGAGTTCACGCGCGTCCGCGGCGGCAAAGAGCGGCAGGGGTTTCGCGTCCGGCAGACGCCGCACGGCCCAGAGCGCGTCGCGACGGTCGCTTTGCAAGGAGCGGAAAGCGTCGGCGTCGGCGAGCGCCCGCATCGTCGCGGCGTTGAGCGCCGCGCGCCGCGCGAGATCTTCGACGCTGTCATAGGGCTTCGTTCGCGCTTTGACGATGCGTTTCCCTTCGCTCTCATGCACGCCGTCCGCCTGCCGAAAGCCGAGGCGCAGCGCCAACGTTCCATCTTTTGCGCGCTCCAGCGTATTGTCCCATTCGCTGAAATTCACGTCGACGGCGCGCGCGTCGACGCCATGCTCGCGCGCGTCGCGCACGATCTGCGCCGGCGCATAAAAGCCCATCGGCTGCGAATTGAGCAGCGCGCAGGCGAAGATCGCCGGATGATGGCATTTGATCCAGGAGGAGATGTAGACGAGCTTGGCGAATGACGCGGCGTGGCTTTCGGGAAAGCCATAAGAGCCGAAGCCCTTGATCTGCTCGAAACAGCTTTGCGCGAAGTCGCGGTCATAGCCGCGCGTCGCCATGCGTTCGACCATCAGCGCCTCGAATTGATGGATGGTGCCGACATTGCGGAAGGTCGCCATCGCGCGCCGCAGACGATTGGCTTCGACGTCGGAGAATTTCGCGGCGACCATGGCGAGCTTCATCGCCTGCTCCTGAAAGAGCGGCACGCCCTTGGTCTTTTCGAGCACCTTGCGCAATTCGTCCGCCGGCCCGTGCTCTGGCGCCGGCGAGGGATAGGTGACCGGCTCGCTTCCGGAGCGTCGGCGCAGATAAGGATGCACCATATTGCCTTGGATCGGCCCCGGACGAACGATCGCCACCTGAATGACGAGATCGTAAAATTCGCGCGGCTTCAAGCGCGGCAGCATGTTCATCTGTGCGCGGCTCTCGACCTGAAAGACGCCGATCGAGTCGCCCCGACACAGCATGTCGTAGGTCGCCGCGTCCTCGACCGGCACGTCGGCTAATCCCATGTCCCTGCCTTCATGGGCGCGCAAATAATCGAAACATTTTCTAATGCAGGTGAGCATGCCGAGCGCGAGCACGTCGACCTTCATCAGACCGAGCGCGTCGATGTCGTCCTTGTCCCATTCGATGAAGGTGCGCTCCGGCATGGCGGCGTTGGCGATGGGCGTCAGCTCGTCGAGCCGCCCGCGCGCGAGAACGAAGCCGCCGACATGCTGCGAGAGATGGCGCGGAAAGCCGAGCAGCCGCGTCGCGAAATGAATGGCGCGGCGGATGACGGGATTTTCGGGATCAAGTCCGGTCTGGCGGATATAGGCCTGCGGAATGTCGGAGCCCCAGCTGCCCCATTGCGTGCTGGCGAGCGCGGCGGTCACGTCCTCGGTCAGTCCGAAGACCTTGCCGACTTCGCGAATGGCGCTGCGCGGGCGATAGCTGATGACGGTGGCGACGAGGCCGGCGCGCTCGCGGCCGTATTTCGCGTAAATATGCTGGATGATCTCCTCGCGCCGCTCATGCTCGAAATCGACGTCGATGTCGGGCGGCTCCTTGCGCTCCTGCGAGATGAATCTGGCGAAGAGCAGATCATTCTCCGCCGGATCGACGCAGGTGACGCCGAGCACATAGCAGACGGCGGAATTGGCGGCTGAGCCGCGCCCCTGGCAGAGAATTCCCTTGTCTTCGGCGATCCGCACGATGTCGTGAATGGTGAGGAAATAACGCGCGTAGTCGAGCGTCTCGATGAGCGCCAGCTCTTCGCGCAGGAGCTTCTCGACCTTCTCAGGCACGCCTTGCGGATAGCGCATCGCGGCGTGGCGATAGGTCAGCTCCTCGAGCCATTCCTGAGGGTTGCGACCCGGCGGAACGGGCTCGTCCGGATATTCATATTTCAACTGGTCGAGCGAGAAATCGACGCGCGCGAGAAAAGATTGCGTCTCCTCGATCGCCTGTGGCGCGTCGGCAAAGAGACGGATCATTTCGTCGGGCGTCTTCAAATGGCGCTCGGCGTTGACCTCCAGCCGACGTCCGGCTTGCGCAAGCGTCACGCCTTCGCGAATGCAGGTCATGACGTCTTGCAGATCGCGCTGGCCGGGATCGGCGTAAAGCGCGTCATTTGTGGCGAGCAGGGGCGTCTGCGTTCGCGCGGCGATCTCTTGCAGTTTTGCAAGACGCCGCCTGTCGTCGCCGCGCCGCGGCATGGTCGCGCCGAGCCAGACGTCGCTTTGCGCAAGATCGTTGAGACGCGCGAGCGTCGATGGCAGGCGCGAGAGGTTGCGCGAAGGCATGACGATCAGCAGCAGATCGCGCGCGGCCTGCGCGAGATCGTCAAAATAAAGACGGCAGTCGCCCTTTTTGGCGCGCAGATTCCCTGTCGTGAGCAGCCGCGTGAGCCTTCCCCAGCCGTCGCGATTTTGCGGATGAACCACGATGTCGGGCGTCTCGTCGGCGAAGACGAGCCGCGCGCCAACGACGAGCTTGAAGGATTGGACGCGCTCTGCGGTAAGTTGCGCGAGAAGCGCCGCATCATCGCCAGCCGGCGGATCGCTCAGCTTTTCTTGTAGCTCCTTAAGCGCCGCATAGGCGCGCACGACGCCGGCGACGCTGTTGCGGTCGGCGACGCCAATGCCGCTATGGCCGAGCAGCAGCGCCGTCAGCGCCATGTCGCCAGGATGCGACGCGCCGCGCAGGAAAGAAAAATTCGTCGCCGCGACGAGTTCGGCGTAAGGCGCGCTCATGCGAAGAGCCCATGCAGGAACCAGCGCGGCGCGGCGGTTTCGCTTTCATAGAGGCCCTCGCGAAACACCCAGAAGCGATGGCCTTCGCGGTCCTCCAGCCGATAATAGTCGCGCGTTCGCCTGTCGCGGCCGAGCGCGTTGCGCCACCATTCCGGGGCGATGCGCTCCGGCCCTTCGGCGCGGGCGATCATGTGGCGCACGCGCCGCCATTTGAAATGCATCGGCGGTCCGTCCGGCGTCTCAGCCATCGTTTCGATGGGCTGCGGCGGATCGAACAGAAACAGCGGCCGCAAGGGCGGTTCGCCCGGCTCCGGCTTCGGCCAGGAACTGGGCCGAGAAGAAGCATACGCGGCGGCGTAAACATAGGAGGCGGCGCGCACGGGGTCATGCGTCTCAAGCGCCGCAAAGCGCAGCACGCGTTCGCGGCCAAAGCGCGCGGCGAGGCGATCGACGAGATCGGCGACGTCGCTGTCCTGCGCGCCCTGCCGATCGAAGCCAGTCTGGCTTTGCGCCAGAGTTTCGGCGCGCAGGACGCAAAAGCGGATGACGTCGAAGCCGTAGCCGGGATCGAGCGGATCGGCGAGCGAGTCGGCCTTGAGCCTGAAGAGCCGCAGAAGCGCCTCGACATTGCGCGAGGGCGCGCCGGTTTCAAAATGCACGGCCGCAACGGCGCCATCAGTGCGAAAGAAGCGCGCTTCAAACGCACGGCCGCCTTGCCCACGCTTTTCGAGAATGCCCGCCGCTTCCCCGATCAGCGGGCGCAGAACATTTTCTATCGCGGAAAGATCGAGGAAAGGCTCGGCGAAGCGCCGCTCGACCATGCATTCCGGCAGGGGCCGCAAGGGCGTGATGCGCGCGTCTTCGCGCCCCAGAATGCGCGTCAGCCGACGCATCGTCTCAGCGCCGAAACGCGCCATCAGCGCGGCGCTAGAGCGATCGGCGAGATCGCCCAATGTCGTCAGTCCCGCGCGCGTCAGCGCCACGCTCGTCTCCCTTGGCGCTTCGAGCGCGACGATGGGCAGCGGGCGGGTGAAATTTTCATCTTCGCCCGGAGGCGTGACGACCTCTTGGCCAAAACGCGCCAGGGCGCGCGCCGCCTCGGCCGTTCCGGCGACGGCGGCGCGGCCTGTAAAGGAGAGCCGCGCCATCGCCTGCAGGACGCAGGCCCGCATCGCCGCTTCGCCGCCGAAAAGATGCGCGCAGCCGGTCGCGTCGAGCATCAGGCCGCAGGGCGGATCGAGCGCCACGAGCGGCGTGAACTGTTCGCAAAAGGCGGCAAGCCGCAGCATCAGCCGCTCGTCCGCCTCCGCGTCGGCCTGGGCGACTGAGAGATGGGGCACGCGGGCGCGCGCGTCGGCGAGCGTCATGCCGGGCGTCAGGCCGAGCGCGATCGCCTTTCGATCGAGCGCGTCGATGCGCAGCGCGCTGCGCTCCTTCTTGACGAGAATAAGCGGCGCGTCATCCGAACTTGCGTTCGGCTGTCTGCGGCGCGTCTTCGCCAGGCGCTCCGCCGACAGGAAGGGAAGCCACAGGGCCAGATAGCGACGGTGCGTCGAATGTTCTGTCCTCGAAGGCGCCACGGTCACGGTTCCACTCCACACGCCACTCTCGCCGCTCTTGCCCCGCTGCGCCGCCACGCTGGCGCAGCAGAAAAACCGCAAAGGCCGCAGACCCCGGCGCATTCGCTCCGAGCGCGCGGGAAGGCGCGGCGCGCACGAGCCAGCGGCTCGCGGCGGCGCTCGGCGCAGGAGAGGCGGCGACGCGCGCGATAAAGATCGGCGCGCCGGCGGCGGCGGCCGCCAGAGCGAGGCGCCGGCTCGCGGTCAGGTCATAGACGCGTGCGTCGCCGAAGAGTTCGATCAGCGTCGCGCCCACAGTTGCGCAGCGTCCGGCTTCGGCGCCCGCCTGCAGCGCCTCCCTGGCGTCGCGCACGCGGATGAGGGCGACGGCGGCGGGGTCGAGGCCGATGTCGGCGAGGCCCGGCGGATAGGGCGCGCCGGATTCGGCGCTCAGCGCCTCCTGCCGCGCCCAGAGTAGCGGCTTCTCCTCCCCCGCCATCGCGCGCCTGGCGAGCGCCAGGGCGAAGCCCGTCGCCGCCGGGGCGTCGGCGCCAGTCTCGGCATAGGCCTCATGCAGCGCCGCGCGGAGAATGCCGCCGCCCAGACGCCGATCGAGGCTTTCCGCGCCAAGCGCGATCGTCTCGGAAGCAGCGGAGGGATAGGCGCAAGCCAGGCTTTTCCGCAGCGACGCCAGCGGATGGGTCATCTCTCGTGTTCCTGTTATGTTCTTATAATGACTCGCCACACGGGAGAGTCAAGGCGGGCGAGAGATGGAAGGGCTCCCACCGCGTCATGGCCGCGCTTGTCGTGGCCATCCACGCGACGACACGATGCAAATGTTAGAATATGAGCCGAACATATACCACCTCCGCGCGATGCGTTTCGCGATGTCTGGCGTGGATGCCCGGCACAAGGCCGGGCATAACGGTTGTAGGGAGGGAGAGTCCGGACGGCTGACGCCCGCCCTCGCTTGGTTTCGAATGTCACTTCGTCTTTAGATATTCGACGATCGCCATGGCGCCGTCGACGTCGTTCGACCAATCGAGTTTCAACGTCTTGCCGTCCTCGACGACATCCTTGTCGTGCCCCTTGTTGGAGAGCGCCGGAAAGGACGTCGTGTCGAAACGATAGCCCTCACGCGAAAGAGTCTGCGCTGGCTCCCAGGCGAAGCCGACGAGCTTCTTGTCGTAATCGAGCCGGCTCTTGATGAAGACGGCGGGACGCTCGCGCGGGACGAGGAGATGATAGAGCGTCGGCACTGAGCCGTTGTGCAGATAGGGGGCCTGCGCCCACACGCCGCCGAGCGGCAGCGCATTATAGCCCTCATGCGTGGCGGGATCGGCCATTGAGACGTCGGCGCGGTTCTCCAGCGACACGTCTTCGAATTTCGCGCAGGGCGCGATTCGGTCGCCCGCGGGCGGCATCTCGACCACTCTCGTCGGCGGACAAATCTTCGTGAAGCTGTCGCGGGCGTTTTTCGCGATCGCGTCGCTGACGACGCGCGCGCGGCCGAGATCCGTCCCGAGGTCGTAAACCTTGCCGTTATGCGGCCGATGGCACGCCGCGCAGTTCTCCTCGAACAGCGCCGCGCCTTTCTTCGCGAGCGCGAGATCGACGGGGAAGGGATAGACCGGCGCCGGGAGGTCGCGTAGCAGATCCTCGCTGAAGGCGGCGATGCGAATATCGGTGTCGGGTCCGAGTCCGAGCGTCAATTCGGCGGCGAGATTGCGGAAGATCGGAATCGGAATATTCCCGTTCCATTGCCCGCCGCCATCGATCAGCTGCGTGTGATCCGGCGACCAGCGCGCCAGACGCTTCTCCTGCTCCCACACGGCCATGAAATCCGTGATGCCTGGCGTCGGCGGCAGGCTGGTCTTCGGATCGGGATTTTCGCCGCGCGCCTCGGCGGCGGCGTAAGCCATCGACGTGCTGACGCCTGTCGCGTCGGCCATTCCGCCGAAGCCCTGCGTCATCTGCTCCTCGAAGCCCTTGTAGTTCTTGTAGACGAGGTCGAGCAGCGAGACATATTCGAGCCCGGCCCGCGTCAGGAATTTGCCGACGATCGCCGGCGCATCCTGCATGAAGAGCTCGATCTGACGCGTCTCATAGGCGGCGTCGAAGCGGCGGCCCGCGAAAGAGTAATTCTTGTAGAAGTAATTCCTGTCTTGCGCATGAGCCGCGTCGAGCGCGACGAGAATGGCCCGCGTCGCGCGTTCGATCTTCTCCTCTGGCGTTGTCGCGTCCGCGGTGATCTTCTTGATCGTGTTTCTCACTCTGACGCGATATTGAACAAGGTTGAACTGCGCGTTCACGCCGCCGTCGAGATAGCGCAGACTGCCGTCTTCGAGACGCACCCGACCGATGTGGCAGGCGCCGCAACTCAAAGCCGCGTAATCGACGGCGCCGTTCGGATTGTCACGCGACAGTCCTGTCCAGCCGAAGCCGCGCGCGATGGGGTAGGTCGGATCGCGCTCGTCGATGAAGAGCCCGGCGACGTCGAGAAAATTATCCGCGCTTCCCCATTCTTCGGGCGCGAGCTTCGGCAGCAGCTTCAGAATGATGAAAGGAGTCCCGTCCGTAAGGCCAAAGGGAAAATCCGCAAACCAGCGATAGGCGACCGGCTTGCGGCTGATATAGGCGTCGAGCGCCTTGAGGCGCTTTTCCTGCTCGGCGCGCCACTCGCCGCCGGAAGGCGCCGTTTGCGCGAAAGCTGGCGTTGAAAGACAGCCGTGTGACGCGAACGCCATGCATGCGACAAGCGAGATGCGCGCAACCGCGCCTTTGAGACGCGTCACCGTGGCCATTTTGGGAACCCCGTCGGCTCTTTGGGCTGGGAGCGGAACTTCGAGGAGGCGATATAGACGTCGCGTCGCAGCCGGTTGATGCCGCCGATCGGTTGATGCGCCGTCAGTCCGTGCCATGGCGTAAACGCCATATGCTCGCATTCGGTCACCTGATAGGGATTGTCGAAATCCTGCGGGTCGATTGCGATCGTCGCGACCTTCTGCGTCGGCGCCGTGGTTTCGGACCATTCGGCGGTCGCGTCTTCGATCGGCAGCGATTCGTCGTTTCGCAGCTGCACGCCGAAATCGAACAAGGCCGGCTTGCCAATCGCCGGATCGAGGCTCTTCTTCATCGCTTCGCGCAGATAATTCGTGCTTGGATTCGCCGGCACGGGCGTCTTTTCCGCGCTCCTCGGCGTCACGCTGAATTTTGCGACCTTGTCGGGTCCATAGAGAAACGGCGCGGCGGAGAAATAGGGACTCTCGAGCGGATTGCCGACGTTGGTCTGCTTGATCTTCGTGACGACCGCAATCGTCTTCAATCTTTCGGGCGACAAGGGCGGCGCAAAAAACGACGTGATGTCGTCGCGTTTTGCGAGCTGAATTTTCGTGACTTCCAGATATTCGGAAACGTTCGGGAAGGCGAAGCCGGGAAGGTTGATCAGCAGAAAATCCTGCGTCTTCGCGCCGGGTTCGTTTAAGAGCGTATCGCCTTCGACGCCGATCAGTTTGATCGCCATGCCGCGACTGTCGGGACCGTTCTTGCCGAGATCGGGCGCGAGAAAGGGCGTTGCGTTGGAGAAGCGAATCCAGGCCGGATATTTTTTTGCCGGCGTCGCGAATACGCCGGCTCGATAATTTTGAGGGATGTCTGGATTGACCGTAAATGTCGCCCTGACGCAGCCGTGATCCTTTGGATGCACGCCGCGCCGGGCCATCCCTTCCGGGTAGCGCATCTGCAGAAGCTGCGTGGTGAGCGCGATGATCTGCCCGATCTGCTCGCTTTCGCCCTGCGGCGCTTTCTCGAATTTGGTGAGCGGGGCCACGGGAGCCGCGGCTTTCGCTTCTTCGGCGCGGGCGGCTTCGCGCGGACTTGCTGAGACCGCCATCAGCATCGCGGTCGCGATGGACGCGCTTCGTCTTGTCGTCATTTTGCCCTCCCCTCAAAAATCTTTGATTGGTATTGCGCGCGCTCAAGAACGGCGAACGCTAAAGGGTCTTCAAATATTCGAGCAGCGCTTTCTTCTCCTCGGCCGACAGGCTTACGCCAAATTCGTGACCGCAATGGCCGTCGCCAGTCGGCGCGCGCGGATCGACGCAGTCATCGCTCGGCTGCGTGTGGTTGAACTTTGTCTGTTCGGCCGCGAGGCCCACATTGACGATGTCATAGGCCGGCCCGACCTGGAAGCGTGACGCGCGCTCTTTCGCAGGCTTGAGGAGTTCTGCGAGCGACGCGACGGAGCCATTGTGCAGATAGGGCGCCGCAGCCCAGATCCCCTGAAGCACGCGCGCCTCATAGCCGGGCGGCGGCTTGATCGTCCCGGGCGGCGGCGGATACGCGCCCTTCAGCTGCGAAAGGGTCTCCTTGATCTTTGGCGTCATCAGCTTCTCTGCGATTCGCGCCTTCAGCAGGGGCTTCGCGAAAGCGATCGCGTCATCGGCCTTCAGCAGCGCCTGCTCCACGCGCGCGCGCAACCTGGGATCGATGCGAACGCCGGGAAAATAGTATTGAAGAACCGCGCCGCGCACGGCCACGCCGAGCACATTAGCGATCGCTTCATTCTCCCCTTTCAGAGGCTCCATGAGAAAGGGAATCGATGCGCCCGTAAGCACGCCGGTGCTGACGGTTGTCCGCTTAAGGTTGAGCAGTTCTTTCGCGTCAGTTCCAATTTCGCCTATGGGCGTTATGGGCGTCACCCAATTGCCATTCGGCAGCTCCTGTATGCCATGACATTCGGCGCAGCCGCCCTTGTCTTTTGGCCGCGCAAAGATCGCCTTGCCTGTCGCCGCGAGATTGCGATCGACGGGCCATGGCCATCGCGGGGGACCCAGTCGCTCGATCGACTGCTCAAGCGACAGCAGGCCGGCGAAATTCGCCGAATTGTCTGCGTCGTAATCGAAGCCGAGAGGACGCGCGTCGTTCTGTTTGGGATGAAAGATCCCGAAGACGCCATAGACTTCGCCGAGATTGCGCGAGAGGGCCAGGATCGTGTTGCCGTTCTCGGCGAAGCCGGGCCACTGCGTGCGATCCTGAATCGATGCGTTCCAAAGGAAGGGCGGGCGGACAGGCGCATCCGCGGGCTTCATGTTCTCCTTCAGGATGAACGTCGGCGGCGGCCCGATGTCGAGACCGGCGACGCGATTGAAGATCATGCCGACGGCGTCGAGACGTCCAAGGCCCCAAGGTTTGGCTTTCAGCAGCCCTTCCTGGGTGATCGCGTCGAACGGCGCCGACCACTCTTCGACGGCCTTGCGGAGCGCCGCGATCTGTTGCGGCGACGGCGAGGCGCCAAGCGCCGATTTCGCGAAGTCTGCAAAGCTCTGCTCGCTGGCGAGCGCGCGATGGACCGCTGCGTTGAGCTCCGCCCAGAAGGCGCCGAGGTCGGCGATCGCCGGACCGCCGTCGATGCGATAGGCCTTCCCCTCGACCTCGATTTGACGCGTGTGACAGGCGGCGCAGGTCAGGCCGACGACGTCGCCTTCCTTCTCGCGGGCGACGCTGAATCCGATCGGCAAACCTCTTTGTGGATTGGCGTCGTCCGGAAGATAGCCGTATCGCGCCAAGCCGTCGGCAAGGAAAGTCTCGCCGTTGGGGTGCTTAAGCGCCTTCAGCCAGGCCAGGGGGATAAGTCGCGAGCCCTGATCGCGGCTGTAGAAATTTTTGCGGACGGCTTCGGTCCACGTCAATCCCTGATCGACTTTGATGGGCGCGGTCGACTGTGCAACGCAATTGCTCGCTGCGACGACAAGTCCCGCCGCGGCGAAGCTCGCCGCGCGCATCTTTTTCGGAAACATGGTTTCGCTCCCACCCGAATCGGAAATTGAAAACGACAGCCTCTCTTAAATTCGCGGACGGACAAAGCACAATATAAGCTTCCCGCGTCTGGGGAACGCCGACCGCCCATTAAGGTTCCGCGGATCGTAGAATTTCGCAAGCGCGAGATGCGCCGCTTCGCCGCTTAGCGCCTCACAGACTTGCGAGGGGCCGCCGGTTGCGCCAATCCCACGCGCAACTATAGTAGCGGCTTCACACGCTGCGGCGCGCCGACATTGCGTGCGCTGCGGCGATGAAGCGCTTTGCTCGCGCGATCGATGCGTCCAAAATGTCATCGAACGGTCGTGAAATGCGGGCTTCGATGCGCGTCAGACAATGTGCTCGATGATCCTGGCTGAAGCGGACTCAGATGACGTAGGCTCACCTCGCTTCGGCGTCGAGTCCTGCGCGCAATTCAACGCGGAGCTGATTCACGACGCTTGTTCCGGCCGCGCGCGGCTGCGCCATATGGCGCTGCGCGGCCGCGCGGCGCTCGCCCAGTCCGTCGAGGAACGCCTTCGACGCTTGCCGGGAGTCCTCTTCGTTCGCGCCAGCGCTTTGACGGGTTCGGCTCTCGTCGAGTTTCAGCCGCCGCTCACAAGCGCGCGGCTGATGCAGGCGCTCGAAGCGGCGGTTGCTGAAGCGCCGATGTGGGACGCGGGCGAAGGCGCCGCCGCGACAGCTCCGGAAAACGCCGCGCACGCCGAGCCTGTCGACGCGCTCGCCCTGCGGCTCGAAACGAACGTCGCTCAAGGCTTAACGGCGGAGGACGCGGCGGAACGACTGCAGAAATGGGGACGCAACGAGCTTCGCCGCACAGAGCCGCGTTCGGCGGCGATTATTTTCGCCGAACAGATGACCAGCCTGCCGATCGCCTTGCTCGGCGTCTCGGCGGTGGTGTCGTTGGCGACCGGCGGCGTCGCCGATGCGGTGATGATCGCCGCAGTGGTGTTGATCAACGCCGGGATCGCCGCCACCACCGAGCGGCAGGCGGATCGCACGATTTCGAGTCTTGCCGGCGAGGAGCTGTCAGAGGCCGTCGTCATCCGTAACGGGGTGCGATCAAGGATAGATTCGCGCGATCTCGCGCCTGGCGACCTTCTGCTGATCGAGCGCGGCGCCTCCGTGCCGGCGGACGCGCGGCTGATCGCCAGCGACGACATGACGGTGAACGAATCGGCGCTGACCGGCGAGGCGCAACCGGCGCCCAAGGACGCAAGAATCGTCCTGTCCCCGGATACGGGCGTTTCAGATCGTCGCAACATGGTGTTTCGCGGCACGTCGGTCACCGGCGGATCAGGCGCAGCCATCGTCACCGCCATCGGCGCGCAGACCGAGATCGGCCGCGTGCAGCAACTGCTCGGCGCGCTGCAGCGGCCGCAGACTCCCATACAGCGCGAACTTGGCGACGTGGAGCGCGAACTCGTCATCGTCAATGGCGTCATTTGCGCAAGCGTCTTTCTGCTCGGCGTCATGCGTGGACACGGTCTGATCCCCACTCTGCGCAGCGCGATTTCACTCGCAGTGGCTGCCATTCCCGAAGGACTTCCCGCGATCGCGACCACGACGCTCGCGTTAGGCGTGCAGGACATGCGCAAGCGCAAGGTGCTGGTGCGCAAGATCGACGCCGTGGAGACGCTTGGCGCGATCGAGACGATCGGACTCGATAAGACCGGCACGCTCACCGAAAACCGCATGGCGGCGGTTCGCGTTCACGTCGACAATGGGGCGTTTGAACTCAAAGAGGGCCGACTGTTGCGCGAGGGCGTCGACGCCGACGCCGCAACCACTGATATTGCGCGTCGCCTCTTCGAAGTCGCGACTCTTTGCAGCGACGCTGCGGTTGAGTCCGCCGCGAAAGATTGGGAGATCGAGGGCACGCCGACCGAAACAGCGCTGGTGGAAGCGGGGGTGGCGATGGGCGTCGATCCCGTCGCGCTTCGGAGATCTGCGCCTGTGCAGGCGAACGTCGCGCGCGGCGAAGGCCGCAAGCGCATGAGCACGCTCCACGAAACGACTGACGGCGCGCGCGTGCTTTGCGTCAAAGGCGATCCAGTCGAGGTGTTGGCGCGTTGCGCGAACCGCCGCGCCGTCGATGGCGTCGCGCCGCTCGACTCAACGGCGCGGACGGCCGTCCTCAGGGCCAATGAACGTATGGCCGGCGACGCGCTGCGCGTCCTTGGCGTCGCGATTGGCGAAAGCGGCGGCGATCCCCGCAACGAGCGCGATCTGACCTGGCTCGGCCTCGCCGGCATGGCCAATCCCATTCGCGCCAGCGTCGGCCCGGCGCTCAAGCAGCTGCACCGGGCTGGCGTGCGCACGGTGATGATCACCGGCGATCAGAGCGCGACGGCATTCGCGATTGCGCGCCGGCTCGATCTCAATCACGGCGGCGAGCTGCGCGTGCTCGAAGCCGGGCAGATGGCGAAAATGCAGCCCGAGATGCTTGAGGCGCTGGCGAGACAGCCGCACGTCTTCGCGCGCGTCAGCCCCGTCGACAAGCTGAACATCGTCAAAGCGCTGCAGGGCCACGGCCATATCGTCGCCATGACCGGCGACGGCGTCAACGACGGCCCCGCGCTGCGCGCCGCCGACGTCGGAATCGCCATGGGCGGCGAGGGCGCCGACGTCGCGCGTCAGGTCGCCGACATCGTGCTCGCGACCGACGACATGGACGGCGTCGTCGAGGCGATACGCCTCGGCCGCGCCACCTACGCGAATATTCGCAAGGTGCTGCGCTATCTTGTGTCCACGAATGCGTCGGAGACCATCGCCATGCTCGGCGCCGCCCTTGTCGGCAGCGGCGAGCCGCTGACGCCGATGCAATTGCTCTGGCTCAATCTGGCCACCGACGCGCTGCCGGCGATCGCGCTGGGTCTCGAACCCCCGGAGCCCGACGTGCTCAACAAGCCGCCACATGATCCGAAAGCGCCCATTCTCGCGGCGTCCGACTTCCGGCGAATTCTTCGCGAGGGCTCGGTGATGGGCGTAGCGGCGCTTATCGGCTATTTCAGCCTCGGCGGCGGCGCAGGAGGCGCCCGCGCCAGCACCGTCACCTTCCATGGACTCACCTGCGGCCAGCTGCTCCACAGCCTGTCCTGTCGCTCCGAGTCGCGGGGACTGAGTTCCGAAGTCAGCAGGCCGCCTAATTCGATGCTCTATGTCGCCGTCGGCGCGACCCTGCTGCTGCAGGCGGGCGTGCAGCTTTTTCCTGTGACCCGGCGCCTTCTTGGCCTGTCGCCGCTTGTCGCCGGCGATTTGTTGCGGATCGGCGCGATCACGCTCGGCAGCTCGCTCGCCAACGATATCATCGGCAGAATCGCGGATCGCGAAGAAGCGCCGCGCGCCAACGGAGACAGCCATGTCGCCTGACATGATCTTCACATCCGAATCGGTGACGCCCGGGCATCCAGACAAGCTCTGCGATCAAATCAGCGACGCCGCCATAGATGCGTTGCTGCGCGAAGATGATCGCGCGCGCGCCGCCGTCGAATGCGCGCTTGCGACAGGCGTCGTATTTCTCGCAGCGCGATACGCCGCCGACGCGCTCGTCGATTTGCCGGCGCTCGCGCGCGCCGTGATGCAAGACGCCGGCTACGCCGCCGGGAGCTTCGACGCGCGAAATTGCTCGATCCTGACGAGCTTCATCGAACTTCCGCTCGAGGCGCGCGAACCGCCGCTTGAGGAACTCGAAGACGACGTCGCGATCGGCAGGCGCGTCGCGCATGAGCAGGCCAATGTGTTTGGCTACGCCTGTCGCGAGACGCCGGAATTCATGCCGGCGCCGATCAGCCTCGCCCACAGAGTCGCGCGCGCGCTCGACGTCGCGCGGCGCGACGGATTTTCGGCGCTCTCGCCCGACGCCAAGACGCAAGTGTCGGTCGAATATCGCGGCGGCCGTCCCGCGCGCATTTATGGGGTTTCGCTGACCGTCGCCTTCGACGGCGCGGCGATGGACGACGCCAAATTCGAACGGTTGCGTGGGCTCGCGCTCGATTCGCTCTCGGTGGGCGACATGAAGGCCGACGGTCAGACGAGGATACATGTCAACGCCGGCGAAAGCTTTGAAATTGGCGGACCGGCGCGCCACGCTGGCCTGACCGGGCGCAAGAGCGGGATCGACGCCTATGGCGAAATCGCGCGCCAGAGCGGTTCGGCGCTTTCGGGCAAGGATCCTTCGCGAATTGAGCGCGCCGGCGCTTACGCCGCGCGGCACGCGGCCAAGAACATTGTCGCGGCGGGGCTCGCCGAACGCTGCGAAGTGCATCTCGCGTATGCGGCGGGGCAGGCGGAGCCGCTCAGTCTTTCGGTCGAAACTTTCGGCACCGGCTGGCTGGCGGATGAAAAGCTCGCCAGACGGCTCGCCCAGCTCATGGATTTCCGACCCGCAGCGATCGTTCGCCGTTTCGGCTTGCGCACGGCGCCACAGAGGTCCGGGCCAGCGGGCTTTTATCTTCCGCTTGCGACCTACGGCCATTTCGGCCGCGCCGATCTCGACCTTCCCTGGGAAGCGATCGACGTCGTGGATGCGCTCAAGGGGTAGAGATTAATCGCCGCCGTCGCCGTCGCCATTGAGCGACCAGAATCCGTCAAGTCGGCTTGCATACCAAAGCAGAGTGATGGCAGGCGGAAAGATGCTTTCTCGCGACATCTGCCATAGCGCTGCGCCAAGGAGAGCGATCGCCGCGACCGCCTTTGGGTCGATGGAGACTTCCGGCGCGACGCGCGCGACCGGAGGCGCTTCGCCGACAACGAATAGCCGGGCCTCCTGCGCCGCGACGCCGATGCGCGCCAGCGGTCCGCTGTGCTGAATGAGCACGCTGCCGGTCAGCGGCGCCACTTCGACGGCGCGGACCCCCGCGATCGCCGCAAGTCCCTTCGAGATCGAAGCGAAATAAGCGGCGTCGCCGCGACGGTCGGCGACGCGCAGCCGCGCGCGGCCGGGCATGGCGTGAGCCACCTGCGCCAGTGGTAGAGTCGCGTCGCCCATCTATGCGCTCTCGGGTTTTGGCGTCGCTTCGGGTTTCGGATCGTGTTTGGCTTGCGCAGCCTTCGCCTGAGCGGCCGCCACAGCCGCGGCGAAGATGTCGGCGGCGGCTTCGGCCTTCGCTTCGGCGAAGAGATCCTCGGCGGCTTCGGCGAGTTCGGCGCTTTGCACGCGGGCTTCGTGATAAGCCATCACGGCGGCTTTCATCGCCGCTTTGGCGATCGGACGCACGCGCTGCGCGCCTTGGCGGTTCAGGAGCAGAACGGCGGCGGCGCCAGTCAAAGCGCCCAACGCAAACTGAAAGGGTTTCATCACTGCGACTCCGGTCCATTCGCTCCGGGCGGCCGCCAAATCAGAGCGGCGGCGGTCAAGAAATCTACCAAAACACCTAGCATGCAACAATCGATGAGCGCACGAAATGAGCGTAAGGATCCGTCACATCATTGTCATGCGGCCCATCCTATGACCTGCAGCTGCGCGCTGCTGATCAGGCGGAATGCTTCCCTCTCTCAAGAACATCATAAAACGTCATGACCGCACTGTCCCATTTTCCGCAATCAGACCGCATGCCCGCCGCAGAACTGAATGGCCAGACCGTGGCGCGCTACCTCGTGACGCGTGTGCCCATGGCTGGCCGGCAGGAGAGCGTTGGCGAAGCGCGCGCGCGATTGATCGGAGGGCGGTTTGACGACGCTTCCCACGTCTTCGTGCTGGCCGAAGACGGTCGCCTCGTCGGCGTCGTCGCCATACGCGATCTCCTCGGCGCGGCGGAGACGACAGCTCTGCAGGACATAGCAAGAGCGGCTGAGGGCTATAGCGTTTCCATCGACGCGGACCGCGAAGATGCGGCGAGCGTCGCCATTCGCTCAGGGCTGTCGATACTGGCGATCTGCGACGCGGATGGAAGACTTCTCGGCGCCGTGCCGGCGCGCGCGCTCATGACGATCCTGCGGGACGAGCATCTTGAGGATCTGCACCACATGGTGGGCATCCTCGGCAAGTCAGAGGCGGCGAAAGACGCCCTGACCGCCGCGCCGCACCGCCGCGCGCTCTATCGATTGCCCTGGCTGCTCGTCGGAATGACTGGGAGCGCCGCGGCGACCGCCATGATGTCGCGCTTTGAGACTGCGCTCAGCGCTCACATCGCCGTCGCTTTTTTTATTCCCGCGATCGTTTATCTCGCCGACTCGGTCGGCACGCAATCGGAGGTGGTTGTCGTCCGTGGCTTGTCGTTGACCGATTCGGCGCTGCTGCCGCTCTTCCTCGGGGAGTTGGGCACGGGGGCGCTGCTCGGCTCGATGCTCGGATGCCTCGCGTTTCCGATCGTTTGGTTCTTCTTCTCAAGCGTTGGACTCGCCGCCACCGTCGGGATTTCCCTGGCCGTCGCGAGCACGATCGCAACGGCGTTCGGCTTCTTGATGCCGTGGCTTTTTGCAAGGCTCGGCTATGACGCCGCGCTCGGCTCCGGCCCTGTCGCAACCGTGGTGCAGGACACTTTTTCGCTCATGACTTATTTCGTCGTCGCTTCTTGGCTCGTGTTCTGAGTGGCGCGCGCGTCAGACGCGACGCCTGAACGTCGCGACGCCGCAAGGTTCGAGAAGCCGATCGCCAAGCAGGAGAGTTTCTTCCCCGACGAGCGCCGAGATATCGGTGGGTCGGGGTCCGTAATTGAACACGTAGCGAGTCGCGCCATTGTCGCGGACGCGGATATCCTCCGGGAGATCGAGCGTCGATATGCCGGCGGCGTGGAAAACGCGGCGCAGCACGCTGTCCAATAGTTCTTCGTCGGGCCAGCCGGCGAGATAAAAGACATTGTCGCATCGCGCGAGCGCTGTCTCGCCGTCCCCCGATGCGATCTCTCGCTCGACTTTTTCTCCAAGCGCGAGAAATTCGCGCCAGCGCACGAAGGCGCCTTTTTCTGAAATCCTCACACAGGCGCCCGGCCGCAGGCTCTCGACCCGCCTGACGCGAATGTCGATCAGACTTCGTAGAACGCCGGGGGGCAGTTCAGCCGGGATCTGAAAGTTGGCTGTCTTCGATCCCGTGCGCGGACCCAGCAACATCGTCGCGCCGCTTTTCGCCAGCGCTTCAGTAAAATCGCGAGACGGCGCAAAAAGCGCCGGCGCGATGATCAGCCTGCGCTCGGCGACGGCCGCCGCCGAGGGCGGAATGACGTCGACCGAAAGGCCCATCCGCCGCAGACCCCGATAAACAGAGAGGATGAGGTCGAAATAGGAAAAATCCTGACCTTGCGGTTGGATGCGCCACGCCCAGGCGCTCTCATAGTCGAAAACCAGCGCGACTTGCGCGCGCGCCGTTTCGACGCGCGCATCGAGCGCGGCGAGCTCTTGCGAAATGCGCGCGACGTCATGACGAGCCTCGTTTGGCTCGGCGCTCGGCAGCAGCAGCGCTTCATGCATCTGCTCCTGCGCGAAGGGCGCCTGCCGCCAGCGGAAGTAGCTGACGGCCTCGGCGCCGGCTGCGAAGGCCTCGAAGGTCCAGAGCCGCACCGCTCCTTCTGCGGGCGCCGGATTCCACGGCGCCCAATTCACCGCGCCCGGCTGCTGCTCCATCACCTGCCATCTGCCGCGTCCGCATTGGCGGTAGAGGTCGTGATGAAACGCCTGAAAGTCGGGATCCCCGACCCGCATGTAGCGCATCTTGAACGCGTCGTCGTTGGATGAACGCTCGAGAAAACCGAGCGGGTAGCTGTCCCAAGCGGCGACGTCGAGGTCCTGAGACACTGCATAATGATCAAAATCGACGAATGCGCCCATGAAGTTATGGAGGATCGTCGCGTCCGGCGCGTGCCGTCGGATGAATTGGGTTTGACGCCTATTGAAGGCGACGACCTGATCCGACGAGAAACGCTGAAAGTCCATCAGATGCGAGGGATTGGCCTCGGTGACCGTCAAATTCGGGAGTTCGATCTCGTAAAAGCTTCGATATTCCATCGACCAGAAAACATTGCCCCAGGCTTCGTTCAGCGTCTCTATCGAGCGGTATTTGGTCTCGCACCATTTGCGGAACGCCTGCAGAGCCGCCTGCGAATAGCTCAGCACAGTGTCATGGCAGCCATATTCATTGTCGGTCTGCCAGGCTGCTATGGCGGGGTTCCCGCCAAAAGCTCGCGCCAAACGCTCGACGATTCGGTCGCATTCTCGAGCGTAGTCTTGATGGCTGAAACAATAATGCCGGCGCGAGCCGAATTTGCGCGGTCGGCCCTCGGCGTCAAGGGCCGCCATATCGGGCATCTTGTCGACGAGCCATTTGGGCGGCGTCGCCGTCGGCGTTCCAAGCACGACCTTGAGGCCGGCGCGATCGAGCGTATCGACAGCGCGCTCAAGCCATTCGAAACGATAATCCCCCTCGTTCGGCTCCAGCCGCGACCAGGCGAATTCGCCAATGCGGACAAAGGAAAGACCGGTCTCCTGCATCATGGTCGCATCTTCGCTCCAGCGTGACTGCGGCCAATGTTCAGGATAGTAGCAAACGCCAAGGCGTTGACGTGTCATGCGCGGACTATCATTTGACTTCCTTATCGCCGCCGTTCGATGCGGCGTCGCCTTGACGGTTTCATGACAATAGGACTGTGGCTGGAATGGAGTTGAGGATTGAGCAGGATCTGATTGCCGACTTCCGCCAGAGTTTCGAGCGAGAGCCGCGCCTTTTTCGCGCGCCGGGCCGCATCAATCTGATCGGCGAGCACGTCGATTACAATGACGGCTTCGTCATGCCGGCTGCGATTGATTTGTCGATCTGGGCCGCCATCGCGCCGCGTCCTGACCGCCATCTTCGCATACGCTCACTGATCATGGACGAAATCGTCGAATTCGATCTCGACTACTCTGCCGCGCAGCCTCGCGGCGACTGGACGGACTATATCCGGGGCGTGGCGATTTTTCTTGAGAGCGCCGGCTACAGACTGAGCGGCGCAGATCTCGCCCTCAACGGAAATCTCCCCATCGGAGCGGGACTTTCGGCCTCCGCAGCGTTCGAAGTCTCGGCGGGCCTTGCGCTGCTGACGATCTCTGGCGCAGAGGTCGACCGGGTCGAACTCGCGAAAATCTGCCAGCGCGCCGAAAACCAGTTTGTCGGCGTGCGCTGCGGGATCATGGACCAGTATATCTCGTGCTGCGGCGTCGCGGGGAGCGCCCTGTTGCTCGATTGCCGCAGCCTCACATCGCGCAAAGTCGCCATCGATCCGCAAGCGCGCCTCGTTCTTTGCGACACAATGGTGCGCCATCAGCTCGCGAGCGATGAATATAATGTGCGCCGGGAAGACTGTGAACGCGCGGTGGCGGTGCTCTCCACTCGGATCGCCGGCGTATCGGCGTTGCGCGACGTGACATTCGCCCAGTTGATGCGACACGCGGAGTCGATGCCCGAACTCGTCTTTCGCCGCGCCCGTCATGTCGTCGGCGAGATCGATCGAACGTTGCGCGCCGCCGCGGCGCTCGACGCGAGAGACCTCAAGGAGTGCGGCCGTCTCATGAATCTTTCGCACGAAAGTCTGCGCGACGACTATCAGGTGAGCTGCGCCGAACTCGACCTGATGGTCGACATCGCCCACAGCCTTCCGGGAGTCTATGGCGCCCGCATGATGGGCGGCGGATTCGGCGGCTGCACGATCAATCTCGTTGAAGCGCGACATGCCGACGCTTTCGCGCAGGCCATGGCCGAGAGATATCGAATCGCGACCGGCGTCACGCCGCCCATTCTCACCTGCGTCCCGGGTCCCGGCGCAGGCCCTGCCGGCGCATAGGAGCGGCGCGTGTCCCTGCTGAGCAGCATCTCGCATCGCCGGCTAAACCAGCTTACGGGCGAATGGATTCTCGTCTCGCCGCATCGGACGAGCCGGCCCTGGCAGGGTCAGGTGGAAAAGCTCCGCGATGCGGACCGGCCGCGATATGATCCGACCTGCTATCTATGTCCAGGCAACGAGCGGGCGAACGGCCAGCGAAACCCACATTACCAGGGCGTCTTCGCATTCGATAACGACTTCGCCGCGCTCACGCCGCAGGCGCCCGCGGAGGAGATCGTTCAGGACGGGCTGCTTGTCGCCGAGGGCGAGACCGGCAGATGCCGCGTGCTGTGCTTCTCGCCGCGCCACGATCTGACTCTTTCGCGCATGAGCGTTCCCGAGATCGTTCCCGTCATCGACGCATGGCGGAAGGAAACCATTGGGCTCGGCGAACTCGACGCGATCAATTACGTGCAGATTTTTGAGAATCGCGGCGCGCCGATGGGCGCGAGCAATCCGCACCCGCACTGCCAAATCTGGGCGACCCACAGCGTTCCGAACGAAGCCCTCAAGGAATCGAAGCGACAAGACGCCTATTTGGCGCAGAACGGATCCTGTCTTCTCTGCGATTATCTGGCGCTCGAACAAAGACTCGGCGAGCGGATCGTTTGCGGCAACGATCATTTCGTCGCGCTTGTGCCGTTCTGGGCGATCTGGCCGTTCGAAACGATGGTGCTCGCGACAAGGCATATCGGCTCTTTCGCCGATCTTACCGGGGAGGAGACGAGGGGGCTCGCCGATGTCCTTCGGCGGCTGACCATTCGTTACGATAATCTGTTTGAAACCGATTTCCCGTATTCAATGGGGTTCCACCAGCGTCCGATGGACGGCGCGCCGCACGCCGACTGGCATTTCCATGCGCATTTCTATCCGCCGCTGCTGCGTTCGGCGACGGTGCGTAAATTCATGGTGGGCTTCGAGATGCTCGGCGAACCCCAGCGCGACATCACGCCCGAAACCGCGGCGGCGCGCCTGCGTGATGTTTCCGAGACGCATTATCTCGACACGCGCACACGATAAGCAGGGCTTGGCGAATGAGAAAAAGCGCGATCACCGCCGAAGCCGCCGCCGAACTCGTTCCCGACGGGGCGAGGCTCATGATCGGCGGCTTCCTCGGCGTCGGAGCGCCGGAAGGGCTGATCGACGCGCTGGTCTCGCGTGGGCCCCGGGGATTGACGATCATCGGCAACGACACCGCCTATCCGACGGTCGGCGTCGGCAAGCTGATCGAAGCCGGATGCGTCGCGCGCGTGGAAGCGTCGCATATCGGCACCAATCCGACGACGCAACGGCTGATGTGCGCGGGCGAGATTGACGTCGAACTCATTCCACAGGGCACGCTTGCCGAACGCATTCGCGCCGGCGGCTGCGGGCTTGGCGGCGTCCTGACGCCAACAGGCGTGGGCACGATCGTCGCGCAAGGCAAGCAGGTCGTGGAGATCGACGGCGCGAGCTTTCTCATCGAGAAGCCGCTGCGCGCCGATTTCGCTTTGCTGCGCGCGCATGAGGCCGACTATTTCGGCAATCTGACCTATCGTCTTACGGCCGCCAATTTCAACCCGCTCATGGCGTTCGCGGCGGACTGCGTCATCGTCGAAGCTGACGAAATCGTGCCGGTCGGAGTGATCCCGCCTGATGCGGTGCGCACGCCCGGCGTTCTCGTCACCCATCTTGTCGGCAGGGCGCGCTGATGGACCCGAAGGAAATCATCGCGCGTCGCGTCGCCCTGGAGTTGCGCGACGGCATGCTCGTCAATCTCGGGATAGGCCTGCCGACTCTCGTGGCGCGTTTCGTTCCGAAGGGAGTGTCGGTCGCCTTTCAGAGCGAGAACGGCCTGATCGGCTTCAGTGCGCCGCCCCCCGAAGGAATGGTCAATCGCGACCTGATCGACGCGGGCGGCGGATTCATCATGTCGTTGCCAGGCGCCGCCAGTTTCGACAGCGCGACGAGCTTCGCGCTGATCCGGGGCGGCCATGTCGACATGGCGGTGCTTGGCGCGCTGCAGGTCGACTCCGCGGGACGCCTCGCCAGCTGGATGATCCCGGGTAAGTTTACGCCTGGAATGGGCGGCGCCATGGATCTCGTCGCCGGCGCCAGACGCGTCATCGTGGCGATGCAGCACGCCGCGAAGGGCGAACCCAAGATCGTGGAAACGCTTACGTTGCCGCCAACGGCGTCGCGTCGCGTCAGCCTCATCGTGACGGAGTTCGCTGTGATCGAGCCGACGGATGCGGGCCTCACGCTTCGCGAGCGCGCGCCAGGCGTTTCGGTCGCGGATATCATCGCCAGCACCGGCGCACGGCTGATTGTGCCGGACGTTACGCCTCAGATGCCGATCAGCTAATAGCGACCGAGCGGAAGCGTTCGCCGCCTGCGCTTACGGACGGACGTTCAGTGCTCGACGGCGTTTCGCCGCGCCGAGTTTTTCTTGCGTCTCGGCCTCGCGATGCTCTGTGGAAGCGGCTCCGGCTTGCGCGTCTCCATTTGCATGAGTTCGTCGATGCGTCGCTGATAGCGCAGACCGATGGCCAGATAGCTGAAGTCTGTCATAAGACGCAGGCGCGCGCGCTCGCCCTTGTCGCGGCCTTTCTTGGGATCGTCGATGAGCTCGCGCATGATCTTCGTGGCGATTTCCACATCCGGATCGGCCCAGTGCTGCATGCGCCAATGCGGATATTCGCCGGGACGAACTCCAATCAGGCTGTATGGCACGAGGAAGGCGGTCTCTTCCGAGCAAAAATCCATATTGCCGGAGTAAGCGGTCGCAATCACCGGCTTGCCGAGCGCCATCGCCTCCGAGAGACCCCGCCCGAAGCCTTCGGAACGGTGCAGGGAAACGAAACAGTCCGTGATCCAGATGAGGCTTTTCATCTCAAGATCGGACAGCGTGCCGTTGATGACGGTCACGCGATCACGCAGCGGCGCAATCGCAGCATCGAAGCGCGCCTTCATCTCCGGTCGGCGATCAGCGTTATTCGTCTTGATGACAAGCGCTATGTCGTCGAAAGGGCGTTCTTTGCTCAGGGCCGTAAAGGCTTCGATCACCGCGAAGGGATTTTTGCGCTCGATATAAGAAAGGAAATCGAAAGAGAAAAAGAAAGCGTAGGCGCTTTCCCGAATGCCGAAGAAACGCCGCGACCTCAGAGCCCGACGCTTGACCTCGCACGCCAGCGGCATGTGCACCACGGGGATGCTCACCGCCTTGGCGATCGCCTCCTTGATGAAGGCGGAGGGCGCCCAAACTTCATCGAAACGCATCAGGTGCTTGGCCCATTCCTCAGGATAGCGCTCAAGCTCCCATGCCGGATAGATGACGTTCTTGCTCCCCGGCGTCATCGGATTAGGCAGCACGCTCACCGCCTGCTCGATTTCGTCGCCGTTGATGCAATAGACGTTAACCCCGTCGCCAAGCAACGGCGTTATGGCTGCTGAATATTGCGAGATCAGCTCGTTATCGGGTTCGCCTTGTGGCCCGTAAATGTCGACGATGCGCGCTTCCAAACCGACTTCGTCCATCGCGCGCCACACCGAACGTACATGCTCTCCCATGCCGATGGGCGCAAACGGGTGTCCTACGGCGCGAACGCGGAGGTCGCGACGCCGAGCGTAATCGATTCTATACGACAAACGCGTGTCCCCCTGATTCAACGGAATCCAACGCATTGCGCACGGCTTGCAGATAGGCGTGCCCGAAGTGACGATCTGGCTCTAGATAGCTGCCTTCGCACCACTCATTCCACGCGTTGATGAAGACGATTCTTTCATCGCCGTAGTTCTGCTCGAGCGTTCTACGATAGGTCCATTCGAGCCAGGCCTGAAAAGCGCCGGGCGTTGAATTCTCGAGAATCAAGCTCCGGGTCGGGTGACGGGGCGTGTTGTCCCACCCGACGAGCACCGAGCGAATTCTTGGGAAACCGGCTTCGACCCGACGCATAAAAGCGGCGGCGAGTTCACGATAGTCATGAACTGCGCCGGTCCAGTCGAAATTGAGCTTCTCGACCTCCTGTTTTTCGTCATGAACCATGCCATGCGCAGGAAATTCGACTGTGATGTCGCATCCGTAGAGCTTCGGATCTTCGGGCGCCGCGGAGAGCTCAAACGACTCGACCATGGCGATGCAGATCTCGCCAATGCCGACGGCGCGACAATGATTGCGCCAGATGGTCATGGCTCTCGCAGGATTCGGCAGCTCCTTGATGCGATAGATCAGAACGAGCGGTTTGCCGTTCACGCGGATGTAGCGTCCGTCACGGAAATAGCGCTCGAAATCCTTGATGATGTCGAGCGCGGCGTCTTCCGAATACGACTGACCGAGCAGGATGTCGTTCTCCTGGCCGTCCCAGCGCCGCGTCCAATTTTCGTTCGCCCAGCAGAGGCAAAAGGGAAAATCGGGCTTACCTGTCGCGAGCATGCGCTCCAGCGGGTGTTCGAGCAGGCGTTTGCCGTCGAACCAGTAATAATAATAGCAGAAGCCTGAAACGCCGTGTCGCCGCGCCAGTTCGGCTTGCTCCTCGAGCACCTCAGGCACACGCAGATCGTAATAGCCAAGGTCGGCGGGAAAGCGGGGTTGATTATGGCCGACGTAATTCGGCTCGGTCTTGGTGATGTTGGTCCATTCAGTAAAGCCTTTCCCCCACCAAAGATCATTTTCCGGAATGGGGTGGTATTGGGGAAGGTAGAACGCGATGGTGCGCAGATCATGGGTCGCCAGGCGGCCCGCCCATCTCTCAAGCAAGATCTGGCGATTGCGCGAGATGCGCTGCTTCTTCGATACGGCGGCGGCGGAGTTCGCGTCCGATGTTTTGCTCAGGTGGTGCGCGACGACCGCGGCCGGTTCATAGACGATCGAGAGTCCCTTGGCGTGAATCTTGAAGCTCAGATCGGCGTCTTCGCAATAAGCGGGCGCAAATACGTCGTCGAATCCGCCGACTTGCTCAAACAGGGTCCGCGGGACGAGAATCGCCGCTCCGGAGACGTGCTCCACGCGTCGCGAGTAGTTGTAGCGCGGCACGCGAGGGTCGAACCCGAATCCGATAAGACTGCCTGTGCCGTCGCGATTGAGCTTAGAGCCGGCTTCCTGCAGTGACCCGTCGAAGCAAAGAAGCTTCGGTCCCACCATGCCGACATCGGGGGCCGACGCGGCTTCCAGCAGCGTTTCGAGGCACCCCGGAGAGATCTGCGCGTCATTGTTTAGAAAGAAGAGATACTCGCCTCGCGCCTTCGCGGCGGCCGCATTGCAGGCCGGACCGAAGCCCATGTTCTTTTCGAAGCGGAGACATTTGATCGTCTGGTTCTTGCCGATCGCAGCGAAGGCCGTGTCTTCGGAGGCGTTATCAGCGACGATGACTTCGATGGCGAATGACTGCGGCATCGCCTGCGCGATCGACTGCAGACATTCCACCGTGACGAGTTCTTCGTTCAAGCAGGGAATGACGATCGAGATGCGAACGTCTTCCGGCTTCGGCGTTCCAAAATCGAGGCCGGCGACGACCTCCTCGAGAGGAAGTCCCTTCAACGCGCAGAGGAAGCTGAGCGCCTCGACGTCGGGCTCGCGACTTTCGAGAGTTTCGCCGCCGCGCGCCCAGACCTCCTCATAGCCGCGCCATTCCCAGACGCCATCGCCTGGCCGAGGTTTGCGCTGAGAGCGGCGGTAAACGCGATTTTCTTCCCGGCCTCTCAGAATATAGTGAAGCAACGGATTCATTCCGGAGCTTCGCACGTCGGGATTGTAGTGGAGATAGCCTTTCGTCGAGAAATCCGCTGACGGGTCCCGCCCTTCACGCCAGCCGAAGGCGGCGTAATGCTCGATGGGCGAAATCGCAGCAAAATCCAGCTGCGGATTCTGGCGCCTGTAAAAAGTTTCGTCGAACCCTTCGGCAAGCCGCACCACCTCGGCCGGCGTAAGACCCGCGACTGCGGAACGTTCCGGCGGGGGCGGGGCTGATTCGACCTCAGGCTCGGGAGATTTTTCAGTCTCGCTCGCGCGCCGGTCGTCGGGGCCGCCGCTGCGTCCCTCGTAAACGCCGTTTTGCAGGAAATGCAGAAAGGGGTCGGCGCCGCTGCTTCGTACGTCTTCGTAGCGTTCGAGATACCAGGCCGCATCGAAGAAGCGGCTGGGATTATAGCCTTCACGACGTCCGTGACGCAGATAATGTTCGACGAGATCGCCGCGCTCGACGGCGTATCGCTCGCGATAGAAGTCCGGTTCGAACAGGCCAGACTGCTGGATTTCGTCATAGCTGCGGAGAAAGACGCGCATCTGATCGGAGAGGCGGTCATTGTCCGCCGCCTCGTTCATCCAGCTGGACCGCAGGGATGCGTCCGGGGCGGTCGGCCGATCGTCAAGGTAGCCTTCGCGCGCATAGTGGATCAAAGGATTCAGCCCGCTAACACTACTTTGGCAGATTGTTGAAGGGTCGGGCATTTTTGGGATTCCCTCGGATCACTTTGCGTGATTCATAGCTGGTCGGCGTTTTGGAGGGCCGACCATGGACGAGAGCTGGAAGTCCGATCTCGAACGGTGGTTGGCG
>JBPFDX010000065.1:0-11638 GCA_051061385.1 Methylocystis sp.
CGGCGGCTTCAAGACCCAGACGCAATATGCGATCGTAACGGCCGGTCGCCTCAAACACCACGAAACGCCCGCGGACGAGCTGTGTGGAGAGGAAAGCGGCGACTGCGCCGCTCGTGTTTTCGATCCGGAAACTGCCCGCCAAGGGATCAAAAATATCGAGATAGGCTTTGGAAACGTCGATTCCGACGCAAACAGGGGATATGCTCATCGTGCCTGTCCCTGTGATGCGAGGTCTATTGGCGCAGCCTCGTGCAACTGTTCAGGTGAACTGCGAAAAGCGGACGGGGATCATGCCAGATACGGTGGCGACACCAGGAATCCAACGATCTCCCGTCCGCATTCTCAGTCTCTCACAAAACAGACACACAGGTATCCAGAGCAACATCCAGGATCCTTGTTGTACTCTGGATTCCCGGTCAGCCTTCGGCTGCCGGGAATGACGCATGGACAGACTTCGAGCGAAAAACTACGTCTGTCCCGGTTTCAGCCGGTAGAAAATATGCCGTCCGATGACGTCCATCTTCCTGAGCGCGCGCGCCCAGCGCGGGTGCACGTAGTTCGCGTGATAATGCGTCGAACGGCCGACGTCTGAAATATAGGTCCGGCCCACCATGACTTCCTTGGCGACGCGCACCGCCTGCTCCCAGGAGTCGCCTTCGGTGATGCGCAGCGACCTGCCCTCGCAGGCGAAGGAGAACTGGCACTGCCGGAAGCGGTGGCGATTCTGATAGACGACGCCGCAGACGCTTGAGGGGTACAGTCCGCTCTGGACGCGGTTGAGCACGACCTGCGCGACCGCCGCCTGCCCGGCCTCGGGCTCGCTGCGCGCCTCGAAATAGACGGCTTCCGCCAGGCAGCGCGTTTCGCGGCCGAGTTTCTCGGGATCGATCGAGGCCGCATAATCCGGCCGCGTCACGCTTTCTTCCTTGCCTGGAACGGCGAGCGCCAGCGTCGCGCCGCGGAACGACGACACTTCGATCGGCACCGCGTCCGGCTGCGCCGGCGTCGATGACCCCAGCGCGACCGCGCGCGGCGTCTGCGGCGTCGCGCCGTGGAGGGCGCGTTCGGTGAGCGCCTGCCGCCCCGCGTCACGGGGCGAATCGGCGCCGGTCGGCGTCGAGATCGAGGAACTCTGAGAAGGCGAGGCGGCGGCCGTCGACTTCTGGGTCGTCGCCGGCTCCGGGACGGCGCCGGCGTCCGCTTCTTCCAGCGCCTCGTCGCCCGGGGTTTTTCCGCGGGGCGGCAACGGCGTAGCCGTCGGCGTTGTTGACTTGCCCTCGATTCCGAAGGAAAGCGCCGGCGAGCCGCTCAGCCCCAGATTGGCCGGTTGCGGGCGGCGCGTCTCGAAGCTGGGCCGCATGGCGACGACCGGATCGCCCTTATGCCGCCGATCGACCTGCGGAAAATGCTTCACATCGGGCTTGAGGTCGACATGCGGCTCGCGCTCCTCGGGAGCCCCGCTGTTCTCCTCCGGCGCGCCGACGATGAGACGCGCCTCCTGAATCTGGGCGCGGGTCTGGCCGTAAAAGCCGTAATCGCCGCTCGCCGCCTCGCTGAAGCCGAGCGACAGCCCTCCGGGGGCGCGCGCCGCAAGCGGAGAGACCTTCCAGTCGGCGATCGGGTCCTGTCCTGCGGCCGCAGTGAAAGAAACCAACATGCCGACGCCCAGCGCCCAGGGCGCCGTTACGCTGAAGACCCAGGGCGCGATCCCTCTGCGCACGACACGCGTTCTCGACTGACGACGCATAGACTGATCCATGTGCGGCGGCGCGTCTCGTGAGGCGTCGCGATTTCGCGCCGCGCCGCCCCGGATGCGATCTTTCGCGAAATCTTATCGTTCATTAGCCTTGCGGAACCGTTGCCGGCCTGTCACGGGTGGCGTGCCAGAATGGCGCATGATTACTCGCCGATCAGATGCAGCGCGATCTCGCGCCGGTGCGGCCGCCTGCGGTGCTCGAAAAGATAGACGCCCTGCCAGGTTCCAAGCGCCAGGGCGCCGCCGATGACGGGAACCGAGAGCTGCGTCTGCGTGAGCGCGGCGCGGATATGGGCCGGCATATCGTCGGCCCCCTCCGTATCATGCACGTAATCCGCCCCCTCCGGCGCGAGACGCTCGAAGACGGCTTCGAGATCGCGCAGAACGGTGGGGTCGGCGTTCTCCTGAATGAGCAGCGAGGCTGAGGTGTGGCGGCAAAAAATGGTCAGCAGACCCTGCGACATGCGCGCGCCGCGCGCAAAGTCGCGAAGGTTCTCGGTGAATTCGTAGAATCCGCGCCCCGACGTGTCGACCCGCAGCATTCGGCTCGTTTGTCGCATGGAGCGAATGTGCGAAGGCGCATGGGAAAGTCCAGCCCCAAGCCGTTTGATCGCTTGTCTTGATCGCGCGCAAAGGTTAAGCGCCGCGTGAGAATGGAAGCCATAATGTCTCAACTGATCGATACGCTGACGAACTGGGCCGCCTCCGACACGGGAAAGACAGTCGGCGGGGTCGCGCTGACGGCGCTCGCCTGGGCTGAGGCGTCGACGGTGGTCGGCGCGGCTTACATGAAGCGCATGATCCCGCTGCGCATCACCGCGATGCTCGGCAATGTGCTCGGCGTGACCCTGGGGCTCATCATCGCGAGCCCGCCGACCATCGCCAAACACGCCATCAACCTGCCGCTCAACTTCACCCGCATGCGCGAAATGCGCCGGCTGATCGCCAGCGTGCGCGAGGCGAACGCCAGCGACCTGAACATCGAATGGCTGAAGCCCTTCATGCATCCGCGCGCGCTGCGACGCGGCGAAGCGGTGTTCCTGAAGGGTGAGGGAGCTGATGAAGCCTTCGTCGTCGTCGAAGGAGAGATCGAGATCGTCGAGCGCGGCGCAATTCTCTCGCCCGGCGCCATATTCGGCGAAATGGCGCTTTTCACGACAAACGGCAAACGCACGGCGACGGCGCGCTGCAGGAGCGACGTCCGGCTGCTCGTCATCACCTATGAGCAGTTCGAGCAGCTTTACTTTCAGAACCCGGAATTCGGCCTTTATCTCGTGCGGCTGATCGTGCGGCGCTTCGAGATGAACCATCGCGACGAGGAGCTGGAAAGCACGTAGGCGCGGGCGGTCCACTCAACGCCTCTCTCGCGTCATGCCCGCGGCTCGTCGCGGGCATCCACGCAAGGCCGCTCCGCACCTTTGCCGATTTATCGGTATCACGCCGTGCTCGAGGCCTTTTCGCCGAGCGCCGCCTGCGCGGCCGCAAGCCGCGCGATCGGCACGCGGAACGGCGAACAGGACACATAGTCGAAGCCGATCTTGTCGAAGAAGGCGACGGACGTCGGATCGCCGCCATGCTCGCCGCAGACCCCGAGCGTAATGGTGGGATTGGCCTGACGCGCGCGTTTGCAGCCGAGCGCCACAAGCTCGCCGACGCCTTCCTGATCGATCGTCACGAAAGGATCGGCCGGCAGCAATCCCTTCTCGACATAGGCGTTGAGAAACGAGCCCGAATCGTCGCGGGAAATGCCGAGCGTCGTCTGCGTGAGGTCGTTGGTGCCGAAGGAGAAGAAATCCGCAGACGGCGCGATGTCGTCCGCGCGCAACGCCGCGCGCGGCAATTCGATCATCGTGCCGACGTGATAGTTCGGCCTGATCCCGGTCTCGTCTTCGACGAGCTTCGCCATCGCGGCGACCCGCGCCTTGACGAGATCGAGCTCCGCTCGGGTGAAGACGAGCGGCGCCATGATCTCGATGTCGACGGGTTCGCCTGTCGAGAGAGAAGCTTCGATCGCGGCTTCGAAAATCGCCCGCGCTTGCATGTCGACGATCTCGGGGAAGATCACCGCGAGCCGCACGCCGCGAAAGCCGAGCATCGGATTGAATTCGGAAAGCTGCGCCGCGCGCCGGCGCAGCTTCACCGGATCGGCGCCCATCGCTCGCGCCACGGCGGCGATTTCGGCGTCCGAATGCGGCAGGAACTCGTGCAGCGGCGGATCGAGCAGGCGGATCGTGACCGGCAGGCCGGACATGATCTCGAAGAGCTGCTTGAAGTCCTCGCGCTGTATCGGCAGCAGTTTCGCCAGCGCGAGCCGGCGCCCCTCGGCGTCGTCGGCGAGAATCATCTCGCGCACCGCGACGATGCGCTCGCCTTCAAAGAACATGTGCTCGGTGCGCGCGAGACCGATGCCTTCGGCGCCGAAACGGCGCGCGGCGCGCGCGTCGGACGGCGTCTCGGCGTTGGCGCGGATTTTCAGGCGACGCTTCTGGTCCGCCCAGGACATCAGCACGGCGAATTCGCCGGTGAGTTCCGGGCGTTGCATCTTCACTTCGCCGGCGATGACCTGGCCGGCCGAGCCGTCGATGGTGATGCGCTCGCCCTTGCCGAAGCGCTTGCCGGCGACAGTGAAGCTCTGATCCTCATAGTCGATGCGCAGCGCGCCGGCGCCGGTGACGCAGGGCTTGCCCATGCCGCGCGCCACGACGGCCGCGTGCGAGGTCATGCCGCCGCGCGCGGTAAGGATGCCTTCGGCCGCATGCATGCCGCCGATGTCTTCGGGACTCGTCTCGATGCGCACGAGGATGATCTTGCGCCCGTTCGAGGCGAGCTTCGCGGCCTCCTCCGGATCGAAGACGATTTCGCCGACCGCCGCGCCGGGCGAAGCAGGGAGGCCGGTCGCGAGAATGTTGCGCTTCGCCGCGGGATCGATCGTAGGGTGCAGCAATTGTTCGAGCGACTGCGGCTCGACGCGCGTGATCGCCTCGTCCTTGCCGATCAGGCCTTCGCGCGCCATGTCGACGGCGAGTTTGAGCGCCGCGCGCGCGGTACGCTTGCCGGCGCGCGTCTGCAGCATCCATAGTTTGCCGCGCTCGACCGTGAACTCCATATCCTGCATGTCGCGGAAATGACGTTCGAGCTTGTCGGCGTATCCCTTGAACTCCGCGAAGATCGCGGGCATCGCCGCTTCCAACGAAATCTTCTCGAAGCCGGAGGCGTGACTCGCGGACTGGGCGATCGGCTGCGGCGTGCGAATGCCGGCGACGACGTCTTCGCCCTGCGCGTTGATGAGATATTCGCCGTAAAGCTCGCGGACGCCGGTGGAGGGGTTACGGGTAAAGGCGACGCCGGTCGCCGATTGCGCGCCCATATTGCCGAACACCATGGCCTGAACGCTGACCGCGGTGCCCCAGCTCTCGGGGATGTTATGCAGGCTGCGATACACGACCGCGCGATTGTTCATCCAGGATGAGAACACCGCCTTGATCGCGCCCCACAATTGCTCGCGCGGATCCTGGGGAAAGCTCTTGCCCGCGGACTTTTCGACGATCGCCTTGTATTGCCCGGCGACCTTGCGCCAATCGTCGGCGGAGAGCTGCGTGTCGAGCGCGAACCCCTTGCTCTCCTTTATATGCTCCAGCGCTTCCTCGAACTCGTGATGCTCGACGCCGAGCACGACGGACGAATACATTTCGATGAAGCGCCGGTAGCAGTCCCAGGCGAAGCGTTCGTCGCCGGAGTTGCGCGCCACCGCCTCAACTGTCTCGTCGTTGAGGCCGAGATTGAGCACAGTGTCCATCATTCCCGGCATCGAGGCGCGGGCGCCGGAACGCACGGAGACGAGCAGCGGCCACTGTGGGTCCTCGAAGGCGTGTCCGGCGATGCGGCCGATTTCGGCGAGCGCTTCATCGACCAGCCCGGCGAGATCGGCGGGAAACGTCTTGCCGTTGGCGTAAAAATAGGCGCAGACCTCGGTGGTGATGGTGAAGCCGGGCGGCACCGGCAGTCCCAGCGCCGCCATTTCCGCGAGATTGGCTCCCTTGCCGCCCAACAGCTCTTTCATCGACGCCGATCCTTCGGACCGACCGGCGCTGAAACTGTAAACCCACTTGGTCATAGGTATTTTCGTCCGGCGAGAGAGGCGGGCGGCGAACGCGCGCCTGGCGTCATGGGCGCTTCCAGCCGGCGCTTGAGCGGCCGCCGACGACCCGCCGTCGCGGACCATCAAGCGCGCCGGAAATTACGCTCAAATGACGCGCGTCGACAAGGTTGGCGCACTGCTCCTTGAGCGCTATTTTGGCCAGCGATCGAAGAAATCCAGCCGAGGCCGCGCGTCCATGAAGAGCGATGAGGATGAGGCGCCGCGTCGTCCCGCGGCTTTCGAGATCGGCCAGCCGCTCGATCTTCTCTCGATCGCCGAACTCGATGAGCGCATCGAGCGATTGCGGCAGGAGATCGCGCGGCTCGAGGCCGCCCGCGCCGCGAAACAGGCGGCAAGCGCCGCGGCGGACGCCTTTTTCAGGAAATAGCCTCCTGCCGGCGTAAGGCGATCGGGAAAAAGGGCTTCCTCATCCTGAGGAGCGTGCGCAGCACGCGTCTCGAAGGACGAGGAAGCCCTTTTTCGCGGCTTGACAGCCGGCGACGGCCCATGCCCTTTCTGCGCGCGAAAACGCCAGATCCTCCGAGGATCGCGATCCCTATTAACCCAAAAGCCCGATGAGCCGGCCCTTGCATCGCTATCGTTCGCATAATTGTGGCGCGCCCAATGAGGCGCTTGTCGGCGAAAAAATCCGACTCTCCGGCTGGTGCCATCGCATTCGCGACCATGGCGGCGTGCTGTTTATCGACCTGCGCGACCATTACGGCCTGACGCAATGCGTCGTGGACCCGGATTCTCCAGCCTTCGCGCAGGCGGAAAAGCTCCGCTCCGAATGGGTCGTGCGGCTCGACGGCGAGGTGAGGAAGCGCCCCGCCGGCACCGAAAACCCCGACATGCCGACGGGACAGGTCGAGGTCTACGTCAGCGAAATCGAGGTCCTCGGCCCGGCGGCCGAACTGCCGCTGCCGGTTTTCGGGGATCAGCAATATCCCGAAGACACGCGCCTCAAATATCGCTTTATCGATCTGCGCCGCGAGAAGCTGCATCGAAACATCATGCTGCGCGGCCGCATCGTCGACTCGATCCGCACGCGCATGAAGCAGGCGGGCTTCTTCGAGTTCCAGACGCCGATCCTGACCGCCTCCTCGCCCGAAGGCGCGCGCGACTTTCTCGTGCCCTCGCGGCTGCATCCCGGAAAATTCTACGCGCTGCCGCAGGCGCCGCAGCAGTTCAAGCAGCTGATCATGGTCGCCGGCTTCGACCGCTATTTTCAGATCGCGCCCTGCTTTCGCGACGAAGACGCGCGCGCCGACCGCTCGCCCGGCGAGTTCTACCAGCTCGACGTCGAGATGAGCTTCGTCACGCAGGACGACGTCTTCGACGCGATGGAGCCGGTGCTGCGCGGGCTGTTCGAGGAGTTCGCCAACGGGAAGACCGTCACGCAGAAATTCCCCCGCATTTCCTTCCGCGAGTCGATGCTCAAATACGGCACGGACAAGCCGGATCTGCGCAATCCGCTGATCATCGCCGACGTGTCCGAGGAATTCGCCCGCGAGGACGTGAGCTTCAAGGCGTTCCGCGGCAAAACCGTGCGCGCCATCCCGGCGCCCGGCGCCGCCGCGCAGCCGAGGAGCTTCTTCGACAAGCTGAACGACTGGGCGCGCAGCGAAGGCGCGCCGGGCCTCGGCTATGTGATCTTTGAAGAAGAAAACGGCGCGCTCGTCGGCAAAGGCCCGATCGCCAAATTCGTTCCGGCCGACGTGCAGGCCGCGATCGCCGCCAAGGCGAGCGTCAAGGCGGGCGACGCAGTCTTCTTTTCGGCCGGCGAAGAGACCGCCGCCGCAAGGCTCGCCGGCATGGCGCGGCAGCGCATCGGCGACGAACTCGGCCTGGCGAAGAAGGACGTCTTCGAATTCTGCTGGATCGTCGATTTTCCGATGTATGAGTGGAACGAGGACGACAAGAAGGTCGACTTCTCGCACAATCCCTTCTCCATGCCGCAGGGAGGCATGGAGGCGCTGGAGAACCAGGATCCGCTCACGATCCTCGCCTATCAATACGACATCGTCTGCAATGGCGTGGAGCTGTCGTCCGGCGCGATCCGAAATCATCGGCCCGACGTCATGAAAAAGGCGTTCGAGATCGCCGGCTATGGCGAGGATGTGCTGATCGAGAAATTCGGGGGAATGTATCGCGCCTTCCAATATGGCGCGCCGCCGCATGGCGGCATTGCGCCCGGCGTCGACCGCATCGTCATGCTGCTCGCGGAAGAGGAAAACTTACGCGAAGTGACGCTCTTCCCGATGAATCAGCGCGCCGAGGATCTGCTGATGGGCGCGCCGTCGGAAGCGACGATGAAGCATCTGCGCGAACTGCACATCAGGCTGAACTTGCCGGAAAACAAGGCGTAGACGCGTTACGACAGCGGAGGCGGATCGCGGCGTCGGTCCGCGCCGCCAAGCCATCCGCCGCGCCGGAACGAGATCAGCATCGCCGCAAGCATGGCGAGCGCGATGACGCCGAGCGCGCCGAGTTGCCCGATGCTAAGCGGAAAACGCGAACCGCTCGCAGGCGGCGCCTCTCCAGCCGGCGCCGGCGCGACGACCTTGGGCGCAAGACCGAGCGCCGCCTCGGGCGTCTGCGCGTCGGTCGCAAGCAATGTGTCGGCAAGACCCTGTCGCGACATCCAGACCATGCCGTCCGGCGACGCCTTGTGCATGAACGCGACCACCTTCGCCGATGGCAGTCCCATCTCAAGGCCGCGACCTTGCGATAGTCCTTCTCGGAGGTCGAATGGCGCCCGATGTGCGTGACCACGTCCTGCTCGCCGACGACGCTCGTCTCCTTCGGCCGAGGCGCAAAAGGCGCCGCTGACGGAGGGGCGGCCGCCATCGACGAGCGCGATCGCGGACTGTGACGTTTTTTCGGGCGCCATGTCTTTGGTCGGCGCATCGACGAGCGTGCGCGCGACGCTGACCTCGAGCCCTTTGGCGCGCAGCAGACGCCCCATCTCCATCGCGGCGTCGACAATGCCGCCGCCGGAACTGATGAGCACTTGCGGCTTTCGAGCGCCGACCTGTTCCAGCGCCTTGCGAAACAGCGCGGGCGTTTCCTTCACAATCGCCCCTTCCAGGGAGATTCATTCAGGGCATTTCGTCGGACACTCGGGACCCGCGCCGCGCACGATCAGAATGTGCATCGGCGGGCCGAAATCGGGCCCCTTCGGTCGCGCCTCCGCGTGAGAAACGATCAGCGCCCATCCGAAGGCTAAAATCAAAAACTCTCGCCCAAACATTCGACGTCCCACAAACCGCAAATCGCAATCGTGAGATAAAACAATAAAGCTTCCGGTCGCGCTAGAGCTGAAAAGCCCGCGACCTTGCTCCCGAATCCAAGATGAAATGGCCTTGTGGAGTTTAAGTCAGCGATAAATCTAAGCCTTACTTGCCGCGAGCGCGCCTCGCCGCGCGCGACAAACTACGGGGCCGACTCGATCCCCAGCCCGCCGCGCGCCGCCCCAAGAGGGCGACGCGCCTATGCGCGGGCGGGATCCTCTTAACGATGCGTCAATAGGCGTTGTTGCGCATGGTGCCGCGCCTGTTGTCGCGCCGGTCATAGCGGCCGCTGCCGTAATAGCTTCGGCCGGCCCTGCCTTCGAACTCCTTGTTCGTCAGCTTGAAGTCGCGATCGAACGTAAGGTCGTAACGCTTGCCGCGGCAATTGGCGTCGTCGACTTCGAATTTGCCGTCGTCAAATTCCATCTTGCCGCCGGAACATCCCATGTCCCTCATCGCCGATCGCAGGCTTGATTTCTCCTGACCAGTTAACCGACGGTCCGCCTGGGCCGGCGTCGCCGCCAAGCCGACGAGCCCAAGAAGCGCGATGCAAGTCACCAGAGTACGCATGTTCGAACCCTTTCTCTTGCAGCCGGAACGTTGCCGCGGCTGCGCCATGCCGCTCAAAAAGGCGAGCGATCTGCGGCCATATGAGGCGCTGGCCGCGATCGGAAAGGGGTCGCCCGGCTGTTTCGGCCCTGCCTTGCCTCTGCGGCCGCGCTCGCCTATAAGCGCCGCGGCGCCTGCGTTTCCGACACCCCTGGAGGCGAAGCAGCGCCTTTTCTTTTGACTTGAAGGACACCGACATGGCCGAGACCAAAAAGCTCGCGGCCACGGTGCGCAGCGGGACAGGCAAGGGGGCCGCCCGCAGCGTTCGCCGTGAGGGCCGCATTCCAGGAGTGCTCTATGGCGGCGGCGAAGCGCCGCAGCCGCTTTCGCTCGACAAGAAGAACCTCTCTCAACTGATCTTCGCCGGGCACTTCCTCACGACGATTTTCGAGCTGGACATCGACGGCAAGAAAGAGCGCGCGATCCCGCGCGACTATCAGCTTGACGTCGTCAAGGACACGCCGATCCACGTCGATTTCCTGCGCCTGAAGCCAGGTTCGCGGCTGCGGGTGCAGGTGCCGGTGCATTTCGTCAATCAGGAAGCCTCGCCCGGTCTGAAGCGCGGCGGCGCGCTCAACATCGTCTATCACACGGTGGAGATGTGGGTGCCGGCCGACAACATTCCCGAAGCCCTCACCGCCGACCTGGCCGGCATGGACTTTAACGATTCGCTGCATATCTCGGCGATCCCGCTGCCGGAGGGCTGCAAGCCCACCAATCCGGACAAGAACTTCACCGTGGCGAGCTTGACCCCGCCGGCTGGCGGAGGCGCGGAGGAAGAAGCTCCGGCCGCGGCCGCGCCTGCGGCTGCTCCGGCGAAGGAAGAAAAGAAGAAGTAAGCCCCCTCCCTGTCCCTCCCCCGCCGCGCTTCGCTTGCGGGAGAGGGAACGCTAACGATCGGCATTGTCACGAGGCTGGCGAAGCGCCGGTTCTGCTCCCTCTCCCGCAAAGCGGGGGAGGGTTGGGGTGGGGGTATTCCATGCTGCTCCTGGTCGGACTCGGCAATCCCGGACGCGCCTACGCCAAAAACCGGCACAATATCGGCTTCATGGCGCTCGAAGCGATCGCCAGGCGGCACGGCTTTCCGCAGGCGCGGGCGCGCTTCCAGGGCCTCGTCAGCGAAGGGTCCATCGGCGGCGAACGCGTCATGCTGCTCGAGCCGCAGACCTATATGAACGAGAGCGGCCGGTCGGTCGGCGAGGCCGCGCGTTTTCACAAGATCGGACCAGACGAGATCGTCGTCATCCACGACGAACTCGATCTCGCGCCCGCCAAATGCCGAATCAAGACGGGCGGCGGAGTCGCGGGCCATAACGGGCTGGGCTCGATCTCGGCGCATATCGGCAACGACTATAAGCGGCTGCGGCTCGGCATCGGCCACCCCGGCGACAAGGGGCTGGTCCACGCCTATGTGCTCAGCGATTTCGCCAAGAGCGAGGAGCCTTGGGTGGCGGCGCTGTGCGACGCGCTGGCGGAAAACGCCGGACTCATCGTCAAGGGCGACGACGCCGGCCTGCAGAACCGGCTGCATCTCGCCATGGAGGCGAAAGGCTTCGGGGCGGTGAAGCGCGTCGGCGAAGCGTAAGCGGCGGGCTTCGCCTCCGACGACGCAGCCGGCACGGTTCGCGTCAGCCGCCGAAGGAACCTGTGCATACGGCGGGGGCCCCTTTCACAAAATCACGCATGCGCCTATATTCAGTCTGCCGTCGCTTGCGGCGGCTATGGCGATAAACGGACACCGTAATAAACCATTCGGACCCGGGGGCGGTACCCGGCGCCTCCACCCAAGCCCGTCAGCGCGGCGGGTTTCGGCGGGGGCGAAATAGGATCGACGAGGGCGTA
>JBPFDX010000066.1:0-35920 GCA_051061385.1 Methylocystis sp.
CATGGCCGCCTATAACTTTGCGAAACGGCTGAAGACCCTGCGAGGCCTGACGCCTCATGAATATGTCTGCAAAATCTGGAAAGCCGAACCCGCCGTCTTCAATAAGAATCCGATCCAGCTCACTTCAGGACTATACACCTAACCACCTCCAGCCCGGCCGGCGACGACCGGGCTTTTTTGTGCGCGGAGAGGGGGGCGAGTCCGCTGGCGTTCGCCGACGCTTATCGGGCACAAGTCGGGTACCAAGCGCCGCCCACGACGTTTCATAAGTGCAACCATATTGATTTTGGTGGCGCGCCCAAGGGGATTCGAACCCCTGTTTTCGCCGTGAAAGGGCGACGTCCTAGGCCTCTAGACGATGGGCGCGGCTGCGCGGCCGGGTCGCGGCGGCGCGAGGGCGTGTATAGAGGCGCGGACGGCGCAACACAAGACCGCCGCGCGCGCCAGATCGCCCCAGTTTGCGCCCCCTCCGGCGAGGCCCTAAAGCATCGCGGAGATGCTCACGATCAACGATCTCGTCTACCGGCTCGGCGACCGGCTGCTCTTCGACCATGCGGGGGTTTTCCTCCCTGGCCGCTCGCGCGCCGGCTTCGTCGGCCGCAATGGCGCCGGCAAGACCACGCTCTTCCGGCTGATCAGCGGCGAAATCGCGCCCGAAAGCGGCGCCATTTCCCTCCCCGCGCGCACGAGGCTGGGACGGGTCGAGCAGGAGGCGCCGGGCGGGCCGACGGCGCTCATCGATTTCGTGCTGGCGGCGGACCTTGAGCGCGCCGAATTGCTGGCGCGCGCCGACGCCGCGCATGATCCGCACGACATCGCGGAAATCCAGACCCGGCTCGCCGACATCGACGCCCATTCGGCGCCCGCCCGCGCCGCCGCGATTCTGCACGGGCTCGGCTTTGACGCCGCGGCGCAGGGCCGGCCCTTGTCGGAATTCTCTGGCGGCTGGCGCATGCGCGTCGCGCTCGCCGCCGTGCTGTTCTCCCAGCCCGACCTGCTGCTCCTCGACGAGCCCACCAACTATCTCGATCTCGAAGGCACGCTCTGGCTCGTCGATTATCTCTCGCGCTATCCGGCGAGCGTCATCGTCATCAGCCATGACCGCGACCTGCTCGACGACGTCGCCACCCACATCCTGCATCTCGAGCGCGGCAGGCTGACGCTCTATAAGGGCGACTACTCCTCCTTCGAAAAACAGCGGCGCGAGGCGCAGCTCCTCGCCGCCAAGGGCGCCAAGAAGCAGGAAGAGCAGCGCAAGCATCTGCAGGCCTTCGTCGACCGTTTCCGCGCCAAGGCGACCAAGGCGCGTCAGGCGCAGTCGCGCTTGAAGCTTCTCGCCAAAATGGAGCCGGTCGCGGCGATCGTCGACGACGCGATTCTGCCCATTCATCTGCCTTCGCCGGAAAAGCCGCTGTCGCCGCCGATCATCGCGCTGGAGAAAGCGGCGGTCGGCTATGGCGACCGCGTCGTGCTGTCGCGGCTTTCGCTGTCGATCGCCAACGACGATCGCATCGGCCTGCTCGGCGCCAACGGCAATGGCAAATCCACCTTCGCCAAATTGCTCGCGGGCCGGCTTGCGCCCTGCGGCGGCGAGATGGTGCGCGCGCCGAAGCTGGAAGCGGGATTTTTCGCTCAGCATCAGATCGATGAGCTGAACGAGAGCGAGACGCCTTACGCTGTCTTTGCGCGGCTGATGCCGGGCGCGGCCGAGGCCCGCATTCGCGCCCGCGCGGCGCAGACGGGATTTTCCGGCGCGCGCGCTGATACGCCGATCGCCAATCTCTCGGGCGGCGAGAAGGCGCGGCTGCTGCTCGGCGTCGCGGCGTTCAACGCGCCGCATCTGTTGATTCTCGACGAGCCGACGAACCATCTCGACATCGACAGCCGCGCGGCGCTGATCGAGGCGATCAATGATTATGAAGGCGCCGTGATTCTGGTCTCGCATGATCGCTACCTGCTCGAGGCCTGCGCCGATCGACTGTGGCTCGTCGACGATGGAACGGTGCGCGCCTTCGACGGCGATATGGACGAGTATGCGCGATTAGTGCTCTCGAAATCTCGTAACGAAGAGCCGAAAGGCGCGCCCGCGCTCGACGAGAAGCCGAGGCAAGAGGCGCCGAAGCGTCGTGACGCGGGACAGACGCGGCGCAAACTCGCGGCCGCGGAGGAGCGCGTCGAGAAATTCGCGCAGCTTCTCGCCCGGGTCGACGAGGCGCTCGCGGCGCCAGACGCCTTCGCGCGCAATCCACAGGAGGCGGCGCGGCTTGCATCGCAGCGCGAGGAATTGGCGCGAGCGCTCGCCGCGGCTGAAGAGCAGTGGCTGGAGCTCGCCGCCGAAGCCGACGCATAGGGTGGACTATCTGGCGCTGACGGCGCTGACACGGTCATATTGCTATCAAGCCACAGGACAAAAGATTGACCGGGCCCCACGGCGCTGCTCGACATCCGTGCAGACTTGATTGCGCCGAACGTCGCCCTAAAAAAATAGGCTGTTCTCTACGCCATCTTCTGGAAGCTGCTCTGCTCCAGGGTTGCGAAACAAGCCAGTCAGCCCGATCGGCGGCATACGATGACTGAGCCACTGCCTCGCCATCGACCGGTAGCTGTGGCGCCGAACGCGCCGGGCGTATTGGGCGAGCGCTCGCTTACATCTGCGATCGTCGAAACCATCGCAGAGCCGCTGCTCGTGCTCGATTCGGAGCTGCGAGTCATGGCTGCGAATCCCGCCTTTTATCGCCAGTTCGAGGTCGAGCCTGCCGCGACCCTGGACCGTACAATCTATTCGCTGGGAAACGGCCAATGGAACATGGCTGCGTTGCATCGCCTGTTGGGGGAGGTTTTAAAAGAAGATTCTCCCATCTGCGGGTTTCGCGTGGAGCATGAATTTCAATCTATCGGCAAGCGGGTCATGCTCCTGAACGCGAACCGCATGCGCCGCAAGGGCGAAAGCGACACGATTCTCCTCGCCATCAACGACATCACCGAGAGCGAGCGTCTGCGCTTCGAACTCGAAGGCGAAAGGGATTTCGCCGAGAAACTTATCGACAGCATTCGAGAAAGCATATTGGTTTTGGGCTGGGATCTGCGCGTTCGCTACGCCAATCTGAGTTTTTACGATCATTTCAGGGCGTCCAGAGAGCAGACCGAAGGCCGTTTCATCTGGGAGCTTGGCAATGGCCAGTGGAACATTGCGGAACTGCGCACGCTGCTGGAGCGGATTCTGCCGGAACAAAACAGCTTCGACGATTACGAGATAGAACATGAGTTCGAAACGATCGGACTTCGAACCATGCTGCTCAACGCTCGCCGACTTGATCACACGAATCTCATTCTTCTCGCCATTCGTGATGTCACCGAGCAGCGTCATCATGAGATGCGCCAGAACGCCTTGATGGGGGAGCTTCAGCACCGGGTGAAAAACATTCTCGGCAAGGTGCGTTCAATGGCGCGGCAGACAAGAAGGCGCCACCGCAGCCTCGATGCGTTCCTCGAAGCATTTGACGCGCGGCTGGATGCGCTTGCAAGGACGCAGGACCTGCTGCTGACGGCTCCGTCCGGCGCAATTCAGCTTCGGGACATTGTGGTCGCGGAGCTTACGGCGGGCGGCGTAGAGTCGGGGAAGAATGTCACGGTGGAGGGGCCGGCGGTCGCTCTTTTGCCACGCGAAGCTCAGGCGATGGGGATGACGATCCATGAACTGACGACCAATGCCGCCAAACACGGCGCGCTGAGCGCCCAAGAGGGACGCATCGAAGTCCGTTGGAGCCTGGATCAAACAAAGGAAGGTCAGCATTTGAAGTTTGGTTGGCGAGAACGCGGCGTGAAGGTTGAAGACGCTGAGCCAACGAGAGGGTTTGGCGCAGAGGTCATCGAGAGAAACCTGGCGTACATGTTGGGGGGAAGCGCACGGCTCTCCTTTGCCCCGGACGGCGCCGACTATCGGCTTGAGTTTCCCTTGCCGCGCGCAAACACGGGGAAGCACGATGGGTGAGCTGCTCAAAGGTCATCGCGTCCTGATCGTGGAGGACAACTTTGTCATGGCGCTCGATCTCAGCCTCATGGTTGAAGATCTGGGCGGGGCGGTGGTTGGCCCCGCAGGACGACTCGACGAAGGCATGGCGCTCGCGCAAGCGAACAAGCTCGACGCCGCGATTCTGGACGTGAATCTGGACGGCTCGAATACGTTCCCTTTGGCCGATGGGTTGGTGGCGGCGGAGGTTCCGGTGATTTTTGCGACGGGATACGACGTCAAGATGCTGCCTGAGCGTTTTGCTCAAACCCCCAAGCTTTCGAAGCCGTTTAGCGTCCGTTCCTTGGAGAAGGCCATCAGAGAAGCCTTCTTGCACCGTTCGTAAATACGCGCGGTCGTCGGGCGCGTAGGGGATGGGCGCGTGCGAGATATCTCACAAGAGCGCGGTCTCCCTTGCAGGCGCAAGCTTAACGGTCCGCGGTCCTTTGACTTTGCAGGAATGCGCCTTCACTGGCTCTATGGCTTTCGCTGATAAGCCTTATCCTTGACGCCTAGAAAGAGGCCCCTCGGATGGAAGGCACGCAAGCGGCGCAAATAACGCCAGAGATGGAGAGGCGAGACGAACGCTTGCTCGCGCAGCGTGCTCTGGCGGGCGAAGAAGAGGCGCTGCGCCTTATCATGGCGCGCAACAATCGCCGTCTTTACCGGATCGCTCGGAGCATCGTGCTCGACAGCCATGAGGCCGAGGACGTGGTGCAGGAAGCCTATTTCAAGGCGTTCACCCATCTTGACGGATTTCGGGGCGAGGCCGGCATCGCCACGTGGCTGGCGCGGATCACAATCAACGAGGCGGCCGCGCGGCTGCGGGTCCGCCGCCGCGCGAAGCTGATTCATTTTTTCGGAGCGCCAAGGAAAGAGTCGGACGGGATATTCGCCTCTCGGACGAACGATTGCGACGATCCCGAGAAATCTCTGGCGCAGCGCGAAATTCTCCGACTCGTCGAGCAGGCGACCGACAGGCTGCCAGAGGATTTCCGCGTTGTTTTCGTTCTGCGGGTCATTGAAGGCCTGGGAGTCGCGGAAACCGCGCAAATCCTTGAACTGCGGCCGGAGACGGTGAAGACCCGTCTGCATCGGGCACGCCGTCTCATCCGCGACCAGCTGGAAAAGGACATCGGCCCCTTTGTCATGGAGGCGTTTCCCTTCGGAGGGGCGCGCTGCGCGCAAAGCGCGCGCGCCGTATTGGCGCGCCTGTCGTCACCCAATAAAATTTCGGGAACCTTTTCCGCCAGCGCTCATCCAATGACCGTCACGCAGCAGTCGTGAGCGAAGTTGGCGCCTCATGCGCCAAAGACGGTCGCTCGGGCCGGGAGGAAAAGATGACTAAGGGAATGTCCAGAAATATCGTTATGGCGCTTGCGATGGGCGGAGGATTGGCCGCCGCGACGTTCGCCGCATCCGCCGAAAACACAGCCCCTGCCAATGATCCCGAGATCGAGCGCACGCGGCAGCACATCAAAATGCTCGACGACGTCTTCAAGACGGCCGTGGTGCTGATCGACGAAACCTATGTGAAGAAGCCGTCCGACCCGTCCGCCGCCTCTGCGGCCAAGGCGCTTTTCGCCGCGATGAAAAAGAACGGCTGGTATGACGTCAGGCTCATCGGCCTGACCGATAAGGTCGGCGATCCCGACGACGAGCCTAAGGACGCTTTCGAAAAGACGGCGGCGAAAAGGCTGCGCGGCGGCGATCAGGTCTATGAAGAGGTCATGGAGCAGGGCGGCAAACGCTATCTGCGCATGGCCACCGGAATACCCGTCATCTCCGAAAATTGCGTCATGTGTCACGCCCATTTCAAGGGCGACAAGGGCAATATCGGCGCGCTGTCCTACACCATGCCGGTCGTGAAGTAGGCTAACGCTCTCCACGCATAAAGGCCTCGATGCGCGCGCGTCGAGGCCTTTTCTTGGTTGTACGCGCCGAGAAAGCTGATCGCCCGCGGCGATCTCGCTGGTTCTTCAGGGCAGCAGCGGCTGGAATTCCGGGTGTTTCTGCACGTAATCGGCGACGAAGGCGCAGTCGCCCCGGACTTTCAGGCCGCGGGCGCGCGCGAATTCGAAGGCGTTGCGAATGAGCTCCGACGCGACGCCCTGACCGCGCAGCCTCGGCGGCGTCTGCGTCGAGGTGAAGACCATCACGCCATTGTCGATGCGGTAGTAAGCGACCGCCACATCTCCCTCGACGTCGAGTTCAAAGCGACTGAGTTCGGGGTTGTCGCGCACGCTTCCCCAGGGATGTCTGGCTGCAGCCTCTCCTATAGCCCTGCCCATTGCTCGCCTCCTCAGAAGTTCATGGTCCCGAAATGGGCCGCGCCTCGCCAAAAGGGAAGGGCGCCTGACGCTTGCGTTTTCCGCCGCGCCGGGTTCAAAAGCTCGGCCCCCGCCGTTTTCTCACGCGGGGGACCGGCTATGCTCGCCGCTCCTCGATTCGCTCACCTGGATTCCACATGCGCCTTTCCCGCTATTTTCTGCCCATCCTGCGCGAGACGCCGAAAGAGGCGGAAATCGTCTCGCACAGGCTGATGCTGCGGTCGGGCATGATCCGACAGGAGTCGGCCGGCATTTACGCCTGGCTTCCGCTCGGGCTGCGCGTGCTCAACAAGATCAACGCGATCATCCGCGAGGAGCAGACCCGCGCCGGCGCCATCGAATGTCTTATGCCGACCATTCAGCCCGCCGATCTATGGCGCGAGTCGGGTCGCTACGACGCCTATGGCAAGGAAATGCTGCGCATCGCCGATCGCCATGACCGGGAGATGCTCTACGGCCCTACCAACGAGGAGATGATCACGGAGATCTTCCGGGCCTATGTGCGCTCCTACAAGGATCTGCCGCTCAATCTCTTTCACATCCAGTGGAAGTTCCGAGACGAGGTGCGGCCGCGTTTCGGCGTGATGCGCTCACGCGAGTTCTTGATGAAGGACGCCTACTCCTTCGATCTGACGGCGGAAGCCGGCCGCCACTCCTATAACAAGATGTTCGTCGCCTATCTGCGCACCTTCGCGCGCATGGGCCTCACCGCCATTCCGATGTCGGCGGAGTCCGGCCCCATCGGCGGCAACAGCCATGAGTTCATCATTCTCGCCTCGACCGGCGAAAGCGAAGTCTTTTGCCACAAGGACTTCCTCTCCTTCGCGCCGCCGCCGGCCTCGATCGATTTCGAGGATGCGGCGGGATTGCAAGCGGTCGTCGACAAATGGACCAGCCGCTACGCGGCGACGAGCGAGATGCATGACCCTGCCGCCTTCGCGGCGGTTCCCGAGGAAGCGCGGGTCGCGGCGCGCGGCATCGAAGTCGGCCATATTTTCTACTTCGGAACCAAATATTCCGAGCCGATGAAGGCCGTGGTCAACGGTCCGGACGGCAAGGAGGTCGTCGTGCAAATGGGTTCCTACGGCATCGGGCCGTCGCGCCTCACCGCCGCCATCATCGAGGCGAGCCATGACGACAATGGCGTCATCTGGCCCGATTCCGTCGCGCCCTTCCACGTCGGGGTGGCGGATCTGAAGGTCGGCGACCCGGCGACGGGGAAGGTCTGCGCCGAACTCGTCGAGCAGCTCGAGAACGCCGGTCTGGACGTCCTGCACGAGGATCGCGACGAGCGCCCGGGCGCCAAATTCGCCACCCTCGATCTCATCGGCCTGCCCTGGCAGATCCTGGTCGGGCCCAAGGGCCTCGCGGAGGGCAGGGTGGAGGTGAAGCAGCGCCGCACCGGCGAGCGGGAGCTTCTCGCCCCGCAGGACGCCGTCACCCGCATCGTCGCCGGCATGGGCCAGGCGCAGGCATGACCGAAGCCGCGCAGCCGGGGAGAGGCGCCGGAGCCTTTTCGGCCTTCGAGCGGATAGTGGCGCTGCGCTATCTGCGCGCCCGCCGCGCCGACGGCTTCGTCTCCGTCATCGCGGGCTTCTCATTTCTCGGCATCATGCTGGGGGTCGCCACGCTCATCGTCGTCACCTCGGTGATGAACGGATTTCATCGCGAGCTGATGGACAAGATCATCGGCATCAATGGCCACGCCTTTCTGCAGGCGGTGGAGACGCCCTTCACCGATTGGGACCAGGTTTCCTCAAAGGCCGCAAAGGTGCCGGGCGTTCAGCTTGCAATTCCGATGGTCGAGGGCGCGGCCGGAATATCGACCCAGTTCGGCCAATCTGGCGTGCTCGTGCGGGGCGTGCGCGAGAAGGACCTGACCCGGCTCCCCGGCGTCGCGGCGAACGTCAAGAGCGGCGCGCTCGCCGGTTTCGATAAGGCAGGCGGCGTCGCCATCGGCCAGCGGCTGGCTGAGACCCTCGGCGTTGGGGTCGGCGACCCCGTCAGCCTGCTCGTGGCCAAGGGGGCGCAGACGCCGTTCGGTGTCGCGCCGCGGATCAAGGCCTACAAAGTCGTCGCGATCTTCTCGATCGGCATGTCCGAGTTCGACAATGTCTTCGTCTATATGCCGCTCGCGGAGGCGCAGCTCTTCTTCAACAAGGAGAACGAGGCGACCGTCATCGAGGCCTTCGTCACCGATCCTGAGAAGATGGATGATTTCCGCTTCAACGTCGAAAAGGCGATCGAGCGCCCGATCATCGTCACCGACTGGCGCCAGCGCAACAAGACCTTTTTCGACACGCTGCAGGTCGAGAAAAACATCCTCTTCATCATTCTGGCGCTGATCGTCGTGGTGGCGGCCTTCAACATCATTTCGGGGCTGACAATGCTCGTGAAGGACAAGACTCAGGACATCGCCATATTGCGCACCATGGGCGCGACGCGCGGCGCGGTGCTGCGCGTCTTCCTGATCATCGGCGCGTCGATCGGCGTCATGGGCACGCTGGCCGGCTTTGCGCTCGGTCTGGCGCTCGCGAAAAATCTCGACGCCATTCGCGTCCTGGTCAACAAGCTTTTCGACGCCAATCTCTTTCCGGCGGAGTTCTACTTTCTCTCGCGGCTGCCGGCGATCGTCGATCCCCGCGAGGTGACGGCGATCGTCGTCATGACGCTGACGCTCGCCGTTCTTGCCTCAATCTATCCAGCCTGGAAGGCCGCCTCGCTCGATCCAATCGAAGCGCTGCGGCACGAGTAGCCGCGATGACCGAGGCCGTTCTCGAATTACGCAGCATCGCGCGCCACTACCGCGAAGGGGAGGCGCGGCTGGACATTTTGGTCGACGTTAATTTAACGATCTACCCTGGCGAGACGGTCGCGCTGCTTGCGCCATCCGGCGCCGGAAAGTCGACGCTCCTGCATATCGCCGGCCTGCTGGAGAGGCAGGACGGCGGCGAAGTGCTGATCAAGAATGCGGCGACCTCGCGCATGTCAGACTCAGAGCGCACGCGGCTGCGCCGCGCGACGGTCGGCTTCATCTATCAATTCCATCATTTGCTGCCGGAGTTCTCAGCGCTCGAAAACGTCGCGCTGCCGCAGATGATCAATGGCCTGAGCGGGAGAGAAGCCCGCGCTCGGGCGCAGCAGCTGCTCGATTATTTGCGGCTTGGACCGCGCGCCTCGCATCGGCCTTCGGAGCTTTCCGGCGGCGAACAGCAGCGCGTCGCGATCGCGCGCGCGGTCGCCAATGCGCCGCATCTACTGCTCGCCGACGAACCAACCGGCAATCTCGATCCTCGTACGGCGGAGCACGTTTTCGGGACGCTGTTGGCGCTCGCGCGCAGCACCGGACTCGGGGCGCTCATCGCGACTCACAATCTCGAACTCGCCAAACAAATGGACCGCCGCGTAACCTTACGCGACGGTCGCATAGAGCAACTAAGCTGAAGCCGGCTTAGGCTTTCGTCGGCGGCTTCTTGTCGATGAACTGCTTCTTGTACCAGAGGCCGAACCCGACCAGCGCCAGACCCGCGAAGAATACGGCGATGGTGATTTCCCTCGACTGGGTCAGACCGACGGAGAAGGGGAAGCGGGCGACATATTCCTTCGTGCCGTCATCGCTCTTCGCCTTCACGAGACCGATGAACTTGCCTTCCTGCGGAAAGACGTGCTCGAAGGTGAGGGTGCCGGTTTTATACTTCTTGGGCGGAGAGTAATACTCAGTATTGGCCTCGAGATTCTCATTGTCATCCTTCTGGCCGACGTCGCGGATGACCCGCATCTCGAGGTTCATGTCGCGCAATTCGTCCTGCTGCGCGTCGAGGGTGATGATGGTGGGGCCAGCGTCTGGAATGTCGTCGCAGAACTGCTCACGCGACTTTTGAGGCTGATACCCGGTAAAAGTCATCGTATCGGGGCCGAGTTTCATCAAGCACTGGCCCTGATTGACGCCGACGTCGCCATGCGCATGCGCTTGCGTGATCCAGCCGGCCGCCGCCATTAGCACGGCGACGATAAATCGCATGATCATCTGGTTTTCTCCCTTCTGAACCGGCCGCTCTGTGATTGAGCGGTCTTCTTTGCGCGCAGGTCCGGTCCCGACGCGCCATATGTCGCACACTCGGTGCGCTAATGCGAGATGCAAAGGAATGATAGTCCCAGTCTCGTCCAGCAGCGCTTTAGTTAATATAAATCAAGCGCCCCCCCTTGTCCCGCGACCAACGGCCACACGCGCGCGGAAAAAGTATGTGCGGCCCGTTTATTGTACAATCTAGTCGCCTGACGATGAATTTTTCGTGTCGGTCCGCCGCCGCCGAAGTTGCTTAAAAGTCATTCACTTGGCGTAACTTCGGCGCAATTTGGAAGCAATCATCGCCGCCAGGGTTGGCGAAGTTAAATTTTCATTTAACTTAATCCAACCACCACAAACCAGGGCGGGCAACATGTTGAACTTTCCTTATCTGCGTGACCAAGCTGAACTTTCTGTAAACGGCGGCGGCCTTTCGACCATCTGGTTGAAAGACCATCAGGCTCTAGTATTGCGCAAGACTCGGCCGGGTTTTGACGCGCCGACGATCGCCGCGATTACTGACATTTTGTCGTCAATCGACAGGGGCGAAATGAACGATCTCCGCTACCTTGTCTATGATTTCGCGCATGGGATGCGCGAGGCGCCCAAGCCGGCGAGCGGATTCGGGGATATCGCCGCTGAAAATTCGGAACTGATCGTCGATACGCCGGTGATCACGCTCGCCTGGGCGCGCGGCTTGATGAGCGGCTCCGATTTTGATTTCGCCATGCATTGTTCCGCAATCGTCGCCGAAAAGAGCGCCCATTTCTCGTTCTCGGGAGATCCGTCAGACCTTCTGGGCCTCTATGCCGCCGTCGGTCGGACACTGGGTTTCGTCAAGGCCGAGCGTCTCATGGAGAACAACACGGCGCTCACGGCGGAAGAAGCTCACGAACTGCTGATCGTCAGAGACGTGGTGGAACCGCAGTCAGGCGCGCCCGCGATAGAGAACTACCTCGCGCAGTTCGGCAGGCGCTATAACGCCTCGCACGCGATTTTTCGCGCGCAACGTATGGTGCAACCTGTGGTTGACAGGCGCAGTCTGGCGGCGCTGGAGCGCAACTGACGCGTGTTTGAGCGATCTCACGCCGCGCTGACGAGGCGCGGCGCGTCCTGCCAATATTCGAGGAGCGGTCTGAGCTCCTCGATGGGCCGAGGCCGCGTGTAGAGATAGCCCTGAATGAGAAAAATATTCTTGCTCGCCATGAAGGCGAGCTGAGCGTCGGTTTCGACGCCTTCGGCGACGAGATCGATGGAGAGATCTCGCGCGAGCGCAGAGATCGCCGAGATGATCGCCTGGGTTTTCGGCGACTCGATCGCCTGTCGCGCAAAGGAGCGATCGATCTTGACCTTCTTCACCGGGAAACGGTTGAGATAGCCGAGGCTGCTGTAGCCGGTTCCGAAATCGTCGAGCGAGAGACGCACGCCGAGCGCTTCGATCTCGCGCAATTTGCTGTCGACGTCGTCCGATTCCATGAGGGTCGTTTCGGTGATTTCGAGTTCCAATCGATCCGGATCCAGCCCCGACTTCGCTAAAGTTCCCGCGACCATTTCGGCGAGATCCTTTTGCTGGAACTGCCTCGGCGCAATGTTCACGGCGAGGCGGACGTTCGAGGGCCATGATTTCGCGTCGCTGCACGCCTGCCGCAGCGCCCAGGCGCCGAGTTCGATGATCATGCCGGTTTCTTCCGCAACAGGTATGAATTCGCCCGGCGAGATCATGCCCCGGGTCGGATGGCGCCAGCGCAGCAGCGCCTCCAGGGAAACGATCGTGGCGGTTCGGGAGTCGACGACTGGCTGATAATAGACAACCAGCTCATTTTCCAGAAAAGCGTGGCGTAGCTCGGTGTCGATCGCGCGCTTGCGCGTTAGCGCTTCCTGCATCTCCTTGGAATACCAGATCGCCTTGCCACGCCCTTCGGCTTTCGACCTGTAAAGAGCGAGATCGCTGCACTTGAGCAAGCCGCCCGAGGTCTCCGAGTCTCTCGGCGCCATCGCCATGCCGATGCTCGCCCCGATATTGATGACATGGTTTTCGACGATGAATGTGCGATGCATCTCGGCTATTATGCCGGCGGCGAGCTGATCGACGTCGGGCAGCGGTTCGCCTGCGCGCAGCAGCACGCAGAATTCATCGCCGCCGAGCCTCGCCACGACATGCGGAGGCGGCACGCAGGCTGCGAGGCGCGCGCCAACCGCCGCCAGCAGCTGATCGCCGATTGAGTGGCCAAGCGTGTCGTTGACCTCTTTGAACCGGTCGAGATCGATGTTGAGCAGCGCAGCCTGAAGCCCGTGCTGACTGAGCTGCACCATTTCCTCTTCCAGCGTCTCCTGAAACTGATAGCGATTCGGCAGGTTCGTCAGATCATCGAAATGCGCCATGCGCTCGATTTCACGAAGAGCGCGCTTTTGAATCGTCACATCCTCGATCACGGTGACGAAGGATCCCGCTTCGGCGCGTTCGCAGTGAAATTCGAAGAAGCGCTCGCCGAGCTTATGCGTGAAGATGTTCGCATGCGGCATCGTCACATGCCGTTTCCAACGCTCGATGAAGATTGTGATTTCCTGCGCCGACAGGCCGACGCTCTTGCCGATCGCATGTGCAAGCGCTTCGAGCCGGATCGGCGTCGTCGCCGCGACAATGCCGAAAAAATCGAAGACGCGCCGATTCACGACGGTGACGGACAGATCTGCGTCGCCCATGCACAGGCCGTGCGTCATCGAGTTCAGCGCGAGACTGAAGAGCGTTCGTTGCCGTACTGCTTCATAGCCGTTGCGGAGCGCGGTCTCGAGATTGCCGTGCAGAAATGTTGTCGTGGATTTTACGGAGATCATTCCGATGATCAGAATGAGCGTCAGTCCCCAATACCAAAAGCTGTAGTAAAAAAGACAGGCGATGGCGAGAGGCGCGCACGCCCCGATGACTTGCCCGAAGACGATCATTGGCCTGCCGGAATTGCGGCTAGCTAACGCCCCCGCACAACCGGTCATCAGAATCACTCCATAATAGGCGAGCATTTCGTCATGGTGTTCTACGAAAAGTATAGCGGCGGTGATTCCGACGGCGGTCATGAAACCGACGGCGCCTATCGCGTATCGCAACTCCCAGCGGCGCGCATCCTTGCGGCGCTGCGCCGGCGGTTGCCTCGTATACGCCAGCAGCACAGAAAGTCGGTAGGCGGCCATGCAGCTCATTAAGATAATGAGTTGCAGGTATACCGGCTGCCATGTCGACAGCCAGGCGATTGTTGGTGCGAGCATGCCAGCGGCTATGCCGGCAAGGAAGGATCCCTTGGTCGCGAACAGAGTTTCGACGAGATCCTGATAGATCTCGCTGTCAGTCTTCACCTCGGCTTTTTTGGACGGCTTTTCGGCTGTTTTATCGCCCGAAACTTCGGCAAGCTGCGAGGCGGCTTCCATTTCATCCCTCCGATGATGCCGGACGAGCGCAGTCATCTTGCTTTGCAGGGTTGATTGAGCCGAGGAGACGGCTTTGTGCGCGGACCAACCGCTCCATGTGACGCAGGTCGGCCTCGCTGATGCGAGTAGAGCATTCAGCCCATAGATCGGTAATGCGCATGAGCTCTTCACGAGTTACGGGCGCTGCACGACGGCGCACCTCGGCCAATGTCCTACGGCGAACCCAGGCCGCTTTGCCGCCTTTGAGCATCCAGGCAAGCGTCGCCGATTTGATGTCGCCTTCGGACGCGAGAATATCGACCGCTTCGAGATCATACATCTCGCGGCCGGTATAGACTCGGCCTTCCGAAATGATTTTTTGCGCGAGCGCAGCGCCAAGTTTTCTTGTTAATAGCGAGACGGCGCCCATTCCAGGAAATGTGTTGAACGCAATTTCCGGCATTGCGAAACGCGCATTCTCCTCTGCAATGATGAAATCTGTCGCAAGCGCCGCTTCAAAGGCTCCTCCCAGACACTGGCCGTGCACTGCGGAAACCGTAACAATAGGTAAATCGAGCCCTCTAACCAGAGTATCTATCAAATCGATACAAGTATGTGCGTAGCGACGCAGTAGATCTATGTTACGGGCGCGTATCGCAGCGGAGAATACACTGAGATCGCCGCCCAAATTGAAGACTCCTCGCTTATTCGAAGCGATCACTAGGTAACGAATGGGGTTGCGTGCTGTCAGGCCGGCCGCGAACAGCGCTTGAAGCGCTTGGCTGAAGCGGCTCATTTCGGTCAGGGTATGTGGCGTGTAGCAGACAGGCGCCTCCGCCCGATATATCATCCAAACGGATTCTGTCGGGGCATCATACTCGACTTCGATATTATCAAACCTCCAATCTGGAAAGTCCTCCGGAATAGGTCGGCGGACCTTTGCGGGTCCAATCATCGGCAATATTTCAGGGCCAAGTCCTCCCCCCTCGATCACGCAACACAACGGACCGGCCAGTTCCCGCCGCAGGGCGCCGCGGAGCCGGCGGGTCGGCCCGCCAAAAGCTTTAAGTGAGTTCGATTTAGCATTTGGCAATGCTGTCAACTCGCTCTCCAGGCTTTTTGGTTATAGAGATTCAGAGATAAAACTGAACAAACGGTGCAACACCTCATCTATTGGACTAAGCTATTTGGCCTGAGCGACGCTTGCCCTAGGTCACTTCGAACCAAGTCGCTAGGCCGCTCGCTTCATGTTCCAGAATATCATCGTGGATCGCCCATTTTCCAGGAGATTCAGCGACGAAGGCGGCGTGCTTGGTCTTCCCCGGGGGGATGATGACGCCGTTTCGCCAATAGGGCTCCCACCCGTCGTCGAGGTCATGCAGCAGGCGCATGCATTGTCCGTGAACATGCATGGCGAGCGCTGCCGCCGACTTGTTGACAAATCCCAGCGTAACCGGCGTTCCCCGAGCCACTCGAAACAGCGGCGGGCCTTCATAGCCCTTGGTCAGTGAGCCGTTGATCATCCACGCGGGCCCTGATGCGCTCTTGCGCGGTTCGATCACGAGATCAACCTTTTTGGCGGCGGCGAGCTTGATCTCAGCAGGAAGGTCGGGATTTTTTGGAAGCGCCGCGATCGGCGCATGTTGCGAGGCCCTTGCGCCTGTTGCGCCGCTGGCTTCCGCCACGAAAAGCTCGCGATCCTCGTTCGGCCCGCGCAAGATCAGACTGGCCTTCGCGCCTTCGGTCTCAGGCATATCGAACATCAGCTCGAAGCGCGCGCCCGGCGCGACCGGAATGCTGCGTTTGATGGGCTCGAAGGCTTCGCACGGCTGGCCATCGATGGCGATGACGAAAGGTTGCGCGCCCGCCAGGGAGAGGACCATGATGCGCGCATTGCTGAGATTGGCCAGCCGCAGCCGCACCCGTGCGCCGGGCGGCAGGTTCTGCCTCGCGGGCGCCGCCTCGCCGTTGACGCAGAGCAGCGGACCCAGCCGGCCGACGCCGCGCGCGGCGGCCGGGTCGTCGAAGCGGCCGGCGACCTGGCCCGCGTCATCGAGCAGCCAGTCGTCGAGAACGAGAAGCAGATCGGAGTCCGCGGGCAGCGGCGCTGGCTCGTCGACGAGGAGCAGCCCTTTGACGCCGCGCCCGACAAGTTCCGGAGTCGCGCCGAAAACGCTCGGCCGATAGCAGAAGAGGCCCGGATCGGTGAGCTTGCGGCGGTAGTCGAAGGACGCGCCCGGCGCGACCGCCACTTGCGTTAGCGGCGCCACGCCCTCCATCGCATTGTCGCCGCGCAAACCATGCCAGTGAATGGTCGCAGGCCGATCAAGCTTGTTGAGGAAACGCACCGCCAGTTCGTCGCCCTGGCGATATCGCAGGACCGGCCCCGGCGTTACGCCTTCGAAACCCAGAATGGCTGTGTCGGCTGCGCTCGTAAGCCGCGCCGCCCCTGGTCGCGCCTCAATGACGCGGAGACCCGTGGGCGCCTGCGCCATCGCCGGAAGCGCCGTCAGGCTGGCCGCGACGCCCGAAAGAACCGCGCGGCGGGAGAGGGGTTTGGACATCGCCCCTAGCTATGGCCCAGCGCGCGAGGTTGAGCAATGACCGAGGGCCGCTCTTCACCAGGCGTCAAGGGAGCGTTAGAACCGCCCGAACAGAGGGAGGCTCGAGACATGACCGCGCGGATGAACAGGGTCGCCGCCATTTTGGGCTTATGCAGCGCCGGCTGCTTTCTGCCGCTGACCGCTTTGGGGCAGGCGGGGCAAGGCTATTCCGATTACCGCCAATCGCTCATCGCCAGCGGGTGGAAGCCGAATGTCGGCTACGGGCTAAAAACTGCCCGGGGCAGGCCCCTATATAAATTTCCGGAAGTCGTCTGCGGTCCACAGCTCTGCAACGCCAAATGGCGCGACCCGCAGGGCCACGAGAAGGTGATCACGCTGATCCGCGGCCTCGAAGGAGCCGATCACCGCGTCGCTCCTCAATAGCCGGCGCCGGCTGGCATCCCGCCGCGTCCATGCTATAGAGCGACGCCCGGCGAATCGCGTTCGCGCTTGGGGGCGCCTCGGCGCGCCCTGCGCGCAGGGACTGCGCCCCTTCGGGGGATCAGGATCGTTTGAGAGGAAGTCGAACTCGAGTTCGTCTCAAGCGATCCCGGTTGGCGGGCAGGGAATTAAGGCGGCCTTTCCGCCGATCGCGGGCGTGGCGGAACTGGTAGACGCGCCGGATTTAGGTTCCGGTGACGAAAGTCGTGGGGGTTCGACTCCCTCCGCCCGCACCAGCGCCGCCTACCGTGGCAGTCGAATAATCGTCGTCGCGCGCCGGCGACGCCGCAGTTATTGAGAAGGCTAACGAGATGGAAGTAACGCAGACCTCCTCGCAGGGTTTGAAGCACGAATACAAGGTTGTCCTGCCGGCCGGCGAACTCGCCGCCAAGCTCGCCGCGCAACTGACCGAGCTTCAGGCGAAGAGCCAGATCAAGGGGTTCCGCCCGGGCAAGGCGCCGATCGGCCATCTCAAGAAACTCTACGGAAAGAGCATCATGAGCGACGGGTTGCAGGAGGCGGTGAACGACGCCAATCGCAAGATCGTCGAAGACAATGAGCTGCGCATCGCGCTGGAGCCGAAGATCGACTTTCCCGGCGGACAAGAGGAAGTCGAGCGCGCGCTGCTCGCCGAGGGCGATTTCGCTTACGTCGTCACCTTCGAGACGCTGCCGAAGTTCGACATCGGCGGGTTCGACGACATCTCGCTGGAGCGCCTCGTCGCGGAAGTGGCGGAGGACGACATCGAGAAGGCGCTGCAGTCGCTTGCCGAGCGCGCCCAGGAGTTCGAGGAAAAGGCGGAAGGCGCCAAGGCGGACAAGGGCGACAAGCTGACGATCGATTTCACCGGCAAGCTCGACGGGGAGCCCTTCGAAGGCGGCACGGGTGGGGATGTCGATCTCGTGCTGGGCGCGGGAACTTTCATTCCCGGTTTCGAGGAGCAACTGGAAGGCGCCGCCGCCGGCGAGCAGCGGGTCGTCAAGGTCCGCTTTCCCGAGGACTACGCCGCCAAGCAGCTCGCGGGGAAGGACGCCGAATTCGATGTGACGGTTAAGTCGGTTTCCGCGCCCAAGACTCTGGGGCTCGACGAGGAGCTCGCCAAGAAATACGGCTTCGAGTCGCTCGAGGCGATGAAAGCCGCGGTTCGCGGCAATCTCGAAGCCGACTTCGATAAGGCGTCGCGCGAGAAAATGAAGCGCGCGCTCCTCGACGCGCTCGACGGCCGCTATTCTTTTGAGCTGCCCGAGAGCCTCGTAGAGCAGGAATTCGCCAATATCTGGGGACAGCACGAGCAGGAAAGCCAACGCGCGGGCAGGTCTGTCGCAGAAGAAGGCAAGTCAGAGGAAGAGACCAAGGCCGAGTTCCGCAGAATCGCCGAACGTCGCGTGCGGCTTGGGCTGGTTCTGGCCGAGATCGGAAAGAGCGCCGACGTGAAGGTCGACGAGAAGGATCTGACCGACGCCCTGGTCGAGCGAGCCCGCATGTTCCCTGGCCAGGAGAAGGCCGTCTGGGATTATTACCGCAACAATGAACAGGCTCTCGCCCAGCTCCGCGCCCCGATCTACGAGGAGCGTGTCGTCGATCACCTCGCCAAGCTGATCAAGATCACCGACAAGACCGTCTCCCGCGACGAACTCTTCAAAGAAGACGAGGAATAGTCGGCCGTCCGGCTGCTCCTCGCAGCGGAGACGCGCCGCGAGGACATCCTGCGGGATCGCGGGCCCGTGCGTCGGCGCGCCGCCCGACCGCGGCCGCCTGCAATCGCATCTTTGCGTCGGGCGCGGGCGCGGATATATGACGGGTCAACGAATTCCCGGCGCGGGCGCATCAGCCTCCGCCGGATCACAGAGGCGATACGCGATGCGCGATCCGATCGAGAACTACGGCCAATATCTCATTCCGCAGGTGATCGAGAACACCTCCCGCGGAGAGCGCGGCTTCGACATCTATTCCCGTCTTTTGCGCGAACGCATCATCTTCGTCACCGGCCCGATCGAAGATCACATGGCGTCCGTGATCATCGCGCAGCTGCTGTTTCTAGAGTCCGAGAACCCGAAAAAGGAGATCTCGCTCTACATCAATTCGCCGGGCGGCGTGGTGACGTCCGGCCTCGCCATCTACGACACGATGCAGTTCATCAAGCCGCAAGTGTCGACGCTGTGCGTCGGACAGGCGGCGTCGATGGGCTCGCTTCTGCTTGCCGCCGGCGCAGATGGTCTGCGCTATGCGCTGCCCAACGCGCGCGTCATGCTGCATCAGCCGTCCGGCGGCTTCCAGGGGCAGGCGTCGGACATTCAGCGCCACGCTGAAGACATTCTGAAAGTGAAAAAGCGCCTCAACGACATCTATGTCCGCCATACGGGCAAGGATTATGAAACGATCGAGCGTACGCTCGACCGCGATCATTTCATGTCGGCGGAAGAAGCGCGGGCCTTTGGAATTGTCGACGCCGTTCAGGAGAGGCGGCCCGACGAAGAGGGCGACGCCAAGCGCTGAATGCGGGATGCTGGCGCGGGCCGCGTTGTTCTGAGCGCCCGCGCCAAAATGGTTGAGAGATTGGGGCAGCGGGCGCATGTTTCGTAAAATTCTGATCGCCAATCGCGGCGAAATCGCTTGTCGCATCATCAAGACGGCGAAGCGTATGGGACTTGCGACGGTGGCCGTCTATTCCGACGCCGACGCCGACGCGCTGCATGTCGAAATGGCCGATGAGGCCGTCCATCTCGGACCGCCGCCCGCCGCCCAATCTTACCTCCTGATCGACAAGATCGTCGCCGCCTGCAAGGAAACCGGCGCCGAAGCCGTCCATCCGGGCTACGGCTTTCTTTCCGAGCGCGCCGCCTTCGCCACTGCGCTCGCCGAGGCCAATATCGTCTTCATCGGCCCCAATGTGCGCGCGATCGAGGCCATGGGCGACAAGATCGAGTCGAAGAAATTCGCCTCCGCCGCCAAGGTCAGCGTCGTGCCGGGCTATCTCGGCGTCATCGAAAACGCCGAAGAGGCGGTCCGGATCGCCAGGGACATCGGCTATCCGGTGATGCTCAAAGCGTCGCCCGGCGGCGGAGGCAAGGGCATGCGCATCGCCTTTTCCGACGCCGAGGTGATCGAAGGCTTTACGCGCGCCCGTTCGGAGGCCGCGTCGTCCTTCGGCGACGATCGCGTCTTCGTCGAGAAATTCATCGTCAATCCGCGCCACATCGAAATTCAGGTGCTCGGCGACAAGCACGGCAATGTGATCCATCTGAACGAGCGCGAGTGCTCCATTCAACGCCGCAATCAGAAGGTCATCGAAGAAGCGCCCTCGCCGCTGCTCGACGAAAAGACCCGTCGCGAAATGGGCGCCCAGGCGGTCGCGCTCGCCAAGGCCGTGGACTACGATTCGGCGGGCACCGTCGAATTCGTCGCCGGCCAGGACAAGAGCTTCTACTTCCTCGAAATGAACACCCGCCTGCAGGTCGAGCATCCGGTGACGGAGCTGATCACCGGCATCGATCTTGTCGAGCAGATGATCCGCGTCGCCGCAGGCGAGCCTCTGCAACTGAAGCAGGAAAACGTCAAGATCAACGGCTGGGCGGTCGAGAGCCGCATCTATGCGGAAGATCCGACGCGCAACTTCCTGCCGTCGGTCGGACGTCTGGTCAAATATCGGCCGCCCGAAGAGAAGCGCGAAAGCGGCGTTACGGTGCGCAATGACACCGGCGTCACGGAAGGCCGCGAGATCTCGATCCATTACGATCCGATGATCGCGAAGCTCGTGACGCATGCGCCGGATCGCTTGCGGGCGATCGTGGCGCAAGCCGACGCGCTTGACCGCTTCGTGATCGACGGCATCCGCCACAACATTCCGTTCCTGTCGTCGCTCATGCAGAGTCCGCGCTGGCGCTCGGGCAATCTTTCGACGGGCTTTATCAGCGAAGAATATCCAGAAGGGTTCTCTTCGCCCGAGCCTCAGGGCGATGTGGCGCACACGCTCGCAGCGATCGCAACGCTGATGGACCACATCGGCAATGAGCGCAAACGCAAGATCTCGGGGCAGCTGCGCGGCGGAAAGCCGGTGGAGTTCGAGCGCGAACGCGTGTGCATGCTCGGCGACCAGAGATTCGACGTGACTGTCGAATCGCAGGGCGAATCGCTGATCGTGCGCTTTGCTGAGGGGGATCAGCACGCGCATCGCGTTTCGACCCAATGGCGTCCGGGCGAGCTCGTGCTCGAAGGCGACGTCGACGGGCGCACCATCTATGTGCAGGCGCGGCCCATTCTCAACGGCTATGCGCTTTCTCATCAGGGCGTCGACGCCACCGCGCGGGTCTACACCCAGCGCGAGGCCGAACTCGTGGCGTTCATGCCGAAGAAAAAGGACGCCGGCGCCTCCAAGCACCTGTTGTGTCCGATGCCTGGCCTCGTGAAGACCGTCGACGTGTCGGAAGGTCAGGACGTGAAGGCCGGAGAGGCCTTGTGCATGGTGGAAGCCATGAAGATGGAGAACGTTCTGCGCGCCGAGCGCGACGTCACCGTGAAGAAGATCCTGGCCAAGCCCGGCGACAGCCTGGCGGTCGACGCGGTGATCATGGAGTTCGCCTGAGCGGCCCGCTGCTTCGTTGGGCTACAGGTTGAGAAACATGCTCACCGACAGGATGTGATTGATCCGGTGATCGAACTTCTGCTCGCGCCGCGAGACGACGCGTGACTGGATCAGCTGATTCATGTAGCCGATCTCCACGCGCGCCTTCTCGCTGAACGCATAGCCGAGCCCGGCGAAGCCGCGGTTCTGATCGAAGCCGAAGCGCGCTGACGGCGTCGTCGAATTCAGCCGCACGAACACTTCATCCCAGAGCACGATGCTCAAGGGCGAATTTTCCCAAAGCGGATGAGAAAAGCGCACGAATTGGCGCAGGCGCCATTCGACGCGATTCACATTCTGAATGAAGCGCTGCTCGAGTCTTGTGCGACTCGTCAGGTTGCCGAACGTCGCTTTGTCGGTCAGCAGAACCTGCTGCCAGATCCGATTCTCATGCTGAGTCCTGGCGTCCTGCGGAAACGTGGCGATATGAGCATAGCCAAGCCAGACGCTGGCGTTATCCGACAGCGCGTAGCCGACGCCGGCGCGACCGAGCGCTTGATCGGCGATCGCGCCGTCGTTGCGAAAGCGTCCCTGGCTTTCCAGCCATAGCCGCCACTGCTCGAGACTCGGATCTATTGATCCGAGCTTGGCGATGGTCGTGACGTTCTCCCATATCCTGAAATCCTCATCGACAGCCGCCGCAGGGGAGGCTGTCGCGAGAATCCCGGCAACCGACGCGCCGCCGATCATAAGGCGCTTGGCCCGCCCGAGAGTCGCTGTAGCTGACACCGCCGTCTCCGTTATGCGCCAGCCAGTGAAGCGACTCTCCTCAGTTCAGTCAAACGCCACAGGTCGGGCTTTTTGCGCCAGGTCAGGCCGCCACGGCTGTGGCGGGCGTCGGGCGCGCGCGCTCGCGGAACAGGCCGTGGAGAGCGTCCCAGTCCAGCACGAGTTCGCCCCCGTCGTTCCGAAGTTGCTCATCCCAACTCGCCAGCAGATCGAGGGAAGCATGATCGATATAGCTCAGCTCGTTGAGATGCACGTGCACCCGCGCCCCGGGCGGCAACGCTTCGAAGGCGGCCGCGAGTTGCGGCAAGCGGATAAAGGTCGCTGCGCCTTCAAGGTGGAGCACCGTCATGCCGTTGACCCGCTCGGAGCGGATGTTGAGATGCGAGAAGGTGTAGAGCAGGCGGGCGACCGCGAGAGCGACGCCAACGGCAATGCCGGTCAACACGTCGGTCGCCACCACGGTCGCCATGGTCGCCGCGTAAATGCCGGTTTCGATGCGGTCCTGACCCCACAGAAAGCGTGCAAAGCTCAGATTGATGAGATTGAGTCCCGCATAGACGAGGACTGCGGCGAGGCTCGCGACGGGGATGATGCGCAGAACGTCGGGCGCGAGCGTGATGAACAGCAGGATCCACACGCCGTGCAGTATCGTGGCGAGTCTCGTCCGCCCGCCTGCCGTGACATTGGCGGAGCTGCGCACTATCACGCCCGAGACCGGCAGCACGCCGAGCGCGCCGCAGAGAAAATTGCCGACGCCCTGCGCGATGAGTTCCTTGTTATAGCGCGTCCGGGGGGTGCGGCGTTGCATCGCGTCGACGGCGGTCGCCGTCAGAAGCGACTCCGCGCCTGAAACGAAGGCGAGCGACAACGCGGCCGCCCACAGCGCGCCTTCGCCAATACGGCCCAGCGTATGCGCGGTGGGCAAACTCACCGCCGCGAGAAGATCGTCGGGCGCGGGCACATATTTGATGTCGAAAGCAAAGAATGCCGCGACAGCGGTCGCCAAACCGACGCCGACCAGCGGGGCGGGAATAAAGGACAACCATCCCGGCGCAAAACGACGCCATGAGAGGATGGCGGCGATCGTCAGCAATCCGATAAGGGCCGCAGGCTCATGCGCCTGCATGGTGACGCCCTTCCAGACCGCGACGGGCAGCGACCAGAGATTGATGACGCCGCCGAATTCCTGGCCGGTGCCGGGCGGCGTGTCGTCGACCATCACATGAAACTGCGACGCGAAAATCAGCAGACCGATGCCGGCGAGCATGCCCTGAATCAGCGCTGGCGAGACGGCTCGGAACACCGGACCGAAGCGCAGGACGCCGGCCGCGATCTGAATGAAGCCCGACATCATCACGATGAGTCCGAAGACTTCAAAGCCGAGATCCTTGATGAAAACCGCGGCCATGACGGCGGCGCCGTTCGCGGCGCCGCTGACTTGCAGGGGACAGCCCGACAGCAGGCCGACAACGACGCCGCCGATGACGCCGCTGATCAGGCCGACCGCGGCGGCGTTCTCGAAGGGATAGCCGGCGACGAGCGCGAGACCCATCGACAGCGGCAGAGCGACGAGCAGCACGACGATCGAAGCAAAGATGTCGGCTTTGATCGTCGTGAGGCGTGAGGGCGCCCTATCCAACTCTATCGACATTCAGCATCCCCTTTGGTTCTGTTGGTTCTGCAAAGCGCTCGCGACGTCAAACCTCGACGCTGACGCGCTCTCTCTCTTCGCGCGCAGGCATGTCCGACGGCGTCGGCGCCAGCACGAACTGACGCGTCGCCGGGTCGTAAACAAACACGTCGCCCGTTTCGATCTTGTAGACCCAGCCGTGCAGCCGCAGTTTGTCCTGAGCGAGCGCCGAGGCGACGACAGGATGGGTGCGCAGATTTTCAAGCTGCGCGAGCACATTCTCCTGAATGGCGACGTTGAGCTGTTCGGCGCCGGTGCGGTCGGCGTATTTGTCCTGCATGATGCGCCGGGTCGTTTCCGCGTGCGACAGCCAGTCGCTCAGCGCGGGAAAGGCCGTGGCCGGCGGCGGATCGAGCAGGCCTTTCATCGCGCCACAGTGCGAATGGCCGCAGACGATGATGTCCTTCACGCCAAGGCCCGCGATCGCGAATTCGATTGTCGCCGCTTCGCCGCCGCGCACGGCGCCGTAGGGCGGGACGAGATTGCCGGCGTTGCGCAGGATGAATAGATCGCCTGGCGCCGACTGGGTGAGCAGGCACGGGTCGATGCGCGAATCCGCGCAGGTGATGAACAGCGTCTCCGGCGCCTGGCCTTTGGCGAGGCGTTCGAACAGTTCGCGCTGGCTGCCGAACACCTGTGACTGAAATTGGTGTAGGCCTTCGATCAACCGCTGCATTTTTGAGCTCCTATCGCTCCTGGACGTCCTGCGATTTTTTCGGTGAGGTCGCGCTCGGCGACATGCGACACGTTCGAACCCCTCGAGCAGCGAGGGGTCAGTTCGCGCGCCCCGTTCTTTCATTCTCGCGATCGGATGCGCGGCTGTCGTCGGTCGCACGCTGCTGGCAACTGGCATCGCCATCGCTGTTTCGCGACCCGAACAAATAGTCGCACAGCAGGCAGTGTCCCCCGGCGCCATCCATAAATTCGCGCCCGATCGCGTTTCCCGGCGAAGCGAGAGCGCCCGCCAAAGCAAGAACGGCAAGTGCGGAACGATGCGCCATGGCCTGTCCTCCTGTTCACAAACGCGCCCCTGCGACGCTGACGTCTTAAAAATGGACCAGTGGCGTTCGATTGAAAATAAGGATATGTAAATTAGTTACATCGGTAAAAGCTATGAAGCGGCATGGAACGCCTCAACTACCAGCACCTCTTCTATTTCTGGAACGTCGCTCGGGAAGGAAGCGTCACCCGCGCGAGCGAAAAGCTCGGGTTGGCGCAGCCGACGGTCAGCGGTCAGATTGCAGTATTCGAGTCCGCAATCGGCGCGCAGCTCTTCCGCAAGGAGGGTCGCAAGCTCGTCATGACCGAAACCGGGCGCACGGTGTTCAACTACGCGGACGAAATATTCTCGCTGGGGCGTGAGCTGGGCAGCGCATTGAGGAATCGGGCGGCGGCGGTTAGCGTCAGGCTGAGCGTCGGCGTTTCAAACGCGCTGCCGAAACTCGTCGTCTATCGACTGCTCGAACCCGCTCTCTCCGCCCATAACCAAGTTGTCTGCCACGAGGACAAGACCGAGCGACTGCTGGCCGAACTGCCAGTGCATGGAGTCGATCTCGTGCTCTCAGACTGGCCCGCGACAGGCAGTTCGGACGCCCGCATCTACAATCATCCGATTGGCGAATGCGGCGTTGCGGCATTTGCAATCCCGGAGCTGCGGCAACGCTACCAGAAGAATTTCCCGCGGTGCCTGGACGGCGCCCCACTCTTGCTGCCGACGACGAACACCGCGTTGCGCCGATCGCTCGATCAATGGCTGGACGCCAATAGTCTCTTTCCGAAAATCGTCGCGGAAGTTGAGGATAGCGCCCTGCTGAAGACATTCGGCACGGCGGGCGCCGGCGTCTTCATGGCGCCGACCGCCGTTCGCGCGCAGGTCGAGCAGCAATATGGCGTCGAATATATCGCGACGCTGGACGGCGTCAGCGAGCGGTTCTATGCGATCACCGCGCAAAGAAAAATCAAACACGAGGGCGTCGCAACCATTCTCCAGAGCGCGCGCGACTGGCTCGTCTAATCTTTGAGCACGCGCGTCACATGGCCCATCTTTCGGCCGACGCGCGTCTCTTTCTTTCCGTAAAGATGCAGACAAGCGCCGTCTTCGCGCGCCAGCTCCGGCCATGCGTCGACATCATAGCCAATCAGATTGCGCATCTCGACGCGGCCATGACGGCGTGTGGCGCCGAGCGGCCATCCGGCGACCGCGCGCATATGCTGCTCAAACTGCGAGGTCAGCGCGCCGTCGAGCGTCCAGTGTCCGGAGTTGTGCACCCGCGGCGCAATTTCATTGACGATCAGCGCTTCGCGTTCGCCGTTGCGCACGACGAACATTTCGACCGCGATCACGCCGACATAATCGGCCGCCGCAGCGATGCGTCCGGCGATGTCGATCGCGTTCGCCGCGGTTTCGTCGGCGATCTCCGCGGGCGCCAGGGTCGTCGCCAGAATGTGATGTTCGTGGAGATTTTCGCATACGTCATAGGCGCGAAATTCGCCGTCCAGGCCGCGCGCCGCGACGACCGACACTTCTTTCTCAAAGGGGACGACGCTTTCCAGTATGCATGGCGCGCCGCCGAGCGTGCGAAACGCGACGGCGAGGTCGCCGCCGTCGCGCAACTGCGTCTGGCCCTTGCCGTCGTAGCCGAGGCGCCGCGTCTTGAGGATCGAATTGCGGCCGAGCCGCGCGACCGCGCGGGCGAGCGCGCCCGCGTTGTCGACCGGCACGAAATCGGCCGTGGCGATTCCGAGGCTCTGCACGAACTGTTTCTCGACGAGCCGGTCCTGCGTGAGCGCCAGCGCCTTCGGATTGGGCCGTACCGGCCGATGCGCGGCAAGCACTTGCGCCGTGCGGGCGGGGACGTTTTCGAATTCATAGGTGACGACGTCGACGGATTCCGCGAAGGCGGCGAGAGCGGCCTCGTCGTGGAAGTCGGCTTGCGTGCGCGCCGCGCAGACATCGAAAGCCGGATCGTCGGGAACAGGCGAGAAGACATGGGCCTTCAAACCGAGGCGCGCGCCCGCCATCGCCAGCATGCGCGCCAGCTGGCCGCCGCCAAGGATGCCGATCGTCGCGCCGGGCGCGAGCATCACGCGCCGTCGCGCGGCGTCATCGCCACACTGTCCGTCTGTCGCGCCCGATAGGCGGCGAGTCGCGCCGCGAGGCCCTGATCGGCGCGCGCGAGAATCGCCGCGGCGAGCAGCGCCGCGTTGATGGCGCCGGGCTTGCCGATAGCCAGCGTACCGACGGGAATGCCGCCCGGCATCTGCACGATCGACAGCAGCGAATCGAGGCCCTTGAGCGCTTCCGATTCGATCGGCACGCCGAGAACCGGCAGCGGCGTCATGGATGCGGTCATTCCGGGCAGATGGGCGGCGCCGCCGGCGCCGGCGATGATGACCTGGAAGCCCTCGGATTCGGCCGATTTGGCGAAGGCCACGAGTCGATCGGGCGTGCGGTGGGCCGAGACGATTCTCGCCTCGCAGGCGACGTCGAGCGCCGCGAGCGTTTCGACCGCATGGCGCATCGTCGCCCAGTCGGGTTGCGACCCCATGATGACGGCGACGGGCGGTTTGGACTTCCCCACTCTTGCTTCCTTCACGAAGGGAAGCCATGCGGCATAGACGATGGCTTCCCGATAGGCAAGCGCGCGATCCGTGGCGATTGCAGGCCGATTTCGCTTCGCGCGCGGGCGGCGCCCGCGCTAACGTCGCCACGGGATTCTCTTTATCGGTGTGGACACATTATGGAAGTAAGTCTGAGGCAAGCGGTCGCCGTGCTGGCCGTTGCGATGATCGTCGCGATCGCCGCGCGTCAAATCCGACTGCCTTACACCGTCGGACTGGTCATTGTCGGCGCCGCCGTCGCCCTGTCGGGCGCAGACTTCGCGCCGCATCTCACCCATGATCTTATTTTCGATTTGATCCTGCCGCCGCTCCTGTTTGAGGCGGCGCTGACTCTTTCCTGGCGCGAACTGGTGCGCGATTCGCTGCCATTGCTCGCGCTCGCAGGAATCGGAACGGTCATTTCTGCGGCGGTCGTCGCGGTGGCCATGACGACGCTGCTCGACTGGCCTCCATACTCCGCGATGCTTTTTGGCGCGCTGATTGCCGCGACGGATCCGGTCGCGATCATCGCGATGTTCAAGGACAACAGGATCAAAGGCCGGATGCGGCTGCTGGTCGAGAGCGAGAGCCTGCTCAACGACGGCGCTGCGGCGGTGCTCTTCGTCATGGCGCTCGCCTTCGTGCAGAGCGGCGGCGCCAACCAGAGCGGCGTGGAGACCGCCGTAACTCTCGTGAAAGTCGTATTTGGCGGCGTGGCCGTCGGGGCCTTGTTCGGCGGGGCGGCCATCCTTGCGTCGCTGCGCACCTCCGAACATCTGATCGAAGCGACGCTGACGACCATCGCGGCGTTCGGCTCATTTCTGATCGCCGAACATCTCCATGTCTCCGGCGTTCTGGCGACGGTGACGGCCGGCCTCGTCATGGGCAATCTCGGGCTCCTGAGCGAACAGGAAGGCGGCTACATCAGCCTCAAGGGGCGTGAATTCGTTCTGTCCTTCTGGGATTTCGCGGCCTTCGTGGCCAATTCCATGGTGTTTCTGCTGATCGGCGCGGATGTGGCGTGGACTCCTTTCGGCGCCGTAGGGGCGACGGCGTTGGCGGTGGCGATCGCCACGGTTCTTTGCGCGCGCGCCATCGTCGTTTATCCGCTGAGTTCGTTGTTCCTCGCTTCGCGATGGAAGATCTCGTTTCGCGAGCAGCATGTTCTCTGGTGGGGCGGTCTGCGCGGCGCCCTTGCGCTGGCTCTGGCGCTGTCATTGCCAGGCGATCTGCCGCAACGCGACGAGATCCTCGCCGTCACTTTCGCCGTGGTTGGCTTCTCGATCGTGGTTCAGGGCCTGACGATGCCGCTGCTGCTGCGCGCGCTCGGCTTCCTGCCGGCTCGATCCTGACCTGCGCTCGTCGAGCGGCGGCGCGCGAGGCCCAGCAGCTACGCGATAATGTCGGGGGTGAGCTGGTCTTCGAGATAGGCGATGCGGTCGCGCAGCAGCAGCTTGCGTTTCTTCAGCCGCTGAATCTGCAGCTGATCGGCGACGCCGACCGCGAGCAGCGCGTCGATTGCGGTCTCGAGATCGTGGTGCTCCAGCCGAAGTCGTTCAACCTCCGCGCGGATGGCGCCCTTATCGATCTCGCTCGGCGTTTCGTTCATTAAAAATCGTCCTCGAACGCCACTGAACGCTCGGGAATCGGTTGCGCGCGCGCGCAATTATCCCGCCTCGGCCGGGAGGCGTTCAAGCGAATTGCTCCATCAGGATTCATAAGCGTTCCGCATCTCCCCGATTGCGTCGATTTTGGCGTAGAGCGGCGCCCAGTCGTCGCGTTCGGCGATCGCCGCCCAGAGCGCCTCGACCTCGTCGATCAGCATCGTGCAGGGCGCGGCGCGCTGGAAATAGGGGTGATGGAGGCGCGCATTCGCAGACGGCTTATGCTGCGCCAGAGCGGCGCGCAAGGGCGCGAAAGCCTCCCCCTGATAATGGCTCGCAGACGGGCTGCGCGTGGCCCGCTCGTTGGAGGCGAGGCCGCCGCGCCAATCGAAGAAGGTCTGTTCGAATGGAGCCTTCGTCGTTGTCAGAAAATCGACGAAGGCTTTGGCCAGCGCGGCGTCGGCGTCATCGCCCGCCGAAGCAAGCCCGAGTCGATTGAGCAGCGCCGCCCGGAATTCCTGCTGTATGCGGCCTGGGAAAGTCGCGAGAACCGTCTCGGCGGCTTTCAGCCCGGTGAGGTGGATAAGGCATTCCGCAAGGCGGGAGAGATTCCAGCCGAGCGCGCCGGGCTGGCGGCCAAAGGCGTAAAGACCGATCTCGTCGAAATAGGCGGCGGTGAAGGTCGGATCATAGACCGGCGCGAAACGCCACGGACCATAGTCGAAGCTTTCGCCGGTGACGTTGATATTGTCGGAATTCAACACGCCGTGCACGAAGCCGGACGCCATATAGCCCGCGCCGAGTTCGGCGACGCGCGCGACCACCTGTTCGAGAAAGGCGAGCGCTCTGTCCGGCGCCGGCAGATCGGCGATGGCGGGGAAGTAATGGCTGCAGACGTGGTCGAGCAGCCTGTCGATCGCGGCGGAATCATTGTGGAAGGCGAGGCGCTGAAACGTGCCGATGCGAATGTGCGAATGCGACAGCCGCACCAGCACGCTCGAGCGGGTGGGCGAAGGTTCGTCGCCGCGCATAAGCGCCTCGCCGGTCTCGATCAGGCTGAAGGTCTTCGAGGTGTCGACCCCGAGCGCCTCCAGCATTTCGGTCGCCAGAATCTCGCGAACCCCGCCCTTGAGCGTCAGCCGCCCGTCGCCGCGTCGCGACCAAGGCGTCTGGCCGCTGCCTTTCGTGCCCAAGTCGAGCAGGCGGCCGTCCTTGACGTCCCGCAATTGCGCGAAAAGGAAGCCGCGGCCGTCGCCGAGATCGGCATTGTACACGCGGAACTGATGCCCGTGATAACGCAGCGCTAAAGGGTGGGCGAAGCCGCCGGGCAATGGCGAGAAGCGCCCGAAATGCTCGATCCACTCCGGGTCGCTCAGACCGTCGAGCCCGACCCGCGCGGCCCAGCGCTGGTTGCGGTAGCGTAGCCGATGCTCAGGGAAGGTCGCGGGTTCGACGCGATCGAAGAACGGCTCGCCGAGACCTTCGTGCAGGGTCTCGGCGCGGTAAAGCTCGGTGACTGGCATAAGGATGAAGTCTCGCAAATCGCGCGCCGCGGCGACTGCCTAAAAAATAAGGCGGAGATCTCTCTCCGCCCATGGCGTGAAGCAGTAGAAAGTGAGCCAGCCGGAAACGCTAATGTCGCGTCTCGCTGATCGACAGTTTGGCGAGCTCGTCCTTGATCTGCAATTTCTTGCGCTTAAGTTCCGCGATCTTCAATTCGTTCGCTTGGGGATGCAGCTGTTCCTGCTCGATCTCCTTTTTAAGCGCTTCGTGGCGGCGCTGGAGTTCGACGATATGACCCTGCAAGGACATGCGAAACCTCCTTAACTTCTCTCCGCTTGACGAGCGGGAGCGGCGTTAAGTCTGCCACAAAGCAGGCTCGCCGCAAGACTTGAAATCGCGCAACGTCACAAATCTTTTACGCACGCAAGCTGCGGCTTTTACCAAATCTCAATCCTTTCCGAGGCTTGCGCTCAAGGCTGAGCGCGAACGTCGCAGCCAAAGCCCGCTTGCGCGCCGTCTCGTTCGCCATTATAGACGGGCGCTCCGGCCGATCCGGCTTGGGGGCGCGTAGCTCAGCGGGAGAGCACTACGTTGACATCGTAGGGGTCACAGGTTCAATCCCTGTCGCGCCCACCATTATGCAAGCGCAGCGGCCACTCGCCGCTCGGTTTTCGCCGCCGACTTTAGCGCCGCGCACGCTACTTTCTTCAGGCAAGGTGGTTGAAACGCGATTCCGAGCGTTGCCGGTTGCGTGATCTGCGCCCCCGGGATTTCCTGACAGCCTAAACATGGGCGTTCGGCGACGATGCCGTTGAATACGTCCGACGCAGCGGGGTGGCGATGACGACTTCGCGACAGGCGCATTGGGACAACATTTACACGACCAAGCGCGAGGCCGAAGTCAGCTGGTTCGAAGAAATTCCCAAGGAGTCTCTCGAACTGCTCCAGCTTGTGGGCGCACGACCGTCATCGGCCATCATAGACGTTGGCGGCGGCGCGTCCCGGCTTGTCGACAGCCTTGTCGCGAAGGGCTTCCAGGACATTACCGTCCTGGACCTGTCGGCCGCGGCTCTCGATACGGCGCGAGCTAGGCTCGGCCCCAGGGACGACAAAGTGAAGTGGATTGTCGCCGATGCGACGGAATGGCGGCCGGCAGAACTCTATGACATTTGGCATGATCGCGCCGCGTTTCACTTCCTGACCACTGAAAGCGAGCAGCGCGCTTATCTCGACCGGGTCGAACGAGCGCTCAAGCCAGGCGGCTATGTCATCATCGGCACATTTGCGCCGGACGGCCCCGAGAGATGCAGCGGTCTCCCGGTGGCGCGGCACAGCGCCGAAACGCTCGCCGCCATTCTCGGCGCCGACTTCGCGCTCGTCGACAGTCGTCAGCATGAGCATGTTACGCCTTGGCAGGCTGCGCAGAAGTTTCAGTTCAGCACGTTCCGGCGCTCGGCGTGACGGAGCTGCCAAGATTATGTTTGCAAAATCAATGTATTGCGGGAACTACGTAAAAGCTCGCTGGTTTAGGGGTCAGGAGGTCGGTCATGCATTCGAAAAATCGGATCGCAGATGATCAAGCCTCGTTGGTGGTCCAGCGGGAAGTGGGGATGGCGCTCCGGCTCTCGTTTGCAGCGGTCACCCGCGAGCCGCTTCCCGAGCGGATGGCCATGTTGCTTTTGCATCTTGCACTGGCGGAGTCGCTGAGGCGAGCCGCCGAAGAGGACCGTGCGGAAGGAGCCGGTCCTGACGGTGAAAACTGGCCTGAGTCATAGTCTGACGTGGCGCGCCCATGGCTTAAGCGTGGTCTGGCTCGGCGGGGATCGCTTGACCCGCCCGGCGGATGCGCCATCTCAAAGTTTCCGCTTGTCTTCAGCTGCTGGGGCGCGCGCATGAGGAAGCGTCTGGTCGTCCTCGCATTGCTCGGCCTCGCCTTCGCCAGCGGCGCGGTCCAGTCGAAGGATCAGCAAAAGGCGTCCAAGAAGCCGCCTAAAAGCTGTTTCCCGATTCTTCGGATTCCGCCGGGCGATCCGACGCCTCCGGATGGACCCATTCCTTACTCCGTCTGGTACTACACGCTTTACGATCAGTTCTGCCAGGGTAAGTCGGAAGAGAAGTGCGTCTGGGCGTGCGCAAAAAAGCCCGCCGTAAAGAGCGGCGGCGAAAAGAGGGATGGAGACTAGCAGGTCGCTCGGCGAAAGGCCGAGTCCTCCTCGGGCATTCTTAACCGCATTCCTCGCCGACCGTGGCTCTCCGGATCAATCGGCGATAGCCTCCGGCGCGCCAGGGTCGACTGACCGGCTGGCGATTAGCTCGAAGGACTGCTCCTTATGACCTATAAAAAATTGCTGGGCGCAGCGGCGCTCAGCGCGAGCCTTGCGTTCTCTTTCGTCCCCGAGGCGGACGCCATGCCGATCCAGGCGCCCGACAATTCACAGAGTTCTCTTCATCTCGTTTACGGGGGCTGCGGTCCTTACGGTCACAGAGGACCCTGGGGCGGATGTCGGCGCGGCGGTCAATGGAGTGGGCGGCCGTATTGGCGCCGCTAGTGAGCGTCACCCGGTGAATATTCGCCCGCTTGTCGGGCGCTAAAACAGAGATTGGCGTTTCGCTCCGCCAATCTTGTTTTCTTCTCGTTTGATCGCCGCGCTGCAGGCGCTCGCCGAAATCTGGCGAAAGCGGAGGAGACCATGGATCTGCCTGCCATTGACCCGTTGATCGGGGCTGGCGTCGCCGCCTCGACCGCGATTACCGACGCGGTCTACGTATTCTTCAACGCCGCCGTGTCGGAGCGCCGGCGCGTGGCCGCCGCGAGCTGGAGCAGCGTCTGGTATCTGCTCTCCGCCTTCGCGGTGATCAGTTACACGTCAAACTGGGCATATGTGGCGTTTGCGGCGGTAGGCGCGTGGATCGGCGGCTTCCTGTCGATCACGGCGCTGAATTACCTTGTGCCTCTCCGCAAGACCTAGGATTTCGGCGCAAAAAAAAACGCCGCTTACGCGGCGCTAGAGGAGGATGGCTTCAGTCGCGAACGACGGCTTGATTCGGATCCTGGCTCAACAGCATTGGCAGTCGCTTGCTGGAGGCGCTGGCGACGCTCATCTCCTGCTTGCTGCTGTGAGCGACTCCACGCGCTTTTTGCTCGTGGTTGACGTTCGTGGCGAGGCCCAGGGCGAGAAATCCGACCCAAAACGCCACCGGCACGATGCGCGAATTCGAAAACGGCATTTTGGCTCCCCTCGTTTGCTCTGGCGCCTCTAGCGGACGACTGGAGCTTTTCCCAAGCTGCGTCCAAATAAAAGCGCCAGGGACGAGGAACCTCATGGCGCCAGCATAAAACCTTTCTCGCTCTGGCTGCCGGGCTGGCCGGCAAAGCCTGTGAAATTTGGCGCCAATGCTTACATTTCCAGTGGACCTATGCGGCATGGCCGGAAGCGCATTAGCTTGCGCCCAGGGAGATTGCAGCGATGACCTTTATGACCACGGATCGGACCACGCCCGTTGTGAAAAGCGGGCATGTTCAACTCTCGATCATTCTGGCGGACTCGGAGAAGACCACTCTGCAGAACCAGATCTTCGACCAGATCCGCTCGATGATCCTCAACGGCCAGCTGAAGGGAGACGATCCCATGCCGACCACGCGCGAGCTGAGCAGCCAGCTCGGCGTCTCGCGCAATACGGCCGTTCTGGCTTACGAGCGGCTGATCGCCGAAGGCTATATCCGCACGAAGCCTTATGTAGGCACTTTCGTCGCGCCGGATCTGCCGGATACGGCGTTTCTTTCCGCCGACCATCGCGCGCCGCAGGCGGAAGAGCAGGGCGCTGCGGAAGATGTTCCGCCGCCGTGCGGAACGTTGCGCACCCATCGTCTCGCCGACCCGGAACGCCGCCGTCTCGCCGCCGACTTCTGGGTTGGCCGGCCCGACGCGCGTTCCTTTCCGCTCAAGGCCTGGTCGCATCACATCAAGAATCGCCTGAAAGCGGTCGGCTCCAATCTCACGAGCTACAGCGACGCCGCGGGATTGATGGAGCTGCGGCGCGCCGTCGCCAAACATCTTGCGCCGGCGCGGGGCATCGTCGCCGAGCCGGATCAGATCATCATCGTCGGCGGCTGCCAGGACGGCTTCAATCTCGTCGGCCGTTTGCTCGTCACGCCGGGCTCGACCGCCGTCATCGAGTCGCCCTGCTATCAGGGCGCGGCCTTCGTGCTGGAAAGCCTTGGGGCGAAGCTGCATCCCGTGCCGGTCGATCAGGACGGCCTTGACGTGTCGCAGCTGCCGAAGACGAAAGGCGCCGTCGCCTATGTCACGCCATCGCATCAATATCCGATCGGCGTGACCATGAGCCTGCAGCGACGGCTCGAGCTGCTTGCCTGGGCGACGCAATATGACGCCTACATCATGGAAGACGATTACGACAGCGACTTCCGATTCGTCGGTTCGCCGCTGACGGCGCTCAAGGGCCTGGATCGCAACGAGCGCGTCATCTATCTCGGCACCTTCTCGAAATGCATGGGTCCGGGCCTGCGCCTCGGCTATGTCGTGCTGCCGCGCCGTCTCGCCGAAGCCGGTCGGCGGATGAAAATGCTGATGAACAATGGCCAGAGCTGGCTCGAACAGGCGGCTATGGCGGATTTCATGTCGAGCGGCGAATTCGGACGTCATTTGCGGCGCATCCGTCAGCTCTATCGCGATCGGCGCGACGCACTGCTCGGCGCGCTGCGCAACCACTTCGGCGACTGCGAGATCTACGGCGATCAGGCCGGCATGCATCTCGTCTGGAAGCTGCCGGAAGGTTTTCCGGACGCCGCCGAGGTCGAAAAGCGGGCGCTCGCCGCGGGGGTCGGCGTCTGTTCGCTGGCGACCGGCTCCGCGCTGCGCTTCGATGACATGAACGGCGGAGACAGGCTGCTGATGCTCGGTTTCGTCGCGCTCACCGAAAAAGAGATCGAAATCGGGATCGCACGGCTCGCGCAGGCGCTGAAGACATAGCCGTCGCGCGCGCCTTAACAGGACGAGCGCCTTGCTCTCTCCCGATGGGAGCGGGCGTTGCGGGGCAACCGTGTGAGGGGTCGCGGCGCCGCTCGGCTTTGCGTAACGCCGCCGTAACGCTATGCGCTAATATGCAATCCCTCATCCCGGTCCCGCGGACCGGCCTTCTCCCGCTCGGAGAGCGGTTAGCGCAGTTTTTTGTCTGATTGAATGGAGAGGGCTTCCTGAATCGGCGTTGGTCTGATTCAAACTGTTTGCTGGCGAAGGCTGCTGGCAGGCATGTCGGAGAAGACCCTTTCGCTTGATCTTCGAGAACGCGGTGTGGCCGCTGTTT
>JBPFDX010000067.1:0-2932 GCA_051061385.1 Methylocystis sp.
GCGCTCGCGCGGCGGATTGGCAAGCAAAGCGCGCATCGAATCATTCATGATCTCGCGCGCGCGGCGCAGAGCGAAGCGTGCCCACTTTCGCAGGCGATCAAAAACGACAGCGAAGTCCGTCGCTTCCTCACCGAGGAAGAAATCGACGGCCTGCTCGACGCGCGCGCCCAGATTGAGCAGTGCCAGGCACTTGTCGATCGCGTGCTGAAAGTGAATCCAAAGCGAGGCGTGTCATGACAGGCTGGCGCGAGAGACTGAGCGCCTTGCCGAGTCTTTCGCTCGCGACGCAGCCGACGCCGCTCATTTGCGCCAAACGACTTTCGGCTGCGATCGGCGGCCCGCAATTGTGGTTCAAGCGCGACGACCTCTTTCCGGCGGCGTTCGGCGGCAATAAGGCGCGCGCGCTCGATGTCGTCATCGCTGACGCCAAGGCCAAAGGCGCGGACACGCTCATAACCGGCGCCGGCCCACTTTCCAATCATGTGCGCGCCAGCGCGGCCATCGCGGCGCTCTCGGGCATGCACTGCCTCGCCATCTACTGGGGCGCGGCGCCGGGAAGCGCCGAAGGCAATTTTCGGCTGACCAAAATGCTCGGCGCGGAAATCCGTTTCACGGGTGATCTAAACCGCGAGTCAGTAGACATCGTTCTTGAAACCGCAGCCGCTGAAATCAGGGATGCTGGCGGACGACCTTATGTTATTCCTCGCGGCGGCGCCTGCCCGCTCGCCGCGCTCGCCCATGTTTTGGCGGTTCGCGAAGTGCTCGACCAATGCGCGGCTCATGGCGTGGCGCCGCAAGTCGTCGTCCTTGCTGTTGGAGGAGCGGCGACGCTTGCGGGCTGGCTGCTCGGTTCAACGCTCTTTGATGCGAGCTGGCGCATCGAGGCGATTACCGTCAGCCGACCGGCGCAAGAAGCGTCGGCGCGTGCACGCGCCCTCGCTGCGGAGGCTGCTGCGATCATTGAATTTCCCGGAAATCTTGAGCGCGTCGAATACGCTGTCCACGACGGTTTCATTGGCGCCGGCTACGGCCTGCCTTCGTCTGACGGGCGTGAGGCCATTCGTGTAGCGGCGCGCGTCGAAAGCGTGTTTCTCGACCCCGTTTACACTGGAAAGGCCATGGCGGGTTACCGCAAGCTTGCTTCGCAGGGCCGTTACGACGACGTTGCCTCTATTCTTTTCATCCACACCGGCGGCGCGCCGACCCTGTTTACTTCCGCGATGGAGGAACCCTGATGCGCGATTGGCGAGACGCCCTCTTTGTGCCCCGCCGTGTCGCCGTCGTGGGCGCTTCGGCGACGCCGGGGAAAGCCGGTTCCCTATTCATGCGCAATCTGACGGCGCCCAAGGCGGGCTTTACTGGCGATGTCGTCGCGATCCATCCTACAGCGGATGAAATTCTGGGTTGCCCCTCATATCCGCGCCTCGACACCGCGCCTGACCCAATTGATATGGCGGTAATCGTCACGCCGCCATCCGCCGCGCCCAGCGTCATCGAGGATTGCGGCGCGGCGGGAGTTCCGGTTGTCGTCGTCATCACTGGCGGCTTCGCGGAGACAGGGCCGAAGGGCGCCGAATTGCAGCGCCAACTCATCGAAACTGCGGCGGCACATGGCGTTCGCGTGATCGGTCCCAATTGTTTCGGGGTCATCAGCACGGCGTCCGGCCTGAATGCTTCTCTTTCTATAGGCCTTCCGAGAAGAGGCGGCGTTTCCCTGGTGACGCAAAGTGGCGCCTATGGAATGGCGGCCTACACACGCTCCATCGACGACGCCATGGGCTTCTCAAAGATCGTCGCGCTCGGCAACAAGGCCGACATAGACGAGGCGGAATTGCTTGAGTTTTTGGGACGTGATCCCGAAACGAAAGTAATCGCGCTGCTGCTGGAGTCGATTTCCGACGGCCGACGACTTTTTGAAACAGTGGCGGCTGTAGCGCCCAATAAGCCGGTCGTGGCGTTGAAGACCGGACGGCACCCCGGCGCTCAACGCGCGGCCGCAAGTCACACGGCGGCGCTCTCCGGCGACGCCGCAGTCGCCTTCGCCGCGCTGCGACAGGCTGGCGCCCATCTCGTAGAGGATGGGCTTTCGCTCCTTGACGTCGCCGCTTCGCTCGATCGTCAACCGCCTCTGCGCGGCCGAAACGTTGCGATCATCACGAATTCTGGCGGAACCGGCGTTGAACTCACAGACCTGCTCGAAGCGCAGGGCCTTGCAGTTCCGGCGCTCTCGCCGACGCTGCAATCGACCATAAAAAATCTCCTCCCGCCGCAAGGATCGCCCGTTAATCCAGTTGACGTGACGACCGATTGGCCGCGTTTCGCGGAAATGTACGGCGGGACGATCAAGGCGCTGACGAACTCAGACGAAATCGACGCCGTCATCCCTGTTCTGTTGCAACGCTCCGCTTTGATGCCGGAAGTCGGCGACGCGGTCATTGCAGCGCATAACGAGGCGCGGCGGGGCGGCAGTCTCCAGCCTGACACAGGCTCTGCCTCATGCTTGGGCGGATCAAGAGCGACTGCTCGGCCTCGGCTAAAATCCCCAATCACGATCTTGTCCGATTGCGGCCGGCGCCGCGCCGTCTCATGCTCCCCTTGCGCTTCAATCCGGAACCGATGACATAGTGAATACACTTCCGGGTTCGTCGACCGAACGTGTCGAAGCGAACCAATCTTCGCAGAAAGCGAACCCGTCTCAGGTGGCCTCCTCGAAAAACCCGGACATTGAAAAATCGCCGACTGAGACTGTGGTCGGAATCACGCCATTGAGACCGGGATTTCCGCCTTGAGAAAGTCTCAGAGCCGCCGCTCCTCGCGCAAATGCCCCGAATTCCCGGCCCTTTTCCCAAAGTCCACGTCCGGTCTCAGTTTCCGAGAATGCATGGCTGGGGCGGGAGGATTCGAACCTCCGTATGGCGGAATCAAAATCCGC
>JBPFDX010000068.1:0-64690 GCA_051061385.1 Methylocystis sp.
GCGATGCGCGCGTAGTAGCGTTCTCGCACAATCGAGTCAGCGACGGCTTTGACGAGCGGCCCGTCTGAGAACGGCCGGAACACCTCGCCGGCTTCGTCGATTGACACCGCGATGGTGTCCATTAGGAGCCGCTGCGACTGCGGGACCTGTCTTGACCTTGTTCGCGCTCTCGGCTTTGGGCGCGTCGGTCCAATCGACGACGGCGGAGCGGACAGGCTGGCCCTCGGGGTCGTCGCCGATATATACGTCGGTCAACTTGAAGCCGTAAGCCTCGCCGCCTTCCATGTCTCGTTGCTTTGTCACCTTCAGCGCGCCCGCTGACACTTCTATTTCCGTATCGGTCGCGGCTCTCAACAACGAATGCCCGCGTGCGCCTCGCGCAGTGTCTTTCCCGGTGTGGTGGACATAAGTGAAATGCGCGCCGATCTCGGCGCGGATGCGGTCCGCAGCCATGACGATGCGGCCCATATCGACGGGCGAATTTTCATCTCCGCCAGCGAGCGCGCGGGACAGGGTATCGACGATGATCCAGACACATCTTTCCCCCGTTTCGGCTTCTGCAGAGCGAATTAGCGCAAGCAACTCTTTAAGGTTTGCGTCATTCGAGCGCAGATCGATCGGGAAGCGGACGAGCGCGAGTAGCGGTTCCGGCGCGTCTTCGCCATGTTCGGCGTGATATCGCTTTTTCAGCGCGGCGAGGCGGCGCATGATGCGTTTGCCGCCCTCCGCGGCGACATAGACGACTAGGCCGCGCTTTGTCGCTTTGCCGTTCCAAGGCTTGCCCGTCGCGACGGCCATGGCCTTGTCCAATGCGACGAATGTTTTGCCGCTGTTGCTCTCGCCGTAGATGACGGATAGCGCGCCTTCGTCGAGAGTGTCGGCGATCAGCGGATTGGAAGACTCAGACAGCGCGAGCGCACTCACGCTGTTGAACCACTCGAGGCGCATCTTGCGCGACGTAGGCTCCGGCTTCGGTTCTTCGACGTAGATGCGCTCGTCGAACGCGCGAGCGAAGTCGGCAGGCTCGTCGATCGGTGCATAGTCATCGATATCGGCGAGGCGCGTCATGACGCCTCGCTTTCCGCGCAGCGCGTTTCGTTCCATGTGCGCGCCAATTCGCGCACGTTGAGGACGAGCTTCATCAAATGTTCGTGCGCGTGCGCGTCGTCTCCGACTTCTATAAACAGTTGTGCCGCGACGGCCTCTCGCGGGATGGCGTCTAGCAACTCGTGGACGAAGCCGCGCCGCATGTGCAGCGGCAAGCCGTCATCCGGCGCGTGGCGCTCCCGGCGCTGCGGCTTGCCGTGCTGCTTGCGATATTCCTGCGCAGCGGCGGAGAATGTCTCGCGGAGATCGGGGGTGAGCGCAATCATGCGGCACCCCCTTCGTTCCAAACGACGACGCGGCCGCCGACGTAGTCAAATAGGTCGAAGCCGTCTTCAAGGACGCGCCTGGTCGCGAAGTCGAGCGCCAGCCGGTAGTCGGTCCCGCGCCACTCGATTTCGCAATCGAGACACCCGCCGCGATCCTTATAAACCATGACGCCGATCACATCGTCGGTAGGCCAGACGATGATGTGCGAGCCGGGGAGGACGTTGCGGGAGAACAAGGCGGTCATTTTCCGCCCTCCCGCATAATCCCCGCGAGGCCTATCAGCGCCGCCTCGGCGCGGCCGTCATCTTTCACGCGCGCGACCAGTTCGGCCTTCCCCGGCCATCGTCGGATGGCTTCCGAGCGAGCTGCGCCCTTACCGTCCTTGCCCGGCGGAATGCCGATCGCACGCTTCCAAACAGGAGGCGTAAGGAAGGTCACAGAAAGCCCAGCAGCGGCGCAGACGCCTTCGACGACGCCTCTTGACCTTCCGAACGCAAAAGCTCCTGTAGGACCTTCTTTTGGCCGCGCGCCGACGTATTCGATGAAAGCCTGAGAAGCCTGCCAGCGATAGACGATGCTCGCGAGCAACGGCGCGTTTACGTTGGGGCGATTAGCCGGGCCGTCGCGCAAGATCGGCATATCGGCGACGTCAAGCAGCTCGCCGGTTGGCGAGAGCAGCGCAAGCGCGCCCTTCGCGCCGATGTCGACTCCTAGGATGACCGTCATTGTCGCTCCTCCGCGAGGAGGTCGAGAACGGCGCCGACAATGCCGCTTGCAGAGCCATCGCTCTCGCGAGTGACCGCGCTGCGGATTGCATCGGGCGGAACGCCATATTGGAGGGCGAGGGAAAGGCAAACGGCCGCGTCGCGTGCATCGGCAGCGACAGGCGTTGAGCCCTTGGCGCAGTCGATGAAGACTTCAGCGAGCGAGCCGTCGCTGAAGCGGCCGATGCCGAGCGCGTAGGCATAGCCCCGGAAGGAGAAGTCGATGACTTCGTGACGGTGACGATTTGGGAGGCGGCGGCGATTCATTGCGCCACCTCGCCGAAGTGGATCTTCGCGACGGCCGCGGCCATTGCCGGCGCGAGCGCGTAGCGGCGCGCGAGATGGCGCGCCCGCAGAGCTTGAATTTCGGGGTGGATGGCGCTAGAGAAGGGATGCGAATTGTTCTTCTGAAGCGCCTCGCCGGTTGCCGCCGGCGGGCGTTTTTCTTTATGGGTCATGCCTCAAGCCGCCTCCTTCTCAAGAGCCATCGCCAAGGCGAAGCCAAGCTCCATGAGCGAAAACGCGTCGCCGTCAGCATCGACGATCAGCTGCAGCAGAAGGTGACGGCGCTCTTTGGGAAGAGCCGGCGCCGCTTCCTTAATCAGAGCGTTGACGGCGTCGGCGAGCGTCAGGTCCGGCGCGAAGGCGATCGCGCCGCCGATACCGAGAACAAGCTTAGCGGCGGCGACGGATTCGGGGTTGCGGCTGAGGTTCTGCATCACGCGGCCTCCTGTTCGGAGGTCGAACGGATCGGCTTGCTCAGCCGCGCCTGCGCCCACTCCAGCGCGTCGGCCCAGCGGTAGAGCGGCTTGCGACCATAGAGCTGATAGAGGGGACCGCCGCCGCGCGTGGCCATCGTCGCGAGCGTCGATTCCGCGGTCGCGTAACCGGCCTCTGTCAGCGCCTCCGCAGTCACGCGGCGCGTCAGCATCGCATCGAGATTTTCGGGGATTTTCGTCATAAGCCACCTCGTTTGCGCATTTGCGCGCGGTTGAGATGGCCGTTTATTTGTCGAATGTTTTTTGATTTGTCTAAACAAGAATCCGCTGACTTTTTTCAGAAAAACCAGCGGCTACTGATTTACTTGGGCTTTCTCTCGATGCGGTAATACTCTCTGACGCCGGGAGCGATTAGGAAGGGCGATTTCTTCATTTCGCGGAAGCGCTTTCTCACGCTTGCAATGTCAACATGGAATCGGCGCGAGGCGCGAGTGATGGCGTTTTCATCTTTTTGCGCGTGGCCGGTTCGCGGCCGGTTGATCATGCGAAAGGCGACAGTCGCGGCGGCCTCGACCCGGTGGTAGCTGTCGCTCCGCTTCGGGCGCCCCTTTTTCAGAGTTAGCGTTAGCTCGTAATCAACCAGATGAGGGCTCATGGAAGTGTCGCCAGCGTAGGCCGCTAAGGTGTAGCCAATCATCTCCGCGGCGTGCGCGGAGATCGGTTTTCTACGCTGCATAAACGCGAGCAGGGCATCCAGCTTACCATTGCTGAAATCGGCCCTGATCCGATGAAACCATTCCCACTCGTCTTCCTGCATCATCGGGAATCGCCTTTCAGCATCGCGGCGATCTTCTCTGCGGCCGCATCCGCAGCGGCAAGCAACACGGCGTCGGCAGAGTGCACATAGCGGGACGTCATTGTGCGGCCTTTGTGTCCGATGAGCGCGGCGATGGTGGGCTCCGAATAGCCGAGGTCGGCCGCGACGCTCGCAAAACTGTGGCGCAGCACGTGCGGAGTCACGTCATCGGGTAGGGCGCCGAGTTTGGCGATACGCTTCCAGAATCTTGGAAAACCGGTCATCTCGGCGTCGCCGCGCGACGCGGGAAACACAATGTTGCCAATGCGCGGAATCGCGCCGAGAAGATCGCAGGCCGCGCGGGGCAGGGGGCGAACACTTCGGCCGGTCTTCGTGTCCGCGAGCATCGCCGTTCGGCGATCCAAATCGAGCGACGCCCACGTCAGACCCAGCGCCTCGCCACAGCGCCAGCCCGTGAGTGCAAGGAAGCGGGCCGCTGCGATCGCCGCTGGCCAAATTTTTTCGGCTTCAGCTTGGGCAAGCGCCGCGCCTAATGCTGCATATTCGGCGCTCGAAAGACGCCGTTCGCGCCGTCTATCGGCAAATCTGGTTACACCATGAACGGGGTTGTCGGCGCGCATGCCGGCGCGCTTGGCATAGGAAAAGACTGCACCCAGAAGGCCAGTGGTGCGGCTCGCCGTTCCGCGACCGCCTCGGACATTGGCGACACCGCGCGCCTTCGTTTTTATGCGAGCCCGCGTCTCGCCAGCGGCAACGCGATGCAGAAAGCTCTCAATATCATCACGCGTCACAGCGGCGACTTTGAGTGAGCCGAGCAGGGGCTTGACGTGCCGTTCTATCCTGCCTCGATCGGTGACGATTGTAGAAGGCTTTTTCGACTGGCCGCGTCTCGTGAGAAGGCGGCCAGCCTCTACGTCGGCAAGATACAGATCACAAAGTTCGCCGACTGTTGACGCTCGTCTCTTTTCCCTTCGCTCGCCAGACGGATCACTGCCGCGCGCGACTTCGCCGAGTAACCTGCGGGCCTCATTGCGCGCGGTCTCAGGTGTCCAGGGGCGCGCCGTGTCGCCCGATAGTGTGCCAACGCTGGCGCCCGGCCTCGGTCCTGTAAAAAACGAGATAGGACACCGCGTCGCTGCGCTGGCGACGCGCGCCGAAGCCGGCGACGGAACCTCTGCCTTCGTCCCAAATTATGGCATTGGGCGGCAGATCGCGAACGTCTCGAAGGTTAATCATGCGCCGCCGCCGAGTTTTTGATTTCGCTTGCTAGCAAGCAGATAGCAAGCAGGACAGCGCAAATTCTATCAAAGGTGGGCAAATCTCGTAAGCGATAAGCGCCTGTAATAGCGAGTTATCCACACATCGCCGCAAAGGCTAGCAAGCGCCATCAACCCTAAAAAACTGCCCTCCGAAGGCAAAGGTCAGAGGTTCGAATCCTCTCGGGCGCGCCAATTCTATCGCACTAGTATTCGCTATGGCATTTGGCCCGTCGGGGAAGCAGGTGTTTTGGCTTTTGGAGTTTTCTGAGAGGAGGTCATGGCCGACGAGAGAACAATTTGGGGCATCCACATGGAGTGGGATGATGGGACAATAGCGCCCGACGTGAAAGACATTGCTATCGGCTGGCAAGCGGTTGGCGATCTTGGTGCGCTGCCATCTTCGCGCGAGGCATTCAAGACTGCCTTTACGGCTGCTTATCCAACTGAAAAGCTCGGCGCGGTGCCGGTCAAGGCGGGGGTCCTGTACAGATTTGCGAAGGAAATAATTCATGGCGATGTGATCGTCTACCCGTCAAAGATAGACAGGATGGTGAACATTGGCGTTGTCGAGGGAGACTACGCCTTTCTTCCCTCCAGAAGCGCAGATTACCCGCATCGCCGCGATGTTGCATGGAAAGTGCATATTCCACGTGCGCAGTTTTCTCAACCAGCGCTGTATGAAATTGGCTCGGCGATTACGCTCTTCCAAATCAACGACAACGCAGAAGAATTCTTTGCCGCTCTGAGTGGCGAGCCTTTTAAAGTTGCCGACGTCGACGCAGTCAGTGCCGCAGGGATCGCTGTCCAGGCCGAAGAAAGCGTCGAGGATTTCATCATTAAGCAGCTTAAGAATGGCTTGAGCCCAGAGCAATTTGAGCACTTCATTGCAGAGCTACTACGGTGCATGGGCTACTATGCGCGAGTGACGCGCTACGCCGGAGATGGTGGAGTCGATATCATCGCACACAAGGACGAACTCGGCTTTGAGCCTCCTATCATTAATGTTCAATGTAAACAGTCATTTTCAATGGTTGGCGGCCCTACGGTACAACAGCTGCTTGGAGCGATCCAGGCGGGTGAGCATGCCCTTTTTGTTACTCTGGGCGATTACACGACAGATGCTGTCCGGATAGAACGCGGTAAATCCAATCTTCGACTCATCGGCGGTGCTGAACTCGTAAAGCTGATCCTGAATAATTACGAGCGGTTCGAGGCACGATTTAAGACCTTACTCCCGTTAAAGCGGAGCTACACGCCGAGCGCCGTCATGCTCGAATCGCCTACTCAATGAAACCGAGACTCAGATTTGATTGAAGCGACGCGACACGAGCGCGCCGCGCAAAGCTTGCAATTTCGCGCATATGGGCTAAGTATCAGATATCGAGTTTTCGGCCGAATGATCTTGCTTGCGCTGCCTAAGGCGCGTCGGCTTCTGACTTCCTCTCCAGAACTTCGATCCACCAGCGCCTCGCGATGTTGCGGGCGCGACAGCTTGTTCTCGAAAGGACATGTCATGCAGACCGGCACCGTAAAATGGTTTAACGCCCAAAAGGGCTTTGGCTTCATTCAGCCGGAGTCCGGCGGCCCGGACGTCTTCGTCCACATCAGCGCGGTTGAACGCGCAGGCCTGATGGGCCTCGCGGAAGGTCAGAAGCTCAACTACGAAATCGCCGTCGATCGGCGCAGCGGCAAGTCGTCCGCTGATCAGCTGCAAGTCGCAGCCTAATTGCTATCCGGCCCCCGGCGACAGGGCCTCATCGGCCTAGTTCGCCGGGGACCGACGACGTTTCTCCTGGTTGAGGAACGATTTCGCGTCCGCAGGAAAGCGCAGCAGCGGACGTCCGAGCGCAATGCCCATTCATAGAAGGGGCGAGACATGGCTAAAGGCCAAAAGCGCAGCAATCGCGAAGCGAAAAAACCCAAAAAGGAAAAATCCCGCGATGGAGGCGTAGCGGTCGTCAAGGATTCCTCCTGGATGACCGTTGAGAAACTTCAGGCCCGAGAAGCTGAAGCGAAGCGGCGCCGGTAAGTCCGAGCGCGTGACAGGCTTCAGCGAACAATCGAGGAGCGCCTCCAGATGACGAATGACAATAACGCCAGCCGAAGCCCTCGGCGTCCGGCGCAAAGAATTTCAGCAACTCGCGCGCATAAATTCGCGATCGGCGTTCGCGTGACTCAGAAGTTCGGCGCCGGGACGGGGTCGGATTCATTTTCCGTCACGCGCCATCTGCCGGACGGCGGCGCGGGTCTGCAATATCGCATGAAGCGAGATCGCGATGGGCAGGAGAGGGTCGCCGTAGAATCCGCTCTCGAACTCGTCGCGCAGGAAGACTTCATTCACTAGTTCCGGAGGCGTTCGATGAACTCGAAGGACTATAGAACGGAAGCCGCGCTGTTTTTTTGCAAGGCGGCAAAGTCGAACTCCAAATCACTGAGCTTCCGACGCTTCGCGCAAGCCTCGGAGGCCATCCGCTACGCCGTCGAGGAACTGACGCCCAAAGCGCTCGCGAGTTGCTCCCTCGAGGTGGACGAGCAGCACTTTTTCGGCCGTGAGATTCGCCCCCTTTACGACAGCGATGATTATCCGTTACGCCGTCGAACGGCGAAGAACCGCACGCGTCACAGCTAGACAGCGCTCCAGCTGAAGGCTGATTCACGAGGGGCCTCCGCCAAGCGCTGTGCGTTCTTGCGCCAAGCCCTAGGCGTCAACGTCCGTTCAACTCCGACTCGCGTCTCGCGAGCGCTTCAAGGCCTCGCCGCGTCGCGAGGAGCGCATATCTGATCTGCAAGCGCACTCAGGCAAAAAGCCTGAGCGCAAGCGAGGATCAGAAAAATGGCCAAGACAAGAAGGCCGGCCAGGGCGTACGCCAGGACATCAGGCGCCATCCACTCCACGGCTCCTATCGCATTCGCCGGCGTCGGCGCGGCGCTCGCCGCAGGTTTGGGCGTGGCCGCCGCAGGACTTTCCGTCGCATTCTGGTGCGCCATGGGCGGCGCAATCGGCGGAGCGATTCTCGGCGCGTGGCTAGATCGGCGCTGAGGGCTTTCCTTCATAGTGGAAGCGGCGCGTGCGCGACGACCCCGCGCCGGCGCACAGGCATAGGATCTGTGGCCTCTCGGTTCGCGAGGAAATTTGGCGCGTGCGGAAGCGCACATTCGCCGTTCTGCTGAAGCGGTAGCGTTCTCTCATACAAGGACAGGAGGACGTGATGTCGAATTTCACCACCAGGATGATCGGAGCATTCATCGGCGCGGCGATGTTCTTCGGGGTGGGCCTGAGCTTGGCGCATGCGCATACCGCCCCTCAGCAGACCGGAGTCGTGGTCTATGTCGAAGCGCCCTGAGACCTGAGCGGGCGTGCCGCTAGCGCGGAAGAGGTCTTCTTTCCGCTTAACACGCAGCAGCGCCTATAGCCGGCTCCTTGCCGGGCGCGCCGCTTTCGCTTAGCGCCGGCGCCCGAACAAGACATGGTCGAGCGATATGACGCCCGGCCCGCGAGCGATCAGAACAATGAGCATCGCCGCCCAATAGGCATGGACCGTCCACCACGCGTCTGGATAAACGAAGATCTGGATGACGATCGTCATCATCAGAAGGACGAACGCCGAAACGCGCGTCAAAAGACCCAAGACAAGCAGTAGCGGCAGAACGAATTCGAGCCCGCTCGCTGCATAGGCGGCGACGGTCGGCGAAATGAGCGGGATTTTATATTCCTCGGCGAACAGCGCGAAGGTTGCGCTTCGAACTTCGGTCGGGATCTTCAACGACAGGTCGAGTCCGAAGATGTCGCGGCCGATCGTTGGTCCCTCAATCTTTGTCTGACCGGAGACAAAGAACGGATGCGCGGCGACGACGCGCAGAAAGAGCGCGATGAGCGCATAGGGGATCGCGTCCAGCCAAACCGCAATTTTTCTTATGAGATGCATTTCACGAGAACTCCGTCGGTGAACGATCAGTCGGGGCGGAAAATGCGTGCATGACGTCAATGTGCGACGTTGATGGCGACGAAGGCCTGGGCGGAGAGGAGTTGATGCAGGCAAGCGGTCAGGTCGAAATCGTTGGCGACGTCCCTTGCTGCATCCACGGACTCGCCGAATGTTCTTCCATTCTCGAGCGCATGCACGAAGGCCGATCCGCCGACGGGAAGCGGCAGTATGGCGATCGCAAGCTCAGGACGAACGATGAGCGCCTCTTCGCCGTGATCCAGCGCCAGCGGTTTCATCTCATCGTCCGACATGTGCCGTCGCCAGATCGAAACGATCGGATAAGCCGACGCCACGACATGCGTCGAGGGATGCAGGGCCGCCGTTGCATTCTCCAGCCGATCGAAAGGCAGGGCGCGCAGCGCCTGCATTGGCGCCGGCGCGGCGTCGGCGGCGTGATGGGCTTGACCGATCGCATATTCGAGCCGCGCCACGTCGGCGAGATAAGGGAGTTCGCGCGCCGGCTCGAACCTTGAAACGAACGTCGCAAACTCATCGCCATAGTCGAACAGCATCGGCGTGCGAGGAGGATGTTCACGGACGTGACGCAGCGCCATCGCGCGAAAAAACTCCTCGCCGACCAATTGTTTGCAAACCGGAAAGCGCTCGGCCAGCGCATCGACCAGCCCGACGCAGACATTGTTGCGATAAACCGCGAAGCGGCGCTGCGGCGGACGACCGTGGCGCGCTTCGAGCCCGTCCGGCGGCGGCGACTCGGGGTCGAGCAGCGCGCCGGCGAATGCGCTTTGTTCAAAGCCCGCTGACGTCATTCTGAAGCGCCTCCGATCTCGTATAGGCCCCAGCGACTGAGCGGCCTCTGTCCAGCAAAGACTGCGCGCGCGATGCTTCCACCGAGAGCGTCGACCAGCATGGAACCTCATTGTCCCATTCGATCAGCGTCGCGACCGGTCCGCGCCGCTCGAGGGCGCGCTCGTAGAGCCGCCAAACCACGTCCTGAACTGGCGCGCAATGCGCGTCGATCAGCAGAAGATCTCCGATTTCGTCGACGTCTTCGGCATATCCAGCGAGATGAATCTCTTCCACATAGGATATCGGAAAGGCCTCGATATAGTTCCGCGCGGAGAACCCCAGGTTCGTGGCGCTGACATGGACGTTGGTCACGTCGAGCAGCAGCCGGCACTCCGTGCGGCGCACGACCTCGCGCAGGAAGTCGATTTCCGAATAGTCCGACGATCTGAACCGCAGATAGGTTGCTGGATTTTCGAGAAGGATCGGCCTGCCGAGCGCCTCCTGGATCTCATCCACGTGATTGACGACATGGGCTAATGTAGTCGCGTTATAGGGCAGGGGCAGCAGGTCGTTCAGAAAGCGCTCGCCCTGCGTCGACCAGGCGAGATGTTCGGAGAACGCTGCGGGCTCATAGCGCTCCACCAGACTCTTCACGCGGCGAAGATGCTCCCGATCGAGAGGTTCGGCGCCGCCGATCGATAGGCCGACGCCGTGGATCGACAGCGGCCAATCCCTGCGTAGCCGCGTCAGCTGCGCGTGCGGCGCGCCGCCGGCGCCCATGTAATTTTCGGCGTGGATCTCGAAGAAGCCGACGTCGGGGGCCGACGCCTCTACGTCGGCGAAATGCGCGCTCTTGAAACCGACTCCGGCGCGAGCGGGCAGCGAGGACGCCGCGCGCTCCATGCGATGTTCGGCGGCAACACGGTTCGCCATGTCGCGGTCAGTGGGAAATCGGCTCGAGGCTGCCCTTGCCTTTGGGCGTCACAATGGACGTGCAGGTGCCCTTGGGAACATATTTCCAGGCGTCGCCCTGATAGTCCGTCTTTGACGTTCCCGCGCAGCTCGTTCCTGGTCCCGCCGCGCAGTCGTTCTTGCCCTTCAGAGAGACGCCAAAGCACTTCTCTTGGTCGCCGGCGGCGCTCGCCGTTTCGGCCAGAGCGACAGCCGTCGCGAAGGCGCCGGCGATGGCGAAGGCGGCGCAAATCTTCCTGTCGGACATCTCAATCTCCCTCTCTTTCGATCCAGTCCATCCTGAAACGGCGTCGACTGAAACCTGACGTTTTGTGTGCGCATATCAAGGCGTGGCTCGCCGCCTCAAGGGTCATTTCGCGTTGACGGCTTCAAAAGTTACAGCCGGCCGCGCACGGCGAACCCAGCAGCGCCGTGAAAGGTGAGATGGCGCGCCGAGGCTCGATCGTCTAGAACTGGCGCAATCGGACGCAAGCTCCGGCCCGGGGTCGATATCGGGCGTTGGAGGCGGCGGAGCCAGACCACGCAGATTCGCAGCGGACAGGGGCGAATTGGGCGATACGTCGAATGATCGGGAAAGGCGCTGGCGGGCGCTGATGGCGTCGGCGCAGGACGGCGATCACGCGGCCTATGGCGAGCTCTTGTCCGATCTCTTTCCTGTTCTGCGCCGCTTCGTGACGCGAAGGTGGCCGAATGCGCCCGATGCGGAAGACGTCGTCCAGGAAATACTCGTGTCCATTCACACCGTGCGCCAGACCTATGATCGCCGGCGTCCCTTTACGCCCTGGCTCATGACCATTGCGTCGCGCCGTGTCGCCGACGCTGCGCGAAGCCGTTACGCCAGAGGCGCCAACGAAACGACGGTCGACGTCTTTCCTGAAACCTTTTCTGGAGACGGCGCGAAATCCGAACAGGAGGCGAGAGACGATCAGGAGGTCCTTCGCCGAGCCATGGCGATCTTGCCGGCGGCCCAGCGCGAAGCGATCGAATTGATCAAGATCCAAGGCCTTTCGCTGGATGAAGCCTCTCAGGTCACGGGGAAGAGCGTCGGTTCGCTGAAAGTCGGAATTCATAGGGCCATCAAGGCAATGCGCCAGGCGCTCGAGCGGAATGGCTAGCGAATGTTGAACGAAGACCTGATCCGAACCTTAAGCGAAAATTGCGCGCCGATACGCCCGCTCGCGCATCCCGCCTGGCGTGCGTTGATTTGGTTTGCGATTTCGCTTTGCTATGTTGCGCTCGTCGTTGCGGTCATGGGGCTCAGGCCCGATTTTCTCTCCAAGATCGCCGATCCGCAATTTGCGACGGAAGTGGCCGCGGCCTTTCTGACGAGCGTCGTGGCCGCGGCGGGCGCCTTCAGCGCGGGCTGCCCGGCGCGTCCGGCCTGGGAACGGTTCGCCGCCGGATTTTTCTTTCTGATCTGGGCGGGCGCTCTCGTGGTTGGCTGCTGGAGGGATGTCGCCGCCTTCGGCGTGTCGGGTCTCCTGTCGCATTCGGACGTCTATTGCCTGCCGACGATCCTCGCCATCAGCATCCCGGCGGCGTTTTTGATCCTTTTCATGGTCAAGCGAGGCGCGCCGATCGCGCCCTTCGTGACGATTGGACTTGCGGCGCTCGCGTCGACGGCTCTGGCGGCAGCCGCCTTGCGGCTGTCTTTCAGACAGGACGCGGCGGTGTCGGTCTGCATCTGGCAGTTCGGCTCCGTCGTGCTGCTCACGGGAATCGCATCGCTTTTCGGCCGGGTCCTCCTGCACTGGACCATGCGCGACGAACTGCTTGCCGCCTTGCATGAGCATCGCCGCTGATTACTTCCGAGTGCGACGTCCCGGAAAGGCGAAAAGGCGCGGACGGACATCCAACACTCGTCCGTCGGCGCCCGCGCAATTCACATCTCGACGACCTTGCCGCCCTTCTCCTCGCAAGCCTTTGCCGATTTTTCGGGCAGCCACCCCTGTCCTTTGCAGGAGTTCATGCCCTTGCAGGCGTTGTTGGCCGTCTTGCAGAGACTCGTCCCTTTGCATGAATTGATTCCGCTGCAATGGACAGACTTGCTCATTTTTTTGGCGAGTGCGGGCGCCGTCGCGGCGCCGCTAAGAACCAGGGCGATCGCGGCGGCGGCCACCGATGCGCCGGAAACGATTTTGGCGTTCATTTCCATCTCCTTGCAAATACGCTCGCCATACGAGCGCTCCAGGTCCCCGGGGAACCTGCCGACGCTATTCGTCATGGTCAGGAATAAGGTTACAGCGCCAAGGGCAAGGGCGACCGCTTGATCCGCCAGGCTCCGAGCCCCGCTGCCGCCGTCGCTGACTCGCATTCGTCAATCTCATGCGCCCGCTGCGCCTCTCGGCAAGAAAAATGAGTCGTCAAAAACTCTGTAGCGTCGCGGACTTGTTCGATCTGATATCCCGCATGATCAGCTGAACCGCAAAGAAGAATAGTGACAGGCATATACTTTGCTGAGACTAATAAGAATCGAAGAACGGTTTTGCTGGCGGAGTTTTTAAAATTGGAGACGGCGTTTGTCCCCCCGCTTACAGGCTTTTTGCGCCGCTGCCATGAAGAGTTCGCCGTAGATGATTCAGGCGCGGTCGCCGATTACATTCCCGAGCTGACGCGCGCGAATCCGGCTCATTTTGGCGTCAGCCTCGCAACCATCGACGGCTATGTCTATGAGGAGGGCGATAGCGCCGCGCCTTTCACGATCCAGTCGATATCGAAGGCGTTTGTCTTCGCGCTTGCCCTTGAAACGCTTGGCCACGAGCCCGTCGAGTCGGTCATTGGCGTCGAACCCAGCGGAGAAGCCTTCAACTCGATCCGGCTGACGGGCGACAACAAGCCATTCAATCCGATGGTCAACGCCGGCGCGATCGCTTGTTCGGGTCTGATCCACCAGCATGCGGGCGATGGCGCTTTTGACCTTATCCATCAGACATTGGGCCGCTTCGCCGGTCGCGAACTCGACATCGACGAAGCGGTCTTCGCCTCGGAGCGGGCGACCGGCGACAGAAATCGCGCTATCGCGTGGCTGCTGCGCAATTATTCGGTGCTCCGGGACGATGTCGACGCCGTTCTGGACGTCTATTTCCGTCAATGCGCCGTGCTCGTCACCGCGCGTGACCTCGCCGTGATGGCGGCGACGCTGGCGAACAGCGGCCGCAACCCGCTCACGGGCGAGCAGATCATTTCTCCCTATGTCGTCGCGCGCACGCTCTCTGTGATGACAAGCTCCGGCATGTACGACTACGCGGGCGAGTGGATCTATCGGGTAGGAATTCCAGCGAAGAGCGGGGTGGGCGGCGGAATCATCGCCGCGCTGCCCGCGCAATTGGGCCTCGGCACCTTCTCGCCGAAGCTCGATAGTCACGGCAACAGCGTTCGCGGGTTGAAGGTCTGCGAGGCGCTCTCGGCGAATTTCGGTTTGCATGTGCTCAACCGCAGCGATGACGTGCGCAGCTGCGTCATTGGCGATTACAACGCCGCTGGCGTTTCCTCGCGGCGCAACCGTCAGAACTTCGAGCTCAAGATTCTCCAGGAGCGCGCGAGCGATATTCGGGTCATCGAACTCGTCGGCGCGCTCTCCTTCGCCGCAATGGACTACGTCTCTCGCCGACTCGCCCATGAAGGACGTCCCGCCGAACTGCTGATTCTGGATTTTCGACGCGTGCCGAGCGCGACGGCCGCCGCCGCGCGACTTCTTCGCGCCGCGCTCGCGGGTCTCGCCGACAGCGGCATGAAAATCATTCTCGCTGGCTTCGAAACGGACTCGGCGATCTGGGAGGCGATACACGGCGAGGATGTCGCCTTGCCGAAGCTGCATCATTTCCCGCTGCTCGATGATGCGATCGAATGGGCCGAAGACCAGGTGATCTATCGCTGCGGCGGCTTCGAGGGCCTCGCCAAGACGACGCATCTCAGCGAGCAAGCGCTGCTCGCCGGACTAACCCCGCACGAGATCGATCACATCGCGGCGATCGGAGTGGCGCGCTCGTTCAAGACGGGCGAGCGAATCGTCGCCGCAGGCGATCCCGCCGCCTCGCTGTTCTTTCTGCAAAGCGGCATGGTCAGCGTAAAGCTGCCCAGCGGGGCGCGTCTCGCGTCCATCTCTCCTGGAATGGCGTTCGGCGAGATGGCGCTGATTGAACGCGAGCGCAGCGCTGACGTCTGGGCGGACACAGCGGTGCAGTGCCTCGAACTGCCGTTGAACGCCTATGCCTCATTCCGCAAGAGTCATCCCGAAAGCGGAGAACGCATCATGAGAAATCTTGCAACGCTACTGGCAAGACGTCTGGTGCTGGCGAACGCCAAAGTGGATCTGCTCAGCGCATATTGAATTTTTTGGCGGGAGCGAATGCGCGATGGCGCCGCGGCGGCTCTATGCCGGCTTCTTGGGCGCCATGCTTGGAGCGGTGGCCGCCTGCAAGAGCATGGCGCTCGTCTCTTCAGCCGAAAACACTCTGGTGAGCCGATTGCGGCTCAAATGGCCGGCCGCGACGTCCGCGATCTCCAACGCCGCTGCGGTGGATTCATCAGGCGCTTCAAATAGCGCAAAGCCGTCATATTCTGCGCCTGGCGTGTAGTATAATCCGATCAGGCGGCCGCCGAAGTGCTTGAGAAGCGCTTCCGAGGCCGCGGCGCGGTCCTGCGGCGCCTTGATGAAAGTGGCCCAGGCCGCAGGGGAATAGGCGAATTGCGCTAGGAACAAGGGCATCTTTGATCCTCCGTCCGCAGGCGCAGTCTGCGCGTTTGGGGAAAGCTTGGCAATCGCGACGGCGGGAAGACCACCAGCGATTTGCGTTCTGCTGAGGCTGCCCTTACTTCGTGCGTGCGCTGTGCGCCGGTCAGGACGGTCGGCTCGAAGCGAATGTTGAAACCGGAGGTGAGATGACGCTGTTGGCTTTTGTGGCGGCGCGCGGCGGCGACGGTCACGGGAGAGTCGTAGGCGCGTTGCTTAGGATCTTCGCGGCCTTGCTGTTTATGGCCCATCTTTCTGGCGCGCGCGCTGAAGGTCCGGTCCCTGAAGTGGTGGTCTCTCGCCCGCTCGCGAAGACGATTCCGCACTGGGACGAATATACGGGACGATTCGAGGCGCTTAAGCAGGTCGAGGTGCGCGCCCGGGTTTCCGGCGCTCTCGAGAAGATCAATTTCACCGACGGGCAGTTCGTCAAAGCCGGCGACGTCCTCTTCGTCATCGATCAGCGGCCTTATCAGATCGCGGTCGACAGCGCGCGCGCGGAGCTCGTCCGGGCGCAAGCGCAAGCCGCTTTGTCGACCCGCGATTACGCGCGCGCGCAAGAGATGACGCAGGGGCGCACGATCACCGCGCGAGACGTCGATCAGCGCAGGGCCAGCAACGACATCGCCAAGGCTCAGGTTTTGAGCGCCGAAGCCGCGCTGCGCAACGCTGAGCTCAACCTTGAGTGGACGCAGGTGCGCGCGCCGATCTCCGGGCGCGTATCGGATCGCCGCGTCGATCCGGGCAATCTCGTTCAGGGCGGACAGGCCGACGCGACTCTGCTGACCACCATCGTGACGCTCGATCCGATTCACTTCGTCTTCGACGCTTCGGAGGCGGACTACATCCGCTATGCGCGCGGGTCGGAAAACCAGAAGAAACTGGAGCGAGAATTCAAGAACCGCGTTTCCGTTAGGCTCGCCGACGAGACCGAATGGACGCGCAACGGCGTCATGGATTTCGTGGACAATCAGCTCAACCGGCGCTCCGGCACGATCCGCGGCCGTGCGGTCTTCGACAACAAGGACTACTTCCTGACCCCCGGCGCTTTCGGTCGATTGCGCCTGTTCGGCGGCGACGCGCCCGCATTGCTGATTCCCGACGCCGCGATCGTTTCCGATCAGACGAGCAAGACCGTGCTCGTCGTGTCGGACGACGACAAGGTCGCCGCCAAGTCCGTGACTCTCGGCCCCATCCACAGGGGCCTGCGCGTGATCCAATCGGGACTCGATGGAAAGGATCGAGTTGTGATCGGCGGGCTCGCGAACCCGATGGTGCGGGCCGGCGCCGCCGTGCGGACCAAGGAAGGCGAGATCAAGGAAGCTCCCGTCGCGGTCAGCGACCGATAGGCGAGACCGGAAACCCATGCGCATTTCGCACTTCTTCATCGAGCGGCCGATCTTCGCGACGGTGCTTTCCGTCCTTCTGATGCTCGCCGGCGCGATCGCGCAGGGCGCGCTTCCGGTTTCGGAATATCCGGAGATCGCCCCGCCGACCGTCAACATCAGCGCGACCTACCCCGGCGCGTCCGCGGATGTGATCGCCGAGACCGTGGCCTCGCCGATCGAGCAGGAAGTCAATGGCGTCGACGACATGCTCTACATCACGTCGCAATCGACCGGCGACGGACATGTGTCGATCGATGTCGTGTTCAAGCCGGGCGTGAACATCGATCTCGCGCAGGTGCTTGTTCAGAACCGGGTCGCCATCGCAAATCCGCGCCTGCCGGAGGAGGTGACGCGATTCGGCGTCGTCGTGAAGAAAGCCTCTCCGGACCTGATGATGGTCGTCCACCTGCTGTCGCCCGACGGGTCGCGCGATCAGCAGTATATTTCAAACTACGCGACGCTTTACGTGAAAGACGCGATCGCTCGAATAGACGGCGTCGGCGACGCGCGCCTGTTCGGCGCGAGAGACTATTCGATGCGCGTCTGGCTGGATCCGGCGAAAGTCGAAGCCCGCGATTTGACGCCGGGCGACGTCATCGCCGCCCTGCGCGCCGCCAATCTTCAAGTCGCCGCGGGCGCGGTCAATCAGCCGCCCGCCGCCTCGGCCGGAGCCTTTCAGCTTTCGGTGCAGACTCTCGGACGGCTCAGCACGCCTGAGCAATTCGGCGATATCGTCATTCGCGCCGACGCCGATGGCCAGATTCACCTGCGCGACGTGGCGCGCATCGAATTTGGCGCGCAGGACTACACGCTCAACGCCTATCTCAACCACAACGTGGCGACGGCGCTCGGCATTTTTCAGCGTCCGGGTTCGAACGCCCTGCAGACCGCCGAAGCGGTCAAGCAGGAGATGGAGCGCCTCAAGAAGGATTTCCCCGCGGGCGTCGACTACGCGGTCGTCTATAATCCTACCGAATTCATCCAGCAGTCAGTCGACGAAGTCGTCCATACGCTGCTCGAGGCGGTCGTTCTCGTCGTTCTCGTCGTCATCCTGTTTCTGCAGACCTGGCGCGCGGCGATCATTCCGGTCGCGGCGATCCCGGTGTCGCTCATCGGCAGCTTCGCCGTGATGAAGGCTGCGGGCCTCAGCTTCAACACGCTGTCGCTCTTCGGCCTTGTGCTGGCGATCGGCATCGTCGTGGACGACGCGATCGTCGTCGTCGAGAATGTCGAGCGCTATCTCGCGCTGGGCTACTCGCCCAAGGAGGCGGCGCACAAGACCATGGACGAAGTGGGCGGGGCGCTGATCGCGATCGCGCTGGTGCTCTGCGGCGTCTTCATTCCGACAGCCTTCATCAGCGGCCTGCAGGGCGCCTTCTACAAGCAGTTCGCGATCACCATCGCGAGCGCGACGATCATCTCGGCCTTTGTGTCGCTCACCCTCTCGCCGGCGCTCGCGTCGGTGCTGTTGAAGCCGCACAATTCCGATGAGATCGCGAGCCATCGGCTGAGTTGGGCGCACGCCCCTTTGCGCCGTTTCTTCGACGCGTTCAATTCCGGCTTCGACAGGCTGTCGAACTCCTATGGCGCGGCGACGGGCCGCCTCGTGCGGCTTGGCGTCGTGATGCTCGCCGTCTATGCGATCCTCATCTTTTTCGCTTTCGATCTGCTGCGTCGAACGCCAACCGGACTCATTCCGCAACTCGACCGCGGATATGTGATCGCCGCCTTCCAATTGCCGCCGGGCGCGACTCTCGACCGCACCGACAAGGTCATTCGCGAGGCGACCGACATCATCCTGAAGCGGGAGGGCGTCAAGGACGCGGTCGTTTTCACCGGCTTCGACGGCGCGACATTCACCAATGCGCCCAACACCGGCGTGATCTTCGTCACGCTGGCGCCCTTCGAGGAACGCGCCAAGAAGGGGCTCACGTCGGACGGGATTCAGGCCGATATCTACGCACAGGTGTCGAAGCTGACGGACGCCTTCGCCTTCGTGCTGGCGCCCGCGTCGGTTCCCGGCATCGGCACCGGCGGCGGCCTTAAGGGCTATGTTCAGGACCGCGCCGGGCGCGGCCTTCCGGCGCTCGAAGGCGCGACCTGGACGCTTGCCGGGGCGGCGGGACAGTCGGGCGAATTCACGCAGGCGTTCACGCTGTTCAACACGCGCACGCCGCAAATCTTCGCCGACGTCGACCGCACCAAGGCCGAGCTCATCGGCGTGCCGATTTCGCGCGTCTTCGAGACGCTTTCCGTCTATCTCGGCTCCACCTTCGTCAACGACTTCAACGTGCTGGGGCGCACCTATCGCGTCATGGCGCAGGCCGACAATCCCTATCGCCTCACGCTGCGCGATATCGCCAATCTCAAGACGCGCAGCGCCTCTGGCGAGATGGCGCCGATCGGCGCGGTCTCGACCTTCCGTGACACGACGGGCGCGTTCCGCGTGCCGCGCTACAATCTGTATCCGGCCGCCGAAGTGCAGCTCAATCTGGCGCGCGGAGTCTCCTCTGGCCAGGGCATCGCGGCGGTTGAGAAGCTTGCCGCGGAGAAGCTGCCGCAGGGATTCGGCTTCCAGTGGACCGAGATCGCCTTGCAGGAAAAGCTCGCCGGCCACACTGCGGCGATCGCTTTCGGCCTCGCGGTGGTTTTCGTCTTTCTGCTGCTCGCCGCGCTGTACGAAAGCCTGCTGCTGCCGGTCTCGGTGATCCTCATCGTGCCGATGTGCATTCTTGCGGCGATGCTCGGCGTCGTCTCGCGAGGGCTCGATCGCAACATCTTGGTTGAGATCGGGCTCGTCGTGCTGATCGGCCTCGCGGCGAAGAACGCCATTCTCATCGTCGAATTCGCCAAACAGGCGGAGGACGCCGGACAATCGAAGTTTGAAGCCGCCGTCACCGCCGCCCGCACGCGCCTGCGGCCGATTCTGATGACGTCGCTCGCCTTCATTCTCGGCGTGCTGCCGCTCGCCATCGCCGAAGGCGCCGGCGCCGAGATGCGCCAGTCGATCGGCACGGCCGTGTTCTTTGGCATGCTCGGCGTGACGCTGTTCGGCCTCATCTTCACGCCGACCTTCTATGTGGTCGTGCGGATTCTCGCGCACTACCTCCCGCTGGCGGGGGCACGGCGCGCCGCCGCGGCGGAGCCGGGCCGGACGTTTGCGCAGGACATCGGCTTCAACGAAGCCAAAAAGATCGATGTCGGCCAGGCCAGGAGATGGCTCGACGACATCCGGCGCAGGCTTCAATGAAAGAGCGCGGCTTTAGAAAGCCGCGCTGGAAAACTTATTGAAAATGCTCTTCGCGCAGCTTCGTCGTGTTCGTCGGGGCGAACTCTCGGCGGCAGGCGGGGCTCAGCCGCGCCATATTCTGCTGCAGACAGGACTCGATCTCTGAAACGAACGGAATGTCGGAGCTGCAGAATCTCATGGCGTCGCCCATGCAGTCGGAGCGCTCCTGCGCCGTGCCCTGAGCCCAGGCTGCGGGAGCGGCCGTGAACGCCAACAGCAGCGAAAGCGAAATGAGTTTACGCATGTTGTTCCTTTCACACCTATCGTTCTGATAATGCGCAAGACTTAGAGTAGAACTGTTTTCACAGAAAGCAAAGCCGCTTAACTAAGCTTCTTTGGTTAATCATAACTTGGCGTCAAGGTTTTCGCCTTGCCCGGCAAGGGCGACGCGCGCGACGCGCATGAGTTCGTCGAGCGAGGGATTGGACAGAGCGTCGCCCGACGGTTCAAAGCGCACGACGGGATCGCGGGTGCAGAGTCGCAGACAATCGCGCGTCGCGATGGCGATACGGCCGGCCGCCAGCTCCCGCGCGAACTCTTGCGCCAACATCTCCTGCGCCGAGGCGAGCAGCGCGCGGCCTTTTCCCTCGGCGTCGCAACGCGGCCCGACGCAGACGAGGAGACGAACGGGAGCAGCGTTCACGAGGGCGCTCAATAGATCGGATGTTTCGCGCAGAGCGCGGCGACGTCGGCGCGGACAGCTGCGATCGACGCCTCGTCGTCAGGATTTCTCAGCACGCGGTCGATCCATCCCGCAATCGTTTTGAATTCTGCGACGCCGAAGCCGCGCGTGGTTCCGGCGTTGCTCGAAAGCCGCAGGCCGGAGGGCGCCTCGGGCGGGCGCGTATCGAAGGGGATCATGTTCTTGTTGACGGCGAGGCCAGCGCGCTCCAGCGCCTTGGCGGCGACGTCGCCGGTGAGTTCGCGCGCAGAAAGATCAACGAGCATCAGGCCCATGTCTGTGCCGCCGGCGACGATGCGCAGTCCCCCATCCGCGAGAGCGCGCGCAAGCGCGCGGGCGTTGTCGATCACCGCGCGGTTATAGGCTGTGAATTCCGGCCGCAACGCCTCGCCGAGACACGCCGCCTTGCCGGCGACGGCATGCATCAGCACCGAGCCCTGCACGCCGGGAAATATGCCGGCGTTGATGCGATTGCTGAGACTTTCGTCGTTCCATAGAACCATCCCGCCGCGCGCGCCACGTAGCGATTTGTATGTCGTCGTCGTCACCACATGCGCATGGGGCAGGGGATCGGGATAGAGGCCGGTCGCGACAAGACCGGCGAAATGCGCCATGTCGACGAGGAAATAGGCGCCGACTTCATCGGCGATGGCGCGCATCGCGGCGAAATCGATCGCGCGCGGATAGGCGGAGCCGCCGGCGATGATCATGCGCGGGCGTTCGCGCCGCGCGAGATCGCGCACCTCGTCGAGATCGATGCGCTCCGTCTCGCGGCTGACGCCATAGGAGACGATCCGATAGTCGCGCCCGGTCAGCGTCGCCGGATGGCCGTGACTGATATGGCCGCCGGCCGCGACATTCATTGATAGGATCGTATCGCCGAGTTTCAGGAGGCCGAGAAACACGCCGGCGTTGGCGTTGGAGCCCGAATGCGGCTGCACATTGGCGAAGCGGCAGTTGAACAGCGTCTTCGCGCGTTCGACCGCGAGCGCCTCGATAACGTCGACATATTCGGCGCCGCCGTAGTAGCGCGCATAGGGCAGGCCTTCGACGGTCTTATTGGTGAGGATCGAACCCTGCGCCTCCAGCACCAGCCGCGAGACGATGTTCTCGGACGCGATCAGTTCGATGCAATCCTGCTGGCGCCGCAATTCGCCGGCGATGGCCGCGGCGAGTTCGGGATCGGAGGAGAGGCCGAGGTTCGAACGGCCCGCATGAAGGGTTGGCGTCATCAGTCTCGTGGAAACAATATGGACTCGTAGTCCTGGGCGCCATGCAAAATGTGCAAGATGTCGACGTTTTCCGCGCCGACACGGTAGAATATGAGATAGTCGCCGTGCGTCATCCGACGAACGCCAGTATGCTCATAGCGCGGTGCGAGCGGGAAGCGTTTCGGCAATTCGGCTAGCGCTTCGCAATGTCGGCGCAGACCAAGCACGAAATTTATGGCTGCAACTGGATTTTCCTTGGCGATGTAATCGCCGATGCGTTCAAGGTCGGCTTCGGCGTCCGCCGTGAAGACGACAATCATCGTGTCTTTGATTGCGCCATGTGCCGGTATTTTGCCGTGAGCCGGTCGAACACGACGTCCGCGGGGGTTACGCGTCCTGCCTCGGCGTCGGCGATCCCGCACTCGATAGCGGCGTCAAGCACGGCAAGCTTTCGCTCGCGTTCTTCGACGAGGCGAACGCCTTCGCGGATCACCTCGATCTTCGAGCCGTAACGACCCGATGCGACGAGCCGGTCGATGACTTCTTCGAGGTTTCCGAGCGAAAGATTTGCGGCCATGGCGATGCGTCCCAAGAGCTTTGCACAAATAGTAGTTGGCGCGCCGCGCCTTGCAATAGGCCGCGGTTTCGGGTCAGTCCTGATAACTCGCCTCAAACATCCAGATTGGCCACGCTCAGCGCGTTCTCCTGGATGAATTCGCGTCGTGGTTCGACGACGTCGCCCATCAGCTTGACGAAGATGTCGTCCGCCTCGGAATCCTCCTTCACCTTCACCTGCAGCAGCGAACGCGCCTCGCGGTCGAGAGTCGTCTCCCAGAGCTGTTCGGCGTTCATTTCGCCAAGGCCCTTGTAGCGCTGGATCGTCAGGCCCTTTCGTCCGATGGCGTTCATCGCGTCGTAAAGCGCGAGCGGTCCGGAGAGCGGCGCTTCGTCGCCGCGCCGGATCAGCGTCGCCGGCCCGGCGAAGATCTCGCGAAGGCTTTCCGCGCGCTCGTGGAGCTTGCGCGCCTCGCTCGAATTCAAAAGCGAGGCGTCGAGCGTCACAGCGTGCGTCACGCCGCGCAGCGAGCGCTTGAAGACATATTCGAGGCTCTGGCCGCCGTCGCGGACCTCGCCCGACCAGCCGCGCTCGGTCTCTTCCGCGATCGCGTCGAGACGCCGCGCGATCTCGTCCGCGAAGCGCTTCGCCTCCGCTTCATCCGTGAGCGGCGTCAGGTCGCCGGCCATCGCCGCCTGTTCGACGACGGCGCGGTCGTAACGCGAATGCAGGCTCAGCATCACATTGCGGAAGGCGCGCGCGTCTTCCAGAACTTTGCGCAGATCGGCGCCGGCGCGATCTTCAGAGCCCGTGCGCAGCACCGCGCCGTCGAGCAGGCTTTCGATCAGATAGTCCTCGAGCGCGCGCTCGTCTTTCAGATATTGCGTGGATTTGCCGCGGGTCACCTTGTAGAGCGGCGCCTGGGCGATGAAGACATGGGCGCGCTCGATCAATTCCGGCATCTGCCGATAGAAGAAGGTCAGGATCAGCGTGCGGATATGGGCGCCGTCGACGTCGGCGTCGGTCATGATGATGATCTTGTGATAGCGCAGCTTGTCGGCGTTGAACTCGTCGCGGCCGATGCCGGTGCCGAGCGCGGTGATCAGCGTGCCGATCTGCTCCGACGACAGCATCTTGTCGAAACGCGCGCGCTCGACGTTGAGGATCTTGCCGCGCAACGGCAGCACCGCCTGGAATTCGCGATTGCGGCCCTGCTTGGCCGTGCCGCCGGCCGAGTCGCCCTCGACGATGAAGAGTTCGGCCTTGGCCGGATCGCGCTCCTGACAGTCGGCGAGCTTGCCGGGAAGATTGGCGACGTCGAGCGCGCCTTTGCGGCGCGTCAGCTCGCGCGCCTTGCGCGCCGCCTCGCGCGCGGCCGCCGCTTCGACCACCTTTGAGACGACGTTCTTGGCTTCCGCCGGATGCTCCTCGAGCCACTGGCCGAGCAACTCGTTGACGACGTTTTCGACCGCCGGCCGCACTTCCGAGGAAACGAGCTTGTCCTTCGTCTGCGAGGAGAATTTCGGGTCGGGCACTTTCACCGACAGAACGCAGGTCAGTCCCTCGCGGCAGTCGTCGCCGGTGAGGTCGACCTTCTCGCGTTTGGCGAGGCCCGAGGATTCGGCGTAGCCGGTGATCTGGCGCGTCAGCGCCCCGCGAAATCCCGCGAGATGGGTGCCGCCGTCGCGCTGCGGAATGTTGTTGGTGAAGGCCAGCACATTCTCGTGATAGCTGTCGTTCCACCACAGCGCGACCTCGACGCTGATATGGTCGCGCTGGCCATGTATGAGAATCGGCGCGGAGACGAGCGGCGCCTTCGCGCGGTCGAGCCAGCGCACGAAAGCTTCAAGGCCGCCTTCGTAATACAGCTCTTCGCGTTTGACCTCCGCGTGGCGCGCGTCGGTCAGAACGATGCGGACGCCGGAATTCAGGAAGGCGAGTTCGCGCAGGCGATGTTCGATCGTCGCAAAATCGAACTCCGTCATCGTAAAAGTTGCGGGCGAGGGCAGAAAGGTCACTTCAGTGCCGCGCTTCGGCGCGCCGTCCACGACCGGCGCGTCGCCCACGACGGCGAGCGGCGCGACCGCGTCGCCGTTGGCGAACTCCATGAAATGCTCTTTGCCGCCGCGCCAGATGCGCAGCTTCAACCAGACCGAAAGGGCGTTGACGACGGAAACGCCGACGCCGTGCAGACCGCCGGAAACCTTGTAGGAGTTCTGGTCGAATTTACCGCCGGCGTGCAGCTGCGTCATGATGACTTCGGCCGCCGACACGCCTTCCTCGTGATGGATGTCGGTCGGAATGCCGCGTCCATTATCCGAGACGGTGCAGGAGCCGTCGGCGTTGAGCGTCACCGTGACATCGGTGGCATGGCCAGCGAGCGCCTCGTCGATGGCGTTGTCCACGACCTCATAGACCATGTGGTGGAGGCCGGTGCCGTCGTCGGTGTCGCCGATATACATGCCGGGGCGCTTGCGCACGGCGTCGAGGCCGCGCAGCACCCTGATCGACCCTGCGCCATATTCCGCCGGGTCGTCGTTCCGATTGTCGCTGTCGCTCATATTTTCCGGGGTTTTCCGTGCTCTTGAGAGGTCATGATTCGAACGGACGATCATACCTCAAATGGCTACGTCAATGCACGGAAATAGTTGAGGATTGGGCGCTTTTGGCGGGGACAGGGGACGCGCCTTTCCCCGTCGCGCGGTTCAGGACGAGCTGGAACGATCCAAAGCACCGGTAGTTCAGAGGCAGGGCGAGGCGCTTGCGTTTTTTCCGGACTGGCTGGGTCGCGGGCGGGCAAGAGAAAGTCACTTTCCATGAAAGCGCTTACCTTCCACGGCAAGAACGACATTCGCTGCGAGAGCGTGCCCGATCCGCAGATCGAGGACCCGCGCGACGCGATCATCAAGGTGACCGCCTGCGCCATCTGCGGCTCCGATCTGCACATTTATGACGGCATCGTTCCTGAAATGCATTCTGGCGACATCGTCGGGCATGAAGCGATGGGCGAGGTCGTGGAAGTCGGGTCGGAAACCAAGAAGTTGAAGGTGGGCGACAGGGTGGTCGTGCCCTTCACGATTTCCTGCGGCGAATGTTTTTTCTGTCAGCGCGGCTATTTCTCCGCCTGCGAACGCACCAATCCCGACCGCGCCAAAGCCGAAACGCTGTGGGGACATTCGCCGGCCGGGCTGTTCGGCTATTCGCATCTCCTCGGCGGCTACGCCGGCGGACAGGCGGAATATCTGCGCGTGCCGCATGCCGATGTCGGCCCGATCAAGGCGCCACCGCAGCTGCGCGACGATCAGGTGCTGTTTCTGTCCGACATCTTTCCGACGGGCTACATGGCCGCCGAGTTCTGCGACATACAACCCGGTGACACCATCGCGGTCTGGGGATGCGGCCCGGTGGGGCAGTTCGCCATTCGCAGCGCGTTCATGCTCGGCGCCGAGCGGGTCATCGCCATCGATTCAACCCCGGAACGGCTCGCCCTCGCCAAGGCGGCGGGCGCCGAAACGCTCGATTACGGCAAGGTCGACGTCTATGACGCCATTCAAAGCCTGACCAAGGGTCGAGGCGCTGACGCCTGTATCGACGCCGTGGGAACAGAACCGGATCCGACCGCGAGCGTCGATTCGATGATCGACCGCGCGAAGGTCGCGGCGTTCCTTGGCACCGACCAGCCGCATGTGCTGCGCCAGGCGATTCACTGCTGCCGCAATTTCGGAACGGTGTCGATCGTCGGCGTGTACGCCGGGTTTCTCGACAAGGTTCCGCTTGGATCGGCCATGAACAGGGGCCTTACGTTCCGAATGGCGCAGACTCCCGTGCAGCGCTATTTGCGGCGGCTGCTCGAACATGTCGAGGCCGGGGATATTGATCCGTCCTTCGTCGTGACGCATCGCGGGTCGCTCGAGGATGGACCGGACCTCTACAAAACTTTCCGCAATCATAAGGACGGTTGCCTGAAAGTGATGCTCACGCCCTGAGGCTCAAGAAGCTAGTCTTCGGAAGGTTCTTTGTGATCGCCGTCGCGGCCGCTGCGACGGCGCTGCAGGATCTGACGCGTCAGCGCGTCGACCCTAAGCGCGAAAAGCAGGGCGAGGAGCAGAAACGTGGCGCCGACGAACCAGGCCGTGAACCCGACGAGAAGCCCGACAGCCAACCAGACCACGAAAATGGCCAGTCCTATTATCGCGAGTCCGGTGCCCATCTAAACCAATTAGTAATTTTCCGTTGCGGAAACATCAGCGCCGCCGCCGCCGCGATCTACACGTTTTGATGTTTACCCCGATTCTTTGCAATTGAGACGCGAAATCGCGCCCGATCCTGTGATCATTTCTTAATAATACAATCAAAACGAGAAATATTTATAGAAAGCTCTCGAGGGTTGTCTTACGGGGACGAAAACCGCGGCGCCCGCTTAGACGTGGGTCGCGCGCCCTGGCGTGACAAGCACAAGCTCCGCCGCGCCGCGCAAGGGCTCGAACAACGCCGGGTCAGCCCCGGTCATCCAGACCTGCCCGCCGAGCCCCTGAAGCTCCTGGTAGAGCGCTTCGCGGCGCTTCATGTCAAAGTGCGCCGCGACCTCGTCGAGGAGAAGAAGAGGCGCCTGTCCGGTCATGGCGCTCACGAGCTTGGCGTGCGCCAGCGTCAAGCCCATCAGCAGCGCCTTTTGCTCGCCGGTCGAGCAGGCGCGCGCGGCCTCGTTCTTGGGGCCATGGCGAACAGCGAGGTCGCTCGCCTGCGGCCCGATCAGCGTTCGCCCGGCGGCGGCGTCGCGGCCGCGCGACGCCGCGAGTTCGCCGCGGTACCATTCCTCGACGGCGAGCGCAGGCTCGCGTTCCAACCGCCCTTCAAGCTCGCCCTCGATCGACACGTCCGCCCAAGGGAAGGGCGAGGCGTCGTCGCCTCCCGCGGCGATGAGCGCCGCAAGCCGCGAAACGGTCTCGCGGCGCGCGGCCGCCACGGCGACCCCGAGCCCGGCGATCTCCTGCTCGGCGGCGTCGAGCCATCGCCGGTCGCCGACCCCTTCTTCAAGCAGCCGGTTTCGGTTTCTTAGCGCGCGCTCCAGTTTGTTGGCGCGCGCGCCATGCTCGGCGTCGACGCCGAGCGCCAGCCGATCCAGAAAGCGCCGCCGCTCGCCCGCCGGGCCCGAGAACAATCCGTCCATGGCAGGAGTGAGCCAGAGCGCCCGCACATGGTCGGCGAATGCGCGCGCCGAACTCGCGGGCATGCGGTCGACGCGAAACAGCCGCTCGCCAGCCGCGGTCAAGCCGTGGCCAAGCTGCGTCGTCGCGCCGTCGGTTGCGACTTCGATCGAAACTGCGAAACCGCCGGCGCCGCCACGTCTCGCGCATTCGGCGAGTTCGGCGCGGCGCAGACCCCTGCCGGGCGAGAACAGCGACAGCGCTTCGAGCAGATTGGTTTTGCCTGCGCCATTCTCGCCGAAAAGCGCAATCAGGCGCGTTTCGAACCGGCAGTCGAGCGCCGCATAGGAACGGAAGTCGCTGAGCGTCAGACGGCGGACGCTCGGCGCGCTCTTGGTCGCAGCGGTCATGATGACGCCGTCGCGCCAAAGCGACGCTTCGTCGGCGCGCGAGCGATCATTGCGGTCTGGCGACGCGGCGGCCGGGCGAGAGAATGGCGTAGCTGTGTGGACCCGTATAGGCGGTCATCACCGCTTCGATCAATGGTTCGTCGGAACCTTCCGGGTTCGACCAGTCGACGGTGAAACTGGCGCCGGTTCCGCCGCGAACGTCGGCTTGCGCAATGATGACCTGCAATGAAGCGTAGGGCTTCAGATAAATCGGCTCGTTAAGGTAGCTTTCGATCAGCTGCCCAGAGCCGTTGCGATATTCGATCTTGTCGATTGCGAGAACATTCGTCGCCGAGGCGTTGTGAATCGAAAGCGCGCCGGAGAAATTCAGCCGCGTCACGCCGCCTTGGCCGATGAGCGTCGAATGCAGTGGAATGAGCGTGCGCCCGCGAACGGAGAGTTTCTCCGCCGGAGCAGTTGTCGTGGCGTCGGGGCTGACGATCACAGGTTGAGCGGACGTCAGCGGCCGAGCGGCGCACGCCGTTGCGAAAGCGCTCACGATGAAAGCGAGCGCGAGCGCTCGCGGGCAAGGCTTTAGCGGCATTGCGCGCACCTTTTCCTTTCGACTAGACATATCCGGCGCCGGCGCACACTACCATCGCGCCGCGAAAGGTCTAACCGAATGTCATTCGCCACCCAGGAAATTCGCGAGGCCGTGGTTTTCCTGGGCGCGGCGGGTCTCATCGTGCCCCTCATACATCGATTGAGAGTCAGTCCGGCGCTCGGATTTCTCGCCATTGGCTTTATTGTTGGACCGTTCGGGCTCGGGCGACTGGCGGAGACGGTTCCCTGGGTTGAATGGCTGGTGATTGAAGACAAGCACACGGTCAGAGTTGCGGCCGAGTTTGGCGTGATCTTCCTTCTCTTCATGATCGGGCTTGAGCTGTCGCTCGAGCGCCTGCGCTCAATGTGGCGGATCGCCTTTCTGGTCGGCGGCGCGCAGGTGCTTCTCTGCGCAGCGGGCATAGCGGCCGTCGCTCACTTTTCCGGCTATTTGCTCGATGTCTCGATTGTCCTGGGCAGCGCTTTCGCAATGTCCTCGACCGCAATCATCATGCATCTTCTCACCGAGGCCGGACGCCTTGGAACGCCGGTTGGCCAGACGAGCTTCGGCGTCCTGCTGTTTCAGGATCTCGCCGTGGTGCCGATCCTCTTCATGGTGAGCGCCTTCGGATTGGACACAAGCGCCGTTGGGCCGGCGATCGCGCTTGCGCTCGGCAAAGCGATCCTGGTGATTGTCGCGATATTGGGAGTGGGTCGACTCGTCGCGCGGCCGCTCTTCAGGCTCGTCGCCGGAGCAAGAAGCCGCGAACTGTTCCTGGCCACGGTGCTCCTCACCATCATCGGCGCAGCCGCGGCCGCCGATGCGGCTGGGTTTTCGCCGGCCCTCGGCGCCTTTCTCGCCGGCCTGCTGCTTGCCGACACGGAATACCGGCCTCGCATCGCCGTTGACATAGAGCCTTTCAAAGGCCTGCTGCTCGGCGTTTTCTTTGTCGCTGTCGGCCTCAGCATAGACTTCGCGGAAGTCGTCGCGGATTGGGACAAAATTCTTGCATGGACCTTTGGCGTGATGGCGCTGAAAGCCGTGTGCGTTTACGCGCTGGTGCGGCTGGCGGGGCAGGCGCCGAGCGTAGCTTTCGAAACGGCGGCGCTGCTCGCGCCGATCGGAGAATTCAGTTTCGTGGTCAGCGAACTGTCACTCTCCCTCGGCGTCATTTACGAAGACACTGCGCAATTCGCTCTGATCGTCGCCAGCCTCACGATGGCGCTGGCGCCATTGATCGCGTTGAGCGCGCGCTGGCTGGCGTCGCGCTTCGCCGCGCGCGGCGAGCCGGAGCCATTTGCGCTCTTCCCCGATCAGATTTCAGATCATATCATCGTGGTCGGTTACGGGCGTGTCGGGCGGGAAATCGGCGAACTGCTCGATAATCAGGAAATCGCTCATGTCGCGATCGATGTTGACGCCCGCCGCGTTGCGAGCCTGCGGGCGCAGGGCTTTTCGATCTATCACGGCGACGCGCGGCAATATGAGATCCTGTCTCGTCTTGGCGTGGAGCAGGCGGCCGCCCTCGTCGTCACCATGGACGACGCGAAGACAACGCTCCAGACGGTCAAAGCCGCGCGTCGCGACTGGCCCGAGCTGCCGATTTTCGCGCGCGTACGCGACGAGGCGCATGCGAATGCGCTGCTTGAGGCCGGCGCGAGTTCGGTGATTCTCGAAACTCGCGAGGCGGCGCTGCAACTGGCGGAGACCGTCCTTATCGGCGTGGGCATGCCGGAAAGCGTGGCTCGCGATCTCGTCGCGGAGCGACGCATGATCGCACAAGCGTCGCCTGCCAGCGGAAAATCTCTCCTCGCCGGGTGAGCGAAGCCGTTTGGCCTTGCGCGTAAAATCTGTATTCTCCGCGTGCGGCGATCGGAGTTTTTCAGTGGCGGGCGTGGGTCTTGCGCGAAGCCTGGAGGCGAAGCGCGTCTTACTGATCGTCGGCGGGGGAATCGCCGCGTACAAATCGCTTGATCTCGTTCGCCGGTTGCGCGAGCGCGGCGCGCTGGTGCGGGTCGTCATGACCGCCGCGGCGAAGGAATTCGTGACGCCGCTCGCCTTCGTCAGCGTATCAAACGAGAAAGTCTACGACGATCTCTTCTCCTCGACCGATGAGCAGGAGATCGGTCATATCCAGCTGTCGCGGGACGCGGACCTCATCGTCGTCGCGCCCGCGACGGCGCATATTCTCGCGCGCGCCGCGCGCGGTCTTTGCGACGATCTCGCGACGACCCTGCTGCTCGCGACCGACAAGCGCGTTCTTTATGCGCCGGCGATGAATGTGCGCATGTGGCTTCATCCCGCGACGCAGCGCAATGTCTCCACGCTGCATGGCGACGGCGCCTGGTTTGTCGGTCCGAACGTCGGCGACATGGCCTGCGGCGAATACGGACCCGGCCGGATGAGCGAGCCGCTGGAGATTCTCCAAGCGATCACGACCGCGCTGAAGCAGGACACAAGACTGCCGGCGCCTGACGGCCTGTTGACGCGCGGCGACGCGCTCAAGGGGCTGCATGTCGTCGTCACCTCCGGTCCCACCCATGAACCCATTGATCCGGTCCGCTACATCGCCAACCGGTCGTCCGGCAGGCAGGGCCACGCCATCGCGGCAGCGGCGGCGCGCGCGGGCGCGCGGGTGACGCTGATCTCGGGGCCCGTCGCCCTCGCGGACCCGCCTGGCTGCGAGACAGTGCATATAGAGAGCGCGCGAGACATGTTCGCTGCAGTAGAGGCCGCGCTTCCCGCTGATATCTTCATCGGCGCGGCGGCCGTGGCTGATTGGCGCGTGGAGCCGGCGGACGGCAAGATCAAGAAAGGCGAGCGTGGCGCGCCTTCTCTGTCGCTCGTCGAAAATCCCGACATTCTGGCGAGCGTCTCACGCGGAGCGCAGCGCCCGCGCATCGTCGTCGGTTTTGCAGCGGAAACGTCCGACCTCATTCGCCACGCGCAGGAAAAGCTTGCGCGAAAGGGGTGCGATCTCATCGTCGCGAATGACGTCAGCGAGGGAACAGGCGTTTTCGGCGGTGCGACGAATGAGGCGCATCTGGTTTCTCGAGCCGGAATCGAAAACTGGCCGCGCCTTCGTAAGGAGGAGGTCGCGGAGCGGCTTGTAGCCCATCTTGCGCAGATGATCGGCGGAGAGGCGTCATGAAAGTCTCGATCCGACGGCTGCCGAACGCTGACGGCCTTCCATCTCCGGCCTATGCGAGCGGCGGCGCGGCGGGAATTGATCTTCACGCCGCCTTGCCGCCGGGTCAGAAGTTCGTGCTGGAGCCCGGCGCTCGCGATCTCATTCCGACAGGGCTCACCATCGCGCTGCCCCATGGCTATGAGGGGCAGGTTCGGCCGCGCTCCGGGCTTGCTGCAGAGCATGGCGTCACCGTTCTCAACGCGCCGGGCACCATCGACAGCGACTACCGCGGCGAGGTCATGGCGCTGCTCATCAATCTCGGGGCGCAGCCGTTCGAGATCGTTCGCGGGATGCGCATCGCGCAGCTCGTGATCGCGCCCGTGACCCATGTGACGCTTGTCGAAGTCGACGATCTCGACGCAACGGCGCGTGGCGCCGGCGGCTTCGGGTCCACGGGACTAGGCGGAGACGGCGCGCAATGAAGCTCCTGCCGCGCACGGCGCGCTTCGCGCTCATGGCGACGCTCGACGTCGCGCTTCATGCGCGGGGACGGCCGGTGTCCTCGAAGCAGCTCGCCGCGCGCCATGATCTGCCCCCGCGGCGGTTGGAGACGATCTTGCAGGCTCTGGTGCGCGCGGGGATTCTCAAGAGCGTGAGGGGACCGGCGGGCGGCTATGCGCTGGCGCGCGAGCGGCGCCGTCTTTCGGTCGGCGAGATCGTTCGCATCGCATTGCGCGCTGAGGAGGAAGCGCCGGACGTTGCGCCGCCGCTGCTCGCCGCCGTCCTGGAGCCGGTCATCGCCGAGGCAGAAGAAAGCGCGCTGCGGCGTCTCGACGACGTTACGCTCGACGATCTGCACGGGCGCGCGCTCGCGCTGGGTTTTGGAGACAGGCCGGACGCGAGCGGCGATTTTGAGATATGAAGCGGCGGCCCAGCGAAGTCGCTGGAGCGGCGAGGAGGCCCGCATGACTTATGAAACGATCGAAGTCGAGATCCAAGGCCGGGTCGGTCTGATACGGCTCAATCGGCCTGGGGCGCTCAACGCGCTGAATGCGCAGCTCATCGCCGAGCTCGACGACGCCCTTTCAGGTTTTGAATCAGATGAGGACGTCGGCTGCGTGGTCCTGACGGGCTCCGAGAAGGCCTTTGCCGCGGGCGCGGACATCAAGGAGATGCGCGACAAGGGATTTGTCGACGCTTTTCTCGACGATTTCATCGGCCGGTGGGACGTCGTGGCGCGCTCGCGCAAGCCGATCATCGCCGCCGTGGCCGGATTCGCGCTCGGCGGCGGCTGTGAAATCGCGATGATGTGCGATTTCATTCTCGCGGCTGACACGGCGGTCTTCGGACAGCCGGAAATCAAGCTTGGCGTCATCCCCGGCGCGGGCGGCACCCAACGGCTGACCCGAGCCGTCGGCAAGGCCAAGGCGATGGATCTGATTCTGACCGGCCGACTGATGGGGGCCGAGGAGGCCGAGCGCGCCGGTCTCGTCGCGCGGATCGTCCCGGCCGCCGATCTTCTGGCGGAGGCGACCAAGACCGCCGCGACGATCGCTTCCATGTCGCTTCCCGCGGTTCTCATGGCCAAGGAAGCGGTCAATCGCGCTTTTGAATCGACGCTCGCGGAGGGGATCCGGCACGAGCGAGGGCTTTTCTACTCGTTGTTCGCCACCGGTGACCAAAAGGAAGGCATGAGCGCCTTCGTGGAGAAGCGAAGGCCGGCCTTCGTCAATCGTTAGGCGGCCATTGACGAAAGGCCGCCGCCGCGCTTATAAACCCCGCCACATGGCCGCGATTTCGCGGCCCTTTGGTTTTTGGGCGGCGTAACGCCGTTCTCCTTCAAGGACACGCAAAGCATGGCCAATACGAGTTCGGCCAAGAAAGCCGTTCGCAAGATTGCGCGCCGCACTTCGATCAATCGGGCGCGTCGCAGCCGGATGCGCACCTTTGTGCGCAAGGTCGAGGAGGCGATCGCTTCGGGCGATCCCACGCTGGCGGCGGATGCGCTGCAGAACGCCGTGCCGGTCGTGATGCGCGCCGCGCAGCGGGGCGTCATTCACAAGAACACGGCTTCGCGAAAGGTTTCACGACTGACCGCGCGGGTGAAGGCGCTCGCCACACAGGCGTAATTACGCGTCGCGCGCGTAGGACAAGACTTTTGAAAGCCCGGCGCGAGCCGGGCTTTTTTGTTGCGTCCAGGCGGCGACGCTTAAATAGTCGCATGAAGCCGAGATGACACGGTCACAATTTTTTTTTGATGCGCTAATCCGTGATCATTCAAAATTCTCCCGATTCAATCTCTTGCAATCAAGCTGTCACGAACGGGAAAAAGCTGGGGACTTGACACTATTTTTGGCGATTGACGGCGCAGCGCGCGCGCGCGGCGCGCGATGTCGACGCGCATGTCGCTCGCAGATTTTTATGGGCGGCGAATCATCGGCTTATGGGCGAAGATGAAAAAAGTTTGTGGCGCCACGCTAAAAAACTCCATTCAATATGACAGATTTAATCGCGAGCGTCGTTGCGCGCGATGGCGCTGGCGTGTAGCCTCGAAGGGTCGAACGAAAGGCGGTCGGCGTCGGTTTTTCACGGGCGCGCAAAAATGAGGGGAACGGCCTGCGTTCCCCGGCGCAAATGAGCCCAGAGCAAGACGCATTGCCGCTTTCCAGCCGTTCGGTTGAATTCAAGTGATCAGTTCGCAAGGGCGTAGAGTAGAGTCCGTTTCCTGCGACGCGCATTATTCCGGGATTCTCGTCGATCCCGGAGTAGGGGAGGCTTTGTCATGGCGGAGGGGCGGTTGGCCGAGACAATCCAGGGAGTGCGAAGCGTCAGCGATCGCATCATTCCGCGCTCGCTCGCCGCGCATTGCGCCTGTTTCACGCCAGAGGCCAACCTGGGCAGATGCGCGCGCCTGGCGATTGGGCCTCCTTCCAGACTGCTGATTTAACGCCGTTCGCGGCGACAATTACTCGATCCAACTAGGTTCCTTTCGATCAGCGCCTGCGGCGACCTTCGCCGGGGGTCTCCTTTTTTGGCGCTCGTTTCGGAAAAAGGTCAGATATGTCCGATCATAGAGAACATCTCGCAAGCGACGCTGTCTCCGCTGAGGATCGCTCGAAATGGGACCGAGTCCGGCACCGACTGAGGACTGATCTCGGCGACGCAGTTTACAATTCCTGGTTCACGCGATTGGAGCTCGAGCGCATCGACGGCGGCGCGGTGCATCTGACGGTGCCCACCAAGTTTCTCAAGAGCTGGGTGCAATCGCACTATGCGCCGCGCATAAAGGCGCGAGTCGCGAGCGAGTTTTCGAAGGTCGAGCGCGTGGTCATCGACGTGCGCTCGCCTGCGCGCAAACCCCGCTCACGTGAAGAGGGCGCAGATCCGGGCGAGTGCAACGCGGCGACGAACTTTGTCGACCGCGCCGTCCCGCCATTCGCGCCGATGCCGGAGCCGGCGTTCGAAGCGAACGGACGCCGCGCGGCGCGCTCGATGACGTCACGTCACGACGCCGACCCGTTCGTCGGCTCGCCGCTCGATCGCCGGCTGTCCTTCTCGACATTTCTGGTCGGCCCATCGAACCAGCTCGCTTACGCCGCCGCCTGTCGCGTCGCGGAGGCCCGGGCCGGCGACCTTCCCATGTTCAATCCGCTCTATGCCCATGCGGCCGTGGGGCTCGGCAAGACGCACCTCCTGCAGGCGCTTGCACACGCCTCGAACGACAACCGCCGCCATACGATCTATCTGACGGCGGAGCGCTTTATGAGCGGTTTCGTCTCGTCGCTGACCGCTCATACGTCGCTGGCCTTCAAGGAGAAGCTCCGCGGCATCGACATGCTGATCATCGACGACGTGCAGTTTCTCCAGGGCAAATCTATCCAGCAGGAGTTTTGCCACACGCTGAATGCGTTGATCGACGCCGGTCGTCAGGTCGTCGTCGCCGCCGACCGGCCGCCGTCGGAGCTCGACACGCTCGACGAGCGCGTGCTGTCGAGATTCAAGGGCGGGCTCTGCGTCGACATCGGCCCGCTCGACGAGTCCTTGCGCGTCAAGATTCTGACCGCGCGCATCGCGTCGGCGAAGGAGTCGCAACCAAACTTCCACGTGCCGCCCGAGGTCATCGCCTATGTCGCGCGCACGATCGTGACCAACGGCCGCGATCTCGAGGGCGCCGTCAATCGGCTTCTCGCCCATGCGACGCTGACGGGGGCGCCGCTGACCGTAGAGACCGCGGAAACGGCCATTCGCGATCTCGTCCGCACGCAGGATCCCAAACGCGTCAAGATCGACGACATCCAGAAGCTCGTGGCGAGCCACTACAATATTTCGCGCGCCGACATTCTCTCGTCCCGCCGCACCGCCAATGTCGTGCGGCCGCGACAGATCGCCATGTATCTGTCGAAAGTGCTGACCTTGCGCTCGTTGCCGGAGATCGGCCGCCGATTTGGCGGCCGCGATCACACCACCGTGCTGCATGCGGTGCGCAAGATCGAGGAGCTCGCCGCCAAGGACAAAGGCCTGGCGGAGGTCATCGAGCTGCTGAAGCGCATCTTGAGCGAGCAGTAGCCGTCGCTCGGCGCTCCGCCGGGTTCGCGCTTTCTCGCCGCGAAGTCGACTGAGCGCCTAAATTTCTCACCGGCCGGTCTTCACCGTCGTCCACATTCTGGTGATCAGTTTCTGAACTGTCTGATCGGGCGCGCTGACCGTAAACAGGCGCTTCATCGTGAGATCGTTGGGATAGACGGAAGGATCATTCGCCACCGCCTTGTCGATTAGCGGACGCGAGGGCGCGACGCCATTGGCGAAATTCGTGGCGACCGAATTGCGCGCCGCGATGTCGGGACGAAGCAAATAGTCGATGAAAAGATAGGCTTCGTCGAGATGCTTTGCGTCCTTCGGGATGGCGAGGTTGTCCAGCGACAGGAGCGAACCTTCGCTCGGTATCACATAGGCGATATCGACGTCGGTTCCCGCCTCGCGAGCGCGGTTGCGCGCCTGCAGACTGTCGCCCGACCAGCCGATGGCGAGGCAGATGTCGCCGTTCGCCAGGGCGTTGATATATTCGGAGGAATGAAACTTCTTCACATAGCGGCGCAGGCTCCCAAGGAGATCGGCGGCGCGTTTGAGATCCTTCGGATTTTTGGAATTCGGATCGAGCTTCAGATAGTTGAGCGCGATCGCGAACATGTCCTCTGGGCTGTCCAGCATGTAGACGCCGCAGTCGGCGAGCTTCCTTAAGGATTCGGGCCGCAGAACCTGGTCCCAGCTGGTTATCGGCTTGCCAAGCCTCTCCTGGATCTTGGCGACGTCGTAGGCGACGCCCGTCGTGTACCACATGTAGTTGATGGCGTGGCGGTTGCCGGGATCGAAACGCGCGAGCCTGTTGTCGATCTCCGGCCATATGTTGCGCGCGTTGACCAGCTTGCTTCTGTCGATCGGCTGCAGCACGCCGGCCGCGATCTGCCGCTGGAGGAAGGTCGCGGACGGCACGACGATGTCGTAGCCGGTGTCGCCCGCAAGGAGCCGCGCCTCGAGCATCTCGTTCGAGTCATAGGTGTCATAAATGACCTTGATCCCGGTCTCTCGGGTGAAGTCCTCGAGAACGCTTGGATCGATGTAATCGCTCCAGTTGAAAACATTGACGACGCGCTCGGCGCAGCGGACGGGCGTCGTTGCGGCGAAGAGCGCGAGCAAGCATGCGAGAAGAAGCCGTTTCATGCGACAAGCCGTGTAGCGGATCACTAGGGCGAACCTATCATGGTTGCGCGCGCTTTGGCGACGCGCCATGCTCAGCTTGGAGCGAACCGCAGGCGGGGAGACGACTATGACGGCAGCTCTCATCGCAGGCTCGACCGCGCTCGAAGCTCGCGCCGACGTGACCAGATGCGTCGCGCGCGGCGCACGCCGCTACCTGCGGGCTTGCGGCTTCTCGGTCGTTTGCGAAGCGCCCCTGCCGAACGGGCGGCGCGCCGATCTCGTCGCCCTCGCGCCCGATGGCGTCTTGCGCATCGTCGAGGTCAAGTCGAGCTACGCCGATTTTCGCGCCGATCTCAAATGGCCGCACTATCGCGATTTTTGCGACCGGTTCTATTTCGCGATCCCCACGTCGCTCGATCCGGCGATCTTTCCGGAAGATGCGGGGCTCTTGGTCGCCGACGCCCACGGCGCATTGTTGGTCCGGGAGGCGCCGGCGCTCCCGCTCGCGCCCGCCCGTCGGCGGTCGATGCTCTTGCGCTTCGCGATGATGGCGGCGGACCGTTACTGCCTGCTGGCCTTCGGCGACGAGCCTGCGAACTGACGCGATATCAGCGGGGCGCCCGCTTGGCGAGGATGCGCTGAAGGGTGCGGCGGTGCATGTTGAGCCGCCGCGCCGTCTCCGAGACGTTGCGGTCGCAGGACTCGAACACGCGCTGAATGTGCTCCCACCGCACGCGGTCCGCCGACATGGGGTTTTCCTGAGCGTCCGGCTTGTCGAGCTGAGTCGCCATCAGCGCGTGATAGATTTCGTCGGCGTCCGCCGGTTTGGCCAGGTAATCGAAAGCGCCAAGCTTAACCGCGGTGACCGCGGTGGCGATATTGCCGTAGCCGGTGAGGATGATTCCCCGCGCGTCGGGCCGCACGGCCTTGAGCTTGGAGATCACATCGAGTCCGTTGCCGTCGTTCAGCCGCATGTCGATGATCGCGAACGCAGGGGGATTCGACTCGAGGGCGGCGAGGCCGTCGGCGACGGTTTCGCAAGGCGTCACGAGGAATCCGCGGGCCTCCATCGCCCGCGTCAATCTGCTGAGGAACGGCTTGTCGTCATCCAGGATCAGCAATGAACGATCCTGCGGCGCCGAAACGTGTTCAGGCTCCGATCCGCCTTCCTGATCCGCCTTCAGTTCTTCGGCCGACATCGTGCGTTTCCACCCGTGATTTTTGTCAAATCTAGCTTATCGCCGGCGCCGCGTCGATCCTATTTGTCTTGCGGGGGAAGCCGCGGTCTGGCGGCGGCAGGTTCGAGCGCGGCGCGCGGCCACGTGATTCTGACGATGGCGCCGGTTCGGGGCGGCGAGACATTGCTCGTCTCGACGACCGCGCCCGATCGCTCCAGAAGCGTCTTGGCGATGAAGAGACCCAGCCCCAGTCCCGATTCCGCGTCGCTCTTCGTCCGTCGCTCCGTTGGCCGGCCTCTCAGATAAGGATCGCCGAGCCGGTCGAGAATGTCGGGAGAGAACCCCGGCCCATCATCCTGAATGATGATCGTCACATAGCTCTGACTCCAATAGGCGTCTATTTTCACGCGCGAACTGGCGAAATCGATGGCGTTCTCAACAAGGTTGCCCAGTCCGTAAAGAATGGCCGGATTGCGCGCCAGCACAGGGGGGTCGGACGGCCCGGTTTTTGATATGTCGACCTCGACCTCGGCATCACGCTGCGGCTCGACCACCTCCTGGATCAGCGTGTCGATGGAGAGCAGATTCATGACGCTGCTCTGGTCCGTCGCGCCCAGAGAAGCGAGCTTCCCGAGTATCTCCCTGCAGCGCGCCGACTCCTGGGCGAGAAGCGCGAGGTCGTCACGAAGTTCCGGCGCATTCTCCGGCACTGACTTCTGCAGCTCTCTGATGATGAGCGTGATGGTCGCGAGCGGGGTGCCAAGTTCATGCGCGGCCGCGGCGGCGAGGCCGTCGAGCTGCGAGAGATGCTGTTCGCGCTCGAGCACCAGCTCGGTCGCCGCGAGCGCGTTCGCCAGCAGCCGCGCCTCGTCGGACACACGCGCGGCGTAAATGCCGATGAACGCCGCGCTGAGCACGAGCGCCGCCCAAACGCCTGTGCGGTACAGAAGGGGGAAGGTCAGTTTCTCGTCGGGATACCAGGGCAAGGGGTAATATTCGACGGCGAGCACGGTTGCGACGGCGATCATGACAATGCCGAGGAGCAGCGTCAGGTTGCTCGGCAGCGACACCGCCGAGATGATCACCGGCGTCAAGAACAGCATCGCGAAGCTGTTCGTCAGCCCGCCCGTGAGATAGAGCAGGAATCCAAGCTGGATGATGTCGTATCCCAGCAGCACGGCGGCTTCGACGTCGCCGAGGCGGAAACTGCGCGGCGTGCCGAATCGCATGCCGATGTTGAGCGTCGCCGAGGCCCCGATGAAGACGAAGCAGAGGCCGACTGGAAAATCGAATCCGAGAAAAAAATAGACGCCGATACATGCCGCCGCCTGACCGGTGATCGCCACCCAGCGGAGCATGAGCAGCGTCTCCATGCGAAGACGCCGGGCGTCGTAGTCATATTCGAGGGTCGTCATTTCAGTATGTCCATCAAGCGCCGCTTCCGCGCCTATCACAATCCGACGCCTCGCGACGCGCGCCAAAGGCGCCATTGTCTGCGCAGCGGCGAGGGTTCGCCGGGCGGGCGAAGCGGATCGTAATCGCTTCGCGCCAACTGCTCCAGATAAAGCGGCGTGCTCGCGGCGGGGAGCAGGGCGGCGCGGGCGGCGCCAAGATCCGGGGCGAGGCGGCGCGCCTCGTCATAATGGGATTGCGCCAGCGCCTGCATCTTCCTGAGCGCCGGGCGAAGCTCGCCGCCGCCCGAGGGCTCCGGCTGGCCAGCGGGCGCGAACGCCTCCTCAGGCAGGAATTTCCGCCGTTCGAGGCTCTCTGCGAGCGCGCGCAATATCCGCGTGAGGCCGAGCGCGACCCCTGCGTGATCAAAAGCGCCCGCTGAAGGCGCTTGAAGGTCGGCTCCGAGAATCTGCCCCGCCCAGCGAATCGGCGCCGACGCCGTCGCGCGGCAATAGTCTTCGAGGGCCGCCCATGTCGGCATCTGATCGTCGTAGAGGTCGAAGACATGGGCCTCCGCCAGCGCCACGAACTCCTTGCGCGGCAGGGCGAATCGCTCGATCGTGTCGATCAGCGCATCGGCTACGGGATTGGCGCGGGCGCCTTCGCCCTGCGCGGCGTCGCCGCCCTCCAGCACGTCGATCCACCACTGCAGCCGCATCTCGCCGAGCAGCGGCTGCGTGACCTTGCCGCTGACGTCTGCTGATTCCCGGGCGAAGGCGTAGATCGCATGAATGTGCCGGCGCGCCTCCTGCGGCGCAAACAGAGAGGCGAGCCAAAGATCGCGATCGCGCGAGCGCAGAAGCTCTTCGCATTGTGCGTAGTGCTCCTGCAGCGCGGTCATGTCATACGGCGATCAGCAGCGCGCCGACCCGCCGATCCTCGTCGACAAGCATGTTGTATGTGCGCGCTGCGGCTCCGGTCGCCATGGTTTCGCAGCCGACGCCCGCCGTGCGCAGCTTGGCGCGCAATGCGCCGGCAAGCGGCGTCAAATCTTTTCCAGTGCCGATGACGAAAAGGTCAAGGCCGCCGCTTTCCGAAAGCGCCTGGTCGAGAATCGCTTCGTCGATTTCGGCGGCGCTGGTCAGGGGCACGGCACGAACGCCAGTCGGCAGCGCGAGAATTGAGCCGCGGTGCGACATGTCCGCGAAGCGGAAACCGCCGCTTCCGTAGTCGTCGATCTTGTGACGGCCGGGGACATAGCCGCCAGGAACGGTCAAGCCGGCCTCGTCTTGGCCCGTTTGCCCGCCGGCTTCCTGGGCGGCGACGGCGATTTCTCGGGGCTTGTCGGAGGCGCGGCGGATGGTTCCTCGGCGACGTCCTCACGCGCGGCGACAGCGGCCTCGGGCTTGCGCTCCGTCTCGTGCCTCTGCGCGGCCTTGTCGGCGTCTTCATTGCGCAAACCGAGATAGATCAGCATCGGCGAGCAGATGAAGATCGACGAGTAGGTCGCGACGAAAATGCCCCAGATCATCGCGAGCGAGAACGACCGGATGACCTGGCCGCCGAAGGCGACGAGCGCGAACAGCGCCAGCATCACGGTCGTTGCGGTCATGATCGTGCGCGGCAGGACGGCGTTGATCGACATGTCGACCATCTGCGCCGTCGCCATTTTCTTGTATTTGCGCATATTTTCGCGAATACGGTCGAGCACCACCACGGTCTCGTTCAACGAATAGCCGACGATGGTCAAAATCGCGGCGATCGACGTGGTGTTGAATTCGAGCTGCGTAATCGAGAAAAAACCGACGGTGAGCAGCAGATCGTGCATCGTCGCGATCACCGCGCCGATGGCGAATTGCCACTCGAAGCGGAACCACAGATAAGTCAGCACCGCGATAATGGAGAGCACGACGCCGAGCGTTCCGGACTGCACCAATTCGTTTGAGACGCGCGGGCCGACGACCTCGACGCGGCGCAAATCATAGTAAGCGCCGACCGCTTCGCGCACCCGCTCTACCGCCGCCTGCTGGGCGACGTCGCCGCCGGGCTGCAGACCGAAGCGCAATGTCGCGTCCGACGGATTGCCGAACGCCTGCACCTCGATGTCGCCGAGATGCAGGTTTTCGCCGAGCGTGCGCAGCGTGCCGACTTCCGCGGCGCCGGACTTGGCCCGCAGCTCGATCACCGTGCCGCCGGCGAAGTCGATGCCGAAATTCATGCCCCTGAAGACGAACAGCGCGACGGCAATCAACGACAGCAAAGCCGAGAACGGATAGCTCACGCGGCGAAACCGCATGAACGGGAACTTGGTGCTCTCCGGGGCGAGGCGCAGAAGTTTCATGAGTGTCGCCCTTTAGATCGGCAGTTTCGTCGGCCGCGCGTAATGATACCAGACGGCGATCATCATGCGCGTCATGGTCACCGCGGTGACGATGGTTGTTAAAATGCCGAGCGCGAGCGAGACGGCGAAACCGCGCACGGGCCCGGTGCCGAGAAAATAAAGAATCGCGGCGGCGACGAACATGGTGACATTGGAGTCGACGATGGTCGCGAAAGCGCGCGTGAAGCCAGCGTCGAGCGAAGCGAGAATAGAGCGGCCCGCGTGATTTTCTTCGCGTATGCGCTCGTAGATCAGCACGTTCGAGTCGACCGCCATGCCGATCGTCAGCACGATGCCGGCGATGCCTGGCAGCGTCAGCGTCGCGCCGAGCAGCACAAGTCCCGCGAAAATGAAGGCGATGTGCACGAAGAGCGCGAGATTGGCGAAGACGCCGAAGACGCCGTAAGTCACGAGCATGTAGATGACGACGAGGCCCGCGCCGACATAGGCGGCGCGCTTGCCGGCGTCGATCGAATCCTGGCCGAGGCCGGGGCCGACAGTGCGCTCTTCAACGATGTTGAGCTTCGCGGGCAGAGCGCCCGCGCGCAGCAGGATCGAGAGATTGTTCGCCTGCTCGACGGTGAAGCGCCCCGAAATCTGTCCCGAGCCGCCGGTGATCGGCGTCAGGATTCTCGGCGCCGAAATCACCTTGTTGTCGAGGACGATCGCGAACAGGCGCCCGACGTTTTTCGAGGTGACTTCGCCGAAGGCCTGAGCGCCGCGGATGTTGAAGCGGAAATTGACCACCGGCTCGCCGCTTCTCTGCTGGTCGAAGCCCGGCTGCGCGTCGGTGAGATCCTCGCCCTTGACCATCACCTGTTTTTCGACGGCGATCTTGCCTTCCTGTTCGACTTGATCGAGCTCCTCGAGCTCTGAAGGATTTTGACCCGGATCGCCGACGAGGCGGAATTCGAGCTTGGCGGTCTTGCCGAGGATTTCCTTGAGCGTTTCAGGATTCTGAAGGCCAGGCACCTGCACCAGCACGCGGTCGTCGCCCTGACGCTGGATGCTTGGCTCGCGCGTGCCGAGAGCGTCGACGCGCCGCCGAATGACCTCGATCGATTGCTCGACCGCTTTGCGCGACTTGTCCGTGACGCCCGCGTCGGTGAGCATCACGCGGATAAGGCCATCGGGCGTTGTCTCGATGTCGAGCGGCGCAGCCCCGCCCATGAGAGCGTTGCTGAAGCCATTGCGCAGCTGGCGCAGTTTGGGAAGAATTTTCTCGCGATCGGCAGCGTCGGTCACGCGCACCTGGACGCCGCGCGTGGTCGCGCCGATTCCGCCGGAGATCGCCACCTTTTCCTCGCGCAGGATCCGGCGCACGTCGTCGCGCAGATTTTTCACCTGCGTGCTGATGAGGTCGGCCTGGTCGACTTCGAGCATCACATGCGAGCCGCCCTGCAGATCGAGGCCGAGCACGATGGTCGGCGGAACCAGCCAGGAGGGCAGCCGCGACTTCAGCTCCTCATAATGCGAGGCGGACAACATGCTCGGCGCGACGACCATCAGGGCGGCGACGGTCATCGCCACGATGGCGAGAAATTTCCAGGTCGAGAAACGCAGCATCGTCCTGCTATCGGCTAGGTGATCGAAAGGATCGCGTCAGCTCTGCGAGCCGGATTTGGCGTCGCCTGGCTTGCTGTCGCCCGCCTTGCCGTTGCCGGTCTTGACGTCGCCCGACTTGGTCTCGCCCGACTTGGTCTCGCCAGACTTCGTCTCGCCAGACTTGGCCGATTTTCCGCCGGCTTTCGGTCCGCCTGTTTTGGCGGGCGGCGGCTCTTCCCTGACCGGCTCTCCTTTGGCGCGTACTTCGGCGATGGCCGTGCGCAGCATTCTTACCCGCACATTCGGGGCGATCTCGACTTCCACTTCCGCGTCGTCGATCGATTTCGTCACCTTGGCCACAAACCCGCTCGTGGTCACGAGCGTGTCGCCGCGACGCACGTTGCGAAGCTGCGCGAGCTGCTCCTTCTCGCGGCGGGATCGCGGACGGATCACCAGAATGTAGACAATGCCCATCACCACAAAGATCGGAATGAGCTGTCCCAGCATCTCCGGCATGGTGGGAGCCTGGGCCGTTTCAGGCTGCGTCGCGACGCTCTGGCCAGTCTGGCCGGAAGTCGGCGGATGTGGCGGGGTCGGCGTGGGCGGCGCTGCGGGCGCGCCAGGCCCCGCCGGCGCAGTCGCAGGCGCTTCGGCGGCGGGCGGTGACGGCGTCTGGTCTTGCGCCAAGGCGTCCGGGATCAGCTTCATTGCAAAATCTCTTTAAGGGTCGAAGCCCGGCGCGGATGCTTTTTTGCAAGGGCCGGAACGGGCGCGGACTATAGCCGCTCACTTCACGAAAGCAATGGCGCGCAACCGGACTTCGCGCGCTCGGCGTGAGTCGCGGAGTGTGTGGCTGCGCACCGCAGCCCGTCCTTGGAACGCCTAGTCATTGCAGGCGCCTTGAGGCGTCTTTCATTGTCAGGAGACAAATGATGTCGAAAAAACTTTTCCGCGCGGCCCTCTCGCGGGAGCGCGCGTCGCCTCAGCCTTGCGGGACGCCGCTTTGCGGACGCTTGTCAGCGCGAACCCTGTCCGAGCGCGCCTCGGAGCCGCACAACTGTGACGCCGGAGCGCGATAGCTCGCAACTCTCGCAACTTGTGGAAAGTGCGCCACATAGAATGTGGGGCAATGCCTCAGCCTAAGCCTCCCGCCTACGGCGGACTGCGCTGAGCAATTATGGAAGGTGGAGCCAATGTCAGCTTTCAAGAACATCACTATGGCCGCGGCGCTGGTCGGCGCATTGGCGATGCCCGCCAGCGCCGGCGCTGCAGGCGGCTGGGGAGGCGGCGGTCAAGGCGGTGGCGGCGGCGGCCAGGGCGGCGGAGGCCAGGGCGGCGGCGGAGGCCAGGGCGGCGGCGGAGGACAATGGGGCGGCGGCCAAGGTGGCGGCGGCAAGTGGGGCGGTGGCGGCCAGGGTGGCGGCGGCGGTCAGTGGGGAGGCGGCGGCAAGTGGGGCGGCGGCGGCCAGGGCGGCGGCGGACAGTGGGGAGGCGGCGGCGGCAAGTGGGGTGGCGGCGGCTGGGGCGGCGGCGATGGCCCCCACGGCGGCTGGGGCGGCGGCCATGGCCCCCACGGCGGCTGGGGCGGCGGCGGTTGGGGCGGTCGGCATGGCGGCGGACGCTGGTGGCGCGGGCGCTGGTGGGATTATGGCGTCGGCCGTTGCTGGCGTTGGCATCCCTACCGCCAGACCTGGATGTGGGTCTGCGGCTAAGGCCTGATTTTTACACTCGGAGTTGCTGCGCCAGCCCGCGCAGCAACTCAAGGCAGGCGGCCAGTTCGGCGATGTCAATATATTCGTCGGGCTGATGCGCTTGATCTATTCGCCCAGGGCCGCAGACGACGGCTGAAATGCCCGCGCGCTGAAACTGACCCGCCTCGGTGGCGTAGGGCACGGCGATCGTGGCGTTGCGCTTGGCGAGCCTCAGCGCCAGCGTCTCCGCCTCCGAGCCGGGCTGCGGCGCGAGGCCCGGCACCTGATTTTCAGTCGTTGTCTCGACGCCCGTCTCGGGAAAGCCGGCGAAAACCGTTTTTCGCAGCTCCTCGCAAAAGGCTTCCAGCCTGTCGCGGGCAAAGTCTGGCGAGGCGCCCGGCAATCCCCGAAACTCCCAAAGGAATTCGCAGTCCTTGGCGACGATGTTGCGCGCCGTTCCGCCGTGAATAACGCCGACGTGAATGGTTGAGAAGGGCGGATCGAAGCGCCCGCTCGGATCGCCCATCGCGCGGAGTTCTTCGCCGAGGCGATCGAGCTGGCAGACGAGGGTGCAGGCGGCATGCACCGCGCTGACGCCGCGATGCAGATTCGCCGAATGGATCTCGAAACCGCGCACGCGCGTCACGAAGGTGGCGACGCTCTTATGCGCGTCGGCGACCTCCATAGACGTCGGTTCGCCGACGATCACGGCCGACGGGCGCGGCAGATCGGCGCCAAACCGCGCGATGACGTCGAGCGGGCCGAGACAGGTCGTTTCCTCGTCGTAGCTCAACAGAATGTGGATCGGCCGGGACAGCCGCGCCGCCTTGAACTCGGGGATCATCGCGAGGCAGGCGGCGTCGAACCCTTTCATGTCAACGGCGCCGCGCCCATAGAGCCGGCTCGCGTCGCGGCGCAGCCTGAACGGATCGGCGCTCCACTCCTGGCCCGTGACCGGCACGACGTCGGTGTGGCCCGAGAGAACCACGCCGCCGTCGACGTCTGGACCGATGGTGACGAAGAGGGCCGCCTTGTCGCCGGAGGCGTTGGGCGCACGCACGAAACGCACGTCCTGTTCGCGCAGATAGGACTCGACGAAATCGATCAGCGGCAGATTGGATCTGGAGCTCACCGTGTCGAAAGCGACGAGGCGAGCGAGCATGTCGATCGCGGCTTCAAGGCGGTCCATCTCGATCGCCTAATTCAGCGTCGGGTGCGACAGCGGACTGTCGAGCGAAAAAGCGGGGACTTCGACGTCGAAGGTTTCGCCCGCGTCGGTGACCATGCGATAGCTGCCCTGCATCATCCCCGAAGGCGTGCTGAGCGGGCAGCCGGAGGCGTAGCGAAACGTCTCGCCGGGCTCCAGCACCGGCTGCTCGCCGACCACGCCCGGTCCGCGCACTTCTTCGCGGCGGCCATTGGCGTCGATGATGACCCAGTGGCGCGACAGGAGCTGCACGCGAACGCGCCCGAGGTTGGCGATCTCGATCGTATAGGACCAGAAATAGCGATCCTGGTCGGGGTCCGAGCGATCCGGCAGAAAGTCTGGGAGCGCCGTGACCTGAATGTCTCTGGTGATGGCGATATACATGCGCGCAAGATTAGAGCGCGCGCCAGCAAAGGGAAACGCCTTTGATTAGGCATTTGATCGATGCGCAAGCGGCGGCTGACTGTGGCGGAATCAACACACTAAATACATTTCGGCATGGACGCGCGCGCCGCGTCTAGTCACGACGCCGGTGATTGTAAATAGTGAGCCGTCAGCTTTGACTGGAATCAAGATGCGGCTCTCGACGCTTCGCACGCTGTTGCTTGTGCTGGCGATGGTCATACAGACCTTCGCCGGCGGAGCCGGCTTGGCGCGCGCCGCTTCGATGTCTCCCGAGCAGACGCTCTCAGTTCAGTGCCATGAGCTGCGCGGTGACGCACAGTCCGCGCCCAACGACAAATTGGGCCATCGGCGCCACTGCCAGTCATGTCTCCTGTGCGGCGGCGCGCCTCCAGCGGCCTGGGTTTCATCGCTCCCGGATTATGTGTTCGCGCCGGGCGAATATGAGCTGATCGCCGCGCCGTCCCACGCCGCGCCGCCGCTTTTCGAGCGCTCATCGCGGGCGCATAGCGCGCGAGCTCCACCTTTCCCACGCATCTGAGGCCGCCCGCGCGCGAGCGCGCGTTTGCGGGGCCTCGATCTGCTGGCAGTCAGCCTCCACGTCACCCGTTCGCGTGTGCTTGCGTCCAACAAGGCGCGGCCGCTTCCCCGCTACGCCGACAGCGTCGGCGTCCAAGGAATACCGTCATGATCCCTCGTTCGCGCCTCCTCGGAGGAGCCTCCTTCGCAATAATAAGCCTCTTCGCCGCCTCGGCCGCCGAGGCGCAGCAGGCGCTTCCCACCATCAACGTGGGCGGCGGGCGCGGCCCTGTGCGGCCGGGTCCCGTGGGCCGGCCGGTCGGCGGACGGGGACTCGTGACAGCCACCGCGCCAGCGCCGGGGCCCGCCGGGCCAGATCGGTATGCCGAGCCGAACCCGCCGTTCAGCCGCACGCTGCCGACGAACATTCCAGCCGTGGTCGAGAGCCGCACGCGTCAGGAGATTTTCAAGACCACGAACATCGTGACCTCGGCGGACGCCTTCCGATACCTGCCTTCCATCTGGGTGCGCGAACGCTATCCCGGCGACCGAAACGCCGCCGTTTCAGGACGCACCACGGGCACGATCGAAACCGCGAAGACGCTTGTCTACGCCGACAACGTGCTGCTCTCGAATCTGCTCGGCAACAGCTTCAACTTCTCGCCGCGCTGGGGCATGGTTTCGCCGGCTGAAATCTCCCGCATCGACGTGATTTATGGGCCCTTCTCGGCGCTCTATCCGGGCAACGCCATCGGCGGCGTGTGGACCATGACGACGCGCATGCCGGACAACTTCGAAGTTCGCGCGTACGGGACGGAGATGCTGCAGCCGTATAACCTGTTTGCCCGCAAGGAGTTGAATTTCGGCGGCCTTATGAACGTCCTCGTAGGCGACCGGATCAACGATTTTAGATATTGGGTCGGCTACGAATATCTCGACAACCAGTCGCAGGCCCAGTTCTTCCCCACTTTCCCGAGCCCGACGATTACGCCGGGCACAGCAGGAACGCCCGTTTTCGGCGGCGTTCTTGGGTTCAATCAAGAGGGTTTGCCAAGCCTCTATAGCGGCGCCACGGGCGCCGAGCATGTGCAAAGCCACATGGCGAAAGTCAAACTTTCCTATGACATCGCGCCGCTGGTACGCGCCAAATACCAGATCGGCTTCTGGAATTTGAACACAGACTCTTATGTTCAAACTTTCGTTGCCGACAGGAATGGCGTCCCGATCTACGACGCCCAGAATGGACTTCTTAAGGTCGGCGGCAACTTTCAGGCTCGGCCTGGCGGCATAAATCCTGCCCATGACGGCGCCAGCCATCTGATGCAGGCGCTGGAATTGCGAAGCGATACGGGGGGCGAATTCGACTTCGATCTCTCACTGTCGTCCTATAATTTTCTACGGGATTTCAACAACCGAGCTCAGTCCTTTGGACTGCGCCCCAACAACAATCTGAACAATTATTTCTACAACATTGATCCGCGAGGGCTGAACACCAACAACGGCGGCACTTATTGGCGCACCGTCGACGCCCGTTTTATCTGGCGGCCAAAGGAAGAGTTTCTGAACACTCACGAAGTGTCCTTCGGGGCGCATGGCGACCAATATAGCCTCGCAACCAGCCTGACGAGCACCGTCGTGTGGCCCAGCAATTATCCGCTGTCGCTTCAGGCGGTAAATTACGGCAAGACCCAAACGACTGCGGCGTATATTCAAGATGTTTGGAAATTCATGCCGGACTGGAGGCTGATCGTAGGCGGTCGTGGCGAGCTTTGGAGGGCGATGGACGGTTCAACCGCCACCGGCGGCTTCGGCAACGCCACTAATCCGGTAGGTCAGCCCATCGTCAATCTCCCTCTGGCGCGAGCCAATGGGCAAATCTATCCCGACTCGCGAAAGAGCGCCTTCTCGCCGAAAGCTGCTCTTGAGTGGCAGGTGACGCCCGAATTTAATCTGCGTGGTTCAATGGGGCGCGCCTACCGATTTCCGACGGTCACGGAACTGTTTCAGGCGATCTCCAATCAGGCAAACACGATTGTCGTCAACAATCCGAATCTCCAAACCGAAATCTGCACCTGTTACGATTTGACTGGGCAGTACAGGTGGGTTGACGCCTTTAACGGTACTATTGGACTGTTCAATCCGCGCATCAGCCTGTTCCTCGATGAACGCTGGAACGCTATCGTCAATCAGCGAATCACGGGTCCCTTTGGCGTGGGAGTGAGCTCTCAGGCGAACATCGACAGGGCGCGGTTCCGGGGCATCGAAGCTGCGGCGGAGATGAAGGACGTGTTCACTCCAGGCCTCGACTTTTCCGGCGGCGTGACATTCACCGACTCCAAAATTCTGTCGAACCTCTCGTCGTACGATTTCACCGGAAACCCCTCGTTCCTCAACTTCGCGAATGGCGTTCCCGGCATCTTCTTCGCGGGCCGTCAGTATCCGCGCATACCGCGCATCCGAATTCGCGGCGTGGCGACCTACAGCCCCACGCCGGACCTCTCTTTCGCGCTCGGGCTGCGCTACTCATCCGCCGCATTCGTCAGTCTCGCGAACACGGACTGGAATCACAACACCTACGGCAACTCGGATAGCGAGATCCTGTTTGTTGACACCAAGGTGCGCTACAAGTTCGCCCCGAATTGGACGGCCTCTGTCGGCGTCAACAATATCGGCAACTGGAAAGCCTACACAAACCCGAACCCATATCCGCAGCGGACGTTTTTCTTCAGCCTGAACTATGATCTGGGCGCGCCCGAAAACGGCGGCGCCACTGTTGCGGGCCTCGGCGGCGGCGGCGTCGGCGCGCCGGCGAGCGGACCAGGGGGCAATCCCTAGTGCAGCCAACCCGCGCGGCGCGCTCTCGCGAGCGACGGCTGCGCGTGGACCGCTCCAACTCGAGCGATCTTTCCTGAGGCGCTTTGCCGCGGAGAGGGGGTCGCGCCAAGATTAACTTGTCGTGGCCTTCGCTTTTTGCTTACATCATCGCGCGCATGTGAATTTCGCATGCGCGCCGATTCCGGGACTCATGGCTTTATGCGTCGTAACTGGCTGACAGTTCTGCTGTTCGCGCTTGCGCTGACCGTTCAGGCCTTCGCGCCTGCGGCGGCGCGCGTCGCGTCGCAGCTGGGCGCAGGCGACGCGGTCAGCGAGTTTTGCTTAAACGACGTCGCGTCGAGCGACCAGTCCCAGGCGCCGGCCCACCTCAAGGGCCATCGAGACGCCTGTCTTTTCTGTCAAAGCTATTGCGATGGCGCCGCGCCTCTAGCCACGCGCGTCATTCATCTTGGCAAGGCGCCCGTCCAGTGGACAGCGCTTGATTGGACGGTGGCGGACCGCGCCCTGCCGACCCACCCGCAGGACTATTCCCGACAGGCGCGAGCGCCTCCCGCCAACTCCTGACCTTCGCACGCTGACGCGCCGCTTTGCGCGCCTCGCCCGGACTCCGGGCGCGCGCAGCTTGGGGCGCAGCATCAAGGACAACGCCGCCTCAAGCGGCGGATCGGGAGTAAGCCCATGTTCCGTAAACGTAAGCCGAGCGGCCGGGAAAGCGTCGTCGCCGGCGCGACGCTCGAATCTCTGAACGCGCGTGAACGCGTGCAGCCGAGCCACGCGCCCGGCATGGCGGCGCTCGCCGCCATCGTGCCGAGGCCTCTGTGGCCGGGGAATGACCAGCGCGTCATTCGCCTCATCGACCTCGAACGCCGCGCCCGCTTCTCGCGGGTTTTGACCGACGCGACCTGAACCGATGCCCCCGTCGGCTTTCAGGCTCGCTACGCTGCGCCGCGCGCAGTCGCGGCTCGGGGCGACGCTGCTGTTCGCAGCGGCGTCGCTCTGGGCCGTCGCGCCGCTTGCGCGCGGCGTCGCCGAGTCGGGCGTCGGCGGCGGCCTGGTCGCTCAACTCTTTGTCTGTTTCGCGTCGGGGTACTCCCAACCCGACGCGCTTGCGGGGCCGCTGGGCCCCAAAGACGATCGCTCCGCCTGTACCCTCTGCCAGGCGTTTTGCAGCGGTCTTGCGCCCCTTGCGGCGCGGCCCGGCCCGATCGGCGCGACGCCCGTCCCGAGCTTCAGGCTCGCATGGACGGTGGCGGACCGCGTGGCGCCCACGCCCCGACCCGACCCTGCCAACCGGCAGCGGGCGCCGCCGTCGGCATAGACACTGATCGGGATCGGCCTGCGTCGGAGTCGATGCTCTTCTCGCGCCACCGCCGCGGGCCGCCGCTCAGATCTCGCGGATTCCGGAGCGAACGCTTTCCAAGGGGCATGCTGATGAACGAACTGATCACGGGCGTCGTGCTTGAGACGCTTTGCGCAATACTCGCCGCGTCCTATTTCGTCGCCGAATGCGCGGTGCAGGAGGCGAAGGTTTCGATCCGCCGGAAGAGGCGGGGAAGTCCTCAGGCTTAAGACTCAGCCGCGCGCGGCCGCCCAAAGCCCGCGCGCGAGATCGTCGATGAGATCGTCGGCGTCCTCGAGTCCGACGGAAAGGCGCAGCAGCCCGTCGCCTATGCCGAGCGAGACGCGCGCCTCCGGCGTCAGCCGCTGATGGGTGGTCGTCGCCGGATGGGTGATGAGGCTCTTAGCGTCGCCGAGATTGTTCGAAATCTTGACGACTTCGAGCGCGTTGGCGAGCTTAAAGGCGGCGGCCTTGCCGCCTGTCATGTTGAAGCTCACCAGCGTGCCGCCGCCCGACATCTGACGGCGCGCCAGATCGGCCTGCGGGTGATCGGCGCGAAACGGGTAGAGCACGCGGCTGACTGCTTTTTCCTCGGCCAGAAAATCCGCGATCTTGGCCGCGCTTGCGGTCTGCTGCCCGACGCGCAGCGGCAGGGTCTCCAAACCTTTGAGCATCACCCAGGCGTTGAAGGGCGACATCGCCGGCCCGGTCTGACGCAGAAAGTTGTGCACGCTCTCCTCGATCAGCGCCTGCGAAGCGAGAATGACGCCGCCGAGACATCGGCCTTGGCCGTCGATGTGCTTGGTGGCCGAATAGACGACGACATCGGCGCCGAAATCGAACGGCTTCTGCAAGAGCGGGGTCGCGAAGACATTGTCGACGACGAGCTTCGCGCCGGCTTCATGCGCGATGTCGGCGATGGCCTTGAGGTCATAGACCTCGAGGCCGGGGTTGGTCGGGCTTTCGAGGAAGAAGAGCTTCGTCTCCGGCCGGACGGCGGCCTTCCATTGTTGGAGGTCGGCGCCGTCGACGAGCGTCGAGGCGACCCCCAGCCGCGGCAGCAAATCCTCGACGACGTAAAGGCACGAGCCGAAAAGCGCGCGGGCGGAGACGACATGATCGCCCGCTTTCAGTTGCGCGAGCAGGCTGGCCGTCACCGCCGCCATGCCGCTCGCGGTCGCGCGGGCGGCCTCTGCGCCTTCGAGAAGGATCATGCGCTGCTCGAACATCGCCACGGTCGGGTTCGAGAAGCGCGAATAGATGAAGCCCGGCTCGTCACCTTTGAACCGCGCCTCGGCCGCCTCCATCGTCGGATAGGCGAAGCTCTGCGTGAGATAGAGCGCCTCCGACAGCTCGCCGAAGGAAGAGCGCTGCGTCCCGCCATGCACGAGTTGCGTCGCTGGTTTGAGCGGCCTGCGCGGCGGGACGTTGGCGGACATGCGTTCTCCCTCGGCGCCGGTCGCGCCATCTCTGATGCGCGCCAAAAGGCGCTGCTGCGCAAAAGCGGGGCTTCCTTCGGGAGACCCGGCCTTTTAGCGCGTTGTTTTTCGTGGCGGCAAGCCGGCCGGCTCAAATAACCACGTCGGCCTATAGAGGCCAGAGCGGCCCAAACTGTCAACAGCCTCGGCTTGAAAGGCGTCGCGATTTGGCGCTTATCCGCTTTAACAATGGCGAACGGGGCGACACGAATGAGCGGCGTGCTTTCCAGTCGGCAGATCCTGGCGATGGCCGACGCCGGCCAGATCCGCCTCGCGACGCCTCTGGCGCATGGACAGGTTCAGCCGGCCAGCCTCGATCTGCGGCTCGGCGCCAAAGCCTATCGCGTGCGCGCGAGTTTTCTTCCAGGTAAGCGGCGCAGCGTCGACGAGCTGCTTTCGGCGCTCAAATATGACGAGATGTCGCTCGAAGGCGACGGCGCCGTGCTGGAGCGCGGGTGCTTCTACGTCATCCCGCTTCTGGAAAGCCTGGCGCTGGACGGCACCGTCGTCGGCGCCGCCAATCCGAAAAGCTCGACCGGCCGGCTCGATATTTTCACGCGGCTGATCACGGATCGCGGCGATCGCTTCGACGAGGTCGCCGCCGGCTATCGCGGCCCGCTCTACGCCGAAGTGTCGCCGCGCAGCTTTTCCGTGCGCGCGCGGATGGGCTCGCGTTTGAACCAGCTGCGTTTTCGCGCGCAAGGGCAGGGCGCCGCGACGCTCGGCGACGCAGCCCTTGCAGAACTGCATCGCAAGGCGCCGCTCGTCGACGGGCCGCTCAATCTGCGCGACGGCGTCGTGCTGCGCGTCGCGCTTGACGCCGGCGCGTTCGGCGGCATCGTGGGCTATCGCGCCCAGAAGCACACCGACGTGATCGACGTCGATCGGATCGCCCCCTACCGCATCGACGATTACTGGGACCGTCTGCCGGCGCGCGATGGCCGCCTCATCCTCGATCCGGGCGATTTCTACATCCTCGCCTCGCACGAGCGGCTGGCGATTCCGCCCGATCTCGCCGCCGAAATGGCGCCGATGGACGCCGCGATCGGCGAGTTTCGCGTGCATTACGCGGGCTTCTTCGATCCAGGCTTCGGCGCTGGGCCGGACGGGCGGCCGGGCGCGCGCGCCGTCCTCGAAGTGCGCTCGCGGGAAGTGCCCTTCATTCTGGAGGACGGCCAGTTTATCGGCCGACTCGTCTACGAGCGCATGGCGGAAACCCCGGAGGCGCTCTACGGCCAGAGCGGCGTGTCGAATTACCAGGGGCAGGGGCTCAAGCTCTCGAAACATTTTATGGCGTAGTGACTGCGGCGAGACCGTTTGCAGCCCGACAAGCTTCGCTTGAAGTTGGAATACGTTGTCTTACAATGAATGCGTGTCTTCGTTGAGGTCGAGATAGCCATGGCCACAGTCCCCTTCACGCTTCGCATCGATGCGGCGGTTAAGAAGCGCCTCGAACAGGAGGCCAAACGCGAGGACCGGTCGGCGGGCTATATCGCTCAGCAGGCTATTCGCGCCTATGTCGAGGCGAAAGAGCGTGCGCGAGCGGCGATCCGCGACGCAGAGGCTGAAGCGGACAAAGGCGTTTTCATTTCCAGCGCTGCTATGGACAAATGGGTGCGCTCGTGGGGTTCGGACGACGAACAGGCTCCACCCGAACCGGATATCATGCCTCGCCGCTGACATATGGAGATCGTTTATCTTCCATCTGCAGTGGCCGGGCTCGACTGGTTCCGGCGTTACTACGTTCAGGTTTTTCCAGAGGGCGAGAAGCGCGCGATCGCCCAATATGAAAAGATGAAAAAAGTCCTTTTGGCCGCCCCCTTCGCCGGCCATCCGACTGGCGAGGGCGATACGCGCGAATATGTGATGCCAAGAACGCCTTTCTCAATAATCTACCGGGTGCGTGGTGAGCAGATTCAAGTTCTGCTCATTCTCGATAATCGTGCAGATCGCTCGCCGATGACGTAAAGAGCATTTCTCTTAGTCATGCCCTTAAAATTCAAAGATGGGCGCTCGGAATTTGAAAGAAGGGGGCGTCCGATGCACAACATGTTTTTGAGCGCCGCGCTCTCGCTCACGCTCTTCGCGCTTTCGCTCGCGTCTTCCGCCGCCGCTGAAGAGATCGGCGCATCCAGCGCAAAGTTCTGGTCGATTCCGAGCGTGGATGCGCTGCCTTACGATGCTCGCAGCCGGCTCATTCGTCGCGGGCGCGATCTCATTACCGCGACCTATTCGCATATCGGGCCGGACATGCCGGACCGCGCGCAGCGCTTCGCGGGCAACAATCTCGCCTGCGGCAATTGCCATCTCGACGCCGGCGTGAAGAAATTCGGACTGCCGATCTTCGGCCTCGCGGCGGATTTTCCCGCCTATAGTGCGCGCGCCGGCTCAGAAATCACGCTGCAGGAGCGCATCAACTCCTGCATGACGCGCAGCATGAACGGCCGCCCGCTGCCGAACGCCTCGGAGCCGATGCGCGCCATCGTCGCCTATATTCAGTTCCTGTCGTCGGGCGTCCCCAAGGGCGAGAAGCTCTCGGGCCTCGGCGCCGGAAGCATGCCGGAGCTCGACCGCGCCGCCGATCCGGCGCGCGGGCGCGACATCTATCAGGCGCGCTGCATCGGCTGCCACAACGTCGACGGCGCCGGCGTGCAGAACAGTCTGCCGGGCTTAGGCGCCGGCTACGCCTTTCCGCCGCTCTGGGGCTCCGACAGTTTCAACGACGGCGCCGGCATGGCGCGGCTGATCACAGCGGCGAATTTCATCCATTCCAACATGCCGGACGGCGTCGACTATCTGCATCCGCGGCTCTCGCCCGAGGAGGCCTGGGACGTCGCCGCGCTGATGGTGTCGAAGCCGAGGCCGCATCGCGCCGGACTGGAAAAGGACTTCCCCAACCTTTTGAATAAGCCGATCGACGCGCCTTACGGCCCCTACGCCGACGGCTTCTCCGATGAGCAGCACAAATACGGGCCGTACGGGCCGATCCGCGCGAAGCTGCATGAGATCGAGAAGGAAAAGGCGGACGTGCCGAACCCGAATGTGAGATAGACGCCTGTAGGATGGCGGGTTTGCCTCACCTCGTCCTGAGGAGCCGCGGCGCGGCGTCTCGAAGGACGAGGAAGCCTTCGCCGGACCAGGGGCCGCTCCGTTGAAACTCACCCTCGGCCGCGTTACACAAGGGAGCGCGCGGGCGTAGTTCAGGGGTAGAACGTCAGCTTCCCAAGCTGAATGTCGTGGGTTCGATTCCCATCGCCCGCTCCAAACCTCCGGCCTGACGCCTCCGGCCTGACGTAAGTAAAGACGGCGAGCCGTCGTCCATCCCCGTTGAGCATTGTCGCCAAAAGTGCGAAGCGGTTGCGCGACTGAATCACGCCCGACCGAAAGCTTCTATGCCGCAAGCCGCCCATGCTCACGCTCCCGCCGCGCCGCTCAGCGCCCATAAATCCGGGCCGCTTACGGGCCGTGTGCGTCCGCCGGGCGATAAATCGGTTTCCCATCGCTCGCTGATCTTCGGCCTGCTCGCCATTGGCGAAACGAAGATCGAGGGGCTGCTCGAAGGCGAGGACGTGCTGCGCACGGCGCAGGCCTGCCGCCAGCTCGGCGCGAAGATCGTGCGCCACGCCGACGGGCGCTGGAGCGTCTGGGGGGCGGGACTTGGCTCGCTCCTGCAGCCCACGGAAACGCTCGATTTCGGCAACGCCGGCACCGGCTCGCGACTGATGATGGGCGTCGTCGCCGGCCATCCGATCGTCGCGCGCTTTGACGGCGACGCCTCGCTGCGCAAGCGGCCGATGAAGCGCATTCTTGACCCGCTAGCGCTGCAGGGCGCGCAGGTTCTGGAGCAGGCCGAGGGCGGGCGGCTGCCGCTTGTTCTGCAAGGATCGAGCGAACCCCTGCCGGTCGAATACAAGACTCCAGTGGCTTCGGCGCAGATCAAATCCGCCGTGCTGCTGTGCGGCCTCAATTCGCCGGGCAAGACCACGGTGATCGAGGCCGAAGCCTCGCGCGACCACACCGAAAAAATGCTGGCGCATTTCGGCGCCAAGGTGACGAGCGAAGCTCACGGCGCGCATGGCCGTAAGATCACGCTGGAAGGCCGTCCGGAAATGACGGCGCGCGAGGTGCGCGTGCCCGCCGATCCTTCGTCGGCGGCCTTTCCGCTCGTCGCCGCGCTGATCGTCGAGGGTTCCGACGTCGTGATCGAAGGGGTGATGACCAATCCGCTGCGCAGCGGGCTCTTAACGACGCTGCAGGAGATGGGCGCGGATATCAGCCTCGAGAGCCGGCGCGAGGAAGGCGGCGAAGAGGTCGCCGACGTTCACGTGCGTTTCTCGCAACTTGCCGGCGTCGACGTGCCGGCGGCGCGCGCGCCGTCGATGATTGACGAATATCCGATCCTCGCCGTCGCGGCGTCCTTCGCCAGGGGCGAGACGCGCATGCGCGGACTTTCCGAATTGCGGGTCAAGGAATCGGATCGGCTCGAGGCCGTCGCCGCGGGCCTGAAGGCTAATGGCGTCGATTGCGAGATCATCGGCGACGATCTCATTGTGCGCGGCGGCAGGGTCGCTGGCGGCGGGATCGTCGAGACGCATCTCGACCACCGCATCGCCATGAGCTTCCTCGTCATGGGGCTGGCCGCGGACAACAAGGTCACCGTCGACGACGAGACGATGATTGCGACGAGCTTTCCCGCTTTTCGCGGGCTGATGGAGCGGCTTGGAGCGCGATTCTCGTGAGCTTCGTCATCGCGATCGACGGCCCCGCGGCCTCGGGGAAAGGCACGCTCGCGCGACGGCTCGCGGCGCATTACTGCCTGCCGCATCTGGACACGGGCCTGCTTTACCGCGCCACCGCCTGCGCGCTGCTGGAGGAGGGCCTGCCGCTCGACGACGTCGAGGCGGCGGTCGCCGCAGCGCGGAGCCTGTCGCTCACTGACTTCGACGAGTCGCGGCTGCGCGCGCGCGACATGGGCGAAGCGGCCTCGGTCGTCGCCGCCATGCCCGCGGTGCGGGCGGCTCTCGTCGACACGCAGCGCGGTTTTGCCTCGCGAGCCGAAGGCGCCGTTCTCGACGGGCGCGACATCGGCACGGTGATCTGCCCCGACGCTAAGGTGAAGATATTCGTCACCGCGGCGCCGGAGACGCGCGCCACGCGCCGTGCGCTCGAGCTTGCGCGCGGGGGAGACGAGGCGGACTACGCCGCCATTCTCGAGGATGTGAAAAAGCGCGACGCGCGCGACAGCGGCCGCATCGCCGCGCCGCTAAAGGCGGCGCCCGACGCCGTGACGCTCGACACGAGCGACCTCGACATCGAGGAGGCGTTCGCCGCCGCTCTGGCAATCGTCGAAGCGCGGCGCTGAACGCCGCTCGCGCGGCGGCCGCCGCATCCGTCGCTACCGTGACTACTCAACGGGCTGCAGCGGAATATTGGGCTGCGCCGCCGCAAGCAGCGCCACGATCTGCGACTGCGTGTTCGAGCCGGTTTTTGCGAACACCGCCTTCAGCTGGCTGCGAACCGTGCTCAATTTCACCTTGTGACGTTCGGCGATCTCGCTGAGCGTCAGTCCCTGCGCGAGACTGCCCGCCACGCGCGCCTCCGTCGGCGTCAGGTCGAAGAGGCTTTGCACCAATTCGGCGTCGAGCGCGGCTGGCCGCGTCAGCGGCGTGATCGCCAGCACGCCAAGCCCGCCGCCGAAGAGATCGCGCGCGGCGCCAGTCACGGGGATCAGATGCATCACCACCGGTCGATCGCCCGCGCCTTTCGATGGAAAGGAGCGCACGGAGGCCGCCGCGGGATTGCCGAGATCGGCGATGGCGTTTCGTAAGAGCTTGTCGGCGGCGGGCTCGATGAGCGCGATTCGGTCGCGGGGCATCCAGACATGATGCGAGGTGAGTTCCTCGATCAGCCCGTTGGCGGCGAGCACGCGGCCTTCGACATCCAGTATCGCCGCCGGAATGCCGAGCGTCGCGAGCCCTTCGGTCGCCGAGCGCAGCCGCTCGAGCCGCCAACGCGCGGCGAGTAGACCGGCCCGGGCAAGATGCGGGCGCAGCGCGTCGAGGCGGGCGACTTCCGTGCGATTAAAGCCCGGATCGCCCTTTCGCCGCTTCACCTGAAACACCACGAGATCTCCATTGGGGAGCGGCACGGCGGTGGCGGCGCAATGATGAATGCCATTAGGCGCGCACCATTCCTTTATGACCGGCTCCTCGGCGTATTCCTCCTCGGTGAAGCCTTCCTGGTCGGTGACGAAACCGGCGCGGTTGAAGGCGAGCAGCCGGCCAAGAACCTGGCTTCGCTGAAGGCCGCCGCCGCTGAAGAAGGCCTCGGCGCCGTTTTCGAGAGCGCCAGAGCAGCGCCACCCGAGCCAGGAGTCGGCGCGACGGGCGATAAGCGCGCCGCCGGCGGCTTCCGCAGCTTTGCCGATGTCATGCATGATGCGCGGCCAGCAGTCAGGGTCGGCCGCGGCCTGATAGATGTCGTCGACGATTGATTCGAAATCTGGCATGCGTAAATCCAACAGCTTAATGAAACTCAATCCGACCATACTGAAGCAAGCAGCGGCGCTCGTCCACTGGCGCGGGGACGGCGAAAGACGAGTCTCGCTGGGAGGCGCATGACGTTCGAGGAGCGACGCGCCTTCCGTTTTGCGCCGTCGCCGAACGGCTATCTGCATCTTGGCCACGCCTATTCAGCGCTTCTGAACCTTGATCTCGCGCGCGACTGCAACGGGCGTTTTCTGTTGCGAATCGAAGATATCGACATGGGCCGGGCAAGACCCGAGTACGAAGCCGCGATCTATGAGGATCTCGCGTGGCTGGAGCTCGATTGGGAACGCCCCGTCCGCCGCCAGTCCGAGCATTTCGGCGATTATGCGCGCGCGCTCGAACGCCTGGACGCGATGGGACTCATTTACGCCTGCGACTGCAAGCGCTCCGACATCGCCAGGGTTGCGGCGGCGAAGCCGGACTGGCCGCGGGATCCCGACGGTTCGCCGCTGTATCCGGGAACGTGCCGGATCAAACCGCGGCGAGCGGCGCGTGAGGTTCTCGCGCAAGGCGGGGCGGCCTTGCGGCTCGACATGCGCATGGCGTCGACGCTCGCGGGGCAGGGGCTTGCCTGGCGGGAATTCGGCGCGCTCCCTTCGTCATCAGGACGAGGAGCGGCCGACGACCTCGTTCAAGCGGCTTCTCATGAGCGTGGATCAGCTCGCTGCGCTCGAAATGACCAAGGACGGATCGTTCGCGCCGATCCGGCGCGATGGGGCGACGTCGTCCTCGCCCGCAAGGATACGCCCGCGAGCTATCACATCGCCGTCGTCGTCGACGATGCGCTTCAGGGCGTGACTGACGTGGTGCGCGGCAGGGATCTCTTCGAGGCGACAAGCCTGCATCGTCTGCTGCAACGCCTGCTCGACCTGCCTGCGCCCGACCATCTCCACCACGGCCTCGTTCTCGACGAGAAAGGCGAGAAGCTTGCGAAGAGCGTCGCGTCGACGGCGCTGCGCGACTTGCGCGCGCAGGGCTGGACGCCGGCCGACGTGCGTCGCCGGATAGGCCTGTAGAACGGGAATGCCCACACGCTCGGCGACTGAGCGCAGTCGCTTGTCTCTGGTCCCAGATTGACGTGTCGACGAGAATCGCCCTGGGCCAAGTCGCCGTCTGGGTCCATGACGGGCTCGGCATGTGTGTCTGCGCACGAACGTTTCCTCGAAGCTCCGATAGCTTTCGATCATCGAGTTCAAAGCGGCAGGGGAGAGCGAAATGTTCGAGATGATCCAACGCCTGATCGACCAGGAAGCCCAGATCTGCGTTCCGGCGGCCAATCTGACGCCGCGCGCCAATCTCTACGAATTGGGGATGACGCCCTATACGGCGATCCGCCTCTTGCTGGCCGTTGAGCGCGAATTCCGCGTCGAATTCCCGCGCGATTCGCTCAACCGCCAGGCGATGGCGACGATGGAGAGCATCATCCGCGGCGTGCGCGCCAGCCAGTTCGCTCCGGCCTACGAATGGCGCCAGGCCGCCTGAGCGCGTTTGCGGACCGCCGCGCCTGCGCGAGCGGCCGATCAGAATGATTGAAAAGCTTACCGAGCCTGCCGGGTCGCCACTTTGGCGCTGTTGTTGTTCGGCGCCTTCGCCATCAGCCCATCGATCCGATCGCGCTCTTTCCTGAATTCGGCGAGCAGCCGGCCCTCGATCTCGCGCGTGCGCGCCAGCTTGACGCGCATCGGGTCGACGAAATGGCCGTTGACCATCACCTCGTAGTGAAGGTGCGGTCCGGTGGACAAGCCGGTCGATCCCAGGAAGCCGATCACCTGGCCCTGCTTGACCCGCAAGCCTTCCTTCACGCCGCGGGCGAAGCCGGACATGTGGTTGTAGGTCGTGATGTAGCCGTTGGCGTGCTGGATCTCGACCCGGCGCCCATAGCCCGAATCCCACTGGGCCTTGATGACCGTGCCGTTGCCGGCGGCGAGAATCGGCGTGCCGATCGGCGCCGCCCAATCAACGCCCGTGTGCATTTTGTAGTAGCCGAGGATCGGGTGACGGCGCATGCCGAAGCCCGAGCGCGTCTCGCCGATCGAGATCGGCTTGCGGACAAGGAATTTGCGGCTCGAGCGGCCGTTCTCGTCATAGTAGTCGAGCAGCCCGTCGTCGGGCGTGAAGAAGCGGTAATACCGGTAGGTCTCGTTGCGGGTGATCAGCGAAGCGTAGAGCAGGGCGTCCCGGCCAACGCTCGCGCCTTCCTCGGCTTCGTCGTAGAACACGTCGAACGTGTCGCCAGCGGCGACGCCGCGCTGGAGATCGACGTCGTTTGCGAAAACACGCACCAGCTCATTGATGATAGGTCGCGGGATCTGCTGCTTGAGAGCCGTTTCGTAGAGAGAGTCGTAAAGGCGCATGGCGCCTTCGTCTTCCTCGCCGTCGTCGCGCGACTTCGACCGCCCGTTGTTTGCGACGGGCGTCGGCGCGGTCGGTGTCTGCATGAATGTGCCCTTGTCCGTCGCGGCGACGATCGATTCGATCGTTTCGTCGTTGTAGACCGACACACGCGCGAGCTGCATGTTCTTGCCCGAACCATCGAAGTCGGCGAAGAGCAGCTTGACGCGCTGGCCTTCCCGCACCGGTTCGCCGCGCTTGGACCTGAACCCCGCGACGACGGCGGCGGCTCGGGCGGGGGGCACCCCAGCGCCGTTCAGAACGTCGGCGAGAGTCTGGCCGCGCTTAACGACGACGAGCTTCTCCTCCATCTGGGTCGGCTGCGGCGTGTCACGCGGCGCGACGGTGACGTTTTCCGCGACCATCCGAACTTCGATGCCTGAAAAGGGCGTCAGCGAGCCGCCAGGCGTCGCATAGGCGAGCGCCAGCGGGTCGATCGCGGCGCGGCTCGTGCGCGTCAGCAGCATCTGGCCGGGCAGGGGCAGCGCGGACGACTGGGGTCCCGCCGCAAGGCTGGACTTCACTTGCTCGATCACCTGCGCCTGCGCTTCGGCGAGCGTCAGCTGAGCGCTCTGGACCGTCACCGGAACCGCGGCGAGATCGCGAGTCTCGAAAGACACTTCGGCCTGATCCGGCGCGAGATCGGCCTCGCCGGCGTTCTCGGGGGCGCGGGCGTCGGTGATGAGTTTGAGCGGATTATAGGGGGGCACCTCGCCCGCGAAGGCCGACGGCGCGAGCGTGAGGGTGGCGGCGACCCGCGTGAAGGCGCGGTTGCGGACGACCTCCTTGTCCCCGGCCCGAGAGGTGGTCGCGGCGCGGAAGGTCTGCTTGGCCGCGACCACGTCGACCGCGCGCATCAGCCGGTCGCCCTTCTTGGGATTTACGGTCTGCTGCTCGTCCGCGTCGGCGCCGCGCGTCGTCTGAGCGCGGGTCGGCGCCTCCGCGAAGCGGGTTTGCTGGTCGAGAGCCGTATAGGCGGCGGCGCTGATCAGCAGCGCGCCGGAAAGCCCCGTCAGCACCGTTCCGGTGAGCCAGCGCGCGGATACGCGCCGCCTGTCGTCCGGGGTATGGCGGCGGCCGTCAACTTCAATCGCGGGCTCGTCGCCTAGCCAGTCGGCGCCGCCTTGCGTCGCGGGGACGAGGCGGCCGGTCATCTGCAATGCCATTCAACCTAGCCGTTATGTTTCGGTCTTTGGTTCGGGGAGGCCGCTGCGGCCAGTTTCTCCCGCGCCTGCCGTCGGCGCTCTCGCCGTCCGGCCGTTTCCTTCGGCGCCCTCTTTAAGTTTCGGCGTCGAATGCTCAAATATGCGCTCGGTTCGTCAAACCGACCATAGGACGAAGCCTTGGCATTATGGCTCAATTGCGGCGCGGCGGAAGGGGTTTTCCACGGCGTAAGGCCATGAAAATCATGGCTCAGCGGGGCCGGGCGACAAAAATGTAAAGTTTTTTTAGAACCGTGTTGACACCGAAAAGGGAGCCGAATATATACCAGTCCATCGACGGCGGCGCTGCCAACGAGCAGCGAACGGTGTCGCTTCTTCGTCTCCTAGTGGGAACAGCCACCCGGCTGGTTCGTCGGGACGAAGACGCTTCTCTGGAAAAGCGCAAGCTTTTCGCCTCAGTGAATGCGCTGTTTGACAATCGAATCGGAAGAAAGAGAAACGTGGACGGCGGAGGTCCTTGCGGACCGCCTCTCCTCGGAGAGCGGTCGATGAGACACTCTGACGGTCACGTTTTCTAAGTACACCATTGTCTTCATCGTCGTGAGACGAGAAGGCGAGTGTGCTTGGGACTCGTCAAGAGAAAAATGTGATCAGTCAGTATCAAATCTCAAACTTGAGAGTTTGATCCTGGCTCAGAACGAACGCTGGCGGCAGGCCTAACACATGCAAGTCGAACGCTGTAGCAATACAGAGTGGCAGACGGGTGAGTAACGCGTGGGAACGTACCCTTCGGTCTGGAATAACCCAGGGAAACTTGGGCTAATACCGGATACGTGCGAGAGCAGAAAGATTTATCGCCGAAGGATCGGCCCGCGTCCGATTAGCTAGTTGGTGAGGTAAAAGCTCACCAAGGCGACGATCGGTAGCTGGTCTGAGAGGATGATCAGCCACACTGGGACTGAGACACGGCCCAGACTCCTACGGGAGGCAGCAGTGGGGAATATTGGACAATGGGCGCAAGCCTGATCCAGCCATGCCGCGTGAGTGATGAAGGCCCTAGGGTTGTAAAGCTCTTTCGCCAGGGACGATAATGACGGTACCTGGATAAGAAGCCCCGGCTAACTTCGTGCCAGCAGCCGCGGTAATACGAAGGGGGCTA
>JBPFDX010000069.1:0-7816 GCA_051061385.1 Methylocystis sp.
TGGCGCAGCCTCGTGCAACTGTTCAGGTGAACTGCGAAAAGCGGACGGGGATCATGCCAGATACGGTGGCGACACCAGGAATCCAACGATCTCCCGTCCGCATTCTCAGTCTCTCACAAAACAGACACACAGGAATCCAGAACCAACCTAAAGACTCTGTCATTGCCCTGGCTTCCCGGTCGGACCTTCGGTCGGCCGGGAATGACACACATGCCGTTGTTAGTCGTCGCTGCTGATTCACGCTTCCATCAACGCGCCGACATGCGCGGCGACGCTGCGCGCGAGATCTTCTGGCCGATAGCCGCCTTCGAGCAGCGAGACGATGCGACCCTTGCAGCGGCGCGCCGCAATCTCCATCACGCGCAGCGTGACGTCCCTGAAATCCTCTGCGACGAGGCGCAATCCGCCGAGCGGATCATGCAGATGGGCGTCGAAGCCGGCGCAAAGTAGGATGAGGTCGGGCGAGAAGGCGTCGAGGCGGGGCAGAATGCGCGACGCGAGCGCCTCGCGAAATTGCGCGCCGCCGTCTCCTTTGACGAGCGGCGCATTGACGATAGTGTCGTGCGCGCCGGTTTCGCTGACGGCGCCGGTACCGGGATAGAGCGGCATCTGATGCGTCGACGCGTAAAGCACGCTTGGATCGCTCCAGAAAATCTCCTGCACGCCATTGCCGTGATGCACGTCGAAATCGACGATAGCGACGCGCGAAGCGCCATGCGCCGCGCGCGCATGCAAAGCCGCCACGGCGGCGTTGTTGAAAAAGCAGAATCCCATCGGCGTATCGCGCGTCGCATGATGTCCCGGCGGCCGCATGGCGACGAACGCGTTTTTGGCGTCGCCACGCATGACCGCATCGACCGCCGTGATCGCGCCGCCGGCCGCACGCAGCGCCGCTTCATGCGTGGCGTTGTTCATGACGACTTCCGGTCCGATTCTGGCGTATCCATCGGAGGGCGTAGACTGCGCGAGACGCGACAGATGTTCCGAACCATGCGCGCGCAGCAGCGCTCCCTGCGACGCTAGAGGCGCTTCCGCGCGCATGAGGCCTGCGAAACGCGCGTCGTCGAGCGCACGCATAATCGCGCGAAGGCGCTCCGGCCGCTCGACATGCGCCGGTCCCATGTCATGCGCCATTCCAGCATAATGCGAAACGAGCAGCGTCGACGCCGCGCCCGCCAGCGCGCCAAAAGAGGCAAGGCATGCGCTCGCGCCGGCGATGGCCGCCCGGCGGGTAAGATTGGCGGCGTAGCGTTCCTGCGCCATCTCTAGTCCTTAGCGTCCAACCCACGCAGCATAGGATTAGCGACCGGACATGTCAGTTTACGGATTTGACCGCAAGAATCGAATTGCGGCGGCCGGCGGGAAAGTTGGATGATATGCAGCATGCAAGCCGCGAACATGACGCAGACGGATCCGCTCAATCTCGACGAGGCGCGCTGGGCGGCCGTCATCGCGCGCGACGCCCGCCGCGACGGCGAGTTCTACTATTGCGTCGCAACGACAGGCGTCCTCCTGCCCGTCTCGTTTGGCGAAGCGCGCCAATGTGCGTTTCTGCGCCACCGCGGCGGAGGCCGAGGCTCAAGGCTTTCGACCATGTCGTCGCTGCCGGCCGGATGCGCCGTCGCAACAGGAGCAGGATGCGGCGAAGGTCGCCCTCGCCTGCCGGATGATCGAAACGGCCGACGTTCCGCCGACGCTGGCGGATCTGGCGCGCGCCGCCGGACTCAGCCGCCATCACTTCCACCGACTGTTTTCGCGCATCGCCGGCGTCACGCCCAAAGCCTATGCTCAGGCGCATCGGCGCGCGCGGCTGCGCGACGAACTCAAAGAGAGCTGCACAGTGACAAAAGCGATCTATGGATCGGGTTATAATTCGAGCGCGCGCTTCTACGCGACGGCGAACGAGACACTCGGCATGACGCCAAAAGCCTATCGCGCCGGCGGCCCGCGCGAGACGATCCGCTTCGCGATTGGTCAATCGTCGCTGGGCGCCGTGCTCGTCGCCGCGAGCGCGAAGGGCGTTTGCGCCATTTCGCTCGGCGACGATCCCGAAGAACTGCTGCGCGATCTGCAGGATCGATTTCCGCGCGCGACGCTTATCGGCGGCGATGCGGGATTCGAACGCTATGTCGCCGCGGCGGTGGGCATGGTCGAGCGGCCGCAAACGCGCTTCGATCTGCCGCTCGACATGCGCGGCACCGCCTTTCAGCAGCGCGTCTGGGCGGCGCTGCGCCAAATTCCGGCCGGCGAAACGGCGAGCTACGCCGAGATCGCCCGGCGCATCGGCGCGCCGAAAGCGACGCGCGCCGTGGCGCAGGCATGCGCCGCCAATCCGGTTTCGCTCGCGGTGCCCTGCCATCGCGTCGTGCGCAGCGACGGCGCGATCTCCGGCTATTTTTGGGGAGTCGCGCGCAAGCGAGAACTGCTCGAACGAGAGCGCAAGCCGTAGAGGCGCGACGCTCTATCCGCTGCGAAGCGCCGCATACGCCTCGTTGATCGCATCGTGCAAATCTCTCCACATGGGATTGATGCGCACGTCGGGTCCCCAATTGTAAATCGCCTTGGCGACCTCCGCGATCGTCTCATTGACGGGTTCGCTCGCGCCTTCCTCAAGTTCGAAGGAAAAGAGCTTCGGCGGCGTATCGCCTTTCCAGGCGTCCCAATGTTCGTTCGAATAGTTGGAGACGCCGCGTTGCGCCGCGAGCAGTTCCGGCGCGTATTTCGCGAAGCGCTGGTGCAAGGGCCCGTCCGCAGGCTCTGCGCGGTAGGCGTCGCGCACCGCGAAATAGCGCGCATGCTGCAGTTCATGCGCGAGGCAACAGCCAAGACGCGCTTCGCTCATGTGCGGATCGTAATAGATCTCGATGCGGCCGTCGGGGAAGGTCTGGCCTTCGGACGTGAAGCTTTGGCCGAGATAGTCGAAGGTCTTCGTTTGCGGGCTGAGCGTCACTTTGCCGATGTCATAGCCGAATTCGCACGCGAGCCTTGCGAGCGCCTCCCGCTTCTTCAAGAAGCCGGCGGAGCTTTCGATCTCGGTATCGGTCCGCTCGGGCGTCGGCGAGGCGGACGGGTATGGCGCGCCAAGACAGCGGCGCAGAAAGGACAGCGCCCCGAATCCCCGCCTCTCACATGCCGGGCGCGCTTCCGAACGGCTCTTCATGCGTAATGACCCACTCGAACTCCGGATGCGCTGCGGCGACATGCTCCCACCATCGCCGCCCATCATGCAAGCGGGGGGAAAGATCATTGACCCGAAGGCGCCCGAAAGCGCCCGGCCGCTCCTTCACGCCGGCGATGACCGCCTCGACCATGGCCCGTCCCAGCCCTCGCCGCAGCGAGTTGATCTGCTCGAAAACCAGCGCTGGCGGCTCATAGCCGCCGGCGAGCAGGAGCGCGATTCCGGACGCCTCAGTTCCGTCCGGCGTGGTGATGAGCTTTGGCGAAGTCGAGGCTTTGATCTCGACGAAGCCGCGCCCGTACTGCCGCGAATCGACGTGGAGGCCAAGGGCCGCGAGATTGCGCGAGATGGCCTCGCCGATCGCCACGATCGCCGGATCAGCTTCGCGAACCGCCGCCCTCCTCCACAACCGCCAAGCTTCCCAGAACGCCACACACCCTCCTGATCCGCGGCTCTCCGCCGTGCCTTTTTTCGCCATTCCATGCGATAAGGGACCATGGCGACACCGATTCGCAACGCTTTCGACCCAGGCTTTGGCGTCTATGTCCATTGGCCCTTCTGCCTGTCGAAATGCCCCTATTGCGACTTCAACAGCCACGTGCGGCGCGGCGACGTCGACGAGGACCGCTTCGTGGAGGCCTTCAGCGTCGAGCTTGCGCATCGCGCCGCGCTGACGCCCGGACGCGAGGTCCGTTCGATCTTCTTTGGCGGCGGCACGCCCTCGCTGATGTCGCCTTCGACGGCCGAAGCGATTCTAACCCGGATTTCGAGCCATTGGGCTCTCGCGAAAAACTGCGAGATCACGCTCGAGGCCAACCCGACGAGCGTCGAGGCTTCGCGTTTCAAGGGCTTCAAGGCCGCAGGCGTCAACCGCGTCTCGCTCGGCGTGCAGGCGCTGAACGATATCGACCTGCGCGCGCTCGGGCGGCAGCACTCCGTCGCCGAGGCGCTGATGGCGCTCGACGTCGCCAATTCGGTATTCGAGCGCACGTCTTTCGATCTGATCTACGGCCGTTCGGGCCAGACGCCCGCCGCCTGGCGCAGGGAGCTGGAGCTAGCCCTCGCCCGCGCGCCCGAACATGTCTCGCTCTATCAGCTGACGATCGAGCCCGACACGATGTTCGAGCGCATGGTCAACACTGGGAAAATGGCTCTGCCCGAAGCCGACGTTCAGCGGGCGCTCTGGGACGTCACTCAGGAAGTCACCGCCCGCGCCGGCCTGCCGGCCTACGAAGTCTCCAATCACGCTCGGCCGGGCGCCGAATGTCGGCACAATCTGGTCTATTGGCGCTATGGCGAATATGTCGGCGTCGGGCCCGGCGCTCATGGGCGGATCGTCACGCCGCGCGGACGCCGCGCCCAGGCCGCTGAGCGGCACCCAGAAATGTGGCTCACCTGCGTCGAGACGGAAGGCCACGGCCTTGTCGAAGACGAACTGCTCTCCCAGGAGCAAGAAGGCGACGAATTCCTGCTAATGGGGCTGCGGCTGCGCGAGGGCGTCGATCCGCAGCGTTATTTCCTGCTGACCGGCAAGCGCCTGTCGCAATCGCGCATCAGCGAGCTGATCGGCGACGGTCTCGTCGAATTCACGCGCGAGAACAGGCTGCGCGTAAGCTCCGAAGGCTTCCCGGTGCTCGACGCCGTCGTCGCCGACCTCGCCGCTTAGCCGCCCTCACGCCAGAGGTTTGGAGACGGAACGCGCGACGCCGCCTACTCCGACGGAGCGCCCAGTTTGGCGGGAAGCTGCGCCCGGATCACTTCCAAGATTTGCTCGATGGCGGTCTCGGCGTCATATGCGCGCCGTTCCGACGCGGCCAATTCCGCCGTCCTGGCGGCGAGCTGCGACTGCAGGATCTCGATGTCTTTGTCCGCCTGCTCGGCGGCCGCCAGCATCTGCTCGATTTGGTCCTCGGCCAAACGCAGCATTGCCTCTGCCCGCTCGGCGCGCAGCTCGGCTCGGCCCAATTCTTCCCTCACCGCGTCCGCGACCTGATGCGCGCGCACGAGCGCCTGCGCTGACTGGGCCTCGAAAGCTTTGATGGCCGCCGCGGATTCAGAGACAAGACTCAGCGCGGCGGCGATATCGACGCTCTCGCCAGCGGGTTGATGCGCCGAACCCTCGCTTCTGCGGACGGCTTCGGCTGTCGCTTGATCCAAATCGGGCGCATTCATGGACGCCTCCGCGTCGTTTTGGCTGTCGAATGGTCATCAACCACGGTCGCGACCCGATGGAAAGCCGCAAGAAACTCGACGCCAGCTAGGACGTTGCCTTCCCCCCTCGGCCGCGTATGCTCTTAACCTGCTGAATTCCCCTTTGACGAAGGAGCATGAACCATGACGACGACGAGCGAAAGAGAGACGCTTGCCATTTCCGGAGCGGCGGTCGGCGCGACGGCGGGCGCCCTGGTCGGTTCATTGTTCGGCCTGATTGGAATTGCGGTCGGAGCGTTCTTGGGGGCGACGATCGGCGCCGCCGCGCGCCTCGCGAAACAGGGTTGATCAACGGCGACTCGCTTCGAGCTCCGCCAAATCGCCGACGGGTGACGTTGGATTCGGAGGAATGCTGAAAATTGCAGAACATCCCGAAAGATATCTTCACGGAACCCCAGTTCTCGCCCGACACGCTCGCTAATTTCGGCCCGTTGAGCCGTTTGGCGGGCGTGTGGGAGTCGGATCAGGGCGTCGACGTAAATCCCAAGGCGGATGGCCCGGAGAGGCGCGCATTCCGGGAGCATGTCCGGATGGAGCCAATTGATCCGCAGACGAACGGTCCCCAGCTCCTATACGGGCTTCGTTACCACATCCATATCAACGCTCCGGACGAAGCAATAACATTCCATGATCAGGTTGGGTATTGGCTGTGGGAGCCGTCCACGGGCCTGATCATGCAGAGCATCGCCATTCCGCGCGGACAGGTTGTGTTGGCGGGCGGAACGGCGAAGCCGGGCGACGCGCGCATTTCAGTGGAGGCCCGGCGCGGCGATACGCGCTTCGGCATCTGCTCGACCACCTTTCTCGAAGAAGCGTTTCGCACCGACTATTACCGGATCGACATCACTTTCAACGCGGATGGCAGCTGGACTTATGTGACGCGCACCGATCTCGTGCTGCCCGGCAATGCGCCGACGTTCAACCACCACGACACCAATACTTTGCGGCGCATCGGGGGGCCGACGCCGAACCCGCTCCTCGAGCGGCTCAAGGATAGTCAGGCGAGCTAGGCTCTGGCGGCCGCCCCAATTATGCGCAAAAGAGCCCGCAGCCTTCGTCGAGCCGCGGGCAAGGCACATGACGCCTGCCGGTGCGATGGCTCACCTGAAGCAGGCTTCGCCCAGGATATCCCCAAACCGAACTGGGGCAAGCTTGGCAGTTCCGGGACACCTAAAGCGCAGCTGTGAACAACCGTTGGCGCGAACACGCTCCCGCGCAAGCTATGTTCGATCTTTGCGATCGAGGCTAGCCTCTAATGCGCTCAAAAGCTCACGAATTTCAGCCGGCAGCGGTTCAGCGACGATTTCGGCGAGTTTGCATTGCAGTTGCTTGCCGAGCGCTTCCGGCGCGGCCAGCGGCCCCGGATGAGAGCCGCGCGCAAACATACCTTTCCAGTCGTCCATTGCTTCTTTCGACATGACGCCCCGCCTGAGGCTGAAACTTGATTTCTGACGGGTTTGTTCCCAAGCGCCGCGTTGACGAATTGTCGCGCTTGCTCGACGCAGGCGCGGCGCGCCGACGCTCCGTGCGGGCGAACAACAGAGCCTGAGTCCAACGAACCAGCTATGCGCGGCGCATGTCTCTCTCGCGGCGATCTGAAGCGCGGCTCCGGCGCCCGATGAAGCGGGCCGATTTCGTTCATTTGAAGGTCTAGGAAGATCGGCGCCTCCTCCCGGGAAGATAGACTTCACCGGCGCTGCTCAAAGAAGAGCTCGTAGCTTTACGCGTACGCTTCCTCGTCTCTCGCAAGAGAACCGCGCGAACGGAGAGCTACGCTTTATGAATCGCGCGCGTTGATTGGCTCCAAACGCAGAACGACGATTGGCCTCATCATTGAATCTTTTGAATAGCGCAATGAAAAAAGTTCATTTTACCGCTCGCGTCGCACGTCTTACGAGCTTCAGACGGCATCGTGACGAACTTCGCGGATTCGGCGCGATGCTGGAACATGGAGGGTTACGCATGAGCATAACAACAGAAAGAGCCGGCGCAGCCGGCGTCGCCGCGGAGGAGAGGATCGTCGATCTCAAGGGCATGTGGATTGGCCTTGCGGTTCTGAACGGGTTCTATCTGGTCGTTCGCATTTACGAGCAGATTTATGGCTGGCGCGCTGGCCTGGACTCGTTTGCTCCTGAATTCCAGACGTATTGGATGTCGATCCTTTGGACCGAGATCCCGCTCGAGCTGATCTCGGGCGTTGGCCTTGCCGGCTTTCTTTGGAAGACGCGCACGCGCGATTTCTCGAAGCTGACCCCGCGCGAAGAGCTGCGCCGGATCGTTGTCGAGATTCAGTGGCTGGTGGTTTACGCGGCCGCCATTTACTGGGGCGCGTCGTTCTTCACGGAGCAGGACGGCACCTGGCACATGACGGTGATTCGCGACACGGACTTCACGCCGTCGCACATCATCGAGTTCTACATGAGCTAC
>JBPFDX010000070.1:0-48166 GCA_051061385.1 Methylocystis sp.
CCTGACCAAGCCCAATCATCCCTGGACGAATGGTCAAGTTGAACGAATGAACCGAACCCTCAAAGAGGCGACAGTCAAACGTTATCACTACGACAGCCACAACCAGTTGCGTGAGCATCTCGCAGCCTTCATGGCCGCCTATAATTTTGCGAAACGGCTGAAGACCCTGCGAGGCCTGACGCCTCATGAATATGTCTGCAAAATCTGGAAAGCCGAACCCGCCGTCTTCAATAAGAATCCCATCCAGCTCACTTCAGGACTATACACCTAAGTCCAACGTGCGCTGATGATCGACCGGGAACGCGCTGACCGCGATGCGAGCCCGTCGGCTGGCGTCATCGACAGTCACCATCGCTCGGCGAATTGGTTAACGGCGCGGATTTAGCTATATTAAGCCTTCCCGACCGCGGATGGTGAGCGCCCATGTCCCCCGTGAACCGCCATGTCCGAACCCTCTTGGCGTCTGTGATCGCCGGCGCCTGGCTCGCCGGTTGCGCCAGCACGCAGCCTTCTCCCACCTTGAGCGCCTCCGCCACGGTCGCGCCGCCGCCTCAGGCTGCTCCGGGCGAGCCTGCGGGGCGCGCGGACCTGGCCGCGGCGCCCGAAGGGAACCTCTACGGCGAGATGAAGGACGGCGGCTTCGTCGTTCCAGCGCTCAGACCGGGCCAGGTCGGTTCGGCGTTCCTCCGTAAGACCGTCGCCTATTCGACCAAGGAAGCGCCGGGGACGATCGTCGTCGATCCGACCCGGCACTATCTCTACTATGTCGAGGAAGGCGGCCGGGCGACCCGCTATGGCATCGGCGTCGGGCGCGAAGGATTCGCCTGGGCGGGCGAAGCGACGATCAAGAGCAAGCAGGAATGGCCTGACTGGTATCCGCCGAAGGAAATGGTCGAACGGCGGCCGGACCTCAAGAAACAGCTCGTTGAGCTGCAAAGCGGGCTCGGGATGCACGGCGGCCCGGGCAATCCGTTGGGAGCCCGGGCGATGTATCTGTGGCAAGGGGATCGCGATACGCTTTTCCGCATCCACGGCACGAATGAGCCATGGACGATCGGGCAGAGCCAGTCGTCGGGCTGCATTCGGATGGTCAATCAGGACGCCATGGATCTCTACCAGAAGGCGGCGGTCGGAACCCGAGTGGTCGTTCTTCCGGCCAGCGTCGCGCGCCGGTAGCTGCGGACAGCGCCTCGAGCGTCAGCCCGCGCGCTTTCGGCCTTTGCATGCGCGCATCTAAGGTCCGGCGCTCACCCCGCGAGCGCCGGATAGTCCGTGTAGCCCTCCGGACCCTTCGTGTAGAACGTCGCCGGCTGAGGCTCGTTCAAGGCGGCGTTGCTGCGAAAGCGCTCGGGCAGATCCGGGTTGGCGATGTAGAGCTTGCCGAAGGCCGCCGCCTCGGCGTCGCCCGCAGCGATCGCGGCTTCGGCGGTTTGCGCGTCATAGCCTTCATTGACGATATAGGCGCCGCCGAATTCCTTCTTGAGAAAGGGCCCGATCGCGTCGGGGCCCGCATGTTCGCGGGCGCAGATGAAGGCGACGCCGCGCTTGCCGAGTTCTCGCGCGACATAGCCGAAGGTCGCCTTTGGATCGGAATCGCCCATCGAGTGGGAATCGCCGCGCGGCGCCAGATGCATGCCGACGCGGCCCGGCCCCCAGACGGAGATGGCGGCGTCCGTCGCTTCCAGCATCAGCCGCGAGCGGTTTTCGATCGGGCCGCCATAGCGATCGGTTCTTTTATTCGCGCTGTCCTGGAGAAACTGGTCAAGCAGATAGCCGTTGGCCCCGTGCAGTTCGACGCCGTCGAAACCGGCCGTTTTGGCGTTTTCGGCTCCGCGCCGATAGGCTTCGATGATTCCTGGGATTTCGGAAAGCGCCAGCGCCCTGGGCGCAGGGTAGGGTTGGTAGGGGCGCAGCAGACTGACATGTCCGGAAGGCGCAATTGCGCTCGGCGCTACGGGCAGCGCGCCGTTGAGATAGATCGGGTGCGACACGCGACCGACATGCCAGAGCTGCAGCATGATGCGACCGCCAGCATCGTGAACCGCGTCTGTAATCCGCCGCCATCCGTCGATCTGCGCGTCCGACCAGATCCCTGGCGTGTCAGGATAGCCGACGCCCATCGCTTCGACGGACGTCGCTTCAGTGATGATCAGGCCGGCGGACGCGCGCTGCGCATAGTAGTCTTTCATGAGCGCGTTCGGGACGCGTCCCTCGCTGGCGCGGCAGCGGGTTAGAGGCGCCATGATGACTCGGTTTGGCAAGTCGATCTCGCCGAGGCGTACGGGTTCGAGCAGTGCTGACATCGAGAACTATCTACTCCGGGGCTGAGCGGAAGCGTATGCCGCCTCCGCCTCCGTCCATCGAACGGAACATTGGCTAATGACGAAGGGCTACGACGCTATCGTGATCGGCGCAGGACAGAACGGCCTCACCGGCGCCTGCTATCTCGCAAGGGCTGGACTTTCGACGCTCGTGCTGGAGCAATATAGCGCGATCGGGGGCATGACCATTTCCGAAGAACTGACGCTGCCTGGCTTCCAGTCGGATGTGCACGCCAGCGGTTATCAGCTCGCCAACATTTCTCCGGTTCCCGCGGAACTCGATCTCGCGGGGCATGGCGTTGAGCTGATCGAGCCCGAGCGCGTCTATGCGCACGCTTTTCCAGACGGTCGCGCCATCGTGGTCGAGCGCGACCTGGACCGCACGATCGCGGCGCTCGAACCCTGGTCGCGTCGCGATGCGGCGGCTTGTCGTCGGCTCTTCGAACTCTTCGGTCGAGAGAAGGCGAATCTCGTGCGAAGCATGTTCAGCGCGCCGCCGAGTTTTGCGGCCACTGCACAGGCGCTTGCGTCGACGCCGGGCGGCATGGCGCGGGAGCGTTTCTCACTACAGAGCGTGCGTTCATGGGCCAATGAAACCTTCGAAACCGAGGTCGTGCGGAGCCTCTTTGGCGCGTTCGGCCTCTTTGTCGGCTCGGCGCCCGACGACGCCGGCGGCGCGGAGATCGCCTGGCTCTTTGGAGCATTGCTGCAGCAGACCGGCAATAATCTGGTGCGCGGCGGCATGCATCAGGTGAGTCGCGCCCTGGCGCGCGTGCTCGCGGAACACGGCGGCGAGATTCGCACCAGCGCCGTCGTCGATCGCATCCTGGTCGACAACAACCGCGCCCGCGGCGTGCGGCTCGCGACCGGCGAAGAGATCGGCGCGCGAGAGATCGTGGTCTCCTGCGCCGATCCCGGTCAACTGGTGAACCGCTTTCTTGGCGCCGAAGTCGTCGGCAAAGAAATCGCGGACGCCATGGCCACCTATGAATGGGGCGACGCGACCATGGCGATGTATGTCGCGCTCGATCGCCCCGTCGAATTCGCCGCCGGCCCGGAGCTGCGGCAGGCGGCGCATGTTCATCTCAGTCCGCCGTCGATCGGCGCGATGGCTGAGGCCATGAATCAGTGCCGCGCCGGCGAACTTCCCACTGCGCCGCTCGTCGTCGCCTGGAATGAATCGGCCATCGATCCCAGCCGCGCCCCGGATGGGAAGGCGCTCATGAAGTTCGTCGTGCTTGGGACGCCCTGGAATATCTCCGGCGACGCGACCGGAAAAATCGTCGCCCGCGATTGGGACGCGGCGAAGGAGCCTTACGCCGCGCATCTTCTTGAATCGATCGAGCGCGACTATCTGCCAGGTCTGCGCCAGCACATCCTGAAATGCGCCGTGCATTCCCCCGTCGATATGAATCGCAAGCTGAGTAGCGCCGTCAAAGGCACGATCAGCCACGGCGCGATGCTGCCCTATCAGAAAGGTTCGATGCGTCCAGCGCCGGGCCTGGGGCAATACCGCACCCCGGTTCCGAATGTCTATCTTGGCGATTCAGGTTGCCATCCCGGCGCCGGCGTCTCCATGGCGCCCGGCCACAATGCGGCGAAGACGATTCTTTCGGATCTTAAGCTTGGATAGCGCCAGAGCGTCTACTTCGTGCAGGGTTCGGACAAAAACTTCGCGTCGATCGTGAAGCCCGAGCGACTGCCCTTCGCTGTCGCTCTCGATTGCGCGCGATACCAGCTCTGAAAGTCGCCGGTAAACAGCAAACTCGTCACTTCCCGCGACTCCTTCGGGCCACATTCGAATGTGACGATGATCTGATCGTTCGCATGCGTGACGGAAGGCTTCGTGCAACTTTCGTCGTGAGCGCCGATGATGCTGTCGCCTTCCTCGATGCAGACGTCGTTGGATTGCAGCCCGACTTCGGGCGAGATCGTTGAAATGCGCCATAGCCCGGGACGGCGTTTCGGCAGTTCAGCGTCCGCGGCGATTACAGGCGAATGGGCTTGCGCGAACAGCGACAGAGCGACGGTGAAGGGAGTGAGGCGCCAGAGTTCCATCGACCTTCATTATCGCCAAAACGCAATTCGATCCACGCCGGACGACCGCGCTTCCGCTGTTTCCCGGATTGCGCAAGAGATTGTCCTGTTGCGTCCTTCCTTGTGTCAAACATAGGCTTTGAGCGCGGGATATGACGAGGTCCGAGGGATGCGATTGCTGGATGCGAAGCTGATCAGTCTAGCTCTTGCTGCGGGCGCGCTTCTTGTCGTCGTAGCGCCTTCTAGCGTCGGCTTCGGCGCTGAACTGTCGCGCGCGCAAATCGAACAAAAAATCGCGCAGTCGCGCGGCAAGCCGATCGACCTCGCGGATCTCGATCTCTCCGGCCTCGATCTTTCCGGCTTGGACCTGCACGGCGCAGACTTCTTCTCAGCCAGGCTCGTCGGCGCAAAGCTTGCAAAGGCGAATCTGTCGGGGGTAAATTTCACGCGCGCCGACCTGCAGAAGGCGGATTTCTCCGGCGCCCTGTTGAAGGCCACGACTCTCTACGCTGCGCTTCTCGAAGGCGCCAATTTCGCGGACGCCGACCTTTCCGAGGCGCGGATCATCGGCGGCGGAAAGGGCGTGAATTTCCGCAACGCCAAGCTGATCGGCGCCGATCTCGGGGCCGATCCCGCCAATCAGGGCATGGTTCCCGTGCGCGCCGAACTGCCCGAGGCCAATTTCGACGGCGCCGATCTGACGCGCGCCAATCTCACGCATGCGGTACTCACAGGCGCGAACTTCACGGGCGCCATCGTCACGGGCGCGCGTTTCGACTATGCGGTGCTCGACGGCTCGAATCTCACGCTCGGCCGCTGACGCTGTCCTGCCAATCATTCCTGAAACTCCGAGGATTTTTTCCGCAAGACGTGAAGAGTGGCCTGAGTTAAGAGCGCCCGATACCTCGCCCACGCGTCGCGATCATGAGCGCCAATCATCTCCCATCGCACTTAGCCATGCCAGTCGCTCTGCTGGCGTTCTGGCTGCTTGACGGACCCACCTGCGCGGCCGACCTCGAACGCGGTCGTTACCTCGTTGAAGCGCTGACGGCTTGCGACAATTGCCACACGCCGCGCGGACCAGCCGGCTATGATCTCTCGAAACGCTTCTCCGGCGGCGCACAGACGTTCACAGACAAGACCTATGTCGTGCGCGGTCCAAACATCTCGCCCGACGTTGAGACAGGGATCGGCGCATGGACCGATGCAGAATTGCGGGCCGCCATCGTTGACGGCGTCGGGCGTGAAGGTCGTCTCGCGCCCGTCATGCCGTCGGATTCATACAAGCCGCTGACGAAAAGCGATCGCGACGCGATCATCGCCTATCTGCGCTCTGCGCCGCCGATCCGGGCGCCGCTTCCGGCGCCGCAGCAGCGAAACGGCGAATGGGCGCCTCATCCGATGCCCACAGCGACGGCGCGCTTTGATGAAGCATCCCTCGCAGACAAAACCACGCGCGGCCTCTATGTCGCGTCGCTCGCCCGCTGCATGGCGTGTCATAGCGAAGAGATCGACGGCGCGCTCGACTACCGCAATCGTCTCGGCGCGGGCGGCAAAATCTTTCGCAACGCCGCTGGCGTCGTCGTCGCCTCAAACATCACGGCGCATCCGGCCAGGGGCGTCGGCGACTGGTCTGACGATGAATTGAAGCGCGCGATCATAGAGGGCGTTTCGCGCGACGGCGCGCCGCTTCGGCCGCCGATGTCGACGCTTTCCAAAGCGCATTTCTCGAAAATGTCGTCCGAGGATCTTGATGCGCTCGTCGCCTGGATTCGGACGCTTCCGCCAAAGCAATGAATCAGCGCTGCTTCGATGCTGCGTCGCGTATCGCCTCCGCGAGCTCGCCTTCGAAAAGCATCGCCGAACCGAAATGCGTCTCGATATCGAAAGGCCGCTTGTGATTCATGTCCAGCGAAGCGCTGTGCATCGCGATGAGACGGCCGTCCTCGGTGAAGAGGCCGGAGCCCGAACCGCCGTAGCCATCGTTGCAATCGTGGCGCACGCGACGAACGTGGCCTTCTGTCGGTTCGTCGACGCGATACACATCGCAGGACTCCGTCGTCGCGGAAAGGCGTGTATTGGCGTGTCCCGCAGGGGAGACCATCACGACCTTGAAGCGCGCCCCAGTGACGATGTCGCTGACGTCCGGCGCGGGCTGAGGCCTCACGTTTTCGGGCGTGGGCTGCAGCAGGCGCAGCAATGCCCAATCGTCGGTAATATGCAGAGCTTTTGACTCTAGGGACGCGCCGATGCGCAGACTGTCCTCGTCGAAATAATAGTCGCCGCCGGCAATCCTGAAGAAACAATTCGTCACCGGATGCGTCGGCACGAGACGACGATCGACGAAATTATGCGCATTCATCACGACGAGATCATGCGACGCGATGAGCCAGGCGGCCGCCGCGCGCTCCAGCGTGCCGAAGTCGGAGTAGCACATGAGCACGCCGGCGCCCGAGAAACGATTTGCGTCGTCCTCGGTCATCGCCTGGCGGCCATCGCGAGGATAGAGCGCGGCCTGCGCCGTTTCTCCGGCGATGCGCGCCGCCATCGCCGCGGCCAGCGCTAGCATGATTACAGCGATCGCCTGGCGAACTTCGCGCCAGCGCAGGTTAGGCGGAAAGGAGGAATGAGCCTGGGATGCAGGCGAAGTTCTTGCCGTAAGATCTTTCAACATTCGTTCTCTAGGTGGGGCGGGACAGATCCTCCTCAACAAAATCCGTGCGCGATTCCACGTCAAGCGCGCCGCCGATCGGGAAGCATCGGGAGCATCGATGCCGATCTTTCCCGAGACACATTACCGATAAATCGTGAAGACTCGGCCTTGCGCTTAAATTTATATGCCGGCGGATCGTCATCTCGAATTTGCGCCGACGCGCAGCGGGAATAAGCGACCGTCAATAAACCGTGACGGCTGCATTTTGGCCGTCTATCTGCGAGGCGACATCGCCGTCCAAGAAGCCATGAAGGCGTCCGGGCGATGTTGCAGGAGGACTCGTCCATGAGGAAACTGCTGAATTCCGTGTCCTTGTTGTCCGTGCTGATGGCGGCGCCGGTTGCGACGATGTCCGCCGCTGTCGCCGAAGACAAGCTCGAAGCTCTGACGAAGAGCGAAAACAACTGGGCCATGCAGGGCAAGAACTACAGCGCCAATCACTACAGCACGCTGACCCAGGTCAACGCCGACAACGTCAAGAACTTGAAGGTCGCCTGGTCGTTCTCGACCGGTCTGCTCAGCGGTCACGAAGGTTCGCCGATCGTCGTCGACGGCAAAATGTATGTCCACACGTCCTTCCCCAACAATACGTTCGCGCTCAACCTCGACGATCCGACCCGCATTCTATGGCAGCATAAGCCCAAGCAGAACGCCGCGGCGCGCGCCGTCGCCTGTTGCGATATCGTCAATCGCGGTCTCGCCTACTGGCCTGGCGACGGCAAGACGCCCTCGCTCATCGTCAAGACCCTGCTTGACGGCCATGTCGTCGCGCTCAACGCCGACACGGGCGAGGAATTCTGGAAGATCGAAAACTCCGACTTCAAGGTGGGCTCGACGCTGACCGTCGCGCCTCACATTTATAAGGACATCGTGCTCATCGGCAGCTCGGGCGCGGAGCTCGGCGTGCGCGGCTACATGTCGGCCTATGACGTGCGAACCGGCGAACAGAAGTGGCGCGCCTATGCCACCGGCCCGGACTCCGACGTGCTCATCGGCGACGACTTCAACAAGGCCAATCCGCATTACGGCCAGAAGGGCCTCGGCACCGCGACCTGGGAGGGCGACGCTTGGAAGATCGGCGGCGGCACCAACTGGGGCTGGTTCGCTTACGACCCCGGCACCAATCTCGTCTATTACGGCAGCGGCAATCCTGCGCCGTGGAACGAGACGATGCGTCCCGGCGACAACAAGTGGACCATGACCATCTGGGGTCGCGATCTCAACACCGGCGAGGCGAAGTTCGGCTATCAGAAGACGCCGCATGACGAGTGGGACTACGCCGGCATCAACTTCATGATGCTCAGCGAGCAAAAGGACAAGGACGGCAAGCTGCGCAAGCTGCTGACCCATCCGGACCGCAACGGCATCGTCTACACGCTCGACCGCACCGACGGCACGCTGATCTCCGCCGACAAGATCGACGACACGGTCAACGTGTTCAAGAAGGTTGATCTGAAGAGCGGCCTGCCCGTGCGCGATCCAGAATATGGCACGCGCATGGACCATCTCGCCAAGGACGTGTGTCCCTCGGCGATGGGCTATCACAACCAGGGTCTCGACTCCTACGATCCGACCAAGGAGCTGTTCTTCCTCGGCGTGAACCACATCTGCATGGATTGGGAGCCCTTCATGCTTCCCTACCGCGCGGGTCAGTTCTTCGTCGGCGCGACGCTGAACATGTATCCGGGACCGAAGGGCGACCGGCAGAAGGGTGAAGGCCTCGGCCAGATCAAGGCCTACAACGCCATCACCGGCAAGTTCAAATGGGAGAAGATGGAGCGCTTCGCCGTTTGGGGCGGCACCGCCGCCACGGCCGGCAACGTCGTCTTCTACGGAACGCTCGACGGCTTCATCAAGGCCCGTCACAGCGACACCGGCGAACTCCTGTGGAAGTTCAAGCTTCCTTCGGGCGTCATCGGCCACCCGATCGTCTATCAGCACAAGGGCGTCGAATATGTCGCGATCCTGTATGGCGTCGGCGGCTGGCCGGGAGTCGGCCTCGTGTTCGACCTCCAGGATCCGACGGCCGGACTCGGCGCGGTGGGCGCCTTCAAGCAGCTCGCCAACTACACGCAGATGGGCGGCGGCGTGATGGTGTTCTCGCTCGACGGCAAGGGCCCCTACGACGATCTGAGCGTGGGCGAATACAAGGCGAACTGATCGCCTGCCGTTCCATCGATCGCTCCACCCCTAACAGGGCTGTGAGAAGCCTGCTCGGACGCGCCCCCGTGCGTCCGAGCAGCGCGATCGAAATGATCACGGAAATAGAACCATGTCGCGTATCACTCGCTTGTCCATCGGCTTCGGCGGCGCTCTTCTGCTCGCTCTCGCGAGCGTCGGCGCGCAGGGCGCTTCATTCGGCGGTCCTAGCGGCTCGGCGTCGGACGCCGCATCTTCGGCGGCGGCGGAACAGGCGCCGCCCGCTGATCCCAATGCGCTGCGCATCTGCGCCGCGAAGAATCAGCCGCCGCTGTCGATGGAAGACGGCTCCGGACTTGAGAATAAGATTGGCGTGGCGCTCGCTGACGCCATGAAGCGCAGGGCGCAGTTCGTCTGGTCGCAGCGGCCGGCGATCTATCTCGTGCGCGATTCTCTCGACAAGAAGCTCTGCGACGTCATCATCGGGCTCGACGCCGGCGATCCGCGTGTGGCGACGTCGAAGCCTTACTACCGGACCGGCTATGTCTTTGTCACTCGCGCCGATCGCGACCTTGACATCAAATCCTGGTCCGATCCGCGCTTGAAGAAGCTCGGCCACATCGTCGTGGCGTTCGGTTCGCCGGGCGAAGCGCTGCTCAAGGATATGGGCCAATACGAAGACAACATGGCCTATCTCTACTCGCTGGTGAACTTCAAGTCGCCGCGCAATCAATACACGCAGATTGATCCGGCTCGGATGATCAGCGAGGTGGCGAGCGGCGCCGCGGATGTCGCGGTCGGATTCGCGCCGGATGTTGCGCGCTACGTCAAGTCGTCATCTACGCCGTTGCGCATGACGCTGATCGAAGACGACGCGGTGAAGAGCAGCGGCGAAAAGACGCCGCAGCGCTTCGATCAGTCGATCGCCGTTAGGCGTGACGACAAAGCATTGCTGGCCGAAATCGATGGCGCTCTCTCCGCCGCCCAGCCGAAGATCGATGAAATCCTCAAGGGGGAGGGCGTGCCTCTCCTCCCCGTGACCCGATAGACGCCCGGCGCGCTAACGAAAACAGGACGAGAACTAAGTGTTGAAAATGAAAAGAAGCCTTTCACTGTCCCTCATCGGCGCTGCCGCGTGTCTCGTTGCGCTGGGCGCCATCGCGGAAACCTCCGGGATTACGTTTCGCAACACGGTCACTGGCGAAGTGTTGAACTTCAATGACGCGCTGCCTGAGGGAAAAGACACTGAAGGCGTCAAGCAGTTCATGGCGTCCGGCAAGAATCCCTACAATGAGGATGCGAGCTGTCTGAAGCAGGGCGAACAACTGTTTCTTTCCGCCTGCTCAGGCTGTCACGGGCACCTCGCCGAAGGAAAGATCGGTCCCGGTCTCAACGACGACTACTGGACCTATCCGCAGAACGAAACCGACGAGGGTCTCTTCTCGACAATTTTCGGCGGCGCGCAGGCGTCCATGGGGCCACAGTATCAGAACCTGACGCTCGACGAGATGCTGAAGGTGATGGCCTGGATCCGGCATCTCTTCAAGGAAGCGCCGGAAAAGGCCAGCTGGCTGACGGACGATCAGCGAAAGGCTTTCAAGCCCTATGCGGGCCACGAAACTCTGCCGGACAATCCGCCCGGCAAATGTCAGCCGAAGGCGAAGTAAGTTCCACGCCGCCGTCGCCGGGGGCGCAAGCACTGAGGCGCAAGCCTCAAATAAAACGGAGGAAACAGGGATGCGTAAGATGCATTTCGCCGCGGCGCTCACCGTCGGCATTTTGTTCGCAGGCGGCGCGCTCGCTTATGACGGCACCAAGTGCAAGGCGCCAGGCAACTGCTGGGAGCCCAAGCCCGGTTTCCCGGACAAAGTCGAGGGCTCCAAATACGATCCCAAGCACGACCCGAAGGAAATCGCCAAGCAGCAGGCCTCGGTGCAGGGCATGGAAGAGCGCAACAAGAAGCGGGTCGAGAACTTCAAGAAGACCGGCAAGTGGGAATATGACGTGAGCAAGATCGCTCAATGAGTTTCATCGCGATGTAAACGCGATGATTCCAGCGGCCACGATCTGGAGCCGGCGTATTCGACAACAGCGCATCGGCCCCGTTCCCGAGATCGTGGCCGCCTTCTCTTTCCGGCGCGCTAAGGTCTGGCCTTGAACGATACGCTGCACGTCGCCCAGAAGCTCTCCGATTGGCGCGAGCGCGCCCTTGAGTTCGAACAGGAAATCCGGAAGGCGGTTATCGGCCAGTCGCGCGTCATCCGGCTGGTGACGATCTGCATATTTGCGCGTGGCCATGTGCTGATCGAAGGCGATGTCGGCGTCGGCAAGACGACCCTGCTGCGTTCCGTGTCGCGCGCGCTCGGAGGCGACTTTGCCCGCGTCGAGGGCACGGTCGACATGATGCCGAGCGACATTCTCTATCATACCTACATCGGCGAAGACGGACGTCCGCGGGTCGATCCCTCCGAGTTGCTGCGTCTGGCTGACACACTGCCGGTTTTCTTCTTCAATGAGATCAACCGCGCGCGCCCGCAGGTTCATTCGCTGCTGCTGCGGCTCATGGCCGAGCGAAGCGTGTCGGCGTTCAACCGCGTGCATCATTTTCCCTATCTCAGCGTCTTCGCCGATCGAAACATGGTGGAGCGGGAGGAGACTTTCGAACTGCCCGCCGCGGCCCGCGACAGGTTCTTTATGGAAGTTCCCATGGCGGCGCCCGACGACGAAGACGCGCGCCGCAGACTGGTGTTCGATCCGGGATTTCACGATATGGAAGCGCTCGTCGAGAGCGTGAGTTCCGGGTCATTCGATTATCGCGAGACGCCTGCTGTCGCTCGCGTTATCCAGTGGCATGTGCGCTCCAGCGAGGCGCTTGAGCGCTATGTGCTGAGACTTTGGCAAGCTCTCGTCGCGCCCGGTCCGGCCGGCGTGTCGCTGCCGGACGTGGACGTTGACAGTCTCGTCAAGGGCGGCGCGAGCCCGCGCGGGCTGGCGGCGCTGGTGCGGGCCGCGCGCGTGCGCGCCTGGCTTGAGGGGCGCGACTACCTTATTCCGGAAGACGTGCGCGACGTGTTTATCGAGGTGATGGCGCACCGCATCTTTGTCGATCCGATCCACGCGCTTCGTAGCGACGACATCGTCAAGCGCCTGTGTCACGCGGTTTTCGACGCGACGCCAGTTCCATGAACGGCGTCGTCGATATTCTCTATCGGCCGCGCGGACGCTTCGCCGCCAATCACGTCGGCGCGCATACGTCGAGCGAGGTCGGCGGCTTCGGAGTCTTTCGTGATCAGGCGCCGTTCATGCGCTACCCTGACGCTCGCCGCATCGACGTCCGCGCGACGCTGCGCGATCCGTTTGGCGCAACCTTTGTGCGCCGCTTCGAGCAGAGAGCCGCCGTCGACGTCTATGCGCTCGTGGACCTCTCCGCCTCGATGGGTTTCGTCGGCGCCGTCAGCAGATTTCAGGTCGCCCGCGACCTTTGCGCTGCGTTCGCCTATTCGGCGACGCGGATAGGCGACCGTTTCGGCCTGTTTGCCTGCAATGAGGCCTTGATCGGCCGGGCGACGTTTTTCGCGACGCGATCGCGAAGAGCGGCGCTCGCCGGCGTCGAAAAACTCGGCAATGAAACGCCGTGCGGATCGAGCGCCGAAGGCGTGCTCGCCGCTGCGGCGACCCTCGGCGCCACCCGCAAGCTCGTGGTGCTCATCTCCGACTTCCGCTGGCCCGAGCGACTGATCGCGCAGGCGTTCGACGCGCTCTCGCTACATGATGTCGCGCCGCTTGTTCTGATCGACTCGCTTGAAGCGACGCCGCCGAAATGGGGGGCGCTGGAGCTTCGAGACAGCGAGAGCGGTCGCCGTCAGTTGCTGTTGATGAGGCCCGCGCTCCAGCGGCGCTGGATGGAAGCCGAGCACGCGCGTCGGCGCAATCTCGTCCGCCTCTCGGCGCGGCGTATTCGCGCGCCGATCTTCATTCAGGACAGTTTCGACCCTGACGATCTCAGCATTCGGCTCACGGCGGCGTGAGGTCACCGATGCGCTTCGCCTGTGTCGTCCTCATGCTCGCTATTACGCTCCCGGCGCTTTCGCAGGAGTCCACTGTGCGCATCCGCTCGGCGCGGCCTTTCGGCTATTTCGTCGGCGATCTCATCCACGTGCGCATCGACATCTTAGCGCCGCCCGGCGCGACGCTCTCTCGCGCCTCCTTGCCCAATCCGGGCGCGCTCACCGGTTCGCTCGATCTTCGAGACGTCATGCTTCGCGAGACGACCGAAAACGGCGCGGGGCTCTGGCGGCTAGATCTCACCTATCAGAATTTTTACGTCGCGCTCGACGTGCGCGAAATTGAAATCCCCGGATTTGATCTCTCCATATCGACGGCGGCGGGCGCCGAGACCGTCGCAGTTCCCGCGTGGAGCGTCGGGGTCTCTCCCTTGCGGGAGATTGCGCCCAAGAAGGAGGAGCGCGCCGAAGACTATCTGCGGCCCGACGGCTCGAGTTCATTCGCTGACGAAGCCACGCCGCGAAATCTCGCGGGCGGCGCTAGCGCCGCCGCCTTGCTCGCGCTCGCTCTCGTCGCGCGAGATCGCGCCTGGCCGCCCTTCCAGCTGCGGAAGGCGCGCGTCTTCTCCGCGCTCGCAAATGATTTTTCAAGGCGGCGTGTAGCGGCCGCCGACGGCGATTTCGGCGCGGCAATCCAGTCGGTGCATCGCGCGCTCGATTCGGCCAACGGCGCCACTTTGCTTTCGGGCGATCTTCCAGGTTTCCTGCAGAAGCATCCAGAATTTGCGCCTTTGCGCGCCGACTTCGAGCGCTTCTTCGCAGCCTCGAAGCGCTGCTTTTTCGGCGGCGAAACGTCGGGCGACGATTTTGGCGAGGAGCAGCTTGCGCAATTCGTGAGCGCGCTCGCCAGGCGGGAGCGCGCGGGTTGAGCGGGTTCGGCTTCGATCACATTGAGCCCCTGTTTCTGGCGCCGATGGCGTTGCTTCCGTTCTTGCGGACTGTCCTGCGCGGCGCGACGGTCCCTTCGCTCCTGTCCGCGCCCGCCGATGGGCTTTCAGTTTTCGCGGGCGTCGTCCTGAAGCTCAGCGGCGTCGTCGCCATCGGCGCCAGCCTCATCGGCGCGGCGGGGCCCTATATCGCCGGCGCGGCGATCGAGCGATTCGCTGAAGGCGCGCAGATCGTCATGCTGATCGACCGCAGCGGCAGCATGAACGAAACTTTCGCGGGTAGAACCCCGTCCGGGGACGAGGAATCGAAAGCGGCGGCGGCGAAACGCATTCTCAAGCGTTTCGTCGAAGCGCGTCGTCACGATCTCGTCGGCGTCGCGGCGTTTTCGACTGCGCCGATGCTGGTGACGCCGATCTCCGATCATGTCGGCGCCACCGAGGCCGCCATTGATGCGATCGATCGTCCAGGTCTCGATTACACGAATATCGCGCGCGGTCTTGCGATGGCGCTGTCGATGTTCAAGACGAGCGAGGCCGACCTGACGCGGGCCATCCTCCTCATATCGGACGGCGCCGGCGTCATCGATCCGAAGCTGCGCGACGATCTGCAGGCCGAATTTCGGAAGACCCATGTCAGCCTCTACTGGCTGTTCCTGCGCACGGAAGGCAGCAGAGGCATTGCCGATCAGCCATCGGGCGAAGACGAGTCGCCGCAGGCCGCGCCGGAGCGCCATCTCGATCTCTTCTTCAAGAAGCTTGGCGCGCCTTACCGGGCCTTCGAGGCTGAAAGCCCCGAAGCGACGGAGCGCGCGCTAAAGGAGATCGATCAGCTCGAACGCCATCCCGTCCGCTACGTCGAAGAATTGCCGCGCACGGACCTGAGCGCATGGGCCTTCGCCCTTGCGCTCGCCGCTGCGACGCTCCTCTTCGCAGCGAAGCTCGCTGAAGTTGGACTGGGCGTCGGAGGCCGCGCGCGATGACGGTTCTCCCGACGAAGATCGCGATCCTTCGAGACAAGGCGCGGGCGCTGTGGCGACAAACACGATCGTTTGTTCTGGTCGCGCTTTGCCTCGCTCTCGTCGTGACGACGGTCGCCTTGCTCGTCCAATGGCGAGGCGCCGTCGAGGCCAATGACACAATCGAAGCGCTGCGCGCGGGACGCGACATCGTCGTGGACGCCAACGCCAGGCCCGAGACGCTTCTCGCCCGCATCGGTTTTCTTGCGGCGCGAAGCGACGTCGATCGCGCGCGCGCGTCAGTAGAGGCGCTCGACCGCAGCGGGAGTTCCGAGGCGCGCGCGCGGGGACATTATCTCTTGGGGAACGCGCTGCTGCGCAAGGCGTTCGATCAGATTCAACGCTCGGAGCTCGAAGCCGCCGATCCATTCGTCAATCTCGCCAAACGTGAATACCGCCGCGCCTTGCAGCTCGCGCCGGACTATTGGGACGCCAAATTCAATCTCGACGTTGCGGCGCGGCTCGTCCGGGACTTTCCTGATTTCGAGAGAAAGAGCGGCGATGAATTGAGCGCCGATCCGAAGAAGCTCTGGACCGACATCCCGGGCAAGCCGAAGGGCCTGCCATGATGCGCCCGGATGTGCGCGATCCGAGACTCGCGCTGCTCGCCCTGGCGATGCTGTCGCTCATCGTCACCTTTCTGGCGCCAGGCATAATGATCCGGCGTCCGTCATTTGATTTTCTGGCCGTCGTTGACATCACCGGCAGCATGAACGTTCGCGATTACGCAGCGTCAGGAAGGCCCGTCAGCCGTCTCGAGGCGGTGAAATCGGCGCTTCGCGTCATGCTCGCCGAGCTGCCATGTCCGTCGCATGTCGCACTCGGCGTTTTCAGCGAACGCAGGCCGTTCCTGCTTTTCGATCCGATCGACGTCTGCGTCGATTTCACGCCTCTGCAGGCCTCGATCGGCGCGCTCGACTGGCGCATGGCGTGGGAGGGCGACAGCCGGATTTCGGCCGGCTTTTTCCGCGCCGTCGCGATGGCGCGCGAGTTGAAGAGCGATCTTCTGTTTTTCACCGATGGCCAAGAGGCGCCGCCGCTCCCCGCGCGTGGCGCGCCCACGTTCGAAGGGCGCCCAGGCGAGGTGCGCGGTCTCATTGTCGGCGTCGGCGGCTATGAGCTTTCGCCCATTCCGAAGTTCGACGACAGAGGCCGCGACATCGGATTCCTGGGCGTCGACGACGTTCCGCACGAAAGCCGCTTCGGCTTGCCGCCGGAAGGCGCGGAGCGGCGCGAAGGCTTCAATGCGCGTAATGCGCCATTCGGCGCGACCGCGGCCATCGGCGTCGAGCATCAATCTTCCGTCAAGGAGGACTATCTGCGTTCGCTCGCCGAAAAGACGGGTCTCGCTTACGCGCATCTCGAAGACGGCAAGCGACTGTGGAAGGACTATGCCGCGATCGCCTCCGCCCGACCGCGTGAAGCGGCGCTTGACTTGCGGCCGTTCTTTGGCGCGGCCGCCGCGATTTTCACCTTCTTGGCCGTCGCCGCGACTCTGCTCGCACAGACGTTCGTTCAGGCGCGCCGCTTCACGCCATTCAACCGCTATCCGCAACCAGGGAGATCAAAATGAGAAAGTTGCTGGGGCTTTTCGCCCTTCTGTTCTGCGCGCCCGCGCTGGCGCACGGTCCGACGCCGATCAAAGTCGACGAGTCGATCGTGATCGCCGCCGACCCCAAAGCCGTTTGGGCGGTGGCCGGGAAGTTCGACGGGCTCGCGAACTGGCATCCTGACGTTCAGAGCGTAAAGGCCCAGGGCGGAGACGCCGCTGGCGCCGAGCGCGAAGTGACCTTCAAGAAGGGCGGCGCCTTAAAGGAGGGGCTCGACGAATATGATCCGGCGGCTTCCAAAATGTCCTGGCGCATGTCGGATCCCAATCTCGATGCGCTGCCGGTCAGCTCCTACACGCTCACATTCACGATCGAGCCGGCGCCAGCGGGCGGGAGTCAGGTGAAATGGTATGGCCGTCTCTATCGCGGCGACACCAGCAACGAGCCGCCGGAAAATCTCAATGACGACGCGGCGCGCACGGCGATGACGAACTACCTGCGCGACGGCCTCCAAGGCCTGAAGAAGAAGGTGGAAGGGAAATAGCCCGCGGCGATGCGCCTTCGAAACGCGATCATTCTTGCGGGCGTCTGCGCGCTCTTCGCCGCTTGCGGCGAGGAGAGGCGCAGCGCCGAACAGGATGACGTCATCGAACCTGACGACCGCAAGGCCGCGGAGGTCTGGCTACGCGCCAACGATCATACGGAGCCCGCACTCTGGCTCGCTCAACGCGAGGCCGGCTCGGCCGTCGGCGAACGAGAACCCGCCGTCGAGCGCCTACGCGCAGCCTTGCGCTCGGCGCGCGCGCACTTTCTTGAATCCGACCGCATGCTCGCAAACCGCACCGCGCAAATCGGCGAGATGCTCGCGGCGGATGGCCATGCCGAGGATTTCGCGCAGTTGATCAACTCGCTCGTCGAGGTCGCCGCGTCGGCCGGGCAAAAGCAGACCTATGGCGAGCTTTGCCAGCACTATTACAATCTGCGTCACAGCGGGGTCGAACGCGACGAGGCGCTGCGCATGCTCGCCGACCGTTACAAGACGCAGAGGCAATTCAGGTAGCAGCGGTTAAACAAGCTTCATCGCGACCTTGTTTTCAACCGCGATGCGCAGAAGATCCGCCTTCGATCGCGCGCCGAGCTTGCGTTTGAGCAGGATGCAGTTGTTGGCGACCGTCTTGTAGGAGACCTTCAGAATATGCGCGATCTCCGTCATGTCCTTGCCGTCGGCGAGGTTGCGCAGGATCTCGATTTCCCGGCCGTTCAGCGCGTCGAGCGGGTTGCTGGCGCGCGCCTGGTCGGCGAAGGCGAGCTTCAACGCGAGCGTGCTTGAAAGATAGCGCTCGCCGCCCGCAACCACGCGGATCGCCTTGATGAAGACGCGTGGATCCTCGTTCTTCGCGACGTAGCCGCGCGCGCCGCCCTCGATCGCCCGCGCCGCGAATACCGGATCGTCGTTCATGGTGAAGACGATGATTTTCGCGTTGGCGTCGCGCTTCAAGATCCGGCGCAGAAGTTCGAAGCCGGAGACGCCCGGTAAATTGATGTCGAGCACCACGACGTCGGGCGCGGACGACGCATAAGCGTCCAGAGCTTCGTCGGCGTTGTGCGCCTCGAGCACTTCGATGTCTTTCTGCCCAGACAGCATGCCGCGGCAGCCCTCGATCACCATAGGGTGGTCGTCGACGATGAGAACGCGCATTCCTATTTTTCGCTTGTTTGAGAGCCAGAACGTATGTTGTGAGAACCGCGAGTCTTGTCAATCGACTGCAAGCGGCCGTCAACGGCAAAGCTGCTCGACGGCGAACAAGGGCGCCTATACATGCGCGGAATTTCGCTCAAAGCCCAATTGGGCGGACTGATCGGCGTCGTGCTCGTCGCGACCTTGCTGAGCAATCTTGCGATTCAGCTGCTGCACGCCGGTCCGCGCGTGCGCGCCGAAGCGGGAAGCAATCTCAGGCTGATGCGGGAAGTTGTCTTAACGACACTTGCTAATCTTCCCCAAAACGAAGACCCCAGTCCAGCCCTGCGGCGTCTCTATGCGTCGCTTGGCGACCTTCGCCATGGGGATGTCGAGATCCTTGCCCCAAACGAAACCGCGCCCAGGGACTGGCTGGATAAAGTCCGTCATTCCGATCGCGGAGTTCCGGAGTGGTTCGTGAAGCTGGTTGGCGCCGCGCCGAGGGTAATGACAATCCCCGTCACCGTCGGCGGCCGCGCCTACAGCAATATCGTGGTGATCTCGAATCCGTTCGATGAGCTTGGAGAGATCTGGTCGGACATGGTGTGGCTTGCAGCGATCAGCCTTGCGGTCATGATTGTTTTCCTGACGATCGTCCTCCTGTTCCTGCGCTACTCGCTTGCGCCCTTCGATGCGCTGAAATCTGGTCTGGCGCAATTGGAAGCGGGCAGGAGCGGCGTGCGCCTATCGCTCAGCGGCGCGACGGAATTCAGATCGATAGCGGCCGCCCTGAATTCGCTCGGCGCGACGCTGGATCGCGTCAGGCGGGAAAATCGCGAGCTGGTCGACAGGCTCATTCAGGTGCAGGAAGGCGAACGCAAGGAAATCGCGCGCGATCTGCATGACGAGGCCGGTCCCTGCCTGTTTTCCATACGCGCCACATCGGCGGCGCTGCAGGAGCTTGTCGCGAATCCAGCGCCAGACATGGGGCGGCTGAGACAGATGAGCGCGACGATCGACAAGGCGAGCGAGTCGCTTCAGTCGCTCTTTAGGGGACTGCTGGGCCGGCTGCGGCCGAAGGGTCTTGAAGAGCTTGGTTTGGAGCCGTCGTTAAAGGCGCTCTTCGCGTCATGGGCGCTCACCCGTCCCGAGGTCGATCTGCGCCTCAACGTCCGTCATGATCTTTCTTCGCTCGACGAGGAGACGGCGCTCGCCGCCTATCGGGTGGTGCAGGAGGCGGTCACCAATATTTTCCGCCACTCCGGCGCGAATAAGGGCGAGGTCACTCTGGAATTCGGCTTCGACGCCGCGACGGAAGCCTCCGAACTCGACGCGGAAACGCCGCCGCAACTGAAAATTACGATCGAGGACAATGGCGTCGGAATTTCGGAGCGCTTCGCCCCGGGAATGGGTCTGCTCGGCATGAATGAGCGCGTGCGCGCGCTTGGCGGCGCGCAGCGGATCGAACGGCCCCCGTCCGGCGGCACGCGGATCACGGTGACGCTTCCGCTGCGGGACGATGGCGAGTGATCGGGCGCCGCGCAGGTCGGGAAAATACGGAAGCCTGAATGACGAAAGTTTGAAGGTGAAAGGCTGCGCGCCCTTCATTATTCTCGAACGGAGCCGCCCGTCGGCGGACACGAAATTGGAGGAGCAACGCCATGGCTTGGACGCAACCCACAATCGTTGAAATCTGCGTCGGTATGGAAATCACGAGCTACGAATCAGCTGAGATCTGATCAGCCGCCGTTCTCGGCGGGAGCCCCGTAAAGGGTCTGGCGTGAGCCGGGGAGTGGCTGCGCTGAGAAGCTCGATTGACGAGTGCACATGAGTCGGCGCCGTCGCTTGCGACGGCGCCGCTGCTTTATCAGAACTGAAGGCGGTTGACCGCTCGACGCGGGCGGCGGCGGTTGGCCGAGATGCGCCACGCGATCGTTGCTGGCGACGCTCCGTAGGCGGCCCTAAACGCGACGACCTGATGCGGCGCGCTCCCGTCCCTTCAAGAGCGCTGGCGCCGCTCGCAGATTCGCTTTTCGCCATCGCTGATAGAGGTTGGCGTTGCGCCGACTCGAAAGCGCCGGCCGTCGAGCCGTCCTTCTGGCACTCACGGCTCCTTGCTGCTAGCACATTGTTTTTGCAGGCCTTCGACGCGCCTTGCGCTTGCTCTCGACAAATTTGATCCTAATCTGGAGAGAATCGACCCGCCGAGGAGAATCGCATGGCGTCCAGCGATTTCCGTTTGCAGCTGGAAGGCTACGGCCTGACGACGGCAAATATTCTCTATCATCTGCCCGACTATCCCAAGATCATCCAGTCCTACGTCTGGCAGGAATACGATCTCCACCCGGAGTTTCCGGAGTTAAGAAAATTTCTTGATTTCTGGGTGCGCAGCCTGGATGGGCCGTTGCATTCCGTCACCGTGGCGCATTCGCGCCTGATCAAACCCGCCGAGATGAAGCTTCTCGGCGGCGAATTCAAAGTGCACTGACGTAGGCCGCCTTGCGAAAGGGGCTCCGCCGGGACAAAATCGGCGGGAGTGATCGCGAGGAAGGCCGTGAACGACGAGAATACGAAATCATGGGTGGGCGCCCTGGAAGCGGCGGCGCTCGTCGCCGTCGTGGTCGCGGCGTTTCTGATCGCCAGGCACTATCGGGAGAGCCTTGCCGACGAAGAAGACTCCGCGCCGATCTCGCTGGCTTTGGAGCGCGAGGCGGCTGAGGTGAACGCGACGCTTCCCGAAATGGTCAGCGAAGGGGTTCGTCTGGACCAGACGTCCGCAGGCCCGGGCAATATCTTCAATTACAGCTATACCGTCGTCGACGACGAAGCGGCGCGCGCGTTGGTTGGCAATGCAAAGAAGCTCGCCGAGTTGAGAGCTCAGCTGCAGGAGCGCGTTTGTCTGACGATGCCGCACCATCGTACAAGCGGCACAACCGTCCGATATTCGCTGAAGGACAATCGGGGCGAGACGATCGCCGACGTGTCAATCGAGGCGGGCGACTGTTGAGAAGAGGCCGCGCCCGCATTGGCGCGCCTCTTGGCTGCATGTGGGCTTCACTTGCCGGCGTTGTCCAGAGCAGGCGACGCCAGTCCCTTACGATGCGCCGCAATCCATCTTTCGAGCTCGGCGACGTGGCCGCGCTCCTCCTGCACGAACTCCTCGGCGAGCATTTTTATTTCCGGGGCCTGCGTCGTTTCTAAAACATGCTTGTAGTAATCGAGGCCGGCGCGCTCAGCCTCGAGCGCGGTCTCCAACGCCTGTTCGCGGCCAATGAACGGGTCGGCGGCCCAGATCGCCGCCGTCTCGGGGCTCTCGATGTCGGGCCAGACGAATTCGGTCGGGCCCTTCTCGGGGATCTTTCGAAATCCGGCGCGCGCGCGAGCATCTCCAAGGTGGAGCCTCGAATAGTCCGATAGCCGTCGAAACAGCCGCCCGACGTCGCGGTTGCCACAGGATTCCATCGCATCAGCGAGCTGTCCGAACCGCTCGGCGGCGTCCTGCTCCAACCTGATGGCGTAGGCGAGAAACTCCTCGACCGACTCCATATTCTCTTCTCCTGGTGCGCGTTCAGCCCGTTCTTTGGCGTCGCTTACGCCACATTCGCGCCTCTCGAGGCCCACTCTTCCTGCGTGATCCAGGCCTCCAGCACCTTGACGTGCTCGGCCTCCTCCTTGACGAATTCCTTCGCCGCCGCTGCCACTTCCGGCGACTTCGCCATGGCGACGGCCGCGCAGTAGAATTCGTAGCCTCGCCGCTCCCCTTGCAGCGCCGCTTTCAAAGCCCCTAGGCGCATCAGCGCCGGGTCGCCGCGATGGGCGGCCTCCGGGGAGGCCTGGTTGGGCCACGCGTAGTCCGGCGGAACGACCTTGTTTGAATCAATCGTTCCGGCGCGGGCTTTCGCTTCGGCGAGGTGACGCCGCGAGAAGGCTGCGAGCTGGTTGAAGAGCTTTGCGATCGCGTCGCCGCCGAATTGCTCGGCGGTCGTGGCGAGCGCTTCGAGATGATCAGCGGCGTCTTCTTCGACCTTGATCGCATAGCTCAACAACTCATCGACGGTCGCGATCTCCGTGCCGCCTTTGAAGCGGCCCGCCGCGTGGGTGATGTGCGGGCCGGCGATAGGCAAAGTCTGGTCGCCCTCGAATTTGACGATGATGTCCTCGTGGCGCACGAAGCATTGGCACGCCAGCCGATAGCGCGGCGGCATATCGTTGACTTCCGCGTTTTCGATCTCTTCCTTGGTGATCTTGCCGAGTTGCTTCAACATCTCCTTTTCCTTTTCGGTCAAGGCGACGCCGTATTTCGCGTGGCGATTGAGATGTCCGACCTCAACGAGGCAGGAGCCGCATTCGCCGTCCTGGCAGTCGAAGGGGATGGGTATCTTATGCGCTTTCGCAACGGCCAATATCGTTCCCCGATCGCCCGCGACGGCGTAGACGGTGATATCCCTCGGCATTACGGGCGACGAAAATGTGATGTTGGCCAATGTCTGCTCCTGTCGATGCGACCGCGTTCGGCGCACCGCCGTCGAGCAAGATGCAGACCAGTCAAAATTTTTTGACAAATGTAAAGGCGAGCCGCTCGCGGGCCGCATATGCGAACCGCCGCGGGTTACAATTGTCGTGTTTCCGACAGAGCCTTGGGGCGCTGCGGGACTTAGAACTTCTTCACTTCGACGCCGTGCTTTTGCAGCGCGTAGCCGATCTGCCGAGGCGTTAGTCCAAGCAGCCGCGCCGCCTTCGCCTTGACCCAGCCCGCGCGCTCCATCGCGTCGATCAGACGGTCTCGATCCGAACGCGAGTCACGCTCGCCGACGCCGCAATTCTCAGCGCCTGGGCAGGCGTCGGGCGCAGCGTCGGCCGGGGGGCGCTCGCTTGTCGAAGGGGACGGCGGCGCCGGGGGCTGTCGGTCGCGAGGCGGCGCAATGATCGGCATGCCAGCGGCCGTTGCGGGAGCCGCCGAACGCTCCAGCGAACCGCTCCAGAGCACCGAGGAGAGACAGCCGTCGTTGCGACAGGAGAAATCCTTGTCGGTGATCACATTGCCTTGCGCCAGAGTCGCCGTGCGGAACACGCAATTCTCGAGTTCTCGGATATTGCCGGGAAAGGCGCAGGCGTTGAGCACATGCATGGCCGATTCCGAGAAGCTCAGCCGTCCGCCTTGCTCGGCGTTGAAGCGGCGAAGGAACTCCTGGGCGAGCGGCTCCAGATCGCCCTTGCGGTCGCGTAACGGCGGCAGGAAGACCGGCACGACGCTGATGCGGTAGTACAAATCGGCGCGAAATTCATTTCGCTTGACCGCTTCTTCCAGATTTTTGTTCGTCGCGCACACAAGCCGGACGTCGACCTTCTGCGTGCGCGTGCCGCCCACGCGTTCGAACTCCCCTTCCTGCAAAACACGCAGCAGCTTCGCCTGGAAGGCGGGGGTGATTTCGCCGATCTCGTCTAGAAACAATGTGCCGCCGTCGGCCAGTTCGAAACGGCCCTTGCGCATGTTCACCGCGCCGGTGAAGGCGCCGCGTTCATGGCCGAAGAGTTCCGACTCCAGCACGCTTTCAGGAAGAGCCGCGCAATTGAGCTTGACGAACGGCTTTGACCGCCGCGCCGAAAGATTGTGTATCGCCGCGGCGAACAGCTCCTTGCCGGTGCCGGATTCGCCGCGCAGCAGCACGGTCGATTTAGCCTTGGCGACGACCCGGATCTTTTCGATCACCGCGCGCAGCGCTGGGCTGTTGCCGACCACGCCATTGATGCCGCTGACCTTGGTTTCGACATGCGGAAGGCGGTCGCCTTTTTCGAGCCATGCCTTTTCCTGCATCAAACGCTCGCGGTCGCGGGCGATGAGCTTGTGCAGCCGCAGGGTCTGACCGACGAGATTGGCGATCATCGTCAGGAACCGCACGTCATGATCGAACAGCGTCACTGAACGGTCGTCATAGACGCGATCCACGGTCAGCGTGCCGACGACGGCGTCACCCTCCTTGATAGGGACGCCGATCAGCGAGAAAGGCCGGCCGTCGGTCGGCCCCCATTCGGAAAAGTCGGAGCCCTGGAAGAGCGGCGAGGCTGCGACGTTCTCGACGACGAGCGGCATTTTCGTCGCCACTATCTGCCCCACGGCGCGTTCCGGCAGCCTGTCGAAGAACCGCTTGGCGGAATCTTCGCTCCAGCCGGAGCCGACCACGATCTCGGGCTCGCCCGCCGCGCCGAGCAAAGCGACCAAGCCGTGCCGCATGTCAAGAAAGCTCGAAAGCAGCGCCAGCACGCCTGCGAGCGTGTGTTCCAAACGGTTTGGCGACGCCAGGAGCTTCGATATTTCGTAAATGCCGACGAGAGCGGTGTCTCTCACGTCGAATTCGCGCGCCTTCGGCGCGCACGCGCCGCCTGCCAGCTGCAAACCCATCCGTTTTAGCCTCACGACATGCGTGGGTGTTTTCGCAGGTTTTTACGCAAGCATCGTGCCATACCACTCTTGGCGGTTAGTCCGATGGAAAACAATGCGGTGCGGATGCAACGCGATCGGCGTGGGCGCGCATGCTTGATCAACTCTTGCGCCTTCTGCCGCGTCCTCCGGCGCCGCCGCCCGATCGAGCGGCGGCTCGATCGCGCCGCCTTCCCTGCAATCGACGCCAATGTCGCCTTGCCGACGCAGGCGGCGGTTTCGGACACGCCCGGCGCCACGCAGCAAGCGTTTCCTACAGGCGCCGGAAGCCTGCGCGCATCGATGCATAATGGGATGCTGCGCAGGCCAATGCGGGTTCGCCACCATTTTACAGTTGGCGGAATAGGCTTCGATTTACGGAAGGCGCGTGGTATGCGCCCGGCGCCGCCGATGCTATAGACGAGATCGTGCAGTCCCATTGAATCGAAGGAGAGCCGGTGGAGTGGCTGATTATTGTGCCGCAGCCGTAGCGGCGTCGGGCGCCGTCGAGGGGAGGCCATAGCCATAATCACTTCTCAGGAGCCGACGGCATGAAGATTTCCGCGCGTAACAGCCTTCCCGGTACGATCAAGAACATCCAGAAGGGCGCGACCACGGCGCATGTGACGATCGACGTCAACGGATTGACGGTCACAGCTGCGATCACCAATGAATCCGTTGATGAACTTGGGCTCCGCGAGGGGTCCCAAATCAAGGCGGTCGTCAAGTCGTCGGACGTGATGATCGCGGTCGACTAGTTCCGACGCGGCCGATGGAAGCTATTGAACGGGGACCCGCGAGGGCTTCCCATCGGCTCCGACGAAAGGAAACAGCCCCGCCTGAAAACATTGCGTCATGTGAGCGGCCTTAGCGGTCGCCTGCTCGGCCTGCGTTTTCGGCAATGTTTCACCGGCGGTTTCGCTAAAGAGTTCGAGCCAGCGCGTAAAGTGCGCAGGTTCTATCGGCAAATTGATATGCGCGGCGAAGGGCTGGCCCTGATAACGATCCGTGCCGAGCAGCGTTCTCGACCAGAAGTTCGCGACGATCCCCATGTGTTCTTCGAGACCGTTTATCGCCGTAAAGATCGGCCCCAATAGCGGGTCTTCGGCGCCCTTGGCGTAAAAGCGGCGCACGCAGTCGTCGATCGCAACCTCCAGTCTGGCGCGTTCAGCCGCGTCCTGAATCGGCGGAATGACCGGCTCCATGGCCTTCTCCCCTCGCTATGACTGGCGGCTGCGAACCTTCTCGCGCTAACGGGCGTTCAGAACGGCCAGCGGAGTCGTCACGACTTTCGTTCCTGGCGTTCAGCAGCGCATCGACGTTATCGCGCACAAGCTCGGTTCGCAGCGGCTTCGCCAGAAAACGATGCGCGCCGGCGGCCACGCACTCCTCGCCAAACCCGCTCGAAATTTGATCGACGATGACCAGGATTTCCGCATCTGGAATGCGCGCCAGAAACTCCTGGATCAGGTCCACGCCGTTGACGCGGATCACGCCTTCGGCAAGCACCAGCAAATCCGGCTGAATTCGTTCCGATTTTGCGAGCGCGTCGGTCGCGCTCGCAAGTTCATGCGCCTCATATGCGTCGTGGAGCGCGCATTGGATCGCCGCGCGGAACATTGCATTGTCGTCCACGACAAAGACGCGCCTGCGTTCGATGGCTTTCGCCATCCGTACGCCGATCTGCATGGCAGCCTCGCGCCTGATTTGACTCGATTAACTGAATGCAAGGCGCGTGCCGTTTGCGAGCGCGCGGCTCCGGGCGCGAGAGCAGCGAAACAGCCGCGCCCGTTCAGCCGCACCCTCTGGCGCGCGGCTCTACGCCCTTTCCTGCTCGTGAATAGGAGGCCTGTCTAAGTAATGCCGGACAGTTTGGAATTAAAACGTTTCCAAACTGTCTGTGTGACAGCAAGGCGACAACTGTCGAAAAAAATACACGGCATCTGTCTGAAACTATACAGATTACAATACTTCCATTCGAACGTTTGTTCTGTTGACCAGCGTCACCGCCAAATTTAGCTTCAGTCAACTTCTTCGCGCAACGCGAAGATGGATAACGTATAACCCTCCCTGGCGGTTCCAATGAGCGACGTCAAATCTCCCCTTTCTCTAAGAACGTTGACCCAGTCGCTTCCGCGGAGTCGCGCCGGAGAGTTGACGTCGGTAAGGGCGCTGGGCGTCGCGGCGGCGCTTGCGTCGAGCGTCAGCGCTTCGGCTCTGGCGCAATCCGCTTCGACAACGCTGCCGCCGGTCAAAGTCGACGCGCCGCAGGAAAAGCCGCGAGCGACGGCGCCCGCCAAACCCAAGCCGATCGCCGCCGCTCAGCCGCGTCAGGCGCGCCATGCGGCCGCGAACCCCCAAGCGGCGGGTCAGCGCAGCGGCGCGCCAGGCGCTTCAGGCGGCGGCGGCCAGGGCGCGGGGAACGGCGGTTTGCCGATCCTTGCGACGGCGCCGAACGCCAATCCTTATGCTGATCCTGTCGCGCCCTATAAAGTCGACCGCCTGTCTTCCACGAAATTCACCGAACCGGTGCTCAATACGCCGCGCACGATCACCGTGCTCACCAAGGAAGTGCTCGACGACAAGAACGCCTTCACCCTGCGCGAGATCGGTCGGAGCGTGGCGGGCGTGACGCTGGGCACTGGCGAAGGCGGCAACGCCTTCGGCGATCGCTTTTTCATTCGCGGCTTCGACGTTCGCAACGACATTTTCGTCGACGGCATTCGCGATCCCGGCGTCAGTATCCGCGAGAACTTCTATACCGAGCAGGTGGAAATTCTGCGCGGGCCCGGATCGAGCTTCGCGGGCCGCGGAACCGCCGGCGGCGCGATCAACATCGTCACGAAACAGGCGACTGACCACGACTTCTACGATTTGAAAACGATCGGCGGCTTTTCCGATCACATGAAGCGCGTGACGCTCGACATCAATAAAGCGATCAGCCCGATCCTCGCGGTGCGCGTCAATGCGCTCTATCACGACTCAAATGTCGCGGGCCGCAGCTTCATCACCGACTATCGCGACGGCGTCGCCGGCTCGGTGGTGTTCAAGCCGCTCCCGGATTTGACGCTCACCGGGCAATATACGCATGTTTATCAGAACGGTCTGCCGGACTTCGGCGTGCCCTATAACCGGATCTGGAATCGACCGTTCCCGGAAGGCGTCGTTCCCCGCTACAACTGGTACGGATTCGTCGACCGCGACTTCCAGGTTGCGCTACAGAATTTCGGCACCTTCACCGCCCACTATCGCTACAACGACAATCTCGTCTTCGACAACCGCTTCCGGCAGAGCCGTTCGGTCCTGGATTATATCGGCTCGCTGACGCAAAGCGCCGACCTCTTTAGGGGCACGGTTAGAATCGGCGCGCAAAGCCGCTATCAGGTGGTGAACACTCTCGACAACCAGACGGAAGCGACGCTCAAAGTCGACACGGGGCCTGTCAAACACGCGCTTGTCGCCGGCGTAGAATTCGCACGCGAAGGCGTGACGCGCACAAATTATCAGGGGCTGGCTTCGGAATTGAACGGCACGCCCTTCGTCGGCAACGCCGTGACCTGCAACCTCTACCTGCCGTGCACCTATCTGCCGTTTCCGAACACGCCCTATCGCAATCTCAATCCGACCCGCATCGCCGTCGACACGAAATCCGGCTATCTGATCGAGACGGCGAATTATCAGGACGTCGTGCTTGTTAATGGCGGCGCGCGTTTCGATGATTACAACATCACGAGCCGCACCGAGACGCTATCGACTTTCGCGTCAAACCACTCCGGTCTGTTCAACTGGAACGCCGGCGTCGTGTTCAAGCCGCTGCCCAACGTCAGCGCCTACGCGGCCTACGCCACCTCGGCGACTCCGGTCGGCGCGGAGCTCGACGGCGGCGCCGCGAACTACGGCGGCCTGACGACCGCGGCGCAAATCTTCGCTCCCCAGCTCAACAAGGCGGCGGAGGTTGGCCTCAAGTGGGAGCTGTTCGACAGGCATCTGCTCGCGACGGCAGCCTTCTTCAAGACGGATGTGAGCGGCGCGCGAGAAGTCAACTCTGGCGTGACCACGGGCAATGCGTCTTATTACGTCCAAGGCGTGGACCTCGAGGCCGCAGGCAATATCACAGACAAGTGGATGATTCTTGGCGGCCTGGTGTTGATGGACTCGCGGGTGACCAGCTCCTATGCGCGAACGAATATCGGTCTTCAACTGGCCAATGTCGCGCATGAGTCGTTCAGCCTGCTGTCGAAGTATAAGGCTGGCGAACTGCTCGGCCTTGCGCCGGACGTTCTGGAAATCGGCGGGCAGGCCATCTATCGTTCGAGAATCTATGGCGGCAACAATATCGTCGCCAATGGCGGCACATCGTTCAACGCGTTCGGCTTGCCGAATCCCACGCTCACGAATCTCTTGAACGTCCCCACCGTACTGCCATCCTACTGGCGCTTCGACCTTTTTGCGGAAGGCAAGATCGGCGACAACATCACCATGAAGCTCTCGGTCAATAACCTCTTCGATCGCACGATCTACGACGCGTTCTATCAGACCGCGACGCCGTTCACGCAGATGTCGCCCGGCCGCGCCGTCTACTTTGAAACGCGCGTCCTTTTCTAGGAGCCGCATAAATGCTCGCTCACATAAAAGGCGCGCTCGGCAGGGAGGACGTCAACGCCCTTCGCGCGGCGATGGCGCAGGCGCAGTGGGAGGACGGCGCTTCGACCGCAGGGGCGAACGCCGGCGACGCGAAGCGCAATCAGCAACTCCCGCCGGACTTCGAGGTTTCGCGCGCTCTCGGCAAGCGGGTGCTGTCGGCGCTCCTCGCCAATCCCCAGTTTGTTTCAACGGCCGTCCCGCTGCACATCTATCCGCCGTTGTTCAACCGTTACGAGGTCGGCGACCACTTCGATCCGCATGTCGACAACGCCATACGCGGCGACGCCCTGACCGGCGCGCGCATTCGCGTCGATCTCGCCGCCACTTTGCTTCTCTCTGACCCCGACGAATATGAGGGCGGCGAACTCATCGTTGAAGACATCTACGGATCGAGGCGCTTCAAGCCGTCGGCCGGCGATCTCATCCTGTATTCGGCCGGTAGTCTCCATATGGTGACGCCGGTCACGAGCGGACAACGTCTCGCCTCATTCTTGTGGCTGCAAAGCATGATCCGCGCCGACGAGGCGCGCAGCCTCGTTTGCGACCTCGACGAGTCGATACAGGAGCTCGCGCCGCGCGTCGGCGCAGATGATCCGGATCTGCGCAAGCTTGTGACCGTCTACCACAATCTCATCCGCTACTGGGGAGAAGCATAGCGCTTATGCTTATTTGCATACCCGAGGTTCTCTCCAAGCAGCAGGTGGCCTTTTTTCGCGCGGCCATGGAAAAGGCGCCGTGGGTGGATGGCCGCGTTACGGCGGGCTCGCAGTCGTCGCTAGTCAAGAATAATTCTCAACTGCCGCAAGACGGCGGCGTTGCGCGCGAACTTGGCGAGCATGTGCTCGAGGCGCTCGCGCAGTCGCCGATGTTCGTCTCAGCGGCGCTGCCGCACAGAATTTTTCCGCCGCTGTTCAATCGTTATGGCGTCGGCCAGGACTTCGGTCTGCACGTCGACAACGCGATCCGCGGCATTCCGGGCACGCCTATTCGCATTCGCACGGATCTTTCGTGCACGCTGTTTCTTTCGGAAGCGGACGAATACGACGGCGGAGAGCTTGTGATCGAAGATCGGGTCGGGCAGCAGGAAGTGAAGCTTCCTGCCGGGGATCTCGTGCTCTATCCTTCGACCAGCCTCCATCTGGTCAGAGGAGTCACGCGCGGCGAGCGCATCGCCTCCTTTTTTTGGCTTCAGAGCATGATCCGCGATAATGTGGCGCGCGCTTTGCTTTTCGATCTCGACCAAGCGATTCAATCACTGACGACGCGATTTGGCGCGGGAGATCCCGCCTGCGTCAAACTGACCGGCGTCTACCACAATCTGATCAGGACATGGGCTGAAGCATGAAGAGTCTTTTGCAGTTTCTCGCGATCTCGATCACGACGCTTCTTGTTGCGCAGAGGAGCGCCGCCGCCGCCCAGGGGACGCAGGCGCTCGACGCGGCGATCGCGGCGACGAAGCCTCACGATCTCTCCGTGTGGACGATGTTCGTCAACGCCGACATCGTCGTGAAGATCGTGATGCTTGGTCTGTTGCTGGCGTCGGTTGCAACGTGGACGATCCTGATCGCCAAAACGATCGAACTGAAGCGCGCGCGCGAGCGCGTATTGTCGGCGATTGGCCGCCTCTCGGAAGCGCGGGGACTCGCCGAGGCGCGGCTGGCGCTCGGCGGCGGCGACCGGTTGACGCAGGCGCTGCTTGCCGAAGCCACGCGTGAAACGAAGCTCTCATCCGATATTCTGATGGCGCCGGGCGTGAAGGAGCGCATCGCCGGCTGCTTCGCGGAAATCGAGCGCGCCGAAGCGCTCTCGATCAAGCGCGGCACCGGACTGCTGGCCTCCGTCGGATCGACGGCGCCCTTCATCGGTCTCTTCGGCACCGTGTGGGGCATCATGAACAGCTTCATCGGCATTTCGAAAGCGCAGACGACGAACCTTGCGGTCGTCGCGCCGGGCATCGCCGAAGCGCTGCTCGCGACGGCGGTCGGCCTGTTCGCCGCCATCCCTGCGGTGCTGATCTACAATCATCTTGCGCGTCAGTCGACGGCCTATCTCGAACTCGTCTCCAATCTCGCTGGCGAATTGTTGCGCATTGTGTCGCGTGATCTCGATCGCACGCGACATGCGACGACGAAAATCCACGCGGCGGAGTAATAGCTCATGGCCGTCCAACTCAAGAGCGATCTTCAGGAAACCCACGAGATCAACGTCACCCCGTTCATCGATGTGATGCTTGTGCTGCTGATCATCTTCATGGTGGCGGCGCCGCTCGCCACCGTCGATCTGCCGGTCGATCTGCCGGCCTCTAACGCCGCGCCGCATGAGAAGCCCGACAAACCGACTTATGTGACGATCCAAGGCGATCTCGCGCTCGCCCTTGGCGAAACGCCGGTCAAGCGGAACGATCTCGTTTCGGCGCTCGACGCGCTTCTCGGCGACAAGTCGAAGCGAATTTATTTGCGCGCAGACTCCAGCGTGCCCTACGGGGAGATGATGGCGATACTGGAGCGCCTGCGCGCCGGCGGCTATCTGCGCGTCGCGCTGGTCGCGCTCGATGCTGGCGGCAGGCAGCCGGACGCGAAATGAGCGCCGCCGCCGCTCTCCAGAATCCAAAGTCGAACGGCAGGCTTTGGAGCGTCGCCGTCGCCTTCGCCGTGTTTCTGCATGTCGGCGGCGCCGTCGCCGCGCTGCTGACATTGCAGGGCGAGCTAGACGACGAAGCCTCCGGCGCGCCGGCGATCGAAATATCGCTTGAGCCCGCCGCGCCGCGTGACGCCGAAGCCGCCGATCTTCCGCCCGGGCCGCTGGCCGACGAAGCCGCCGCAGCGGCGCCGTCCGTCGCCGCATCCGAGGCGAAGGAGACGAATGAGGAGCGGATCACGCACACAGAGGCGGAGGAGGCCGAGCTCGCCCACACCGTGAAGCCCGACAAGCCGATCGAGGAGGAGAAAACTCATCAGGCGCAGCCGGTGGTGTCGGCGGAGTCGTCGGCCTCGGAAGCGACCGCGCCTCCGAAATCAGACGTTGACCGGCAGTCCGACAAACCCGTCGCGCCGGTTCAGGGCGCGGACGCCGCCGTCAACGCCGTGAAGCTGACCTGGCAAAAGGCCCTTCTGTCGCATCTCAATCGGCACAAGCGCTATCCCAGCGCCGCCGGCCGTCGTTCGGCTGAAGCAAGCGTCTCCTTCACGCTCGACAGGCGCGGCCGCGTGCTCAGCTACGCGATCAAGCGCTCGGCGGGGCATCCCGCGTTTGACGACGCCGCGCTCGCGATGATGAAGCGCGCGGATCCGGTGCCGCCGCCGCCACCTGTGATGGCGGACGAAGGGCTGACGTTTGAAGTGCCCGTGCAGTTTCGCGCCGGAAAAAAATAGCCGCCATTTCTCGTAAGGAGGCGCGAAGCGGCAGGCTGCAAGGTGTGGCCTGTGGCGTCTCTTTAGGTTCTCCACAACTCCTTTTTGCGGCTAAGCTTTTCTATTCCTTAAAAAATTCGGAGCATCGTCGGAACAGATTTTCGAATCAGCGCTTCAATAGCCGTGTGGAGGGCTACCGTGTCGCCACATGAAAGCATCGCAATGTTGACAGAGCCGACGATGAGGAATCATTCGCAGCGCGACGCGCGCGATATCGAGATGAGCGTGAAGCTGCTTGGCGACCAGCTGAAGCGGCAATTCCTACAGCAGGCTTTGGAGCCGCTGCCGGACGCTATGCGCGCGCTCTTGGAAGAACTCGACGAGAAGGCCGCGCAGTGACATAGGCGCGATGGTCTGGTCAGTGAGACTTGTTTGAACGCTCGCTGAAATCCAGTTTGATAAGGAGATCTTTGAGATCGTCCGGCACCGGCTTCATGATCAGATCGAGATACAAGAGCGAAAGGCGCTTACGCAGCGCTTCGCTCATCGACCGTAGAAGCAGCTCTCGCTTGCCATCATGGCGATAGATTTTCGGAGTACCGGCGGTCACTGCGGCCGCGCCTCCTGCTTGAAGAGAGCGTGCCAGGCGGCGAGTTCTTCGCGCATATCCTTGCCGGCGACCATGCGCTCGGCCGAGCGCTCGGCGGAGCGAAACACATCGCCTCGGACTGTCCGCGACCTGCCGCGCTTCGAGCGATATTCGATGATGAACGGGCGAACGACCTTCTTCATTGCTGGACCTTCGTCTTAAGGGACCGCGTATCAAACTTCGCGCCACGCCAATTGTTCCGGCTCGTGCGCTCGAAAGAGGGTTGCCAAGACTGGCTCTATTCGGCAAACGAAAACGCCGGCGAGCGGGGCTCGCCGGCGTCCAGAAACTACGCGTTGAACTTAGTGTCGCGACATCCAGTCGTCGACCTGCTCTTTGGCCTTGTCCTTCGCCACGCCGTAGCGCTCCTGGATCATGCCTTCGAGCTGCTCACGATTGCCGTTGATGCGCGTAATATCGTCGTCAGTGAGCTTGCCCCACTGCTCCTTCACATTGCCAGTAAACTTCTTCCAGTTGCCTTCGATCGTGTCCCAGTTCATGGATTCCTCCTTGTCAGGAGGCGGCCGCTGTCGCGGCGGACGCCTTGGAAAGCGAGCCCGGGTCTAGCTTTCACGGTCCATTAACCTTTCGCTCGCGCAGATGTTCCATGTCGACCGGCGCTCCCGCTCAAAATTAATTGACCGTCTAGTCGGCGTCTGCAGCGATCGTCCTTGTTCGTCAAACAGGCGCGTCGGCTACGTCTATGCTGTACTTATAAATTCGGTCCGGGAGAGCGGTTTTAAAACAACGGTCCTTCAATCTTGAAGCCGCGACGGCGGCGACGCTTCGCGAGCAAATCACGTACGCTCGTCAAAGCGCCTGCGGCAGCGCGGCGACGGCCGTAGGGTCACGTCAACGCTGGAATCGTCGATCAACCGAACGTCGGTTTAAGCCGGTTGAGTAGAGCGTCGCGCGCGTCGACGACACGACGGTAATGTTCGCCGTCGCCGCCGGCGTCCGGATGCGCCGTTTTCGCCTGTCGCCTGAAGGCGGCGTTGATGTCCGATTGATTGAGCGGCCCCTCCAACGGCAGATCCAAAATCTCGCGATGGCGAAGGTCTTGGTCGGTGGTCGGTTGAAAGAAGAGTCTTCGGCGCCTTTCTCGGGCCTCGAGACGCAGATCGACTTGATCGTCCCGCCACCTCTGGGCTGACATGACAAGGCATTCGCCAAAGGTGATCCGGCCCTGCGTTTCAAGTTCGTCCAGACTGAACGGACCCACGACATCATAGGGCGGCGCCAGCCATGCCTTCCTGCCGCTGTCGCCATGTTGGACGTCGCCGATCGCCGCAATGTCCAATATGCCCAGCGAGCCGTTCCAGACGACCCATTCCTGTTTGTTCGTCATGAGGAGCGCTCATGCATGGACCGACTCGCGCCTTGCCTCGTCGTTCAGAGGCCTTCGCAAGAGCTGAAGCAGAAGACCATGCAGGTTCGAAGCCAATGTGCGCGCGATCGCTTAGCCGTCGAGGCGAGTCGGCCATGCGCGTCGCTGGAAACGCGCTGCGTGGCCGAATTCGCCAGAGCGGTAGAGGAAATGGCGAGATTTTTGCTCTGATCGCCAGCGTTTAAGGCGCGCGAACGTATCTGATTGCGGAAAGCGCCGCTGGCGGGGATGGAACGTATGACGGATCATAAGGTTACAGTTGAGCAGTTGCCCAGCGGCAAATGGGCCTGTTTCTTACATATCGCCGGACGAGACGAGCCGGTTAACCTCGGGCGCGAATTCAAGAACGACGAACAAGCGGAAAACTGGCTGAACGTATCCGAGTCGGTGACGGCGATTGAAATGATGCTCCGCAAATATCAGAAATAGGCGCGCGGATGTCGGACTCTGGACAGCCGTTCTGGGGCGCGCGATTTCCGCATGTTCGGGCGCGCGCAATGGCTGTCCCCGGCGAAAGGCGTCAGCCGCCAGAGAGCCGTCGGGCAGAGTGACGGGGCAGTCCACATCGTCGGTTTCACCGAGCGCGCCTCACGGCCTCGTCGAAACGGCTACCGTCGACGACACATCCGCCGTGGGCGCGCCGCTGGACTTTTCCGGTTCATCGCTCCTGCCTTCCGAGAGGTCTGTCGGATCGGCGCCAAGCTCGAAGCAGTCGATACGTCCGCCTCAATCGCCGCCGACGTTTGCGGCCTACTCCGAAGCGCTATGCGCGAAGATCGCGCCCGTAACCTTTGGCGACAGCGTCTTCCTGTATCGCTGCGAGGCGGACGCTTGGCGGTTCGCGGTGGAAGCGGTTCGGCGTTATCATAAGATTGTCGGTCGCCCCAAGCGCCGCCGGTTCATCATCTGCGTCGGGCCTTCAGATCGGATGGAGCGCGCGCCGCTTGGTCTCGAGGGCGATGACGAGATCACAATTCTTCGATCGGACGATCACGCCGCGCTGCAGGCGGAAGTCGATGCGAGGACCGCTGGCTTTCTGATTGCGCCGGTGAGGACGAGAGCGGGATTCGAGATCGTTCCAGGCGGCTTGCTCGCTCGGTTGCGAGAGACCGCAGACGAATATGGGATCGTGCTGGGCTTCGACGAAACCTTCTGCGGCCTTGGCCGCTCAGGCATGCTTTGGGCGCACGAATGGACAGGAGTCGCCCCGGACCTGATGGTCGCCAGTCATTCGCCTGCAGACGCCCCGCGACTGACCGCGCTCGTTCTCACGCAAAGAGTCGCGCGAGGGGCGCTCGGCTCCGCGCCGCTCATTGACGAGGCTGCGCTTCTCGCCGGGCGCGCCCTTGTGGATGTTCTATCGACGCCAGGCTTTCAGGAACGCGTGCAGAATCGAAGCTGGTATTTCGAAGACCAATTGTCCGCGTTGCTTTATCGGCGTCGCGATGCCTTTACGGCGCTGAGCGGCCTTGGTCTGATGCAGGGATTAACGCTCGCGGAAGACGCGGAGCCTATGCGCGCTAAGCTGGCGGAGCGCGGGCTCCTCACCCGTGCGCTGGGGCCGGTTCTAGGTCTCTTTCCGCCGCTCACAGTAGAGGAAAGCGAAATCGATGCGGCAGTGTCCGCCATCGATACGATTTGCTTGCAGGAAGGACGAGGATGAATACGGCCGTCCCAAGCGCTGGGGCCATCGCGCGCGATCCTATTCCTCCAGCGCTGAGGCGATTCATCTGGGACATTCAGTCCATGGTCGAACTTGCCGAAAGCGAGCGAGAGATCTTGTTGGTCGGCCGCGACCTCATGGCGCGCCTCCTCACTGCGGACGATTGGCTGCCCGCGGTCTTTGCCGCGGCGACTCCCGGCGAGGGCCGACAATTCCAGATTTTTCGCGATGGGCTCGAGCGGTTTTCCGTCGTGACCACAGTTTTAGGGAGCGCTGCGGGCGTGACGATCTCTCAGCCTGCCATTTGGGAGATCGCCGGCGTGTTGCACGGCGCCGTCCTTCGCCAGCAATTCGATGGCTCCTCGCCAACTTGCGCGCAAGCGGGCGCGTCTCGTCTGCTGAAAGCGCACACGATCGAAGCACGCTCGTCCGGGAGCGGGGACGTCGTCAAATGCCGCAACGCGCTCGACGATCAGATATCTATCGTCGTTAATGTTTATGGCGGCGACATCGCGCGGATGACTCGTCGCTCCAATCCAGGTCGTGGCGGCATGAATGCGCCGTCAACGGGCTACGCCAATCCGGAAAGCGATCCTCCCTACGATATCTTTTCGATTCAGGCCGAGATCCGAGATTGAGGCGGCGACTACAGACGATCGCCGCCGTTGAGAGATTTCCGTGAGGAACAGACGCGCGGCGCTTGATTTCGCCTGATCGGCTCTCGCGCCGCGAGTATCAATGTGGGGCGACTTCGTTGCTCGGGAGCACGTCGCGGATGCGCTTGCCTTCCACCCAGAAGAATGCCCCGGCGGGGTCGGCGCAGGCGATGTCCTGTTCGACGATCAGCTTGTCGCAGAGCATGACGCAAATCGCGTCGATCGAGGCGCTTCTATCGTTTTCCTCGGTCATGCGGTCGATCGAGATTTCGCCCATCTCTTCGTCGTCGACCAAATGGATGATAAACACTTCCTCATGCCCGGGCGCACCATGCGCGTTCACCCGGAAGGTTTCCCCCTTGTAGCGGAATTCGCGTATCATTCCTGGCCCTTTTTCGTTTGTTAGTTTTGTCCGCGGTTGCGCGCCTTAGCGTTGGGGCGACAACCGCGTGCCCGGCGCGCACGCAAACTGCGTGCCATTTGTGCGGCCGAATCCAGGTTTTGTGCGAAGATGCGCCTGATCTGCTTTTGAAAAAGGCAAGAGGCGCTCGCCGTTTCAAAAGTCGTTAGCGATAACGCTCGATAGGGTTCCGCGCATGCCAGATAAAGGAAGGCGCTGACGGCAGGACGCCGCGCAGCCATCGCTCATCCTGGCTCAGCGGTTGCTTCAAGCCGGCTATGAACGCTGACCGCGCCGACGCCGACGCCGTGAACTTCGGCGAACTCGACTCGAAGACCAACGAACTTCTGCAACAGGGGGTCGTCGCCTATCGCACTGATCGCGAGAAGGCCGACAGTCTCTTCAAGCAGGCCCTGGCGCTGACGCCGGAAGAACTCGCGCCTTACTACTGCCTTTACAAGATCCACACGTATATGGGCAGCCTCGATTACGCCGCTGATGTTGCGGCGGAGGGCATGAAGCAGGCGTCGCGGCAGGCGGGTTGGCCAAGCGATCCCGCGGCCTGGCCTGCGCAGGTCGACGCGCAGAACGGCCCAGCGCGCTTCGCCCTCTACACGCTAAAGGCGCTGAGCTTCATCGAATTGAAGCGCGGCCACAGCGAAACCGCAAAGGAATATCTCGATATCCTCTCCCGCGCGGATCCGCAGGGCAGCGTCGGTTGGAAGGTCATCGAGGAACTCGCGCAGGGCAGCGCGCCGTAGCTGCAAGGTGTGTCCGACAATGTCATAACTCCGACAAACCTCGGGCAAGCATCTGCTTCGGCCGGGGCTGCGCCGGTGATGTCGTAAACCGGACACGGCCTACCGCGCCCGACTGCGCAATCCCCGATAAGCGTATCCCGGAGACCCGGCATGGGCGGCGCCGTCCCTGCGCGGAAGAAATGCGCTAGCGAGACAAAGCGCATCTGAACGTACCCGCTGATTGTCGTATTCAGGACATTGTTCGATTCATGCGGCCGAGCGGCCTGTGTCGGTCGCCTGAAAGGACCGAACAATCGACTCTACGGGCTCGCATGCCGTCATCCGCTTTCAATTCAGCGAGTTGCTCTACGCTCGGCAGGCGTGGACCGCATTGGCATGCGATTTGAAGGAAGTTGAGAGAGCTTCCAGAAACGAACGAGGATTCGCGACATGGCATACAAGATTATCGCCTCGCAATGCACAGTATGCGGGGCCTGCGAATTCGAATGTCCAAATGCGGCGATCCGCCTCAAGAATGACATGTACATCATCGACCCGAAGAAATGCACCGAATGCGAAGGGCATTTCGATAAGCCGCAATGTGCGGTCGTCTGCCCCGTCGAAAACACGTGCGTGCCGGCGTAACTTCAAAGGTGCGGGCTAGCGGGACGACGCATCGCATGGACGCCGTCGACTGGCTTGGAAACTTCCTGTCCTGCCGCGATTGTCCGCATGTGGAGATTCGCGAGAAAGGCCTCTGCGATCTCGGACAGACATGTGTGCGCGATCGGAGGGCCCGCCGGATAGACAGGTTCTTCGCGGCGAGTCCTCAGGAGTCTGCGAAATATCTCGATCATCCCTATTTCGAACTGCGCGTCGGCGCGGTGAAATATGCGAGCGTCTTTCAGTTGCGCGCGCTGATCGATGACGAAGAGCCGGACGTCAGAGCCATGGTGGCGCAGCGTCTGCCGCTACGGCTCGCAGAAAAAATGATCGGCGATCGCGACCGCAAGGTCCGCATGGCGCTGGCGCAGCGTGTCGAAGGCGCGAGCCTTGTGAAGCTGCTCTTCGATGAAGACAGCGGCGTGCGCCTGATTGCAGCGCGCCGCGCGCCGTCCGACATTCTCGCCGGCGCAGCGACGGACGACGATCCACAAGTGCGATGCGAAGCGGCGCGCCGGATAGCCATCAGCAAGCTCCCGGCCATGGCGGCCGATCCCGAACCGCGCGTGCGCATGATTATTGCAGAGCGGTTGCCGCCGGCGCAATTGGGGCTGCTCGTCGCGGACGAAGACTTGCGAGTCCGGTTCCTGGTCGCGGAGCGATGCGAAGCGAAATTGCTGGCGCGTCTGCGCGATGATCCCGATCCGGAAGTGAGGCGCCTGGTCCAGGCCCGCCTGGACGAAGCGCAACAGTGAACGGAGAGCGAAATGGCGGCGGTGCAAGAGACAGTTGATCAAGTTCGCCGTGTTGGCGCTGATCAATATAAATACGGATTCGTCACCGACATCGAATCGGACCTCGCGCCTAAAGGGCTTTCGGAAGAAGTCATCCGTTTCATCTCCGCGAAGAAGAACGAACCGGAATGGATGCTCGACTGGCGACTCAACGCCTACCGCCGCTGGCTGACGATGACGGAGCCGAAATGGGCGCGGGTCGATTACCCTGCGATCGACTATCAGGATCTCTATTATTACGCGGCGCCGAAATCGACGGCCGGTCCGAAATCACTCGACGAGGTCGACCCTGAGCTGCTGCGCACATATGAGAAGCTCGGCATTCCGCTGCATGAGCGCGAAATTCTCGCCGGCGTCGAGCGGCCCGAGGGCGAAGAGCGTCCACGCGTCGCCGTCGACGCCGTATTCGACTCGGTCTCGGTCGCAACGACATTCAAGGAGGAGTTGAAGAAGGCCGGCGTGATCTTCTGCCCCATCTCGGAGGCGCTGCGCGAGCATCCCGAACTGGTGCGCAAATATCTCGGCACCGTGGTCCCGACGTCCGACAATTATTTCGCGACGCTGAACAGCGCGGTGTTTTCGGACGGCTCTTTCGTTTACATCCCCCCGGGTGTGCGTTGCCCGATGGAATTGTCGACATATTTTCGCATCAACGAAAAGAACACCGGGCAATTTGAGCGGACGCTCGTCATCGCCGACCGTGGCTCATACGTCAGCTATCTCGAAGGCTGCACCGCGCCCAAGCGCGACGAGAACCAGTTGCACGCGGCGGTCGTCGAACTTGTGGCGCTTGATGACGCCGAGATCAAATATTCCACCGTGCAGAACTGGTATCCGGGCGACGAGAACGGCAAGGGCGGAATTTATAATTTCGTGACGAAGCGCGGCGACTGCCGCGGCGTCAATTCCAAGATCAGCTGGACGCAGGTCGAGACGGGCTCGGCCATCACTTGGAAATACCCAAGCTGCGTGCTGCGGGGCGATAATTCGCGCGGGGAGTTCTACTCCATCGCGATCTCAAACGGCCGCCAACAGGTCGACTCCGGCACCAAGATGATCCATCTCGGGAAGGGCACGACGAGCCGCATTATCTCGAAGGGCATTTCGGCCGGCCGTTCGTCGAACGCTTATCGCGGCCTCGTCTCGGCGCATCGCAAGGCGGAAGGCGCCCGCAATTTCACGAATTGTGACTCGCTGCTCATCGGCGACGCCTGCAGCGCGCATACGATTCCCTACATCGAAGCGAAGAATCCGTCCTGCGTGTTCGAACATGAGGCGACGACCTCGAAGATTTCGGAGGACGTCTTGTTCTACTGCATGCAGCGCGGGCTCTCGCAGGAAGATGCGACCGCGCTGGTGGTCAACGGCTTCGTGCGCGACGTGTTGCAGCAACTGCCGATGGAGTTCGCGGTCGAAGCGCAGAAGCTGATCTCGGTCAGTCTCGAAGGCAGCGTCGGCTGACGCCTCAACAGTTTGGGAGTGATGGGATGACGGCGCTACTGGAAATTCGCGACCTTAAGGCCGAGATCGCTGGCAAGCAGATACTGAACGGCTACGATCTCACCGTGAACGCCGGCGAAGTGCATGCGATCATGGGGCCGAACGGCTCCGGCAAATCAACGCTGTCCTATGTGCTCTCCGGCCGTCCGGGCTATGCCATCACCGAGGGGCAGGCGCTGCTCGCTGGCGCTGATCTGTCGCAGATGAGCGTCGACGAACGCGCCGCGGCGGGGCTGTTCCTTGCTTTTCAATATCCGCTGGAAGTGCCGGGCGTCGCCACGATGACCTTCCTTCGGGCCGCGCTCAACGCGCAGCGCAAGAAGCGCGGTGAGGAGGAAATATCGTCGCCCGATCTGATCAAGCGCGTCAAGGAGCTCGCCAAGATCCTCGACATGGACATGGAGATGCTGCGGCGCCCGGTGAACGTCGGCTTCTCCGGCGGCGAGAAGAAACGGGCCGAGACGCTGCAGATGATGCTGCTCGAACCCAAGGTGTGCATCCTCGACGAGACCGACTCGGGGCTCGACATCGACGCGCTGAAGGTCGTCTCCAACGGCGTCAATCAATTGCGCTCGAAAGACCGCGGCATCGTTGTGATCACCCATTATCAGCGCCTGCTGGATTACATCACGCCGGACGTCGTGCATGTGCAGTCGGCCGGCCGCATCGTGCGGACCGGCGGGAAGGAGCTCGCCCTGGAGCTCGAGGAAACCGGCTACGCACGCTACCAGAATGAGGCAGCCTAAGTCATGGACAAGGCGCCAGTCACTCCCGCTCGCAAACTCACCGACGCTGAAGCTCAGCTCGCGGAGATCTTCGCCGCACAACAAAGCGCCGGCGCGCCGCAAGTCGCCGAGCTGCGCACCGCCGCGTTCGAAGCCTTCTCCCGAACCGGCCTTCCCAACCGTCGCGACGAGGCCTGGAAATACACGGATCTGCGCGCCCTGCTGCGCGACGTAAAGCCTCTGGCGGCGCCGCCGGAGGAGAGCGCAAGACAAAGCGCCAAGGACGCCGCGATTCTCACGAGCGTCGCCGCGCGCCGCATCGTCTTCGTCGGCGGCTATTTCGTCCCGGCGCTTTCTGATCTCGCCGATCTGGAAAAAGGCTTGAGCGTGATCTCGCTGTCGGAGGCCCTGGCCACCGGCGACGCCGCGACCGTTTCGCAGCTCGGGAAAGCGGGGAAGGTCGATGATCCGGCCTTCGCGCTCAACACGGCCTTCATGGGTGAAGGCGTCGTTATCCGCTTGGCCGCCGGGGCCTGTGTCGATCGACCGATACAGCTGGTCTTCGTCGCCGGCGCGCAGCCGGCAACCTATTTCCTCCGTTCGCTCGTCATACTGGAAAAGGGCGCGCGGGCGACGCTGATCGAGAGCTTCGAGGGCGGCGGGGCGGGGGACTACCATGTGAACGCCGCGACCGAGGTGGTGCTGGAAGAGGGCGCGTCGCTCGAGCGGCTCAAGATCAGCCGCGAAAGCGCCGCAGCGATGCACGTGTCAACCTTCGTCGCCTCGCTCGCCGCCGATAGCCAGCTGAATGATCTGGGGCTCAATCTCGGCGGCGTCCTGCTGCGTAACCAGTCCTTCATTACTCTGAACGGGCCGGGAGCGCATGCCGCCCTGAGGGGCGCCAATATATTGAAGGACAAGGAGCACGCCGACGCGACCTTGTTCCTCGATCATGCAGCGGAGCGTTCCGAAAGCAAAGCGCTGTTCAAATCCGTGCTGAACGATGCGTCGCAGGCGGTGTTTCAGGGAAAGATCCTGGTGCGGCCTGGCGCACAAAAGACCGACGCGCGCATGATGGCGCGCGCGCTGTTGTTGTCCGAAGGCGCCCAGGCCAATTGCAAGCCGGAACTTGAAATATTCGCCGACGACGTTCAATGCGCACATGGTTCGACAGTCGGCGCGCTCGACGAGAACCTGATTTTCTATCTGATGGCGCGCGGGATTTCGCACGCGGAAGCTGAATCGCTGCTGACCGAAGCCTTCATCGGGGAAGTGATCGACGCCGTGGAGAATCGCAGCGTTCGCGAGGCCCTAACCGCGCTCGTTTCCGAACGGCTGAGAACGCGATAGTGATCCGCAGCCTGTGAGCGGCTGTTCTTGTTCGAACCCGTGATTGCGCGTCGGACGCTCCTCTATGTGCGTAGAGGTTCATTGTCGTTCTCCATCCATCTGAAGAATGCGGCGTCGCCACATAAGTCTTGGATGGTTCTCGGTCTCACTCCGAGACTGGGGACATGAACTCTACCAGCAGTCCTCGATCCGGGCGTTTGAACGCGAATCGCTCAATAGGGCAGCGGGGCGTGCGCGAGGACACCTGTGTACGAATTCTTGCGACGGCGTACCGGCGGTTCAAAGCGCCTCGGAGCTCGTCCGCGCCCATCAGCGCCGCCCAGCGGCGGCAATGCGATCAGCGATGTTGAATCTGTCACAAGTGTCGCCATGCAGGAATAGTGACGTGTTTGAATATTTACATTGTCTGTTCGATATAACCAATTGAGGTAAAAGCGTAAACTAGCGTTGAAGTGCTGGCATGGTTGTTGCGATCCCTTCCAAAGACTGATGCATCGGTCCGTCTCAGCCGGGAGTCGGCAAAGGCGACTTTGCAGCGACAGAAGGAAGCAAGGCCATGACGTCTCTGGATGTTGGAACGGCGGACGTAGTTGAAGAAGTGAGCGCCGCGGTCGCCATGAGCGACGTGATGCAGAAGATCGCCGAGCACAAGGGCTGCGGAACGTCGGGCGGCAGCGGAAAGGCGAGCTGCGGGTCGGGCGCCGGAGAGGGCGACCTTCCGACGGAGATTTGGGAGAAGGTAAAGAACCACCCCTGTTATAGCGAAGAGGCGCATCACCATTATGCGCGCATGCATGTCGCCGTCGCGCCGGCGTGCAACATCCAGTGTAACTACTGCAACCGCAAATATGATTGCGCCAATGAATCTCGCCCCGGCGTCGTCAGCGAGAAGCTGACCCCGGAGCAGGCCGCGAAGAAGGTTTTGGCCGTCGCTTCCACCATCCCGCAAATGACGGTCTTGGGCATCGCCGGTCCGGGCGATCCGCTCGCCAATCCGGAAAAGACTTTCAAGACCTTCGATCTGATCTCGCGCACCGCGCCCGACATCAAGCTCTGCCTGTCGACCAACGGCCTCGCCTTGCCCGATCACGTCGACACGATCGCCGGCTATAACGTCGACCACGTCACGATCACCATCAACATGATCGATCCGGAAATCGGCGCGAAGATCTATCCTTGGGTGTTCTGGAAGCACAAGCGCTACACAGGCGTCGAAGCGGCGAAGCTCCTCACCGACCGGCAGCTCCTGGGCCTGGAGATGCTCACCGAACGCGGCATTCTGTGCAAGGTGAATTCGGTGATGATCCCCGGGATCAACGACAAGCATCTCGTCGAAGTGAACAAGGCCGTTAAGTCGCGCGGCGCGTTCCTGCACAACATCATGCCGCTGATCTCGGCGCCGGAGCACGGCACGGTGTTCGGCCTCAACGGACAGCGCGGTCCCTCGGCGCAGGAGCTGAAGGCGCTGCAGGACAGCTGCGAAGGCGAGATGAACATGATGCGCCATTGTCGCCAGTGCCGCGCCGACGCCGTTGGCCTGCTTGGCGAGGATCGCAGCGCCGAGTTCACCACCGAAAAAATCATGGCCATGGAGGTCGACTACGACCTCGAGTCCCGCAAGGCCTATCAGGAGAAGGTCGAAGAGGAGCGTATCGCGAAGGTCGCCGCGAAACAGGAAGAGCTGGCGACGCTGGCTGGCGCGGCGAGCGACATCAAACTGCTGATCGCGGTTGCGACGAAGGGTTCGGGCCTGATCAACGAACATTTCGGGCACGCCAAGGAGTTCCAGGTTTACGAACTCTCGACGTCTGGCGCGAAATTCGTCGGGCATCGCCGCGTCGATCTCTACTGCCAGGGCGGATATGGCGACGAGGATAGTCTCGAGACGGTGATCCGCGCGATCAACGACTGCCACGCGGTGTTCGTCGCGAAGATCGGCGGCTGTCCGAAGAACGACCTGCTGAAGGCCGGGATCGAGCCCGTCGATCAATTTGCCCATGAGTTCATCGAGAAGTCGGCGATCGCCTGGTTCAAGGCCTATCTCGACAAGGTGAACAGCGGAGAGATCGAACATATGGAGCGCGGCGACGCGGAAATCCGTCAGGGCGCGCTGATCAGCGCCGCCTGAGACATGCGTCAGGGAACCAATCCAGGGAGCAAGACATGACGCTTAAGATCATCGCCTCGCAGTGCACAAGTTGTTCGGCCTGCGAGCCGGAATGCCCGAACGTGGCGATCACCGAGAAGAACGGCACCTTCGTCATCGATCCGAAGAAATGCACGGAGTGCATCGGGCATTTCGACGTGCCGCAGTGCGCGGCCGTCTGTCCCGTCGATAACACTTGTGTGATCGACAACGCCTATCCCCGCTACCAAGCGCCGGCTTGAGGAGGCCTGCATGAAATTTACGCTAACGCCGGCCGCACAGAAATTCATCCGGCGAATGATCCAGTTTAGCGCCAATCCGGGCGGCGGCTTTCGCTTGATGGTGTCCCCCGGCGGTTGCTCGGGGCTCAGCGCCCTGTTCGATGTCGAAGCCGCGCCGCGCGCTGGAGATCAGGAATTCGTCGTCGAGGGCGTGAAGTTTTTCCTGCCGGCCGAAAGCCGCCTGCTGCTCGACGGGGTGACGATTGACTTCACCGATTCCTCCTCAAGCGGAGGGCTCGTCTTTCACGACCCGAAGAACACCGGATCCTGCAAGAGCATGAGCGCGCCCGTTTCGGAGGCGGCGCACTAAGGGCGCGCGTCATGGCGAATGGCGGGCAGGTCGCTCTCAGCCCCGACGAGAAGGAGCTTCTCGCCGGGGCGCTGCTCGGCGAGGGACTGCCGCCGGAGGCCGAAGGATTTCTCAAACTCGCCAGCGAGACCTACGCCGATTCCGAAACGGCGGAGCGCTATTTGCGTCAGGCGCAGCAATGGGCGCCCGATCACGCGGCCGTGTTGATCGGTTTCTACCGTTTTTACTTCTACAAGGGCAGATTGCGAGAAGCCTTGGAGATCGCCAACCGGTGTCTTGAGAAGGCGACGCGCGAAAACAACATGCCGCGCGACTGGCGCCGCGCCTCGGCGTCGCATGCGGTATTCGATCGCTACGACGAAATGCTGCCGCGCTTCTTCCTCTTTACCTTGAAGGGCTATGCCTATCTGCAGCTGCGTCTCGGCGAACTCGAGGAAAGCAGAGCGGCGATCGCAAAGCTGCTTGAGCTTGATCCAACCGACAAGATAGGGGCCAAGGTTCTTCTCGGCGTTCTCGACAGAATAGGGCTCGAAGATGACGCGTGAGATCGACGAGGCCCGCGACTGGCGCGGGTTGGACCTCGAATGCACGAGCTGCGCGCATCGGGAGTTGCTGGCCGTGGGGCGGTGCGAATTGCGCAAAGCCTGCGTGCACGATCGATATGCGCGGCGGATCGACCGGTTCTTCAATTGGAATCCAGAACTCGCCGACGTCTATCTCTCACATCCACACTTCGAAGTTCGCGCCATAGCGGCGAAGTTCGCCAATCCTTTTTTCCTGCCGCGCTTGTTATCGGACCCCGACGAAACCGTACGCTGGGAAGCCGTGCGGCGATTGCCTGCGCGCTATCAATGTGAATTGCGCAATGACCCGCATCGTGAAGTGCGCATCCGCGTCGCCACTCTCCTCGATGATCCAGATCTCCTGCCGATGATGCAGGATGAGGACTATTACGTGCGGATCGTGATCGCCCGCAAGGTCGCGCCGGCGCTGCTGGTGATGATGCTCGCTGACCCGGAAGTGGAAGTCCGGCGCATTGTGGCGCAACGGATCGACGCCCAGTGGCTCGGGCGAATATGTCGAGATTCGAACGCCGATGTCCGTCTCGAAGCCGCGCAAAGAATGACGCCGGAGCAATTGTTCGATTTGCGAGAGGACGCTGACTGGCGCGTGCGCCATTACGTCGCGACCAGATTGAACGTGGACAAAATCGGAAATTTGATCAACGACAGCGATCCGCTTGTCGCGGAAGCGGCCCGCGCGCGTCTCGCGCGCGAGTCATCGAAGTGACGCGACGCGAGTCGTCGGCGCTCCGCGGCTGAAGCCGCTGTGTTCGCGATATTTCCGTACCAGCTGGGCGCTGCCGTGATGCTGCGCGACCAGTCTGTGTCGGTGGGGCTCGGGCGCGATTCGAGCCAGGTCCACCATTACCTTCTTGGGCCGAACTCGCCTTCGCGCGTCAGGGTCATCAACCGCCACTGCGGCGCGCCAGTCTACTTCTTGGCCGACATCGCCTCCATCCCAACGGACGAAAAGCACAGCAGATTTTTCCATCGCGTCCCGCAATAAATTGTCGTCCACAGCACAGGGTTGTTAGCTTTTTGACATCGAACGACGCGGCGCGCCGCTTTTGCGCAAGTATCTGAATAATCAACGTGAACCGCCATCGGCAAGCGCTGGCATGGACATTGCGAAAGTGGGACGTGCTCGACCGACATCGAGGGCCGTCGAAGAGAACCTCTTCTGGGGAGTCCTTCTCTAACTCGGCAGCGAAAGCAAGGCGCCGCGAGAGAGCTGCGGCCATGAGTAAGGGCTCAAGAGGAGACAGACATGTCGTCACTACGGCAAATCGCATTTTACGGCAAAGGGGGCATCGGCAAGTCGACGACGTCCCAGAACACGCTGGCCGCTCTGGCGGAGATGGGTCACCGCATTCTGATCGTCGGTTGCGATCCGAAGGCTGACTCGACGCGCCTCATCCTGCACGCCAAGGCGCAGGACACGATCCTCAGCCTGGCGGCGAACGCCGGCAGCGTCGAGGACCTCGAAATCGAAGACGTGATGAAGGTCGGCTATCGCGACATT
>JBPFDX010000071.1:0-55331 GCA_051061385.1 Methylocystis sp.
TCCACCATCGTCCTTGCCGTCCGACATCCGCGATAGTGTCCGCTTGTATTAGAAATGGACACGATCACCGCGCCATTCATGCGCAATCTATCCAAGCGCAGCGCGCTCAGCGCCAGACGGTTCTCGCCGGAGGCTTACGAGAAAGGACGCGAAACGCGCGGTGGTTGTGCGCGCGTCCATTTGGATTCTCGTTCCCCTGCTAGGAGGCTTCGTTGCAATTTGGAAAGCTGCGCCGCCTTGGATCGCGAGCGCGCTGTTTGGCGCAAGTGGCATAGCCGTTGCCTTCGCACTGTTTTTCCTGCCACGCATGTTGGAGGATGCCGACAGGAACGTCATGGCTTTCGAACCATCCCTCGCTCAGAAGTTTGCGCGAGTGGTGAGAAAATTCCCGCCATTTCGCTATGGCTACCCAGTAATTACAAAAGGTGTTGTTCCTGCTCTTTTCGCGCTTGCGCTGGTTACGGTCAGCGCGCTTTTGATCAACCGTTTCACCTATGTCGCATTGAGCGGAACCAATCACTTCTGCACGGCCTCGAAGAAGGAGGATGTCCAGGTCGTTGAGCGAACGGCGGACGCTCCCTTATTCCGCACCGACCATATGTGCTGGCCCACAAAACTAAAGCTAGAGCAGGGCAAGAGCTATCGTATAACGCTGACTTCAGATGGAGCGTGGTTTGATCGAAGCCTCCGAACGGATGTGATCGGCTTTCCCAATTCACGTACCCTAATCCATGAGTTGTATGCACCCTTCAAACGTTGGCCAGACGCAAACTGGTTCACGCCCATAATCCGCGTGGGCGATTGGGGTGGGGAGGAGTACGCGCTGGCGCCAGGTAAGGAAGCGCCCAATGCCTACAATCAATGCTTCGAAGGCGCCGAATATGAAAAAACCGCGTTCTATTATAACGCCCCCCTCACCGAAGAATCGGCGAAACGGCTGCTGGCGTGCGCGCAAACGCCCCAGTCAGGCCTTTCTGTTTCTCGGGAAATTACGCCTGAACAGAGCGGTGAACTTTTCATTTATGTGAATGATGCTGCGCCAATGCTGCCGTTTCTCACCGGCTTTTTTACCGCGAACAACCGCGGAACAGCCACAATCCGAGTCGAAAGATTGGATCAGAACGTCGCCAGTTCGAGTTCGCCCGCTAGCTCTCCAGCGGCGCGTTGAGGATCCAGCGGTGGCCGAAGGGGTCGCGCAGGGAGGCGTAGCGCGTCCCCCAGAATGAATTCGTCGGGTTGGTTTCGATCTTGCCGCCAAGCTTGGTCGCGCGGGCGCAGATGTCGTCGACTTCCTGCGCCTTGTCATATTCGAGGCTGATGGAGACGGTCGCGTGCTCGCCCGGCAGCGGCACGCGGGTCTGGCCGAATTCCGGAAAGATGTCGGCGAGCATCACCGAGCCGCCGTTGATCAACAATTCGCAGTGCGCGATGCGCAGCCCGTCCACGGACGGCATGAGGGCGCGCTGCTGGGCGCCGAAGGCGCCGGTGTAAAAGGCAATGGCTGCGGCGGCGGGGCTGACGGTCAGATAGGGCGCGACCCTCGGACGTGGCTGTTTCATCAAATTTCCTCCGCCGGGGCGCGCAGCGGATCGCCCCAGTCCTTTCTTCGAATCTTTTCGTAGCGCGCCTTGTCGCGCTTGGGAATGAAAGTCTCGCCGCATGCTTTATCGGCGCAGAGCTTTAGTGAAACTCCCGCCTTGCCGGCGCGCGGCGGGGCGATCACCCGCGCCCATGGCGGCGTTCCGCTTGATCGGCTCGCGACGAGATAGGCGAACTTCTCGTCCTCGAACGGCGCGTCGACCCCCTTCACCAGCCTGTGCGCGCGGCGGCGCGGCAGCCGGACCGAGAAATGGCACCAGTCGTTCGTCGGCAAAGGGCAGGGCGCCCGGTGCGGGCACGGCGCAATAAGGTTCGCGCCGAGCGCAAGAAGGCGGCTCCGCACGATCATGAGCCTGGCGTGATCGCGAGGCGTCCCCGGCTCGACGATCACGAGCGCGTCGCCGGTGAGCGCCCAAAGCCTGTCGATCACCGATGGAAGGTCGGGTTCGGCGACCTCCGTCATCGCATAACCGGCGACGACGAGGTCGAAAGGGACGGCGTCGGCCGGCTGCGACGTGGAGAAATCCGCAAGGATCGCCTGAAGGGCCGCGGCGACGCTTTCCTGCATCAGGCTCGTCGCGAGATTGAGGAACAGCGCGCTGCGGTCGAGCAGCGTCATTTCGGCGATGGCCGGCCACACGGCGGCGGCGGCGCAGGATGCAGCGCCGAGACCGCACCCGGCGTCGAGCACGCGCGCCGGCGCGAAATCCGGGCGCTCCTGCTCGAGCCGTCCCAGGGCCGTCACGATCGCGGCGTAGGTCGCCGGCATGCGGGTCGCGGCATAGGCTAGGGCGTCGGTCTCATCGCGGATCGTCTCGCTGGTCGGCTTCCGGGACCGGAAGCGCTGCGAGAGTTCGCGCGCTCTTTCGCGAAGCGCGCTATGCGAGCGGCCCTCGAGCCTGGCCTCGATCGCCGCCGCAAGCGGCGCCGGCAGCTCCGGGGAGGGCAGGCTCACCAGGGCCTCGGGTCGGAACTGCGCTGCGGTCTCTCTTCCATGGCGCTTGCGTTACGGGTAGAACACCCTCAATTCAAGGGGACGATGAGAGGCGTGCATTGCCGCGCGTGAATCCTCGTCGAGACGCGGCCTGCGGCCGCTCCTGAGGATGAGGAAATCAAAAAAGCGAGCCGGATCGCAACAAGCCGGCAAGAGGAAGAGATAGACATGTCCGCCAACGCTGCGCCCCGCACGCTCTATGACAAGATCTGGGACGACCATGTGGTCGACCGTCAGGATGATGGCGCGTGCCTGCTCTACATCGATCGCCACCTCATCCATGAGGTGACGAGCCCGCAGGCGTTCGAAGGTCTGCGCATGGCGGGCCGCTCGGTGCGCGCGCCGGAAAGAACGCTCGCCGTCGTCGACCACAATGTGCCGACGACCGATCGCTCGCTGCCGATCGAAGATCCGGAAAGCAAGGCGCAGGTGGAGCAGCTCGCGCTCAACGCGCGGGAGTTTGGCGTCGAATATTACGACGAGCACGACCGGCGACAGGGCGTGGTGCATATCGTCGGTCCGGAGCAGGGCTTCACCCTGCCCGGCATGACGATCGTCTGCGGCGACAGCCATACGTCGACTCACGGCGCCTTCGGCGCGCTTGCGCATGGCATCGGCACATCGGAGGTCGAGCATGTGCTCGCGACGCAGACTCTGATCCAGAAAAAGGCCGCCAATATGCTGGTGCAGGTCGACGGCAAGCTCGCCGACGGCGCCACCGCAAAAGACATCATCCTCGCCATCATCAGCGAGATCGGGACCGCCGGCGGCACTGGACACGTCATCGAATATGCCGGCGAGGCGATTCGCGACCTCTCGATTGAAGGCCGCATGACCGTTTGCAACATGTCGATCGAGGGCGGCGCGCGCGCGGGTCTCGTCGCGCCGGACGAGAAAACCTTCGCCTATCTCAAGGATCGTCCGAAAGGTCCGAAGGGCGAGGCCTTCGACATGGCGCGCAAATATTGGGAGACGCTCTATACCGACGAGGGCGCGCATTTCGACAAGATCGTCAGGCTGGACGCGAGCAAGCTGCCGCCGATCGTGACCTGGGGGACTTCGCCAGAAGACGTTGCGACCATCGAGGGCTTCGTGCCCACGCCAGACAGCGCTAAGACGCCGCAAAAGCGCGCCGCGATCGAACGCGCGCTCGAATATATGGGGCTGAAGGGCGGCGAGCGCATGACCGATATCGAGATCGATCGTGTGTTCATCGGCTCCTGCACCAACGGCCGCATCGAAGATCTGCGCGCCGCGGCCAGGATGGTGGAAGGCAAGAAAGTCGCCGATCGGGTCAATGCTATGGTGGTGCCCGGATCCGGCCTCGTGAAAGCCCAGGCGGAAGCCGAAGGGCTCGACAAGATCTTCGTCGCGGCAGGTTTCGAGTGGCGGGAGCCGGGTTGTTCAATGTGCCTTGCGATGAACCCGGACCGTCTGGCGCCGGGCGAGCGCTGCGCCTCGACTTCGAATCGCAATTTCGAAGGGCGGCAGGGCTTCAAGGGCCGCACGCATCTCGTGTCGCCGGCGATGGCGGCGGCGGCGGCGGTCGCCGGACGTTTCGTCGACGTTAGGAACTGGCGCTAGACGAACGGGCGTTCGCAGCGCTGCGAACGCCTTGGAGTCATCAAGCAACTCGCGGACTCGCTGGTTCTAATCGCTGTCGTCAGTATCAGGAGCGTTCTCTTCCATCCCCGGGTCGCGCCGCCACTCATCGTCGCTCCAAGGGCGATTGTCTCGCCAGGTGGGATTCCTCCCATAATAGTCCTGACCGCGGTCGTCGGCGCTGCGGTCGCTTTTCGTTTCGGGACTACGATCGTCCGCTTTTTGCACCATGGCTCGCTCTGCTTGCGAGAGGCGCGCGGCGGAAGCGACGAAAAATGCGGGCGTGGCGAGGACGGGTTTCACCAAGCAGACGACGCCAAGCGCAAGCGCCGCGATCAACAGCTTCATCATAACTCTACTCCTGGATACGCCGCCTTTGCCTGAACATCATTTGCCCGCGATTGTTCCGGACGGCGTCGAGCAGCTTCCTACCGCAGCGCCCGCAGTCGAAGTGGCTTAGCCCGATGAGCGCGCTTCGCAGATTGCTAAGCTGGCGATCAAATATTAAGCGATCAAATATAAAGGCGCCCGCGTCGCGGACGCCTTTGCTATTCAAGTCCAGCGCCTCGAAGGCTTAGTCGTTGCCACGCCGATGGTCGTTGTCCCAGTCCCGCTTGTGTCCGCGCCGCCAATCTTTGTCGCGCCAGCGATCGTCGCGCCACTGGCCGTTATCCCGGCCCCACCAGCCACGTTTGTGATCCCAACCGTGATGATAACCGCGATCACGTCTCCCGTCCCGATCCCAGTCGCCGCGATGCTTCCAATCTTGGTCGCGATCGCCGATCTGCTGGAGGAGGTCGCAATCGCTCTGCGTAACGCTCAGGGTGGGAGAAGCGGCGGGCGCGGACACTGCGGACTGAGTGAAAGACAAAGCGCCAAGCGCGAGCGCCGCGATGAACAGCTTATTCATGGGTTTCTCCCTATGATGGTGATCCTGCCTGAACACCCCGTTCCGCCGATTGTTCCTCACTTTCCCGGCTTTTCGCGGCCTACGGTCAGCCTGCGATGACTGAGCAGCTTTGGAGCCGGGCGAGGCCGCCGACGCTGGCCGATATGGAAGCGCTCGCTGACGCCGCCTATGCAGCTCTGCCGAAGCAGTTCACCCGGCTCTGCGAAGGCCTCGTCATTCGCGTCGAGGATTTTCCCGATGATGAGACGCTCGACGATATGCGCTGCGAGAGCGAGTTCGATCTTCTCGGATTGTTTCGCGGCCGCGGCCTGACGCAGGGCGCCCATCTCTCCGAAACAGGCGAGCAACCTAACATGATCTGGCTTTATCGGCGGCCGATCCTCGACTATTGGGCGGGCGGCGATGACACGCTCGAGGCGATTGTCACCCATGTGCTCGTGCACGAGATCGGCCATCATTTCGGATTGACGGACGCCGATATTGAAGAGATCGAGCGACGCGCGGAATAGCGGCTGCGCCTCAGGATAGCGCGGGCTCGGCGAGCAGCGTTCCGATGAGGGCGCCGAGCGCCATGTCGTCCTCTTGTCCGAATCCGTGATGGCGGATGCGGCCATCACGGCTGATCAGGATCGCCGTCGGCGTCCCGCGCATCTCGTAGCGCGCCATGGTCACGGGAATCGGCCCGCTTTCTCCCGGCTGATCGACGCCGATGGGGAAGGTCAGGCGATATTCATGGATGAAGGCTTCGAGCGCGACGGGCGTCATCGCCGCATGATGTTCGAACACCGTGTGCAGGCCGATGACGCTGAGATCTGAGTTGCGGAACAGCGTGTGGGCGCGCTGCGCTTGCGGCGTGCCATGCGCGACGCAACCCGGACAAAGCATCTGAAAGGCATGAAGCAAGACCACGCGTCCGCGCAGCGCCGCAAGAGTGATCGGCGTCGGCGTGTTGAACCAGCGTGAAACGGCGAGTTCGGGCGTCTGCACTGATGCCTCCTATCCAGCAGGGCGGACGAAGGATCATAGCACCGTTGTTTTTGCGCGCACGCGGGCGACGCGCGGCTGACGCGCGAGCGTTTGCGCTCCCTCGCTTGGCGCAGGTCGGCGAACGATCTGCGCTGTGCGCGGAACGCCAAGCGTGCGCCGCAGGTCGAGAAAACGACGTTCGATGAGGAAATAGGAGGCGGCGGCGGTCGCGATCGACCCAGCAAGCGCGACGATTAACGCAGCGTTTGGCCCAAGCGCCGACGCCGGCGTAAGGACGAAGATAGGCATGTGATAGAGGTAGAGTCCGTATGAAATCTTTCCGATCCAGACCATGGGAGCCCAGCGCAACAATTTACAGAGGGTAAGATGGGGGTCGATAAGGAATGTCGCGATGAGCGCCGCTGTCGCGACTGCGACGAAGGCGTAATAGAAAAAGAATATGTCTCCGGCGTCGGCAATGCCCTTGTGCATCCCGGGTCCAAAGAACAGGACTCCGAGAAGCGACAGGGCGCAGAACCAACTGACGCATTCTACGCGCCGGTCTCCGCGCGCTGCTGGCAGCCAACCCCAGTTCGCCGCCATGGCGACGAGCGCGCCGCACAGCAGTCCGTCGCAATGCGCCAAGATGAGATGCACCGCCGAGCCGAACAGCGGCCAAGCCGGATATTTCATAAAGGTCGTGAACAGAAGGACGCGCAACAGCCAGGAGGCGACCGCCGCCGCCGCCACGATCCGAAGCGCATTTCTGCGGGGAAGCCTGACGAGTTTTGAAACCGCCAGCGGCCAAACGGAATAGAACTGCTCTTCGACCGACAGTGACCAAGTCTGCGTGAGCATGCCGAGACGCAGGCCCCAGAATATCAACGCGAAATTGGAGATGTAGAGAGCGGAGAAAAGGATCGAGAACCAGTCGAAGCCGCCGCTGGTTCCACCATTGAGGAGAAGGTAGACCGCGCAGGCGGAGAGGAGCATCAGCATCGCCGGCGAGAGGCGTAGGATGCGGCGGATATAGAACGCCCTGAAATCGATCTGACCAAATTTCGAGTGCTCGTGCAGAAGTATGCTCGTGATCAGGAAACCGCTGAGCACGAAAAACATGTCGACGCCAAACATGCCGCCAGACGTTAGCGGCGGCAGGCCCGCGCTCTTTCCTGCGAGATCCGCGCCCGAGCCGATGGTGATGACATGGACGCCCATGACCGACAAAACGGCGACGGCGCGCAAACCATCCAGTTCCGTGCGATATCCGAGCTTAAATGACATGTGCGGCCCATATGTTCGGTCATCGAAAGGTGACGTCTGTTGCTAAAGGTTTGCCGCTGTTGATGAATTTGCCCCGGAAGAACACGCCCGGCAACGCCGGCGCCAGCAAAAAGCGACCTTGAGCGCGGCCTAAGCGGCGCGAAGCTCTTTAGAATCAATCCAGTCGGCGTGAGGGCGGCAATGCACAAAAATGTGGAAAAACTGTTAAAAAAGCCGAACTAAACTGTGGCTTAGCCAATGAGACGAATCATGTGCGTGCGCTGAGCTGTCGGAAGCGCGACCGTCGGCATCCAACCTCGGCGCGACGCGACGAGCTGGGTTCAATGCGTTTTTTAAGTTTCGCGTCTCGCACCGACCGGGCGGAGGAGTGGCGCCTAAAGCAATTCGGAGCGCGCGCCGAGCGTGATTTCGCAGCTACAAGATCAAAATATCGGTCTGCTGCTCGCCGTACCCAATTTCATCGAAGAACGACCGAAGCTCATGGATCGGACGGGCGCGCTCCGTCTGCGAGAGGTCGTAGAAAACTTCGTATCCCGCGACGCTTTCGAGAAGCGGTTCAATGCTTCCCGCCCGTTCCAATCCGTAAGGCCAGAATTCTATGCAGAGTGGCGTCCTTGACGCGAGCAGCGCGCCTGCGCCCCGCAGCACGTGGCCCTCATAGCCTTGCACGTCCATCCAAAGCAGTGCGTCTCTTACGTCGGGCACGTCCAGGATGTCGTCGAGGCGCTTCGATTGCACTTGGAGCCGCTCGCGGGACGTTAGAGATTCAGCTGTCGCTTCGGCGGCGACGGCGATGCGATGGTCTCCCCAATTCTCCGTGGACAACTCCAGCTCGAGCAGCTCATGGGGCCGAGCGCCCGCCGCCAATTCAAAAATCGCAATCTTGTCATGCACGCCATTCAGCGCGGCGTTCGCCCGTAAAAGTCGACAATTCAACGGGTGTGGTTCGATCGCGACCGCTTTGGCGAAATGTCCTCGCGCAACAGCTGGCACGCAGATCGATCCGAGGTTTGCGCCCACATCGACCAGCACGGACGGGCGGCGTCCCTTCCGCGCGATAAGCTCGACAGAATCTAAGAGCTTTTGGAAATCGCGATGCTCTCCCGCCAGGAACAACTCCCGACTGATGTGCTTGTCGCGACAGTTGATGACAAAATGCTCGGCGCTCGAACCGACGCAAAAGAGGCTCAGATTGGACTTTTCCGAAATCTCGTCGAAAAGGCGCCAGCGTCGCCATGTTTCGGTCTGTTCGAGCGATCTGACTGTCAGCTCTTCAAGCCTGTATGAGATGGCGTTCTTAAGGCCCGACGGAAGCCATTTCAGGAGAGAATCTGCGAAGGAGCCGCTGATAATTCTATCGGACAGATAAAGCATCGCGTTTGCTAACACAGCGGTCTATCTGGCTCAAGCCAGACCAAATTAGTCTATTCCGGTTGGGGGAAACAGGGCGTCGCCTTGCAGGACGCGGGCTGCGGAGGGTCTGCCGCCTGGTTGTATTCTGACGAATGACAGCTGGATCACTTCCGTCGGCCGTCGTCCAAATCGCTCGCCGTTTCGCTTTGACGTTCAAAAGCTTCAATTTCGAACGGAATGTTCCGATAGGCGGCGTCGTGATCGCGCAAGCGCCAAAGGTTCGAAAGATAGTCGCGAAAATAGATGAGATAGAAACGCATTATCCCATGGCGCTCGATCTGCTCCTGGTGGATGAGTTCATGCCGAATGAGCGTCGATGAAACCTCCGATTCGTCTCCCTTGAAGAGGATCGTTCGCCCCACGACCATTCCGCGGTAATTGCGGGCGAGTGGAAGCCTGAAAATCCAGTGGCGATACCGCACATGCGGCGGGGGTGGTCGTATTTGGCTAGATTGAACTTGAGTCGGCCGAACTTCGCGTGACCGCATGGCGCGCTCCTGAGTGCGTCATAACCACTTCACGTCTCAAACCAGTGGAACGGGACCGCTGCAATTCGCCCTGGCCACCTGCCGTAGGCCACATACGTTGGAGTCGCGGCTGAGTTATCGGCCTTCCCACGCCGCGGCTAGAGCCAAAGGGCGGCTTCGTGATTGCCCGACATCCCGCGCTACAGCTCGCAACGCCGTCGTTATTACGCGAACATTGCCGCAATTGCGGGCACGCATAGATATCTGGGTTCAAGACCCCCGTATGGGCCGATCGACAGACATCAGAGCGTTTCCCGATGAGTCCCACAAGCGTCCTTCGGGTCGCAGTCACCAGCGTCGCGCTGGCGTTTCCTTGCTGCGCTTTACCTGCGATCAGCCAAGAGAGGATCGTCAATGTCTATGGCTGGGGCGATTACGTCGATCCCCGCGTGCTTGCAGATTTCACCAGGACGACCGGCATCAAGGTGACGTACGAAAATTATACATCGGATGAGATCGCAGAGAAGACGCTCGAGCCCGGGAATGCGGCCTTCGACGTTGTGATCGTTTCCAGCCGTATTCTGGAAAAACAGATTGCAGGGGGCCTCTATCAGAAGCTCGACAAGAACCAGCTTCCGAACGCCGTGAACCTTTGGCCGGAGGTCATGGAGCGTCTTGCCGTTTACGACCCCGGCAACGAACACGCGGTGAATTATGCGTGGTTCGCGATGGGCATCGCCTACGACGTAGGAAAGGTCAGGGGCCTCATGGGCGACTCTCCGCGCTTAGCGGACGCGTTCGACTCCTGGGGCTTGCTGTTCAAGCAGGAATATTTGAAGAAGTTTTCGGCTTGCGGAGTGGGAATACTGGACAGTCCGGAGGTTTTGTCTTCTGCCGCGCTGCAGTATCTGTGGTCCAACTGGCGACTTTCGGCGGGTTTGGATCGCCGCACCGACGCGGCGCGCGCCGCCGAACTCTTGAACGCCCTCCGGCGAGAGGGGAAACGGCTCAACCCCATCGATTACGTCAACGCGCTGGTCGACGGCGACGTCTGCCTCGCGGTCGGCTATTCGCTCGATAGCATGCGCGCCCGCTACACAGCCGGCATGGTGAACAATTTCGTCGAGATCGACTTTTTCATCCCGCGCGAGGGCGCTCCGATTCTACTCGACAATCTTCTTATTCCGACGAGCGCCCCGCATGTCGAAGAGGCGTACGCATTCATCGACTTCCTTCTCGAGCCGGAAATCGCCGCCCGCAACACGAATTTCAATGGCGTCGCCAACAGCGTCCCGGCCTCGAGAACCTTGGTCGACGGGACTATCGCGAGAAACAAGTCGATTTACCCGGACGCCGCCATGATGCAGCGACTGGTCGCGCCTCAATTCGATGGCGGCGCTCGCGCGACGGGGCGGATCAGTCGCGAGGGAACGCCGGGAAGAAGGGGAGCCACGATGTGGGGATCGGGCCGGCCATTCGTAAAGCCGGCCAAGCCGCCTATCTTTTAACGATAGACTGGGCGTCGTTCTCCGCTTTCATAGTCTTCGGCGGCTGTCGGGACCGATGTCGAGAGACACATCGTCGGACGAAGCTTCTCGATGGTCACGATGGCCTTCTGCGAGGCCTGCATTTTCTCGTTAAGTTCGAAAATCTGTTGTCTTGTGGCGGCGACATCCTTCAAGTCGGCCTCAAGCGTCTCGTTCATCGACTTCAATATGTCCGCCGAGTGGGGCATATCGCCAAGATTCACCTGTTTCAGGTTTTGCTCAACTTTCATGGCGCAGCTGAGGCGCCGATCGTATTCGGCCCTTAAGTCCTTAAACCTAGCGGCGAAAGTGCCCGCCTTTGTCAAATCCGCAGAAAGAGCGTCGGGCCGGATACGGCAGATCGCATCGACGCTGGCCACTGCGGGATATCTCGCCTCGACGATGTGTCCGAACTCAGTGTTGAGCTTTTTGGCCTCATCGAGGAGCGTGTTGACGCTACAAACGAATTGCTCGCGCCCGCGATAGCAGCTGTCCAATCTGATCGCGCCCTTGGCGCCTGGCAACGTCAGGCTTGGTGTTCCATTCGAAGTCTTGTCGCAGGAGGCCAGCGCCGCCGCCAGCGCCCCGCTGTTGCTAGGAGATGAAGCGTCTTCGAGCGTTTGTTCCCTGGCGTTCTCGTCGGAAAACGGGCGGCGGGCTCCGCGATAGCGGCGAGCGACTTGTTGGGGCTCATGACTTCCGGTTTCCAAAGCCCGCTCGCCGCTTGGCCCGCTTTCGGCGAATGGGGGGCTAATCATGACAAGGAGAGCGGTTCCCGCCAGGAGCTGCGCCGCTTTTCGAGTTTTTCTGTTCAGAATGGTCATCGGGCCCTCGCGGATAATTCCTTCAACAGCGTCCAATCGCGTGTCATGCCCACCCGCGGAAAGCGGCCCACACTGCAAACATTGTCTTGCTCTCGCAAATGGCAACCATCGCGCTTGGCCCAACCATCTATTCGACGAAAAGACGGCATGATGCTGTCAGGCGCTCGGCGCGAAATCAGCAAGCGGCGAGAGGCGGCGCGGCCATTCGGCCTCTGGCGTGAAGAGGCGTTAGGAACTCGGCCGAGGTTAGGCGGAGGAAAGATGGGAGGACGACGGCGGGGACCGACAGTTTGAATTCCGCCGCCATCCGTTCCATTTAGCGGCAGACCCACACCCATCCTTCGGCAGGATCCCACTCCCAGCAGACGTTATGCACGTGTCGTCCCGGCTGGCTCCAATCACGATGCATGTGACGGTAGTGGCCGCCGACGGCCTGCGGGGTATGCGCCACCGCTGGAAGACTCGTCATCAGCAGAGCCGCCACCAAAAGCGTGACCTTGCGCATAGCTTCCTCCCAACTCTGGGGGAACGCCAACGGCTGCTCCAGGCGTTGCCGTTTGGCATGCGCCTTATGGTAGCGCCAACCCTCCCGGCGGCAAGGATTGACCCTTAGATTTCATCGTCTTCGTTCAGCCGCTTGCGTGAGAATCTCCACTTTCCAGCTCACGATTTCGCCGAACGTGATGGCACAAGCTGACAAGGGATCGACATGGCCCGCCCGACGGGCTCGGCCTCGCGATGGATTTTTGCGCTGGCGGGGACAGGCGTCTGTGCGGCAGGAGCTCTTTTTTCGTCCTCGGTCGACCAGACCTCGATCAAATCCGTCCCATCGTAAAGTTCGACCCGGTGATTGTCGGTGGAATTTTTGTAACGCGCCACAACGCCGCCGTAATTGCTGCGCGCCCGGCTGGCGTCGCGATCACGTAGCGTTCCGAGTTGCTTCGCGCCCTTCCAGATGATGATGTGGAAACGCGGTTCACTCGATTGATTGGCGCTCATCTTTTCAGCCCCGATTCCGAATCGCCTGTGTTCATGCGAGCTTAATTCACTCGGACGCGATTCAAACCTGCTGATTGCGCTTTCGATACGTTAAGCCGCGGGCACAGCAGGGCTCGAGCTTCAACCACGGCCCTCGTCTGAGGCGCCGAAGTCTTTCGAAATAAGCTCCTGCTCGCGCATCCAGTTATGGGCTTTCGTTGCCGCGATCGCGCCATGGCCCGTCGCGACGCTGATTTGGTCCAGTCCAGCCACGACGTCTCCCGCAGCGTAAAGCCCCGGAACATGGGCGACGTAGGGTGAGTCTGCGCTCACATGGCCGGCCTCATCCAGCGCCAGGCCGAGCGCAGCCGCCAATTCGCTGCGAGGACGAAGGCCCAGTGCGGGGTAAACAACGTCAAAGGCGAGCTGGCTTCCGTTCGCCATGCGCAACGCCATTTCCCGATCGTAAACCAGGTAATCTTCGATCGGGGTCTCGAGCACCTCAATCCCGGCGTCGGAAAGCTGTTCCGAAAGCTGCGGGTCGAGATCGAACCGAGTCTTTTTGATCAGGGTGACGCGAGCTGAATACCGGCTTAGGAAGAGCGCTTCTTTCGCGGCATGCTCGCCGCATCCAATCACCGCTATTCTCTGGTCGATATGCTCAAAGCCATCGCAAATCGGGCAATAGCCCAGGACGCGATTCGCGAGAGCTGTTTCGTGGTCGCGCGCGTCTAAGGGGATCGAATTCATGTCCGCGCCGGTCGCAACGATTAGCGTGCTTGAGCGCCATGTCGCCCCGCCGGCCGCGCCCACCTCGAACCCTGACGCCGCCCTTTGGACCTGCTCCACGTGGGCGCTATGGAAGCATGCGCCAAACCCGGCTGCCTGTGCGGCCATTTTCGCGAGAAGCCGCTTGCCGCTGATTCCCTTTGTCCAGCCCGGCGCGTTGTGCGTCAAAGGAATGCACGCCGCGCGGCTCCTGCCATCATGCAAAACGAGCGTCGAGCGTCGATACCTGGCGAGATAAACTGCGGCCATGAGCCCGGCCGGTCCTGCGCCGATGATGATTGTATCCCAGCGCTGGCGCATCTCGACCTCTCGCGCCTCAGTCCTAGCGCAGCGCATGCTTGCCTGGTTGTGATGAGGTGTTATGAGCCCCGGTGGGTGAGAAACCCATTTGCGCCTTCATATAGGGCGGCGCGGGTGCGCCCACGCGCAGAATCGCAAGGGTGAGACGCAGCGGCCAAGTTGTTGGGTCCAAGGCGGCGAGCCGAAACCCGCTTGCTGTTGTTCTTTAGCGAGGACCCACAGCTTCGTTTGGAAATGGCTCCCCGAGTAGGACTCGTAATGAGTTAATATTAGGCTAGCTTAGCTGCCTATAGCAACGCTATGACAACAAGACAGCACCAGAAGAACGATCTTACGAGCGATGCGCACGCACTGTTGGCTCTCCCGCTAATTAGTTCTCGGAGTCAAGCTGCCTAGCTACAGAGACCGCTACCGCTGCCGGAGGCATAAGCTGGGCACCTCTAAAAAAACCTCTGGGATGCTGGAGCGCACGCGGATCGCCAATGCGCAGAAGTCGAAAGTGCGCAGCCCCGTCGAGCATGTGTTCGCGCATCAGAAGGGTCTGATGGCCTGTTCGTGCGAACCATTGGCCTAGCGCCGGCGCGGCTCAAGATGGAGCTCGCCAGTCTCGCCTACAACATGCGCCGCTTCGTCTGGCTACACGAGCGAGGCGCACCCGCGTAAGGAATTGGACCACGGGGATGGCCGCCCGCTGACCAGCAAGGACGCACAGTACGCGGCAAGGCAAAATGTCACCCTACGCGAAGACGTCGGTCACCTAATGCCGCGCCAAAACGGGGTAATTGGAAGCGTCCAGCTTGCGAGCAAGGCGTTGAAGCGTGTTTAGATGGTCCTTGTATTTGGGCCTTTCGAATGTCAAAATCGTGCCCTGATAATTTCAGCATGGCTAGTAACGATGATCGACCACCATTTCGCAAAACGGTTTATTGCGCGTTGCATCGGAGGACTATGTATCGCGTCGGCTTTTTTGGCGTCCAACCCAGCACATTCTCAATGCAGATACGACCCTTCAACTGGCACAGCCATTTGCCCCCAAGACACTCCTTATGTCGCGCAGCCCCCCCGGCGAATCCCAAGACGTGCAATTAACAACAACTCGTGCAGGTTCGCCTTTGACGGCCAGTGCGATGAGCCCGCCGACTGCCCTCTCGGCACCGATAGCAACGATTGTCGAGGAAAGAGGTAGGCGAAATGTACCTCGCCAGAGCATTTTATTACCTAATACTCCTAATTGTGGGGACGGCTCCTTGTAGCCCGTTATGTGCGAAAGAGAAGGGTCCGTTCATTGAGCAGAGTGCTCAAACGGACAAACAAGAAGAGAGAAAAAGGCATTTACCAGGGTCGCTCGACGAAGTCAACGCTAAGCTCCGCCAAGTTATCAACCAGCTCGAGGTGGAAAATGCAGAATTGAAAAGTTCTATGGATGATATCGACGTGAAGTATCGTAAATTCTACTACGAGGATTTCATGAAAAGGCGCGCCGAGTTGCAGATACAGGCCTTTACTGAGCAGCAGTACACAACTCGCGTGTTGACAGCACTTGTGGTAATTCTATGCTTAAGTGGCGTCATTTTTTCCGCATATCAATTGAAAAAATCCTTCGATTTCGCTTACAAACAGGCGCGAGGGGAGTTTGCCAACGGGCAAGGATCAAATGAAATTACCGACGTATTCACAAAAATTGAGATTAGCAAGGAGAGGACACAGCTCACAACATCCTTCGTTGGCCTTGCAATCTTGGTGATATCACTTGTGTATATGTATTTGTACTTGAAAGATGTATATAAGATAAACATGGAAAAGATCGAAGCGCCTTCCGACCAGCGGCGTGAATGAGATGGATATAGAAGCAGAGGAATCTATGAAAAAGGACCATCTTTTTTTGGCTGTGTGCCTAATCACTTGCACGACTATTTCGAGTTCTTTTGCGAAGAACCAGAAATTGGGGGAATATGCGTCGGTGGTAGCAGGGGCGACAAATAATACGGTTTCCCTGATTCGAGACAAATACATAGCTGTTTCGTCGAAAGACGAAGCAGACGTTATCAAAAGCATCAATGTGTCCGTTGAACCTAAGAATTGGGACGTCTATGGAACGTTTGCTGATGCGCGTAACGGCAGGCGTGTGATACATCTGCCGATAGGCTTTGTGCTGGCGGCAGATTATTTTGATCGAATGTACGTTGAGACCGGTATGAAAGGGAAACTAGCCGACGACAATAGCATCAACGCATATCGAGGATACTTCTTTGATAATATAAATGTCGCGTTCACAAAATCAGCAAGCGGTGAATATGCCCCGCCAATCAAGTACTACTGTGAATACATGGGAGTGTCCGCGGCAGACTGTAGCGCCTACCGTAACGCAACAGTGGGAACCTACGAAGGGTTCAAAACTGGGAGTCTTGCCTTTACCATTGGTCACGAAATTGGTCACTTCGTTCTCAACCATGTGACGCCACAGCAAAATGCCGCGCATAGGACGCAATATCAAATGGAGTTGGAAGCGGATAAGTATGCATTTCGCTTGATGGCCAAAGCCGGAATAGACCCCGGCTTTGCAGTGGCGGCTTTGAGTCTGTTTTCGACTCTAGTACCGAAAGATATTCCGCAACAAAATATTTTGGACACAGCCCGCCCGCACCCGGTGTGTAGAATCTCGTTAGCAACATTGGCGGCAGCAGATTTTAGAAGAAGGCATCACACAGATTCTGAGCGCAATATTAGTCAGTACGAAGCAGATGCGAAGCGAGGAGTTGATACGTACTGTTGAAGAATGTGCCAATTTAAAAATGCAGGTTGTTCGGTTATCTCTCAGTATCGTCCCCAATGCGTGACGCGGAGTCGATGCTACAGCAGCGAAAACTATGCACAGACAAAAAGGTGCCGCCGGGACGACCGGCGGGGCCTTTGGAAAAGAGGCGGGCGACTTGGTTAGAGGCTGCCGAACAGGTCGCTTCGCGAAGCGTTATGCCCGGTCACGATGATCTCGCGCACGCGCTTTGATTTGTCCGAGCCGCCCGCCATGTAGGACAGCTCGACGCTCGTGAGCGGAAATCGGCCGTAGATCGCGCGGGTGTCCTCGCAATCGTTCATCGTCAGAATGAACTGGCCCTTCAGCCCTTCCAGCGCCTTGGCAAGCGCGCGGTGATCTTCGCGCGGGAAAGGCGCGTCGTAGAAGGATTCGGTTCCGTAGTACGGCGGGTCGAGATAGAAGAGCGCGCCCGGCCGGTCCCAGCGCTCGAGGAAGACCCGCCAATCGAGGCATTCGATCGTCACGCCGGACAGACGCTCATGGATCGCCTCGAGGATCGGCCCGAGTCGCGTGGTGTCGAAGCGCGCCGGCCCGGTCATGCTGACGCCGAAAGTTCGGCCGCCGACCTTTCCGCCGAAGGAGACGCGCTGCAGATCGTCAGCTGACGTCGAATCTCGGACCGCGCGAAACATTGTGGAAAAACGCGCTGGCTCCCCGAGTAGGACTCGAACCTACGACCTAGCGATTAACAGTCGCGTGCTCTACCAGCTGAGCTATCGGGGAATGCGGTCCCGCCTATACAGGGCGGGCGGCGTTTTGCCAAGTGCGCCGTGCGCACGTCCGTCGTCACGGGTCCCATGCGTAGAAGTGTCGGATAAAGGCCGCGATTTCCACAGCTGCTACGAAATTTTCGTAAAATTTGCGCTCAGGCGGGGCTCAGCGCGTCCGCCGGCGCAAAGGCGGCGAGCGCCGCCGCCACATCGTCAGGCGACGGCAACCCCGCCTCATTGCCGAGATTCTGGATCTTGTGCGCCGAGGCGGCGCGGGCGAATTCGAAGTGTTCCCGCCAGGGGGCGTCTGGCCGCTCCAGATAGGCGGCGCAATAGGCGCCATGGAAGACGTCGCCGGCGCCCGAGGTGTCGACGATGCGTTCGCGCGGCACGGCGAGCGACGGCATCTGCGAAATTTCTCCGTTTTCGTCGTACCACAGCATGCCTTTTTCGCCGCTCGTCACCCCGCCGATCCGACAGCCCTTCGATTTCAGCCAGCCCAGCATGTCGAGTTCGGAGAGGGACATCTGTTCGCAGAGCTTTTCGGCGACGACAGCGACGTCGACATAGCCGGTCAACTCCTCGATGCAGGGCCTCAGCGCGCCGCCGTCGAGCGAAACGAGAGCGCCGCGCGCCCTGGCCGCCTTTGCATAGTGAAGCGCCGCGTCCGCCATGTGGCCGTCGAGATGCAGGAGCCGCGTCTCCGACACGTCGAGCCGGGGAAACCCATGCAGATAATTATCGTCGCGCGCGCGCAGGATGGCGCGCTTGCCGTTGTTCGGCCAGACGAAGGACAGGGAGGAGCGCGCCACGCGTCGCGGATGCACGTGGATCCCGTAGGTATGGGCCATGTCCATGAACATGTGGCCGAGCCAATCGGGCGCGACCGTGGTCAAGACATCGACGGGATGGCCGAGCTTGGCGCAGGCGAAGCCGGCGGTGACCGCGTTGCCGCCGAAACTTACCGCATAATCGCGCGCCACCGTCTTCTGGTCGCCGGTCGGCATGCGCTCCGCGCGCATGGTGATGTCGATATAGGCGTGGCCGATGAAGAGCGCGTCCAAGGCTCAGACTCCCCAGTGTCGATCGGTCGAGCGGCGGACGCCGCGGAGTGGCCCGAGCAGCTGCGACGCAGCGCGCCCGCAGACCGAAGCGTTGGCCTCAGATGGAGAAGCTCGTGCCGCACCCGCAGGAGGCGACCGCGTTGGGATTGTCGACGCGGAACGACTGTCCCATCAGATCGTCGACGAAGTCGATTCGGGCGCCGGCGAGAAAGCCCAGAGACGCCGGATCGATCGCGATGCGGGCGCCCGCCTGCTCCAGGAGCGCGTCCTCGTCGCCGGGGGCGGGATCGACGGCGAAGTGGTATTGAAAGCCGGAGCAGCCGCCACCCTCCACGGAAACGCGAAACACCGCGCCGGGCGATTCATTGGCGAGGATTGCGTGAATGCGCCGCGCCGCCTGTTCTGTGAGCGCAATATCGCCTGGCGCCGTGGTCATCCGTTTCTCCATCACTTGCTTGCGCGGTTCGCCGCGCGTTACAGCTCGGCTCGAGCGAATCGCGCGATCGCAGATCATCCGCCCGAAAATCGAATTCCGGCATATGCGCGCTTCGCGCCTCGCCGGCGCTTTGAGCGATATGCTTCATGCCGCAAGATAGGTCCAGACCTGAGGCGTTTCAATGAAGGAGCGCAATGTGGCGGTTCGCGGTCCCCTTGCGCCATACGCCAGCGACGCCGCGCGATCGCGCGGGCGGCTTTACCCCGAGCCGCCGTCGCGGACGCGCAGCGATTTCCAGCGCGACCGCGACCGAATCATTCATTGCACCGCCTTCCGCCGGCTCGCGCATAAGACGCAGGTCTTCGTTCCGCTCGACGGCGATCACTTTCGCACCCGTCTGACGCACACGATCGAAGTCGGCCAGATCGCGCGCGCGCTCGCCCGCGCCTTGCGCGTCGACGAGGATCTCGCGGAGGCAGTGGCGCTCGCACACGATCTCGGCCACACGCCCTTCGGCCACGCGGGCGAGGGCGCGCTCGAAGCCTGCATGGCGCCTTATGGCGGTTTCGATCACAACGCCCAGGCGTTGCGCGTCGTGACGCTGCTCGAGCGCCGCTACGCCCGCTACGACGGTCTCGATCTGACCTGGGAGACGCTTGAAGGGATCGTCAAGCACAATGGGCCGCTGCTGCCCAGCGCACGCGATGAGCCTCCCTTCCCTCATCCTGAGGAGCGGGCGAAGCCCGCGTCTCGAAGGACGAGGGAAGGGATCGCGCCCGCGACCGCCGGCTCCTCGTCCTTCGAGACGCCGCCTTCGATCTCGGGCTTGCCCGAGATCGACATTCAAATTCGCATGTCGGGTAAACCCGACATGCGGGCGGCTCCTCAGGATGAGGAGCCTAGGGCTGGCGAAGCGCGTCGCCGTTCGCTGGCGCGCTATATCTCGGAATTCGATGCGATCTTCCCGTTGAACCTGTCGAGCTTCGCCAGCGTCGAGGCGCAGGCCGCGGCCCAGGCCGACGACATCGCCTATATCGGCCATGACATCGACGACGGGCTGCGCGCCGAACTGTTTTCGCTCGAGGACATCGCGCGAACGCCCTTCATCGCAGGAGTGCTGACGCATATTCGCGACGAGCACCCGCGACTCGAACGTCATCGCGTCATTCATGAACTCGTGCGCCGTGTGATCACCGCCTTCGTCGAAGACGCGATTGGCGAGTCGCTGCGGCGCATCGCGCGCGTTGCGCCGAAAAGCGCCGATGAGGCGCGGGCGGCGGGCGAAACCCTCGTCGGCCTTTCGCCGCCGATGGCCGAGGCCGAGCGCCACATCAAGGCTTTTCTGTTCGCCAACATGTACCGGCATGAGAAGATCACCGGGGTCTGGGAACGGGCGCGCGACGCCATATCGCGGTTGTTTCCGGCTTTCTTCGAGAACCCCGGTCTGATGCCCGATGAATGGGCGGCTCAGGCCGTGGCGCTGGCGGGGGCGGACCGGGCAGTGGTCGTGGCCGACTATATCGCCGGCATGACCGACCGCTACGCGCTGAACGAGGTTAAACGAGTGTTTGGCGGCTGAAGCTCCCGATGATGGCCGTCGGCGCCAATCGGTGCGCTCTGTCGAACTGTGCAGACGGGGTGATTTCCCCGGCCCAAGCTGTTAAACGGGCGGCCGACCTTACGCGTCCGGACCTCCATGAACATCTTCGACGACTTTCACGCCCGCATCGCCGCCATTCTCGATCGCATCGCCGCCGACGGCCGACTGCCGCGGCTGGATTACTCACGCTTCGTGGTCGAGCCGCCAAAGGACGCGGCGCTGGGCGATCTCGCGTCGAACGCCGCCATGGTCTTCGCCAAGGAGGCGAAGCCGCATTTCGCCTCTCCGCGCGAACTCGCGGTCGAGATTTGCTTCGCGCTTGCGGAGACGGAGAATGTCGCGAGCGCCGAAGTCGCGGGTCCCGGATTCATCAATATCCGTCTGAAGCCGCAAATTTTCGCCGACGTTCTTCGCGCGGCGCTGAACGATCCGCAGAATTTCGGCCGCGTGGCCAAGAGCCGCGACGGCGCCCTGCAGGGCAAGGTGAATGTCGAATATGTGTCGGCCAATCCGACCGGGCCGATGCATGTCGGCCATGGTCGAGGCGCGGTTTTCGGCGACGCGCTTGCAAATCTCCTCGCTTTCTCCGGCTGCGAGGTGACGCGCGAATATTACATCAATGACGCCGGCGCACAGATCGAGGTTTTGGCGCGCTCCGCCTATCTGCGCTACCGCGAGGCCTTGGGCGAAACGATCCCGATTCCCGAGGGGCTCTATCCCGGCGACTATCTGAAACCCGTCGGCGAGGCGCTCGCCAAGGCGCATGGCAAGTCGCTGCTCGACAAGGCCGAGAACGAATGGCTGCCGATCGTTCGCGACGCCGCGATCGACGCCATGATGGAGATGATCCGCGGCGATCTCGCCGCCTTGAACATCACCCATGAGACCTTCTTTTCCGAACGCGCCCTGCACAAAAAGAAGAACGGCGTCTCGGCGGTCGACGTCGCGATCGAGTGGCTGCGGGAGAAAGGCCTTGTCTATGAGGGCCGATTGCCGCCGCCCAAGGGCCAATTGCCGGAGGATTGGGAGGACCGCGAGCAGACGCTGTTCAGATCGACGCAATTCGGCGACGACGTCGACCGCGCGCTGAAGAAATCCGACGGCTCGCCAACCTATTTCGCGGCCGACATCGCCTATCACAAGGACAAGATCGACCGCGGCTTCGATACTCTCGTCGACGTGTGGGGCGCCGATCACGGCGGCTATGTGAAGCGGATGACGGCGGCCGTCGCCGCGCTTTCCGACAAGCGCGTGACGCTCGACGTCAAGCTCTGCCAGCTCGTCAAGCTGATGCGCGCTGGCGAACCGGTCAAAATGTCGAAGCGCGCCGGCGACTTCGTCACGCTGCGGGAAGTCGTGGACGAGGTCGGCGTCGACGCCGTCCGTTTCATGATGCTCTACCGGAAGAACGACGCGCCGCTCGATTTCGATCTCGCCAAGGTCATCGAGCAATCGAAGGACAACCCGGTCTTCTACGTCCAATACGCTCACGCGCGCGGAAAGTCGGCGCTGCGGCAGGCGCTCGCCGCATTTCCGGACCTCGACCTCTCGGCCTCAAGCTTGGCCGGAGCGAATTTCGCGCTTTTGGCCGACGAGGGCGAACTTGCGTTGGCCAAAATCCTCGCGCAGTATCCGCGCGTGATCGAGGCTGCAGCTGCGGCGCACGAGCCGCATCGCGTGGCCTTCTATCTGCACGAACTTGCGAGCGTGTTCCATTCGCACTGGAATCGCGGCAAAGATCAGCCGCAATTACGCTTTGTTAAGTCTGATGAGAGAGATTTGACCATCGCTCGGATCGCGTTGGTTAGCTCTTTAACGGTCGTCCTGGGGTCAGGCTTGAGGCTGCTTGGCGTGAGCGCCCCCGACGAGATGCGCTAATCGACGCTTGAGCGGCCATGGCCAGGCGAAGGACGCGCTTACCGATTTGCTTTCGCGCCCCCACAGGAATTCAGGTGAACGAGGTGCATCATGCGCGAGACATCCGTTAGAGGCCCGGCGATCGACCTTGGCGAATTCGAGCGGCGGCTGCGCGGCCCGCAAAGACCCGCCCAAGCCGCAGATCCGCTGAGCGAACTCGCGCGGCTGGTTCATGGGGAGGAGGCCCAGGCTTCGGATCCCTACGGCCGGATTCTCGCCGAAACGCGCGACGCACATGCCGAGGCCGCGCAACTGCGGGGATCCTATGACGCGGCGCCGCCGGTTGCGGCCGAGCCGCCCTATTATCCCCAGCCCTCGATGGACCAGCCTCTGGAGCCGGCCTATCCGGTGGATCCCGACTACCGCGACCTGCCGCCGGGCTACGACCCGCAGCAGGAAACGGGATATGATCCCGCCTACTATGGCGCGGAAAGCAGCTGGAGCGACGACGCGCAATACCTCGATTACGGCCAGTCCGACGAACAATATGAGGACCGTTACGGCGGCTGGCGGTCCAGGTTCCGGCCATGGCACGCAGTAGTGGCGATCTCGCTCGTCGCGGTTCTGAGCATCGGCTTCGCCTTCTGGCATCGCAGCGGCTCAAACGCCTCACGCGAGATCGCGACCATCGTCGCGCCTGAAGGGCCGGTGAAGGTAAAGCCAAGCGTTGAGGCCGACGCCAGCGCTCCCGACGCCAGTTCCGCCGTGGTCCTGGACCGCAAGGAGCAGGCGCCGGTTCAGCAGGTCGTCACCAATCAGGAACAGGCGGTCGACCCCTCTGTCGCGCCGAATGTGGCGCAGCTCGGCGCCGGGCCCGTTAATCTGCCACATGAAGCTGCTCCCGCCATCGCCCCTCCGAAGAGGGTGAAGACCGTCACGGTTCGGCCGGATGGCAGCCGGGTGGAGGAGGGCGCTTTGCCGCCGGCGGTCGCGATGGCGAGCCGCCCAGCGGAGCAGGCCGCGGCCGCAACAGCCAGCGCGATCGGCGCGGCCACGGCGACGCCGCCCAGCCAGGCGAAGCCGACGGCGACGCCGCCGCGGATCGCCAAGCCCAAGCCCGCCCCCAAGGTGGCTTCGGCCGAAGAGGCGCCGGACGCCGCGTCCGACGCGGACGCCGCCCCTGCAGGCAAGGGTGGTTACGCGGTGCAGTTCGGTGCGGCGGAGAGTGAAGAAGACGCGCGCGCACTGCTGAAGACAGTCGCCAGCAAATATCGCGCGCAGCTCGGCGGACTGAAGCCGACGTTCAAAATGGCGACCGTGAACGAAAAGACCGTCTACCGCGTGAGGGTCGCCGGCGTGAGCAAGGAATCCGCCAACGCGATCTGCAGCAAGGTGAAAGCCACCGGCGGCGCCTGCTTCGTCGCGGGCAATTGACGCGACGAGATGCGCGCCTTCATCTGCGGACTAAAGGGCCTCGCGCTCGAACCGGAAGAGCGCGCGTTCTTGCGCGAAGCGGCGCCCTGGGGCGTGATCCTGTTCCGTCGCAACATCGACGCCCCCGAGCAGGTTTCACGCCTGACGGCGCAAATCCGCGACGCCCTCGGCCGGCATGCGCCCATTCTGGTGGATCAGGAGGGCGGCCGCGTGCAGCGCTTCGGTCCGCCGCACTGGCGCGCCTATCCCGCCGCCGCGAGGTTCGAAATCGCCGCCGCCAGCGCCGCGCAGGCCGAGCGGCTCGCGTGGCTCGGCGCCCGGCTGATCGCGCATGATCTTCGGGAAGTCGGCGTCGACGTTGACTGCCTGCCGGTGCTCGATGCGCCGGCGGAGGGCTCCCACAGCATCATCGGCGATCGGGCCTACAGCCGCGATCCGGCGCGCGTCGCGGCGATCGGCCGCGCGGCGGCAAAAGGGTTGATGGCGGGCGGGGTCGCGCCGGTGATGAAGCACATTCCCGGGCACGGGCGCGCCCGCGCCGACAGTCATCTGGAGCTGCCGGTCGTTGAAGCGAGCCGCGAAGAACTGGAGAGGGTCGACTTCGCGCCGTTTCAGGCCAACGCCGATCTGCCGATGGCGATGAGCGCGCATGTGGTTTACACGGCGATCGATCCTGCGGCGCCCGGCACGCTGTCGAAGACGGTGGTCGGCGACATCATACGGGATCACATCGGCTTTGACGGTCTGCTGATGACTGACGATCTGTCGATGAAGGCGCTTTCCGGCGGTTTTCGCGAGCGCGCCGAGCGGGCGATCGGCGCCGGATGCGATATCGTCCTGCACTGCAACGGGGATCTTGCGGAAGCGCGGCCGGTCGCCGAAGGCGCGCCGCCACTCCAGGGCGCAGCGCTCGCGCGCGCCGAAAAGGCGCTCGAATGCGTGCGGCGGATCGAGGCTTTCGACGTAGCCGAGGCCATACGCGAGTTCGACGCCGCGATGCGCGCCGTCGCGTGAGGTCTTGCCAGTTGACCTCAGTCGCTCGGCTCGCCGTCGTGCAGCACGCGCAATGCGTCGCGACAGGCCTGCTCTTAGGCCGAGGTCTACTTGCGCCAATTTCCATATTAGGGGCGGCGACGCTCTCATAATCATGGCGCAGCACGTTGCCGATGCCGGCAACCTTTCTCCACGGAATTTCAGGATACTTCGATTTGATCTCATCGGCGAGGTGGCGGCTGGCCTCAGAAATGATTTCAATGCCGCGCTCAACGACCCACTGACGTTGCCAATCCGTCTCGTAAGTTTCAAGCGACACCTCCGCTAGCACAGTTTGAATGCGTTCGATCGCCTCGATTATGTCCCTCAGGCGCAGAGCAGCGGTGCGAGCGTTCATCAAAAGATGCGAAGCGCGGTTGCTTCTATCTGCGACCTCAACCGCTTATGCAGGCTATCGCGGGTCATGATATCAACACGGCGGCCGAGAATTCGAGCTGCAAACTCCTTTACGTCCATCAATTCGAAAAGGCCGAAGTTGCCTTTTTCATAATCAAAAAACAGGTCGACATCGGAATTCTCTCCCGCGCGGTCTCGGGCAGTGGAACCAAACAAATACAAGCTCTTGACGCCAAGCTCTTGTAGATCTGCTTGGCGGGTCCGCAGTATCTCCATCGCGTCTTCCCGTTTCATATGCGCACCTTATCAGCTTTGGGCTGTATGCTCCACGTAAGGCCCTCTCCTGTGGATGGCCCCGTAGGAGCGGCGGCCGCGCTTGCGATAGCCGGGGTTAGGGGCCAATCTCCGCCCGAAATGCTCGGCGACGCCGATTCGCGAGCGTAAACAGACCCGAAGCGAGAATGGCCCAGGAACTGACCTTCGAGCTGGACGAGTCCCCCGAGCGCGAAGACGCCTTCCTTGTCGACGTGGACGGGTTCGAAGGCCCTCTCGACCTGCTGCTGGAGCTCGCGCGCCGGCAGAAGGTAGATCTCGCGCGCATTTCGATCCTCGCGCTCGCCGAGCAATATCTCGCCTTCATCGAGGCGGCCCGCCGCGTTCGGCTGGAACTCGCCGCCGACTATCTGGTGATGGCGGCCTGGCTCGCCTTTCTGAAGTCTCGCCTGCTGCTGCCGGAGCCGCCGAAGGGCGAGGAGCCGTCGGCCTCCGATCTTGCTGCGGCGCTCGCCGAACGCCTGCGCCGGCTGGAGCTCATCCGGCGCGCCGCCGACAAGCTCACCGAACGCGCAAGGCTCGGCCGCGACATGTTTCTGCGCGGCGGCCCGGAAGGCGTGGAGACGATCTCGCGGCCCAAGTTCCAGGCGAGCCTTTACGATCTGCTTTCCGCCTACGCCCGTCAGCGGCAGAAGACGGCCACGTCGCGGGTGGTGCTGCGGCAACGCGCGGTCTGGTCCCTCGCGGAGGCGCGGGAGGCCCTTGAACGGCTGGTCGGCGTCGCGACAGAGTGGACCGTGCTCGACGATTTTCTGCTGCATTACTGTGTCGACATGCAGACGGCGCGCACCGTGCGGGCGTCGGCCTTCACCGCCTCGCTCGAAATGGTGCGGGAGGGACGCTTCGACATACGACAGGACCGGCACTTCGCGCCGCTCTGGGTGCGGCGGCGCGCGTCGGAGGAAGCGGAAGAGTCTGCGGGCACGTCTTAGCCCCGGAATATAGGAGGACGCGCGGTGGCGCAGGCGGCGGAAAAGATCGAACTGTTTGACGTGAACAGCGACGAGGAGCTTGCGCGTCAGGAGGCTCGGCTGCGGGAAGCGGAGCGCATCATCGAAGCGCTGCTCTTCGCCTCCGCCGAACCGCTCGACGAAGCCGAAATGACGCGCCGTCTCGAAGAGGGCGTGGAGCTCGACCGCATCCTGGAGCGCCTGCGCGCTCATTATTCAGGACGCGGCGTCAACCTCACGCGCGTGGGCAAGAAGTGGTTCTTCCGCACCGCGGCGGACCTTAACTGGATCCTCGCGCGCGAGCAGGTCGAAGAGAAGAAGCTTTCCCGCGCCGCGCTGGAGACGCTCGCGATCATCGCCTATCACCAGCCGGCGACCCGCGCCGAAATCGAAGAGATTCGCGGGGTCGCCATCTCCAAGGGCACGCTGGACGTCCTGCTCGACACTGGCTGGATCAGGCTGCGCGGGCGTCGCAAGGCGCCGGGCCGGCCGATCACCTATGGCACGACCGACGCCTTTCTGATGCATTTCGGGCTTGAGCAGATCGGCGATCTGCCGGGCCTCGACGAACTCAAGGGCGCCGGACTGTTCGACGGACGGCTGCCCAAAGGGTTCGGGGTGCCGCAGCCGTCGGATGACGCCGCCTTGCGCGACGACGAGGACCCGCTCGAGGACGACGCGCCGGAGCTTCTCGAAATGGAGTTTCCGGACGAGCCCGAGGCGCCCGAGGAGCCAGACAGCGGAGAGTTCTGACCAAGCCGAGAATGCTGACCGTTTGCGCATCCTTCCCCTTTACGGGGAGGGTGGCCCCACAAAGCGGGGCCGGGTGGGGTAAATTCCGCTCAAGCGGCGCGGCGCCCCCACCCGGCGGTCGTGCAGCAAGTTTACGCAGGCTGCGTAAACTTGCCTGCGCCCGCCGACCTCCCCGCGAGGGGGAGGTATATCCGCCAGACGCTTGAAATCGTTGTTCACCAGACCGCCCTCACTTCGGATCGCGGAACGACTCCAGGCGCAGCCATTTGCTCCGGCCGTCCTTGTTTTTGCGGCGGGGGGCGCATAGTTTCCGGGCAAACGCCGGTAGTCCCGGCTTTCTCTTTCGGAAGGATGCGCGCCATGGGCGGTCTGTCGATCTGGCACTGGATCATTGTCGGCGCGGTCGCCTTCATCCTCTTCGGCGGCAAGTTCAAGATCTCCGATGTGATGGGCGACGTCGCCAAGGGTATCAAGGCCTTCAAGAAGGGCATGGCGGAAACCGACGTCGCCGCCGACGATGCGAAAAAGACGTTGGAAGGTCAGACCAGCGAACGCCGCGCTCTGGAGAGCGACAAGGCCGACACCAAGAAGGTTTAGCCCCCTCCCTGTCTATCGCCCGCTATCGCGGGAGAGGGGACCCTTGCGAGCAGCATACCCTGGACGAAAGGCGGCTCTTGCTTCCTCCTCCGCGTAGCGGGGAGGATTGGGTGGGGGCGAGAGCAGGTAATGACATGTTCGATTTCGAACCCGGTAAGCTGATCGTCATCGCCATCGTCGCCCTCATTGCGATTCCATCGAAGGACCTGCCGCGCGTCTTGCGCACGCTGGGTCAGTTCACCGGAAAGATGCGCCGCATGGCGGCGGAGTTTCAGGGACAGTTCATGGAGGCCATGCGCGAGGCCGAGCTCGACGATTTGCGCAAAGAGGTCAGCGAGATGAAGAACGCCGTAAAGGAGAGCGTGAAGCTCGACGGCGCCTTCGATCCGATGGCCGAGGCGCGCAAGCAGATTACCGGCGCCATCAAGGGCGACTCGCTTGCGCGCGCGGAAGCGCCTCATCCCGACTCGAAAAATGAGGGAGCGCCAATCGCATCCTTCGAGAAGCGGCCTTCGGCCGCTCATCAGGATGAGGCTGCCGAGACGCGGGCGACAGCCGCTCATCAGGATGATGCGTCTAAAGACCTTGATCCGTCGAAGAAGGCCGAGTCATGAACGAGGCCGACGAAGCCGAAATCGAGGCCAGCAAGGCGCCGCTGATTGAACATCTGATGGAATTGCGCGAGCGTCTGATCAAGGCGCTGCTGGCCTTTCTCGCGATGTTCGTTCTGTCCTTCTTCTTCGCCAAGGACATCTACAATCTGCTCGTCATTCCCTACACGCAGGTGGCGGGAGCCGAGGCGCGGCTCATCTACACGGCGCCGCAGGAATATTTCTTCACGCAGATCAAGGTCGCGCTGTTCACGGCGGCGTTTCTGTCCTGTCCGATCGTGTTTGCGCAGATCTACGCCTTCGTCGCGCCCGGACTTTACCGGCACGAGCGTGCGGCGTTTCGGCCATACCTTTTCGCGACGCCGATTTTTTTCGCGATCGGCGCGCTCGTCGTCTACTTCCTGGTGATGCCGAATCTGCTGCGTTTCTTCATGGGGATGCAGCAGGCGAATGAGCCGGGCAAGGCGCAGATCGAATTGCTGCCGCGCGTCTCCGAATATCTGTCGCTGATCATGACGCTGGTGCTCGCCTTCGGCGTCGTGTTTCAGCTCCCCGTCGTTTTGACGCTGCTCGGTCAGGTCGGCATCGTGACGTCCGACTTCCTGAAGGAGAAGCGGCGCTACGCGATCGTGCTGGTCTTCATCGTCGCCGCGGTCCTGACGCCGCCGGACGTGTTCTCGCAGCTCGCGCTGGCGCTGCCCGGCATGCTGCTCTACGAAGCGTCGATTTACGCCGTTCGCGCGGTCGAGAAGAAGCGCGCCGCGGCGCAGCAGCCTACCGCTTGACCCCTTGTCCCGCTTGCGGGAAAAGCGGCGTATCAAGGTTTCCGGCGTCATGCCCGCGCTTGTCGCGGGCATCCACGCGGCGCCGTTGCGCATGTTCTGTCATTTGACCGAAGCCGCTCGGCGTGGATGGCCGGGACAAGCCCGGCCATGACGGCCTGTTGTCACTCAATCACTGTCTGAGCATCATGTACGACATCAAATGGATTCGTGAGAACGCCGAAATTTTCGATCGTGGCCGCGCGCGGCGCGGGCTCGAGCCGATATCGACGCAGCTGCTCGCCTTTGACGATGCGCGCCGTAAGGCGATCGTCGAATTGCAAAAGGCGCAGGAGCGGCGCTACGCGGCCTCGAAAGAGATCGGCGCGGCGATGAAGGCGGGCGACGCCGCCAAGGCCGAAGCGCTCAAGGCGGAAGTCGCGCAGATCAAGGAAAACTGGCCGGCGCTCGAACAGGCCGAGCGCTATGCGATCGCCGAACTCGACAATGCGCTCGCGAGCATTCCCAACACGCCGCTCGATGAAGTGCCGGACGGCGCTGACGAGAACGACAATGTCGAAGTCGCGCGCTGGGGCGAGCCTCGGGAATTCGACTTCACGCCGAAGGAGCATTTCGAGATCGGCGAAGGCCTGGGCCTGATGGATTTCGAGACGGCGGCGAAAATTTCCGGCGCGCGTTTCGTCGTCAACAAGGGCGGGCTTGCGCGCTTGGAGCGCGCCCTCGCGCAATTCATGCTCGATCTGCACATGACCGAGCATGGCTATATGGAAGTGAGCCCGCCGCTTCTCGTGCGCGACGACGCGATGTTCGGCACGGCGCAGCTGCCGAAGTTCGAAGAGGATCAATTTGCGGCTACGCGGCTGCTATCTCGAAGCGAGCGCGATGAAATCGCTGATGGGATTCTTAACGGTTACTCAGTGGAAAAAAAGCAAGAGCTCTATGGCCTCTCGCGCGAGGATTTCGTTTCTGACGACGCAATGAGGGGGGTTCTTGCAAAGCTGGATGCCGAACGGATTCGTGTTCTTTGTGAGGTTCCACGCGATCAGAAGTTTTGGCTCATTCCCACTGCCGAAGTGCCGCTCACCAATCTCGTGCGCGAATCCATTCTCGACGAAGCGCAGCTGCCGATGCGGCTGACCGCCGGCACCTATTGCTTCCGCGCCGAAGCGGGCGCCGCCGGCAAGGACACGCGCGGCATGATCCGCCAGCATCAGTTCTACAAGGTCGAACTCGTATCGATCACGACGCCGGAAAAATCGCTCGAAGAACATGAGCGCATGACCGGCTGCGCCGAGAAGGTGCTGCAGCTTCTCGAACTGCCCTATCGCAAGGTCACGCTCTGCACCGGCGACATGGGTTTCGCTTCACAGAAGACCTACGATCTTGAAGTCTGGCTGCCGGGGCAGGGCAAATATCGCGAGATTTCCTCTTGCTCGGTCTGCGGCGACTTTCAGGCGCGGCGTATGAACGCCCGCTATCGGCCAAGCGAAAGCAAGGGCAAGAATAAGGGAATCGGTTTCGTTCATACGCTCAACGGCTCCGGCGTCGCGGTCGGCCGCGCCATGGTCGCGGTGCTTGAGAACTATCAGCAGGCCGACGGCTCAGTGGACGTCCCCCGCGTCCTTCGGCCTTACATGGGCGGCCTTGCGCGCATCCCTGCTTGAACGTGGACGCGAGACGCATGCCGCGCGCGTCGCGGGTTTTTCGCAATAGGGTTCAGGAGAGGTCCCGAAAAAAGGCGCGACGCCATAGCCATAATCCCTGCGCGGCGCATATCCGTCGCTGAGCAGGCCGGGCGCCGCGAAGGGGAGCACGAAGGGCGGCGCTATGGCGCCGGGCGCGGGCGGCGGCGCGCCCGGAATGACGAAGGCCGCGGGGACATAGCCCATGGTCCCGCCATATTGCACCTGACACCAGCGGCCGCAGCCGAGCACATTGAAGGGGATATTCGCCGCCATCGTGGCAACCGGCCGCGCCAGCGAACTTGGGCTGACCTGGAGCGGCATCACCGCCGCCACATAGGCCTCGAAAGCGGCGGCGGAGCCGGGCAGGGCGCCAAGCCCTGCCGCCAGCAAAAGCGCAAGTGGTGCGCGCATCAAAATTCCTCCGGAGAATGCGGCGGGACGATATAGGGTCATTGTGGACCTTCGGCGTCGAATCGTCCAAAGAAACCCGGGCTTCGTCAGCGCCCGCCAAAGCGAAGCGAACCGCTGTCAGCATGCGCATTCTCATTACCAACGATGACGGGGTTCACGCGCGCGGCCTGGGAATCGCCGAGGCGATCGCGCGCGAATTCACCGACGATATCTTTGTGATTGCGCCGGAGTTTGAACAGTCCGGCGTGTCGCATTCGCTCTCGCTCAACGATCCGCTGCGGCTGCGGGAGATCTCGCCTCGGCATTTCGCCCTGAAAGGCACGCCGACGGACTGCGTGATCATGGGCCTGCGCAAGCTCATGCTTCATCACCCGCCCGATCTTCTGATCTCTGGCGTCAACTGCGGTCAGAACGTCGCCGAGGACGTCTCCTATTCCGGCACCATCGCCGGCGCGATGGAGGGCACGATCCTGGGGATACCGTCGATCGCGCTTTCGCAGGTCTATGATTTCTTCGCCAGCCGCAAGACCGTCCACTGGGAGTGCGCGGCGACGCACGGCGTCGATGTCGTTCGCCGGCTGCTCGCGGCGGGGATCCCGAAGAACGTGCTGATGAACGTGAATTTCCCCAATTGTCCGCCGCAGGACGTCGCCGGCGTCGCGATCACCATGCAGGGCAGGCGCAGCAGCGACATCATGCGGATCGAGGACCGCAAGGACGGGCGGGGCAATCCCTATCACTGGATCACTTTCCAGCGCGGCGACTTCAGACCGGGGCAGGGCACCGATCTGCTCGCTCTTGAAGAAAAGAAGATCTCGATCACCCCGCTGCAGCTCGACTTTACTGATCACCCCACCGTGACTCGCCTGGCGGCCGCTTTCGAGGGCGGAGAATGACAGGCGAGCGCAGCGCGCCCAACGCCGCCGAAATCGAGGAGCGCGCGGCGCTGCTCCTCACCCTTCGACAGGCGGGCGTGCGCGATCTGTCGGTCCTGCGCGCCATCGAGGCGACCCCGCGCGAGGCTTTCGCGCCTTTCCGCTTTCGCGATCTCGCGAACCGCAATCTCTCCCTGCCGATCGGCTGCGGCCAGACCATGTCGCGTCCCGTCGAACTCGCGAAACGCCTCGAGGCGCTGAAGACAGGCCGCGGCCATCGGGTGCTGGAGGTGGGGGCGGGCTCCGGCTATGGCGCGGCGGCGCTGGCCCAGCTCGCGCGCGAGGTCGTGAGCCTGGAGCGGTTTGAGACGCTCGCGATCGAGGCCTCGCGCCGACTGGCCGCCCATGGCGCGACGAACGCGACGGCCATCCACGCCGACGGCCTCGATCCGCCCCATGAGCTGGGCCGCTTCGACCGCATCATCGTCCAGGCCTCGGTGATCGCCGCGCCCGCGGCGCTGATCCAACTGCTCGCGCCGGGCGGGGTCATGCTTTTTGCCCGAAGGGAGCACGCCATGGCCGGCGAGCAGGCGAAGGAACGATTGATTAAGCTTGATCGCAACGAGGACGGCGAACTTCGAGAGGCCGATCTCGGCCCGTGCCGCCTGGGCCCGGCCATTCCCGGCCTGGCGCAGGCGCTCTGAACTTCCTGTCCGAATGCTGAAAATTTTCATAGTCGCGCCCGCTTCGCGTTCATCTTAAACGCCTCCTTAACCGCCGCGCTGCTACCCATAGGCCGTTCAATGTTGCGTTCGGGTGGGTCGCGTCATGGCTAACAAGCGTCCATTTACTCATTCACGCGCCGCTGTGCGGCTGATGGCGGCGGCGGGCGTCGCTGCGCTGGTCGCCGGTTGCTCCGACGCCTCCCGTTTTGGGGCAGATCCCTTTTCCGATCCCTTCTCAGGCTCGGCCAGGACGGCTTCGCAGGGGATTGATCGGTCGCCGGTGGGCGCCATCGCTTCCGCGCCCGCGCAGAGCGCGCCTTCATCGGCGGTAGAGTCTCGACCCTTGCCCGCGCCGACCGCTAGCGCGCCCATTCCGGGCGCCGTCGCTTCGGCCGCCCGCACGCCCCCGACGAACGCCGCCGCGCCGCGCGTCGCCGCCGCCGGGGCCGGCCACTGGAGCGCCGAAGGCGGAACGCCGATCATCGTCGCCCAGGGCGAAACGGCGGCGCTGCTCTCCACCCGTTATGGCGTTCCGGCCGACGCGCTGATGCGGACCAACGGCTACAATGTCGCGTCGCAGATCCAGCCCGGTTCGCGCCTCGTGATTCCGGTCTACCGCGCAGGCGCCGCGCCCGTGGCCACAGCCCGCGCCCCGGCGGCTCCGGTTCGAACTGCGGCAGCCGCGCCCGCGCCAGCGCCCGCGACAGTGGCTAAGCCCATCGCCGCCAAGCCCGTGGCCGCCGCCAAGCCGGCGGAGCCCGCGAAGCCGCTGCGGAAGACCGAAGCCGAACCGGCGAAGCAGGAAACGGCGAAAGCCAAGCCGGTCGACAAAAAGGCCCTCGCTAAGGCCGCTCCCGAGAAGACGCTCGTCAAGGCGGAGCCGCGCATCGCCGCCGCCACGCCGGCGCGCGCCGTGAAGACCGAGCGGATTGCCCGAGCGGCGCCTTCGACCGCTCCCGCCGAGGTTCAGGCGGAAGCGCCGGAAGCGCGCAGCAAGCCGGTCGTCGCTGAAGCGCCGGCCGAAACTCGCAAGGTCGACACCACCGCGACCGCCTCCATCCCACCCGCGACTGACAAAGCGGTCGCTTCGGACGAAAGCCGGCCGGAGTTCCGCTGGCCAGCGCGAGGACGCATCATCCAGGGCTTCTCGTCCGGCGGGAATGACGGGATCAACATCGCCGTGCCGGAGGGCACTCAGGTCAAGGCTGCGGAAGGCGGCGTCGTCGCTTACGCCGGCAGCGAGCTCAAGGGCTACGGCAATCTCGTGCTCATTCGTCACCCGAACGGATTCGTCTCCGCCTATGCCCACAATGGCGAGATCGACGTGAAGCGCGGGGACCAGGTCAAGCGCGGTCAGACGATCGCTAAATCCGGCCAGTCAGGAAATGTCGGCTCGCCGCAGCTTCACTTTGAGCTGCGCAAGGGTTCGACGCCGGTCGACCCGACGCGCTATCTCGCAGGGTTGTAAGCGTCGACGCCAGAACCTCCGGCGTCCGCGAGACAACAGACGCCGGAGCCCTCGGGGCGGCGGGTCCAAAGAAAGGCCCGCCGCTCTCGTTCTTTTGCCCTCTGCCGCCAACGAAATGCTATATGCCGCGGATCCTAAACCGGAGGGATCCGCGCCCGTGAAATATCGTCTCGCTTCCGTTTTTCTGCTCGCCGCCACGCCCGCCTTCGCCGTCGACTCGACTGGCGTCCCGGAATGCGACGCCTTGCTCAAGCGCTATGAAGCCTGCTCGGGCCAGTTGCAGCCTCGTCAGGTTCATGAAGCGCAAAAGGAGCTGCTCGACGGCGCAATGGGAATTCGCGCCGCGGCGACGGATCCTACGAAACGCGCCGATCTCGCGCGCTATTGCGTCGACCGGTTCGAGCAGATGAAGAAAGAAAGCGATATCAAGGAATGCATGTCGAAGCCGTGAGCCGCGCGCGGGCCTCGATGTAATCCTTTCCGCGCATCTCGATCAGTCGCGACGCGGCGCGCTCAAATTCGCGCGCCTCGGCGCCAAACGCCGCGCGATAGAGATCGAAAGGTTCGGCCGCAGCGGAAACGATCAGCAGGGCGCGCGCCTCGTATAGAACGTCGATCAGCGTGATGAAGCGGCGCGCCTCGTTGCGCTGTTCGGCAGCCAGCGCCGGAACGTTCTCGACGATGACGGCGTCGAATTTCTCTGCGAGCGCCATATAGTCCGCCGCCGACAGCGCCTGACCGCAAAGCGCTGCAAAATTCATGCGCGCGACGCGTCCGGCCGTCTGCGGGATTTCGATGCGTCGTCGCTTGACTTCGATCGTGATCGGCGTTTCCACGGCGCCGTCAGCGAGCGTCGCATAGAGCGCGTCGATCGCCGCTCTCGCGCGACAGTCCGCGGGCGTGAAATAAACCTCGCCGAGATGTTCGCGTCGCTGGCGATAGTCGCTCGCCGCCTCGAGGCGCAGGATATCCAGTCGCTCCTGCAGCAGGGCGATGAACGGGAGGAACAAGTCGCGGTTGCGGCCGCCTTCATAGAGCCGCGACGGCTCAACATTGGAGGTTGCGACGACGACCACGCCCGACGCGAGCAGCGAAGAAAACAGCCGCGCGAGGATCGTCGCGTCAGCGATGTCGTTCACAGCGAATTCATCGAAGCAGAGCACGCGCGTTTCCTGCGCAATCTCCTGCGCTACGCAGGTGACCGGATCGGAATCGCAACCCTTTGGGCGCCTGCGCAGCCGATGCAGCCGATCATGCACATCCACCATGAATGCGTGAAAATGCGCGCGTCTCTTCTTGTCGACGGGAAGCGCATCGAAGAACAGGTTCATCAGGAAGGTCTTGCCGCGCCCGACGGACCCCCAGAGATAGAGGCCGCGCACCCGCCGGGGCCGTGGACGCAAGGTCGCGAGGATCGCCTGCCTCAAGCCCGCGCCCTTGGGCTTGCGGCCGACGAGGGCGTCGGCGAGCGCCTGCAGCGTCTCGATCGCCGCGCGCTGCGACGCGTCACGCTCAAGCGCGCCTTTCGCGACGAGCGCATCATATTTCTCGATGATGGTCTGGACGCGCGCGGTCATAGGCGCCGCATTCTGCCGTTCGCCTCAGCGAATGCGCTTGGCCGGAGTTCGCAATAGAGCAGCCGCTCGGGGTCGACGGGGCCCGGCATGGTGATCTTGCCGCGCGGCACGCGCGCGAACCCAAGCCGTGCGTAATATTCCTCGTCTCCGACGAGCAGGACGAGCCCATGGCCGGCCTGGCGCGCCGCGTCCAGCGAGTATTTGACGAGCGTTTCGCCGACGCGCTGCTGGCGGAACGCCGGCTCAACGGTTAGTGGCCCAAGCAGAAGCGCGGGCGTCGCCCCCACGAGGATGGGGGTCATGCGATTGGCGCCGACGAGCAGCGTTCCGATCCGCGCGACAAAGGACAGCGTGCGGTCCGGCTCGACGCCCTCGCGCAGACGATAGGCCGTGCGCGCATATCTGCCGGGACCGAAGGCGCGCTCGTCGAGCTTCTCGATATGCGCATCGTCGGCGGCGGTAAGCGGCGCAAATTTTACGGCGAGATCGATCATGTGCTGGCTTGGCCCTGGGCGCAGGCCATATCACGCGCCGTCAGCGCGGCAAAACCGCTCGTTGCGCCGCGGCATGCCGCCGTGCGAGCCTGAAGGCGGAGAGGAGCCCATGGCGGAGTATCGCTTGCGCCGCGCGAGCGTCGATGACGCCCGTTCGATCGCCGAGACCCACGCCGCCGCCTGGCGGGAGACCTACGCCGGGGTCATGCGTGCCGAAGCGCTGGCCGCCATCGATCTGGACGACTGGACAAGGCGCTGGCAGGAGCGGATCGGCTCGAGCGACGCCGATCAGGCCGCCTTCGTGGCTCTCGAGGACGAGGCGGCGGTCGGTTTCGCCCGCTGCAGCCGCCAGTCCAATCCCAAGCTCACGCCGCTCGGCTTCGAGGGCGACATCGCTTCCATTTACCTGCTGCGGCGCGCGCAGCGCCGTGGATTGGGCAGACGCTTGATGGCGCGGCTCGCGGATCACCTCCTCAGCGTCGGCTGCTCAAACGCCGCGGTATGGGTGTTGCGCGACGCTCCGAAGGCCCGCGGCTTTTATGAAGCGCTTGGCGCCGCGCCCGTCGGCGTCGAGGGCGTGTGGGAGATTGAAGGCGTCGCGCTTCCTGATATCGCGTATGGCTGGCGCGATCTGCGCGCTCTGACCGAAGTCTGAGCCCTGGGCGACGCGTCACCAATAGGGCGAAACCGGCGCTTTCTCCAACGCCTCCGACAGCCGCGCCCGCGTCGCGGCCGTCGTATCCGCGGGCAGGGCGTCAAGGTCGAAGAAGGCGGCCTCGGCGATCTCCCGATCTGGCGCGCGCGGGTGGGTCAAACGAAAAGCGCGCACGACGAAAAGCGCCACATGATCTCGCATTGAAAAGCGTCGATTGAGATAGACGCCGAACAATTCAGGCGGCGTGTCGAGCAGGACGTTCGCTTCTTCGCTCAGCTCGCGCCTGAGCGCTTCTTCAAGCGTTTCGCCGCTTTCGACCCCGCCGCCGGGCAAATAAAAGCCATCGACATAAGTATGCCGAACCAGCAGCACGCGGTTATTTTCGTCGAGGACGAGGCCACGCACGCCCAGCGTCATCGGACGCTGAAAGCGTGCGCCGAACGCGATGAGCCGAGATGCAAAACGAGCGCGCGCCGATGGCGCCGCGCGCGCCGCCTCAACCTTCGTCAAAACCGCCTCCAATCGACGCAAACTATGGCAAATGAGGCGCGAAACCTCTAGTGTCCCCGGCCTACCCCAGTGAGGGAAGCGCCGCCCGCTCGGTTCGGCGCGACCAACGCGACGAGCGAGGATTTTTGAACTTTCGGCTTGCCCATCTGTCGGACGCGCACATCGGTCCAATTCCTCGGCCAAATCTCGCCGAGCTCCTTGGCAAGCGCGTCACGGGCTATGTGAACTGGCTTTATAAGCGCGGCGGTCAGCACGACATGGGCGTGCTCGCCAGGATCGTCGCCGACGTCAAGGCGCAGGCGCCCGATCACGTCGTCATGACCGGCGACATCGTCAACATTGGGCTTCCCGGCGAAATCGACCTTGCCAAGGACTGGCTCGCCACCCTCGGCGCGCCAAGCGAAGTCAGCTTCACGCCCGGAAATCATGACGCCTATGTCGCGAGCGTGACCGATCTCGTTCACGACGTCTTCGCGCCCTGGACCACCAGCGAGAGCGAAGGCCCGGGCTTTCCCTATTTGCGGCGGCGCGACGGCGTCGCGCTGATCGGTCTCGACACCGGCGTGCCGACGGCGCCCTTCGTCGCTTCCGGCCGACTCGGCGCCGAACAGCGCGCGGCGCTCGCGGATCTGCTGGAGCGCGCCAAGGCGGAGGGGCTTGCGCGAGTCGTCTGCCTCCACCACCCGCCGCATGTTGGCGGCGCCAAGCGGCTACGCGGCCTGCAGGACGCGGCGGAATTCGAAGACGTCATTGCGCGCCATGGCGCCGAACTCATTCTGCATGGCCATAATCACAAGCCGAGTTTACATCAGATGCCCGGACCTGGGGTCAGCATCCCGGTCGTTGGCGTCGCGTCGGCTTCGGCGCGGCCCGGCGGTCACCATCCGGGCGCCGCCTACAATCTTTACGAGATTGAGCGGCAAGGCGATGGCCTCAGCATCTTTCTGCACAGGCGCGGATTCAACGAGGCGGGAGACGTCGTTGCGCTTGAATCGGTGAAGCTGTGATATTCAGCTTGCGAGATAGGCGCGATAGATCCATGCCGCCAGCACCGTCAAAAAGGCGAAGAAGGCGGCTGCGCCGAAAAATTCGGCGATGAACGCGGCTGCGCGCGTGAGCCTGCCGGCGAGAGACTTGTCTTCCTCGCGCGCGTTCGCCTTCTCGCGCGCGGCGGCGACCTTCACGCCAAGCGCCTGCGCCGCGCCGCCGCTCGCATAATCGGCCGCCAGCGCCTTTTCGCGCTCGATTAGCCGGTGCGCGATGTAGCCTGTGATCGTTTCGACGATCTCGTCGATGCTGTCGCTCTCGCGAAGCGTCACCCGGCCGTGACGCGTATCCTGTAGAAAACGATAGGTGCGCCGGTCGTGATCCATCTCGACGAAGCCGAGCTGGTCGATGAACAGGCGCGGTCGTTCCGTCGGCGCGACTCCGACGTCGAAAATATCGCAGTCGCGCGGCACCTGCGCCAGCACAGGGGCCAGCGCGTCGCTGAGCATCTCCAGCCGCGCGATTTCCGCAGCGCGTAAATCGTTGATCGCGGCGGAGCGCTCGGCGTTCTCCAGGCGGGCGCGGCGCAGCGCGCCGGCGAGACTCGCCATGCGCTCATCGAGCGAACCCTTCGCGCCTTTTCGGGCGGCGCGTTCGCGCTCCACGAGAAGGGTGAGCCGCTCGGCCGGCGTCGGGGGCAGGTTTGTTTGGTCAGCGTCGCGAGTGTCGGCTGGGGGCGCGGGCAGGGGCTCTTCCATCTCGTCCACTCGCTGAGGCCCTCGTTACGCTGCCGGGGCGATACACGCTGTGGACTATAGCGGCTCTCGGGGGCCGTGCGAAGCGCGAGCGCGACGAAGGGCCGCGGGAGTCGACTTTTTCCCCCGGCTCCGGCAAGCAATTCCATACGATAGCCGCTGATTCCGGGCATTAACGATAAGAAAAGCCGGATTCAACAGAGGCGCGGAGGGAATCCATGGCCGCCAATCGGGGCGAATCGGACGTCAACAGCGCATTGTTCGAGCGCATCATGATCGGCGTCGGCCTTGCCATCTTCGCGGCGCTTGAGGCGGCGGGCGGGGGCGAGCACGCGATCGTCGCCGGATTTTTCGCCGGGGTGTCGATTTTCGTGCTGCGGCGCTCATCCGAAAGCGCGCGCCAGGCGGCGGACTTCGCCGTCGATTTCCTCGCCGTCGCGGCCTTTACGCTGCTCTGCGATCGCTCGGGCGTGCTGTGGCGATCGCCGGAGACCCTCGCCGAACTCTTCCGGTTCTCGCCCGTCGGCGCGGCGACGGCCACGATTCTCTACCTTGCGGGCGTCGTCACGCTGCGGGCGCGCTCGCGCATGGCGGTTCGCGCCGCCCTTTTCATTTTGCCGCTGCAGTTCAGCCTGCTGATCGCTCTCGGTTCGCCGCCCGTGACCCAGATTGGCGGCGCGCTGTTTCTGGGGCTCGACGTTCCGGAAGCGTTTCAGAAGATCGCCGGGCGCACGCTGGTGCTGTTTCTGCTCAATGAATCGATCGTCGTCGGCGTCCCTCTCGCGCTCGGTCGGTTTCTTCCGCGGCAGTGGCGGCCGCACAGCATTTTGCTCGCCTCGGCCTTCGTCGCTTCGCTGACGCCCTATATCGCGACCTCCGTCTCCTATTTCGTCGCGCCTTATTTGCCCTATCCGGTGACGGCGCTCGTCGCGACGCTGGCGGCGGCGCTCGCCCAGGCGGGGCTTTGGGGCCAGACCTATCTTGTGACGCAGGCGATGGCCGGCCTGCTGCGAGCGACGCCCTCGTTGCAGGTCGTCGTGTTCAACGACTGGCGCACGGGCGCCGAAAAGGGCGCTGTCTACGGCTTCGTCTTCATGGCGCTGTTGCTCGCGGTGGGACTGGTCGTCTCCTTCGCGCCGGCCGTCACGGTGATTTCGGCTTCGGGCCCCATCGGCGGCGCGCTCATCGGCGCCGCGCTCTTTCCGCTCGCGCGGGGGATCGTGGAGAGCACCGACTCGACGCCGCCGTTCTTCGCGCGCGTCGAGGAGCTCTACCTGCACCCCTCGAATTATTTTCGTGGCGGGGTCGCCGGCGCGGCGATCGGACTCGCCTTGATGATCGGGCTTCCCGAGGCGAGTGGCGGTGGGCGGTTTCTGTTCGGCGCCGTTACGGGCGCGCTCGCCTACGCCGGCGTCGACGCAGCGATCGATTTCGCGGCGTTGACGCAAGGGCGCCGGCAGCATCTGCGCAGCTGGCGGGTCTATTCGCTCGGCGCCGTTCTCGGCGCGCTCGTCGCCGGCGCGGTCGCCTGGTATCTCGACGCTGGCCAGGTCGAGAACATCACCGCGAAATTTTTCGCTTACACGTCACTCGACTATGGCGCGGACAAGCGCCCGCTCGCCGATTATGTCATTCGCCCCTTGTTCTCGAAGTGGGGCGCGACGGATCTCGGCGTGGTCGACGGCGGCGTGCGGCTGCTGTTCGACGAGTCGCTCTCGGGCGTCATCCAGTGGGTGTTCGCGGCGCCGCTCTTTTCGATCAATCTTTTCTTCCTGACGGCGCTCGTCGAGCGCAGCCTGCAGCCGCTTCGTCAGCTGGCGAGCTGGCAGGGACTCGACATGCTCATCGAAAACGCCGTGCGCGTTCTGCGCTGGGGCCTTTGGATGGCGCCGGTGATCTATTCCTTCCTGAAGGCTTCGCCCGACCCCGCCTGGTACAATCAGGACGGCCTCATCCGCACCGGCGTCGCGAGTTGGATGAGCTACATTCTGCCGGACTCGGATTTCCGCGCCTGGAGCCTCGACATCTTCACCGCGCTGCTCGCCTATGACGCGCTGCGGGTGCTGATCTGGTTCGACCATATGGGCCTGCGCGTCGCGACGCTCGTCAACCTGTCGTTCGTGGGCGGCGACGTCGCCGACGAGAAAGCGGCGCGCTTTCTTGGAAAGGCGCAAACCAGTCGCGCGATCCCTGAAGGCATTCGCCGTTTCGGCACCTGGGCCCCGCTGCTGTTGCCCTTTTATATTCCCCGCGGCGCCGAATGGGACAGCGCCTGGAGCGCCGCCGAGCAGATGTCGCATACGCGGCCGCCGTCCTACGCCTATCTGGTCAGCGGTTATTTGATCTACGCCGGCATCGTCGCCTTCGGCCTCGTCATCTTCCTTCTGGGACGACTCGCGCGCGCCCAGAAAGTCACGATCGAAGGCATCACTGGCGCGGGCGGCGTCCCGGGGTCGCGGCCGTTGAAGCTGACCAACGGGCTGATGACCAGCGAGTGGTTTCAGGACGGGCAGGGCGCCATCCGTATTGAAGGCGTGGCGCGCGGCGGCCCTCCGATCGACCTGACGCGGCGCCCGGACGATCATGCGCACCCGCGCGGCCGGTTCCTCTTTCTGCGCGAGGACGGGGGCGAGTTATGGTCGATCGGCGAGGCGCCGACGCGCTGCAGAGCCGCGCAGGCGTCGCTCACCGACGCTGGCGAGAACTGCCTGTTCTTCATGGCGGAGCGCAACGGCTTCGCGGTCGAGGCGCGCGTGGCGCTCGCGGCGGACGAAGCCGTGGAGATCACGAAACTCAAGATCGTCAATCTCGAGCAGCGTCATCGCAAGTTGGTGCTGGCGTCGTTGCGCGAGTGGGTGCTGAACGAGACCGGGGTCGAGCTGCGCGACGCCGCCTACAACGCGATTCACATCGGCACCTGGTACGTCCGGTCGCTGAACGCGATCTTTGCGCAGAACCGTTTGCTGAAGGGCGGGGCGCGTCGTCAGTCGGAACGCAGGCTGTCGCCGGAGATCGGATTCCACGCTATCGGGGCTGGCGCGGACGCGAAGATCACGGTCCTTGGCTATGAGGACGTGAAATCGCGCTTCTATGGCATGGGATCGGTGCACGCGCCCGACAGCCTGCTCGGGCTGGCGGGGCCGCGCGATCCGAAAGACGAGGGCCTGCTTTACGGTTTCGAGCCCTGCGCCAGTCTGCGGGTCGAAGTCGAGCTTGCCGCCGCCGGCGCGACTGAGCTGATCATCGTCGACGGATGGGCGCGCGACATGGGGCGGGCGACGGATTCCATCGCCAGGCATCTGGGCATAGCCCCCGTCGCGCCCGAGACGCTCGACAAGGCGCTGTCGCGTCGCCGCGGGCTCATCCTTCCGCCGCCGCCAAAAAAGCAGCGCTATGCCTTTTCTCAGGATGGGCGCAGCGTCACGCTCGCGCCGGGGACGCCGCGTCCTTTCGCGCATGTCATCGCCAACGCCTTCGGGCAGGGCGCGGTGCTCACCAATGACGGCGAGATTTTTTCGTTCCACGGCAATTCGCGGCTGAACAGCTTCACGCCGTTTCGCATGGGCGCGGGCCGCATGGCGCCGGCGGGGCAGAGGATCTACGTCTATGATCTTGCCCGCACCGACGCGCACAGTCCGACGTTCGTGCCCCTGCGCCGTCGCGACGCCGAATATCAGGTGACGTATTCGCCGGGCGCCGCCGTTTTCCACGCCGAGTGCGATCATCTCCAGCTCGAGATGACGGTGTTCGTCAGCCCAACGCAGCCGATCGAATTCAAGATCCTGAAGATCCGCAACAAGACCGATCACGAGCGTCTGCTGCAGATCACGCCGTCGATGGAGATCGTTTTGGCGGAAACGCCGAATGAAAGTCTCGGCGCGCTGGAATCCTTGATCGACGAGAACGTGCATTCGATTTACTTCCGCAACCCTCGCAATAATTTCGTGAAGGGCTGGGCCTTTGTGACGACTTCGCTGCCGGCGGAATTCGCCGAGACGTCACGCCGTCGTTTCCTCGGTCATGAAAGCCGCGACCCTTACCTGCCTTACATGGTCGAGCACGGCCATCCTGACGCGGGCGCGCCCGCGCATGAACGAAAAGTCGCCGCCTTCAGCGGCGCCCTCGACGTGCCTGCGGGAGAAGAGGCCGTCGTCGTGGTGGCGCTCGGACAGACGACCACGATCGAAGAAGCCAGGCGGCTCGCGGAATACGCCCGCGATCCTCAGCACGCCTATGCCGAACTCGCCGCAAATACGCGCGCCTGGGACGATCAACTGTCGGTCTTGCGCATCAAGACCAATCGTCCGGACTTCGACCGACTGGTCAACGACTGGCTGCCCTATCAATTGCTCGCCGCGCGATTGTGGGGACGCACGGGCCCCTCGCAGCGTTCCGGCGCGACGGGCTATCGCGATCAGCTGCAGGACGTCATACCGCTCATCCATCTCGCGCCAGAACGCGCCCGCGCGCAGATACTGTTGCACGCCGCGCATCAATACATCGAGGGGGACGCCTGCAAATGGTGGCATCGCGCCCCCAACGGCGGCACTGGGCTCGCTGACCGCACGCATTCTTCGGATCCTCATCTGTGGCTGCCCTATGTGACGATCCGCTATGTGCGCGGGAGCGGCGACTACCGCATCCTCGACGAGGTGGAGACCTTCCTCGAAGCGAATCCTGTTCCGCAAGATCAGGAGGGCGAAGCCACCGTGCCGCTAACATCGCGCGACAAGGACACGCTACTTGGCCACTGCGCCCGCGCCATCGACTGGACGCTCGACCGGTTCGGCGCGCATGGCCTGCCGCTGATGGGAACCGGCGACTGGGACGACGGGATGAATCTCGTCGGCGAAGACGGACGCGGAGAGAGCGTGTGGCTGGGCTTCTTTCTGCACGGCATCCTGCTCGACATCGCCCCGCTGTTCGAGGCGAAGGGCGACGCGGGCCGCGCCGAGCGCTATCTCGAACGCGCCGGGAAGCTTCGCGCCGCTCTGGAAAGCTGCTGGCGCGGGGACCGCTATATCCGGGCCTACGCCGATGACGGCGAGGAGGTCGCGCCGATGAGCGCGATGACGTCCTCATGGCCGACTCTGACGCGCGCCGTCGACGCAGCGCGCGGTCGCGAGGCGATCGAGAACGCGCTTGCGGTCCTCGGCCTCGGCGATCGCGTGCTGCTCGTCCATCCGCCTTACGACGAACATTCGCGCCCCTATCCCGGGCGCAGCGCTGAATACCCCCCAGGCGTCCGTGAAAACGGCGGCCAATATTCGCATGGCGTCTCCTGGTTCGTTGACGCGCTGGCGAAACTCGCCGCCCAGGCGCAGCAGGAAGGCGATTCGCGCGCCGCCGACGAGTTGTTCAAAAAGGCGTTCGAGACCTGGATCGCGATCTCGCCGATCTCCAAGCTCGCGACGCCCGCCGCAGCCGACATTTACGGCTTGCCGCCGCACCAGCAGCCGGCCGACGTGTATAGCGGCGAAGGCTATGAGGGACGCGGCGGCTGGGGCTGGTATACGGGCGCCGCGGCCCGAATGCTGTCGGCCGCCTATGCGCTGCTGGGCCTGGAATTCGAGAATGGCGAATTGAAGCTCCGTCCGGACGCGTTCCTGGCCAAGGGCGACTTGCGGCTGGAGCGCGTCGTCTACCTCGGCAAGACCTTCGAGGCGGAGAAACGCCGGCGTGTCTGGTAGCGCCTGAAGAGGTGAGGGGACATGGCCGACCGCGTCGTCACGCTCAACGCCGGGTCGTCCTCGGTGAAATTCGCGCTGTTTGCGGCGGATGAGGACTGGCCGCGCCTGATCGTCTCGGGCGCCGTCGAAGGACTCGGCGCGAAGCCGCGCTTTCGCGTCGCCGTCGTCGACGGCGAAGCGAGCGATCGACTGCTCGCCGGATCGCTCACCCATCGGCAGGCGATCGCGGCGATTTTCGAGTGGATCGACGACGCCTATCCGGCGGGGGCGGTGAGCGCGATCGGGCACCGCGTCGTGCATGGCGGGCTACGGTTCGCCGCGCCGATTATCGTCGACGCGGAAACGATCGCGCAACTGCGGGAGTTCATCCCGCTCGCGCCGCTCCACCAGCCGCACAACATCGCCGGCATCGAGGGCGCTCGGGAGGCGTTCCCGAACGTGCCGCAGGTCGCGTGTTTCGACACGGCTTTCCATCGAGGACACGCCTTCGTCGACGACGCCTATGCGCTTCCGTATGCGTATTACGAGCGTGGGCTGCGCCGTTTCGGCTTCCACGGCTTGTCCTATGAATATATCGCCCGGCGTCTGCGTCAGATCGATCCGATCCACGCCGAAGGCGGCGTGATCGTCGCGCATCTCGGCAATGGCGCATCGCTATGCGCGATGAAGGGCGGCCGCTCGATCGCCACCAGCATGGGCTTCTCGGCGCTCGAGGGCCTGCCGATGGGCACCCGCTGCGGGCAGATCGATCCGGGACTGCTGCTCTACTTGCTGCAAAGTGACGCGATGACACCCGAAGAGCTGTCGCGCCTGCTTTACGAACGCTCGGGGCTTCTTGGCCTCTCGGGCGTTTCGCACGACATGCGCGCGCTCGAGGCGTCCGAAGAGCCGCGTGCGCAGGCCGCGATCGCTTACTTCATTCATCGCATCAGGATGGAGATCGCCGCGCTGGCGGCCGCGATCGGCGGACTCGACGCGCTCGTATTTACCGCTGGGATTGGCGAGCGCTCGCCGCGCGTTCGCGCCGGCGTGGTCGATGGGCTCGGCTGGCTGGGGCTGGCGCTCGACGCCCCAGCCAATTCGCGGAGCGACGCCGTCATTTCCGCGTCCCGATCGCGCATCCCGATTTACGTGACGCCGACCGACGAAGAAGCGATGATCGCGCGTCACACGATTGAAACGGCGGGATTGTCGGCCGTGATCGGGTGAATTGCGCCGGAGCGCGGCGAAAGGCGAGCGGGCTCTTCCGCGCAGTCGCTGGCGAGAATCTGACAAACTTCGCCGACGATTGAAGGCGGGCATAAGCCGACAAAATCGATTGACCCTCCCCCCCTAAACGTCCAAAATGTTTAGGATTATTTCCGATAAATGGCGTGGTTATCCCGCAGCGGCGCGGGATCAATCAATCGCATATCGCCGTCACATCTGATTGGCGCGCATTGACCGAGGTCGTAGTGCCCAACCTCAGCGATAACGAAGGCCAGTCGTCTGAAGACGAGTTCCTCGCCGGCTTCGCGCGGCGGATTCCGGGAGCTATATCTCCGGATCATCTTACCTATGCCGGACTCGCCGGCGCCGTCTGCGTCGCCGTCGGATTTGTCGCAAGCCGGTGGTCCAACTGGTTCCTCGGGCTTGTGGCGCTCGGGCTCGCCTGCAACTGGCTCAGCGAAGGCCTGGTGCGCGCTGTTTCGGAACGACGCGGCGCCGCGCGTCCGCTCTATGGCTATTTCATCGACAACTCCGCGGACCTCGTCGCTCAAACGCTGATCATCATGGCGCTTGGCTTTTCGCCTTATTTCACCGTTCCCTCCGCGCTGCTCGTGCTCTCTCTCTATCTGTTGCTGAGTTCATACAAATATCTGCTCGTGGTGATCCATGGCGGCGCGCAGCCGCACGGCGGGTTCGAGCCGAAGGGGCTTCGGCTGCTGGTGATGGGCTGGTCGCTCTTTGCGGCGTTCATGGGACATGAACTCGCGTCGCGACGCTTGCTCACATTCGTGGCGCTCGACGTGATCGTCGGGGCTCTGTCGATTTGCGCCTTCGTCATGTTCATCTTCATCGTCCGCCGCGATCTGGCGCGCGTCCGGCTCCGGGAGCAGGACGCTAATGACGACAGCGATGAAGAGTTCTTTGACGACGGCGAGGTCATTTCGATGCTTCCGCGTCTTGCGCCGGCCCGTCGGCGTTCGGCCGCTCAGGCGGACAAAGAGATTTCGTCGGCAGGCTAGGTTGCGCGCCGGAAGAACCAGGCCTTAGCGGCTTCCGTCGCGGCGATGTAGCCAAGGACGATCGCGCCGATCGCGCCGAACAAAGACGCCGGAAGCGGGGTAAAGCCAAAAACGGCGCTCAATTTTCCCAGGAATGGAGAGGCAAGCGCCAGCACGCTGACGGCAATCGTCGACCACAGGAGCAGAGCGCTTGGCCGGCTGCTCAATGAAAATTTGTGGGTGCGGAGCACCAGAACCACGACGAGTTCAGTGAGCAGCGAAACGACGAACCAGGACGTTTGGAAGACTGGCTGCTCCGCGTGGAAGAACTGCAGCAATATGACGAACGTCAAGATGTCGAAGATCGAGCTGATCAGCCCAAATACGATCATGAAGCGTCTGATGTTCGCGATGCTCCAGCGCTGCGGCCGCATCACGCTTTCGGCGTCGACATTGTCCGTCGAGATCGCGATCGACGGCACATCCGAAAGGAAATTGTTGAGCAGCACCTGCTTGGCGGCGAGCGGCAGAAACGGAAGAAATGGCGTGGCCAGCGCCATGCTGACCATGTTGCCGAAATTGGCGCTCGTCGTGATGGAGATGTACTTCAGAGTGTTGGCGAAGGTGCGCCGCCCATCCTCGACTCCGACGCGCAAGACGTCGAGATCGCGGTCGAGCAGAATGATGTCCGCGCTCTCGCGCGCCACGTCAACCGCGCCCTCGACGGAAATGCCTACGTCGGCCGCGTGCAGCGCCGGCGCGTCATTGATCCCGTCGCCCAGATAGCCGACGGAATGGCCGGCATGCTGCAGCGCCCGGACAATCAGCTCCTTTTGCTGCGGATCGATCTCCACAAACAAATCTACTTTCGGTGCGACATGCCAGAGAGCCTCGTCGGTGAGCGACGCCAGCTGCTCGCCGGTGAGCATCGCTCCTGGATCGACCCCGATCGACTGCGCCAGATGCGCCGCGACGTAGCGGTTGTCGCCGGTGATGACCTTGATGCGAACGCCGAGCGCGGCAAGATCCTTGATCGTCGACTGGGCGTCGGCTTTGGGCGGATCGTAGAAAACCAGGAAGCCGCGAAACGTCATGTCCGTTTCATCGTCACGCGTGTAGGTTGCGCGCGGGGCGGTGCGGCGCGCCGCGACGGCGAGCACGCGAAAGCCTTCGGCGCTCTTTTCTCGGAAGATTAGATCCAGCGCTTCGCGCCGCGCCGCATCCAAGGGAAGTTCCGCGTCTCCGACCGAAAGGCTTTGGCATACGGCCAGCACATTTGCGAAAGCGCCCTTGGTGACGATGAGATGTTCGGCGGCGTTTGCGTTGTCGAACACCACGACTGTGAGCCTGCGCCGCATGAAGTCGTAGGGAATCTCGTCGACTTTCGAAAAGTTTCGCGTGGTCATTCCCTCGCTCTCGGCCGCCGCGACGACCGCCGCATCCAGCGGATTTTCGATCCCTGTCTCGAAGGCGGCGTTGAGATAGCCGAGCTGTCTGACTTGCTGCGAAACTTGGCCTTGAGGATCAAGCGATTCGCGCAGAACGATCACGCCCTCCGTCAGCGTGCCGGTCTTATCGGTGCAAAAAACATCCATGCTGCCGAGATTCTCGATCGCGTCGAGACGGCGGACGATCACGCCGCGTTTGCTCATGGCTCGGGCGCCTGCGGAAAGCGTGACGGCGATGATTGCCGGCAGCAGTTCCGGAGAGAGTCCGACGGCGAGCGCGACGGCGAAGGAGAGCGACTCGAGCGCGGGGCGGCGCAGGGCAAGATTGACCGTCAGCACGAAGAGCACGATGACGATCATCACCCGGATAAGCAGATAGCCGAAACGTCGTACGCCGCGCTCGAAGTCAGTCTCGGGCTGGCGCGCCGCGAGCCTCGCTGCGATGGCGCCGAATTCGGTTCGGCGGCCGGTTCGCACCGCCAGCACCTTCGCCGTTCCGCTGCGCACCGACGCGCCGAGAAACACGGCGTTCGATCGCGCCGCAAGTGGCGCGTCGGGCGGCGCGACGCCAGGCCGCTTTTCGACCGGAAACGATTCGCCGGTCATGCTGGCTTCGCTGACGAGGAAGTCCGCGGCTTCCAACACCAGCCCGTCGGCGGGGATAAGATTGCCTGCCGATAGCAGGATCACGTCGCCAGGAACGACGGAGGCGAAGGGCGCCGAGCGTTCGACGCCGTCTCGAACGACCCGAACCATCAATGCCAGTCGGCGCTTGAGCTCCTGAACGGCCTGAGACGCGCGATATTCCTGAAAGAAGCCGAGCATCGAACTGCCAAGCACGACCGCAAGAACGATCGTGGCGTCCACCCACTCGCGCAGCACAAGCGAGATGATCGCGGCGAAGACCAGAATGAGGACCAGGGGACTTTCGAACTGCCGCAACAACAGGCGAAGCGCGCTGAGCGGTGCGGCGTCCTCCACGGCGTTCGCCCCGTGCTCGCGGAGCGATGCGGCGGCGCGCGCCGACGACAGCCCTGCCGGTCCCGAGCCGAGCGCCGCCATCAGCGTCGCAGCGTCCTGGCTCCAATAGGCGGGCTGATCCTCGACCCGGTCCATCCCGATCCCCTTCTCTCGCGGCGCATGAGACTGCGCTCGTGATGGCGAATTTCAAAGCGTCAACGGCAAGAAGCCGCAGGCTTGCGTCCTGCAGCCGTGCTATTTCGGCTCATTGTCACGCCACAAAGGATAGTCTAACCATCCGCTGTTTCTCACGCGTTTGCGGCGCGTTGTGAGAACAATGTTTAGCCAATCTGGGGGGATTGGACTGAATGAGGTCTGCAGTGTTTCGCGCCGCGGCCGCCTTGGCCATCGCGCTTGGCGCCTTTGCGGCGGCATATGTTTCGATTGAACAGTCGCGCTATCTTGTCCTTACGACATATCTCATTCTGTTTGCGCTGTTCTTTTATTTTGTCGTCGTCTTTCGCGGGCGCGCGCGCGACGCCTCGCTCGCCGGCGTGTCGCTGGCGTTGTGCCTCGTCGTGCTGGAGCTCGTGATCTGGCGAGTCGCCGGCGCGCCCATGACGTTCAAAGAGAAAGGCAGCTGGGCGCCCAAGGCCGAGCTTGGATGGAGCCCGGCGCGGCCTGGCGTCATTCACGAGAAGAAAGTCGCCGCGAATGGCGACGTCATCTACGACGTCGCCAATACGATCGACGCCAATCTCATGCGCAAGGTCGTTTCCGCCGAGGTGGGGCCGACCATCGCCTTTTTCGGCGATTCGATGACCTTCGGCGCCGGACTCAACGACGAGGAGACGCTGCCGCAATCCTTTGCCGACATCACGGATCGCAAGCATCGCGTGCTCAACTTCGCCGTCACGGCTTACGGTCCGCAGCAATTTCTGCGCGCGCTCGAAGTCGATGCGTTCGACGGTTTGCTGAAGCAGGATCCGCGTCTGTTCATCATGCTCACGGCGCCGTGGCATGCGGCGCGGACGTCCTGCGTGACGAGCAACTCCTGGCATGCGCCGAGCTATGAGCTGCAGGCGGGCGAGGTCGTCTACCGCGGTCCATGTTCGGCGCGGGCGCCGGGCGTTGCAGGGGTGTTCCGCTCGATTTTCCGTTCGACGGAAGCGTTCAAATATTTCTTCGAATGGCGCGAGCGCACGCTCGAGGAAGCCGACATCGATCGCTACATCGCGATTCTGACCAAGGCTGGCGAGGTCGCACGACGGAAATATGGGGCGCCGACGCTGATCCTTTTTCTGCCGGACGATCTTGCGAGCGCGCGTTATCGGCTGGGGCCCGGGTACGGAAATGAAGACATCATGCGCAAGCTGCGCGAAGGCGGGTTGCTGGTCCTCAACGCCATGATCGACGCCAGCGCCTATCCGCCCAACAGCCTGATCATCCCCGGCGACGGACACCCGACGGGCCTCGCCAATCGGATCTGGGCAAAGCAGATCAAGGACTATATCGACGCCGACATGCCGAATCTGAAGCGGGAATGAAAAAGCGAATGGCGCGCGTCACTGGGCAGTCGCCCAGCCGCTTTGCCTCAGCGGATCAAGTGCGCTGAGGCTGCAGCGTTCGTTCGAAACGCGGCAGCCGAAGCGCGTAGCTTACGCCGCGACCTTGCGGCACTCGTCGGCGCACGCCTTGCACGCCGCGCCCATGTCCACGCATTCGGAATATTGCGGGAACTTGTCGCATTCCTTCTTGCAGGCGAGACACATGTCCATAACGACCTTGGCGAGCGCCGGCGTCGAAGTCGAATTGACCGACGCGAGCGTTTCAAGCGCGCCGCAGGCGGCGATCACATCGAAGGAAGCCTTCGTGCATTCCGCCATGCTCGTGTCTTTCATCGACAGCATGCCGAAGCAGTGACGCAGGCAGTTGTTGCCGTCCAACACACATTTTGAGGCCGCTTCGGAAAGCGCCTTGTACAGCGCCGGATGCATGTGCTCGGCGCCCGCCGGCTTCTTGCCGCCTGATTCGGCGAACGCGGAAGTTGCCGACATGGCGGCGGCGACGACGCCCAGCGTGGAGATGAATTCACGACGTTCCATCAACAGATCCTTTCAAGGCTTAGGCAAGAAAACAATTCGGGGTCCGAGATCTTGTGAGGACAACGACTCGGATCCGCTTACCGTTCCTTATCAGAGCGATACGAAAGCGGCCTAAAAATGGCCACGCCTGCGACACGATCTCAACGGGATTACAGACATTTCCGCGCATGTGTCTGATGGGTGCGCGATTTGGCCGAACGACATCGGCGCGACTGGAATCAGTCGTCGGCGTTCGCGCGCGAATCGTTCGGCGCTTCCAGCGCACAGCTTCTGAAGAGACGCAGTCCAAACATCCAGCCGGCGGCATCGTGAAGTGCTTCCAGCCGCGTCAGCGAATCCGGCGGTTATTGGTGCAGGCGCGCGCGTCACGGCAAGACATTGCTGTTGCAGAATTGGCACATCGGTCACGAAACAACGTCGGCGCGCGATCGATGCGTCAGGTTCGAATTGCGAAAAGCCTCTCCTCTTGCTCAGTTATCCTCCAAGCTTTCTGCAGTTCGATTGCATCGCCGAGGACGAAATGGTCGATAAATTCTTCACAGGCGCATTAATGGCGCTGGCGCTCGTAACGGGGTCGGCTTTCGCCGCTGATCTTCCTTCCAGCAAGGCGCCGCCGGCCTATATGCCGCCTCCGCCGCCTCTATGGACCGGTTTTCATGCCGGGTTGAATGCAGGCGGCGCATGGGCCGCCAGCAACGCGACCAATTTCGTTTCCGCGCCGTTAGTCATCAATGGCGCCGACAACATTCCATGGGCGGCGGCTTCGGCGATCGCGGGGTCGGGCGTCGTCTCTACGAACGGTGGCGGCTTCATCGGCGGCGGGCAAGTCGGCTATGACTGGCAGTTCGGCGCATTTCTCGCGGGAGTGGAAGCTGACATCCAGGGCGTCGCCGGAGCCAGCGGCGCCGCTGGCTCAACCTTGCTTTCGCCCGCGCCAGCGGGGGGACTGAGCCTGCTGACGAGCGTCTCGGGCAACAAGTCGCTGGATTTTCTCGGCACGGTGCGTGGGCGGCTCGGCTATCTGATCACGCCGACATTGCTCGCCTATGCGACGGGCGGACTTGCCTATGGTCAGGCGACGTCGACGACGAATTTCTTCCAGACCGTGCCCAATGATTTCCCCGGCTTCTTGCTGATCGGCGCCAATCAGGGACGGTTTTCGCAAACGCGCGTCGGCTGGACGGCCGGCGGCGGATTGGAATGGATGTTCTGGCCGCAATGGAGCGCGAGGATTGAATATCTCTACTTCGATCTTGGCGCCGCCACATATCCGGTCGCGGTCACCACGGACTGGCAGCTGACCAATCTGTTGGTCGCCAACGCCACGCAGGCAAGGACGCGCTTCGACGGTCATGTCGTTCGTGTGGGCGTGAACTATCATTTCAACTGGGGCGCTCTCGGAGCGTTTTGATCGTGATCGCGCGGAAGCCGCAGCGAGGCTCTGTCACATGCTGACGTCAATCTCCGGTCGTTCCGCGATCGTCACCGGAGGCAGTCGGGGCATCGGCCGCGGCATTGCGCGCGTTTTCGCCGCTAAGGGCGCGCAGGTCCTCGTCGTCGGCCGTGACCTCGCGCAGGCCGAGGCGACGGCGGCCGCAATTTGCGCGGAGGGCGGACGCGCCAGCGGTTTCGCCGCCGATGTCGGCAATCCCGACGATGTCGAGCGGATGGCGGCCGCGGCGCTTGAGCGGCATGGCGGCGTCGATATTCTCTGCGCCAACGCCGGCGTCTTTCCGGCCGCTCCCATGATGGAGATGACTCTGGCGCAGTGGAACGAGGTGATGTCCACCAACCTCGCCGGCGCCTTTCTGAGCGTGCAGGCCTGCGCGCCTGCGCTGGCGCGCAGCGGTCGCGGGCGAATCGTGCTCACCTCGTCGATCACCGGCCCCATTACCGGCTATCCCGGCTGGACGCATTATGCGGCGAGCAAGGCGGGACAGCTTGGCTTCATGCGCACGGCGGCGCTGGAACTGACGCCGCTCGGAATCACCATCAACGCCGTTCTGCCGGGCAATGTGCGCACCGAAGGGCTCGATGAACTCGGCGAAGACTATCTGGCGCAGATGACGGCCTCGATCCCGCAACGCCGGTTAGGGCGCGTCGAGGACATCGCCAACGCCGCGCTGTTCTTCGCCAGCGACGAAGCCGCCTACATCACCGGCCAGACGCTGGTGATCGACGGCGGGCAGGTCCTGCCCGAGTCGCTGACGGCGCTGCGGGACATGGATCGCTGACCTGGGCTGATTCATTTCGCGAACCGCCCCGGCGCATAGATTCGCGAAATTGTGAACCGGCGTTTCGCGCGAGCGGGGGATACATGACCGACGGCGGCTCTTACCCGCCATAGTCTCGCAGACATGGGCGAGACGATGCTGTTGCTTCAGCCGGATCTTCTGGCCGCGTTCGGCGTCGTCGTGGAACCGGCGTATCCCGCGTCTCAGGATGGCCCAGGCGGCAACGGCTGCGGGTTAAGCGCATTGACCACCGCCTGCAGCAATTCATGCGCGCGAGGCGGCAGCGGCTGAGGATTGAGGGCGACTGCGTCAATAACGGATCGCAGGATGGTTTGAATGCGCTGGTCGCCGATGCGTCCCGTGAGTTCACGAATTTCTCTCAGAACGGCGGCGTCGGAGGCGCAATCGTTAGGGCTTGTCATCTTTGAACCCTCCACCGTCTCGGATAAAGCGGCAAGTTCCGCCCTCGAGGAGCTGTCGTCAAGATCGACCGCAGGCGACATTCTGCGTTTGCAGCGCGAGGAAGGTTGGGCCCTTCTTGGCGCAAATGTGCGCGCGCGCATTTCACCGCTGAGCGGAATGCGCCAGCATCGGCCCTGATGTCGTGCGCTCAAAGAGCGCTAGACGGAGTTGAGCACACAGGACTTTCGCCATGAAAGAGCAGACTAATCCTGACTGGCTTGAAAGCTGGCCTTCTGAAGCAATCGTAGAGTTTGCAGACGCAGCGACGGGGAAGAGGTCGCGGCTATGCACGAGTCATTCAAGCGGCACGCCGACTTCTGCGCCGGCATGGCGATGAGGGCAGCGCCGTTTTTCGGGAGGCGATGGCCGCCGGTGCGGCTAGCCGGGCGAAGCCGCTGAAACTCCTCTCATGATGAATGCTGAGTGAAGCAATTTCAGATCAAGGCACGATAGCCGTGACGCCAGAAGTCCTCGCAAGCACAGCTTCGCTCGGGACGCTCTAATCGTGCAGCTCTAAGCAAGCTGAAAGCCCGATCGCAGGTCGTAGCTGTTGCGGTGATCGCGGCGGAGAAGCCAGTCATGAACTTTTATGTATTCTTGGCCCCAGCCTACCGGTCGGCGACCGTTCACAAAGGGTCATGTCCTCACTGCAATGAAGGAAAGGGCCAGCGAAGGCCGGGACTAAAAGCACATCTCGCTACGGAATGGCTCGGTCCACAGCCAAATAGCGAAAAAGCGTTTGCAGTCGCCCGCGGAACTGGCCTCAAGAACGTGCGAGGATGCGGGCATTGCAAACCTGACGATCCAACTGAAACCGCCATCGATGCGATGGACGCCGAGGTCCAGCTAACAGCCTGAAGCGCAACCGTATGAAAACATGAATTCATCAAGACGGCTGGTGCCGCAAGAGGGATTCGAACCCCCGACCCCATCATTACGAATTTCGTGTTATGTTATAGCAGCTGACAACAGCGGCTATCAGCTTGACAAATAATCCCCAAGAAAACCTTGCTATTGATAGAAATGGCTATATCATGTGCTATCGGCGAATATCGCCCCATTGCACCGATTTTTGTTGTCCCCGGGTTGTCCAGAAATAG
>JBPFDX010000072.1:0-15869 GCA_051061385.1 Methylocystis sp.
ATAAGGTCCGGCGGGGGCGACCCCAGGGATAGCGCCACAGAAAGCAAACCGCCGCGCAAGCGGTAAGGGTGAAAGGGTGCGGTAAGAGCGCACCGCCCGAGCGGCGACGTTCGGGGCACGGCAAGCCCCGCCGGGAGCAAAACCGAATAGGGGCGACGGAAGGCCTCAAGCGCGAGCTTATTGCCTTCAACCCGTCTCCGGGACTGTCGCCCGGGTTGGTTGCTAGAGGCGGGCGGCAACGTCCGTCCCAGAGGAATGGTCGTCACGTTCTGCAAAGGACGTACAGAACCCGGCTTACAGGCCGACTGGCGCTCATATTGGGAATACTCGCTGCGGGCCGCGTCGCGTCGTCGCCGCCTTGCGCCGGCCGTAAGGATGCCGAATTCGCGCCACCGTAAACGCTCCCTTAACGGTAACAAAGCCTAATAAATGCGGTTGCCGATTTCGGCGCGTGGCGACCAGCCTGCTTCCGGCGCCTCGCGGTTCCATGTCGATGAAGACCGCCCAGACGCACTTAAGTCGTCTCGACGGGCCCCGGCCCGCCCAGCGCACAGGATCGCCGCGCCGAGGTCGGTCTCGCGCCGCGCGCCGGCGGATGAGGAGCATGATGATGACGTCGCCGCCGCATATTCCGGTGCTGCGGGAGGAGGCGATCGCCGCGCTCGGAGTCCACCGCGGAGGCCGCTATGTGGACGCCACCTTTGGCGCCGGCGGGTATACGCGCGCCATACTCGCGCATCCGGAAACGCGCGTGCTGGCCTTCGACCGCGATCCAACGGCGGTCAAAGCCGGTCAGGCGCTTCTCGAAGAGATGCGCGGACGGCTCATGCTTGTCGAAGCGCGCTTTTCTCAGCTCGAGGACATCGCGCACGCGCAAGGATTCGCGCCGCTCGACGGCGTCGTCTTCGACATCGGCGTTTCGTCGATGCAGTTCGACCAGGCCGCGCGCGGATTTTCCTTTCGCGCCGAGGGGCCGCTCGACATGCGCATGGAGGGGCGCGGGCGCAGCGCCGCCGACATCGTCAATGAAGCGGATGAAGAGACGCTCGCGGATATTCTCTACTACTACGGCGAGGAGCGCGCCGCGCGGCGCATCGCCCGCGCCATCGTCCACGACCGGGAGATTGCGCCTTTCACAACGACGAGAGCGCTTGCGGAAATGATCGCTCGCGTCGTTCCCAGCCGCGCCAGCGACATCCACCCCGCGACCAAAAGCTTCCAGGCCCTGCGCATCGCCGTCAACAGCGAGCTCGACGAATTGCTCAATGGACTGCTCGGCGCCGAACGACTCCTCGCCGAAGGCGGCCGGCTCGTCGTCGTGACCTTCCATTCGCTTGAGGATCGCATCGTCAAGCAGTTTCTCGCCGAACGCTGCGGTCGGGGCGAAACCGGCTCGCGCCGACTTCCAGGGGAAACGGCGCCGCCCGCGCCGAGTTTTGTCTGCGAAGGGCGCCAGCCGGTGACGCCGACGCCCGCCGAGACGGCGGCCAATCCGCGCGCGCGTTCGGCCAAACTGCGCCACGCGACGCGCACGGCGGCGGCGCCGCTCCCGCTCGACGAAAGGCTCGCGCGGCTTGTTCGCCTGCCGGACCGCGAGAAGGGAAAAATCTGATGCTGCGGCTCCTCAACATCGTCGCGGTTCTCGTGCTCGTCGGTTCGGCGGTTTACGCCTATTCGATCAAATATCAGACGAGCTATCGCGCCGAGCAGATCGCAAAAACCAAGATCGAGATCCGGCAGGAACGCGACGCGATTGCCGTGCTGCGCGCCGAATGGGCCTATATGACCCGGCCCGAGCGCATTCAGCAGCTCGCCGACGCTTATCTGCCCGGCATGAAGCAGCTCGATGCGACGCAGTTCGTCACCGCGCAATCGCTTCCGGAGAGATCGCCGCGCGTCGATTCCATCGGCAAGAAGCTCGACTCGCTCGGATTGAGCATGCCCGCGACGCCGCCCGTCTCCGGCGCCGCTTCGACAACGACGCCCAAAGCGCAGGGACAAAGCCAAGAGCGACGCAAGCCATGACGCAGACGACGCCAGACACGAAACCTTCGCCGCCGCCGCAGGGCAAGTTGCGCGCGGTGTTGCGCGCTTTGTTTTCGACCAGCCTCGCGCTGAGCGCGTCGCGCATGCGGCTCGCAGCGCTCGGTTTCCTCGTGCTCTACGGGGTCATCGCAATCAAGCTCGTCTATCTCGGCTTCAAGCCCGAAGCTTCGACGTCGCGGCGCGCCGCGGCGGAGGCGGTCGCCGCGTCCCGTCCGGACATCGTCGATCGCAATGGCGAAGTGGTCGCGAGCGACGTCAAGGTGATGTCAGTTTTCGCCGAGCCGCGCCGCATCATCGACAAGGATGAAGCCACCGAGCTTTTGACCGCCGTTCTGCCGGGCCTCGATTCCCGCGACTTGCGCGAGCGGCTCGGCTCCAGAAAGGGCTTCGTCTGGGTCAAGCGCGAAGTGACGCCGCATCAGCGCGACGAGGTTTTCCATCTGGGTCTGCCGGGCGTCGGCCTGATCGCCGAGAACAAGCGCGTCTACCCAAATGGGCCGATCGGCGCGCATGTGCTCGGCTTCGCCAACGTCGACAACCAGGGCATCGCCGGCATCGAGAAATACATCGACGGGCAGGGCCTTGCCGATCTGCACGGCGCAGGCTTCGGGGTGACGCCGGAGGATCTGAAGCCCGTATCGCTTTCGCTCGATATTCGCGCGACGCATGCGCTGCGCGACGAACTCGAGAAGGGCGTCATTCATTTCAAGGCGAAGGCGGGCGCCGCGGCGATCCTCGACGTCAACACCGGCGAGGTGATCGCGCTTGCGTCGCTTCCCGACTATGATCCGAACAAGCCGACGGACGCTCTCGACCCGATGCACATCAATCGCATGAACGTCGGCGTCTATGAGATGGGCTCGACGTTCAAGGCGCTGACCATCGCGATGGCGCTCGACTCCGGCAAGGTCAATCTCAACTCGAGGCTCGACGCCCGCGGCGCGCTGTCGTTCGGGCGCTTTAAGATCCACGACTATCACGCGCAGAATCGCGCGCTCACCGTGCCCGAAGTCTTCACCTATTCTTCGAATGTCGGCACCGCGCGCATGGCGATGGGCCAGGGCGTCGAGCGGCACAAGTCGTTCCTGCGCAAGATGGGACAGCTCACGCGCATGCGCACCGAACTGCCCGAAAGCGCCGAGCCAATCGTTCCTAAAAACTGGGGCGAGCTGAACACGATGACCATCGCCTTCGGGCATGGCCTCGCAGTGGCGCCGCTGCAGGCGATGATGGCCGTCGGCGCGTTGATGAACGGCGGCTATCTCATCACGCCGACCTTCATCAAGCGCAGCGAGGAGGAAGCCAAAGCGGGGGCTGACCGCGTCGTGAAGCCTGAGACGAGCGAGTCGATGCGCTATCTCATGCGCCTCAACGCCGAGATCGGCACGGCGCGGAAGGTGAACGTCGCTGGCTATTACGTCGGCGGCAAAACCGGCACGGCGGAAAAGGTCGTCAACGGCCATTATTCAAAGAACAAGCTGTTCAACACCTTCATGGCCGTCGCGCCGGCGGACAAACCCAAATATCTGTTCCTGACCATCATGGACGAACCGCAGGGACTGCCGGAAACCGGCGGCTACGCCACGGCGGCCTATAACGCGGGACAGGTGACGGGCGAGATCATCGAGCGCGTCGGTCCGATTCTTGGACTCGCCCCGCGTTTCGAGCCGCCGCACCAGCCTTTCCCCCTCCTCGCCAAATTGGGTTATGGCTACGCCAATGTTCCCGCCCGCGGCGGGGGAGGGCATTGATGCTGCTTTCGGAACTGCTCGCGACGCCTGACCTCGAGCCCGCCTTGCGCGGGCTCAAGATCGCCGGCCTGACGGCCGACAGTCGAATGGCGCGCGACGGCTTCGTTTTTTTTGCGATTCCCGGCCACGCCGGCGACGGCATGTCCTATGTCCCCGACGCGGCGTCGCGCGGCGCTAGCGTCGTCGTCGCCCAGCGAAGAGCGGACAGTCCGCTGCCGCTGATCGTTGTCGACGACGTTCGGCGCGCCCTGGCGCTCGCCGCGGCGCGCTTCTTTTCTCGCCAGCCGTCGACGATCGCGGCTGTGACGGGCACGAGCGGCAAGACGTCGGTCGTCGCCTTCCTGCGGCAGATCTGGGCCGCGCTCGGACATGAGGCGGCGTCGCTCGGCACGGTGGGAATCGTGGATTCGCACGGCGCGCAATATGGCGCGCTGACGACCCCCGGACCGGTCGAACTGCATCGCACGCTGGACGAACTCGCCGGACGCGGCGTCACGCATCTCGCGATGGAGGCGTCGTCGCTCGGGATCGATCAGCGGCGACTCGACGGCGTGCGCGTCGACGTCGCCGGCTTCACCAATTTCTCGCGTGATCATCTCGATCATCACGCGAGCATGGAGGAATATTTCGCGGCGAAGATGCGGCTGTTCGAGACGTTGCTGCACGTCGGTCAGACGGCGGTGATCGACGCCGACAGCGATGTCGCGTCCCGCGTCATCGACATTTGCCGCGCAAGAGGGCTCAGGGTTTTCAGCGTCGGATCGAAAGGCGAGGCCATCAGGCTCGTTTCGGCGACGCCATCGGCGCTGGCGACGTCGCTGCGGCTCGCCCAGGACGGCGCCGAATATGAGGTGAATTTGCCGCTCGCCGGCGCGTTCCAGGTCTCCAACGCGCTCGTGGCCGCCGGCCTCGCCATCGCCAGCGGCGATGAACCGCGTCAGGTCTTTGGGGCGCTCGAAGGCCTCAAAGGCGCGCCGGGGCGGCTCGAACTTGTCGGTCAGCGTCAGGGCGCGCCGATTTTCGTCGACTATGCGCATAAGCCCGACGCCCTGGAGAAAGTGCTCGCCACTTTACGGCCGCTGACAAAAAAACGCCTGATTGTCGTCTTCGGGTGCGGCGGCGATCGCGACCGCGGCAAGCGCCCTCTGATGGGGGAAATCGTCGCTCGCGCCGCGGATGTCGCCATCGTCACGGACGATAATCCGCGCAGCGAGGACCCCGCCGCGATTCGCGCCGAAATTCTCGAAGGCGCCCGCGGCGGCGCGGCGCAGATCATCGAGATCGGGGACCGGCGCGCGGCGATCGCCAACGCCGTGGCGGACCTTCAAACCGGCGACGCGCTCGTCGTGGCGGGAAAAGGCCACGAGACCGGGCAGATCGTCGGCGACCGCGTTTTGCCTTTCTCCGATCATGAGGCGATCGCGCAGGCGCTAAAGGAGCATCATCCATGACCGGGAGACCGCTTTGGTCGGGATTGGCGCTGGTCGGCGCGCTGCGCGCGCGCGCGAGCGGGGGTCTTGCGCGCGAAGCGACTGGCGTTTCCATTGATACGCGCACGCTGCAACCCGGAGACCTGTTCTTCGCGATCAAGGGAGAGACGCGCGACGGCCATGATTTCGTGCGCGCGGCGTTCGAGAAAGGCGCGGCGGCGGCGGTGATCGACGAAGCGCATGCGGCCGAGCTTTCCGGCGCCGGGCCGCTCTTCGTCGTCAAAGACGTGCAACAATCGCTCGAGTCGCTCGGCCAGAGAGCGCGCGAGCGGAGCACGGCCTTCATCGCCGCGATCACCGGCTCGGTCGGCAAGACCTCGACGAAGGATATGACGCGGCTGATGCTGTCGCGCTTCGGCGAGACCCATGCGTCGGCCGCATCCTACAACAATCACTGGGGCGTGCCGCTAACGCTTGCGCGCATGCCGGCGGAGTCGCGCTTCGGCGTTTTCGAACTCGGCATGAATCACGCCGGCGAGATCGCCGCGCTCGTCGCTCAGGTGCGTCCGCACGTCGCGGTGATCACCCGCATCGCGCCGGTTCATCTCGAATATTTCGGAACGATCGAAAAGATCGCGGACGCAAAGGCCGAAATCTTCTCTGCGCTCGACGGCGGCGTCGCGATCATCAACCGCGATGATGGATTCTACGAGCGTCTCGCCGCCGCGGCGACGCCGACCGCCAGCCATGTGTTCGGTTTCGGCGAGACGGAGGGAGCGCACGCGCGGCTTCTCTCATACGAGCCCGCTGGGGAAGGCGCGCTGGTCGAGGCGAATATCCTGGACCGGCGCCTGCGGTTTCGCATCGGCGCCCCCGGCAAGCACATCGCCATGAACGCGCTCGCCGCGCTGCTTGTGGGCGTGATTTTCGATGTGGATCTGGAACAGGCCGCTGCGGCTTTCGCCGACTTCATGCCGCCGTCCGGACGCGGCCAGCGTGAGAAAATATCGACGCGGGATGGCGAGTTTACGCTCATCGACGAAAGCTACAACGCCAACCCGACCTCCATGCGCGCGGCGCTGCAGTTGCTCAGCGCCGCGGCGACAGGCCCCGGCGGCCGGCGCATCGCCATTCTGGGCGACATGCTGGAGCTCGGACCTCAGGCGGCCGAACTGCACGCCGATCTCGCTCAGGACCTTATCGACGCTAACGTCGATCTGCTATTTACCTCCGGACCTTTAATGTCGCGCTTGAGTTACGCCGCGCCGGATTCGATGCGCGGCGCGCATCGGGCGACGCCGCTCGAGCTTGAAGAGGCGGTGCTCGCCGCGATTCGTCCTGGCGACGTGGTCATGGTGAAAGGCTCCAATGGTTCGCGAATGGCGCGGATCGTCTCAGCCTTGAAGAGCGCATTCGCTCGCGAAATGGCGAGCTGAGGAGAGACGATGCTGACGCTGCTTGCGGACTTTTCTTACCTTTACAGTCCGCTAAACGTCTTCCGCTACATCACTTTTCGCGCCGCCATGGGGGCGGCGACGGCGCTGTTCTTCGTCTTTTTCTTCGGGCCGGGCGTGATCGCCGCCTTGCGCATCAAACAGGGCAAGGGCCAGCCGATCCGCGAAGACGGACCGGCTTCGCATCTCGTGACCAAGAAGGGCACGCCGACCATGGGCGGCCTGATGATCCTGTCGGGACTGGTCGCGGCGACGCTGCTCTGGGCGAATTTGCGCAACGCTTACGTGTGGATCGTGCTTTTCGTCACCGTCAGCTTCGGCCTGATCGGCTTTTATGACGACTATCTCAAGGTGACGAAGCAATCGCACGCCGGCTTTTCCGGCAAGTTGCGGCTGGCGCTCGAGTTCATGATCGCCGGCCTCGCCTGTTATGCGCTGACGAGAATCGGCGGCGACGACATGTCGAAAATCGCCTTTCCGATGGTGAAGGGCTATGTCGTGACGCTCGGCCCGTTCTTCATTCTCTTTGGCGCCTTCGTCATCGTCGCCGCCGGCAATTGCGTCAATCTTACCGACGGCCTTGACGGCCTCGCCATCGTGCCGTCGATGATCGCCGCCGGCGCCTTTGCGATCTTCGCCTATCTCGTCGGCAATTCGATCTTTTCGAATTATCTGGGCGTCAATTACGTCGCCGGCGTCGGGGAACTGACGATCGTCTGTTCGGCCTTCATCGGAGCCGGGCTCGGCTTTTTGTGGTTTAACGCGCCGCCTGCGCAAATCTTCATGGGCGACACCGGTTCGCTGGCGCTGGGCGGGCTCGTGGGCTCGGTGGCGGTTGCGGTTAAGCAGGAGTTCGTGCTCGTCATCGTCGGCGGCCTTTTCGTCCTCGAAGGCGCGTCGGTCATTCTCCAGGTCGTCTATTACAAGCTCACCGGCAAGCGCATCTTCCTGATGGCGCCGATCCATCATCACTTCGAGCAGAAGGGGTGGAAGGAGCCGCAGATCGTCATTCGGTTCTGGATCATCGCCTTCGTCCTGGCCCTGATGGGCCTCTCGACCTTGAAGCTGAGGTGACGATGACGCCGGTCGAGACCTTCAGTGGGAAGCGTGTCGCGCTTTTCGGTTTGGGCGGTTCGGGCCTCTCCACGGCGCGTGCGCTGATCGCGGGCGGCGCGCAGGTTTCCGCCTGGGACGACGGCGAGGCCGGACGCCTCAAAGCCGTTGCGCAAGGCGTTGCGCTTGAGGATCTCGCGGTTGCAGACTGGAGCGGCTTCGATGCGCTGGTCCTTTCCCCCGGCGTGCCGCTGACCCATCCCGAGCCGCACTGGGTCGTGCAGGCGGCGAAGGCCGCCGGACTGGAAATCATCGGCGACGTCGAGCTGTTCTGCCGCGAGCGCGAGGCGCGCGCGGGCGGGTCGCCCTTCGTCGCGATCACCGGCACGAACGGCAAGTCGACGACCACGGCGCTCATCGCGCACATCTTGCGCGAGGCCGGCCGCGACGTGCAGCTCGGCGGCAATATCGGCGTGCCGATTCTCGATCTCGAGCCGCCGTCGGACGAGCGCATTCACGTCATCGAATGCTCGTCGTTCCAGATCGATCTCGCGCCATCGCTGGCGCCGACGATCGGCGTGCTGATCAACATCACGCCGGATCATATCGACCGACACGGGAACATTGAAAATTACGCCGCGATCAAAGAGCGACTCGTGGCTGCGGCGGAAGTGGCGCTCGTCGGCGTCGACGACGCCTATTGCCATGCGATCGGCGCCCGCTTGACCGAAGCGGCGTCCTCTGAGCGGCGCGTCACGCCAGTCTCGGGAAAGCGCGCGCTCGACTGGGGGTTTTATGTCGAGGACCGCAGCGTCTATTTCCGCGAGCAGGGGCGTCCGCCCGAACAAGCCGAGCTGATCGGCTCGCTTGAAGGCGCGCGCGCGCTGCGCGGCGCGCATAACGCGCAGAACGCCGCTTTCGCCGCCGCCGCGGCATGGGAATGCGGATTGGACGACGACGAGATCTTGCGCGGCCTGTTGAGCTTCCCCGGTCTGCCGCATCGCATGGAGGAAGTCGGTCGCATCGAGCGCGCGCTGTTCGTCAACGATTCGAAAGCGACCAACGCCGACGCCGCCGAAAAGGCGCTCACGAGTTTCACCGACATCTACTGGATCCTCGGCGGACGATCGAAAGAGGGCGGCGTCGAGCCGCTGCGCCCGCATTTCTCGCGCATACGCAAAGCCTATCTCATCGGCGAGGCGAGCGATGATTTTGCGCGCACCCTGGAAGGCGCGCTGCCGTTCGAACGCTGCGAAACGCTCGAGGTCGCCACGACGCAAGCGGCGCTCGACGCGCTCGCCGAAGGCGCGCCGCAGCCGGTCGTGCTGCTGTCGCCGGCCTGCGCGTCCTATGACCAGTTCGCCAATTTCGAGGCGCGCGGCGACGCGTTTCGCCGCCTCGTCGAGGGGCTTCCCGCCGTCATCGCGGCGCGACAAGGAGGGCTGACATGATCTCGCGCGCGGAACGAACGCCATTCTCCGACTGGGCGTGGACGGTGGATCGCTGGCTGCTCGCGAGCCTCGCCCTGCTGATCGTCGCCGGACTCGTCTTCGCCATGGCCGGCAGCCCGCCGGTTGCGGAGCGGCTGCATCTGCCGACGTTCCATTTCGTCAACCGGCAGGTGCTCTATCTTCTGCCGGCGCTCGCCGTGATGATCGCGACATCCTTTCTTTCGCCGCGTCATGTGCGCCGGCTCGCGCTCGTGATCTTCGTCGTTTCTCTCGCGCTCGTCTTCGCGACCATTTTCTATGGCCAGGAAGTGAAGGGCGCGAAGCGTTGGATTTTCGGCATTCAGCCCTCGGAGTTTCTCAAGCCCGCCTTCGTCGTGCTCGTCGCCTGGGCGTTTTCGGAAGGCGCGCGGCGCAAGGACGTTCCCGGAAATCTGATCGCCCTTCTGCTGCTGCCGATCGCGATCGTGCCGCTGATGCTGCAGCCCGATTTCGGCCAGACGATGCTGATCTCAATCGTCTGGGCGGCGCTGTTCTTCATGGCCGGCCTGCACTGGATCTGGGTCGTCGGCCTGGGCGGCCTTGGCGGCGTTTCGGCGCTGCTCGCCTATAAATTCGTGCCGCACGTCCATGCGCGCATCGAGAGCTTTCTGGAGCCGCCGCCGCCCGTCGCGGGCGTTCCCGCCAACTTTCAGTCCGAGACGGCGCTTGAGAGCTTCATCGCCGGATCATGGTTCGGCAAGGGGCCCGGAGAAGGCGTGGTCAAGCGCATCCTGCCCGATTCGCACACGGACTTCATTTTCGCGGTGATCGGCGAGGAATTCGGCGTGCTCGTCTGCATCGCGCTTGCCGCTGTCTTCGCCTTCGTAGTGGTGCGGGGGCTTTTCTCGGCGGCGCGCAACAGCGACCCATTCTGCCGTTTCGCGACTGCGGGACTGGTGATGCTGTTTGGCCTGCAGAGCTGCATCAACATGGCGGTCAATGTGCATCTCATGCCCGCCAAGGGCATGACGCTGCCCTTCGTCTCCTACGGCGGCTCCTCGCTCATATCGCTGTCGCTCGGCATGGGCTTTCTGCTTGCCGTCACGCGTAAGCGGCCGCGGTCCCGCGTGTTGACCGAGCTCGCCGCGACGGGCGCGCCCGCCGCCGCGTGAAAAAAGCGTCCGTGATAAAAGCGTCTATGAGCGATTCGCCGATTCTCCTCGCCGCGGGCGGCACCGGCGGCCATCTCTTTCCGGCCGAGGCGCTCGCGCATGCGCTCGCTAAGCGGAGCGTGGCGGCGGAGCTTGTCACCGAGGAGCGCGCGCTGCGCTATGGCGGCGAGTTTCCGGCGCGGGCCATGCATGTGATCCCTGCCGGAACGCCGCGCGGCGGCTCGCTCTTGGCCAAGGCGCAGGCGGTCGCGCGCCTCGCGATCGGCACGGCGCAGGCGGTCGCGCTGCTTAAACAGGTGAAACCGGCGGCGGTGATCGGGTTCGGCGGCTATCCTACCGTGCCCCCTTTGCTTGCGGCGTCTTATCTCGGCGTGCCGAGCGCCTTGCACGAAGCGAACGGCGTCATGGGCAAGGCCAATCGCTTCCTCGCCGGGCGCGTCGACAGGATCGCCGCCGGGCTGACGACTCTCTCCATGCCGGCGGAGTTGCAAAGCAAGGTCGTCGTCACCGGCAATCCTGTGCGCCCAAATGTGATCGAAGCCGCGAAGACGCCCTATCCGAGCTTTGACGATGGACTCTTCCGGCTGCTTGTCGCCGGCGGCTCGCAGGGCGCGCGTGTCATGTCGGATATCGTGCCGGCGGCTGTCGCGGCGCTTCCCGATGCGCTGAGAACGAAAATCGCCGTGGTTCAACAGGCGCGGCCGGAAGACATTCAGCGTGTTGAAGCGATCTACGCCGGCGCAGGGGTGCGCGCCGAGATCGCGCCTTTTTTCGCCGATTTTCCGGCGCGCGTCGCCGCGGCGCATTACGTCATCGCCCGCGCGGGCGCCTCGACGGTTTCCGAGCTTGCGGTCATCGGCAGACCGGCGATGCTGGTGCCGCTGCCGCACGCGCTCGACCAGGATCAGGCGGCGAACGCCGCCTTTCTCGAACAGGCCGGGGGCGCCGAAACCGTGCCGCAGAGCGGGTTCACGCCGGAATTTCTGACGCGGCGCCTTGCGGATCTCATCGCCGCGCCGGGGCAGCTTTCCGCGCGCGCCGAAGCGGCCAGACGCGCAGGCGTCGCCGACGCAGCCGATCGCTTGGCTGATCTGATCATCGGCGTTGCGCGAGCGGATCTCGCCAAACGGAGACAGGCATGAAACTGCCGCGCGAACTCGGGCCCATTCATTTTGTCGGCATCGGCGGCATCGGCATGTCGGGCATCGCCGAAGTGCTGCTCAACCTCGGCTACAAGGTGCAGGGCTCCGATGCGGCCGAAAACGCCAATGTCAAGCGTTTGACCGAGAAAGGCGCGACGATCAGCATCGGTCATGACGCAAAGAATCTCGGCGAAGCCGCGGTCGTCGTCGTCTCCACCGCCATCAAGCGCGACAATCCCGAACTCGTCGCCGCGCGCGAGAAACGCCTCCCCGTGGTGCGTCGCGCCGAAATGCTCGCCGAGCTCATGCGCCTGAAGCAATGCGTCGCGATCGCCGGCACGCATGGCAAGACCACGACCACTTCGCTCGTCGCGACGCTGCTCGACGCCGGCGGTCTCGATCCGACGGTGATCAATGGCGGCATCATCAACGCCTATGGCACGAATGCGCGTCTGGGCGGCGGCGAGTGGATGGTGGTCGAGGCTGACGAGAGCGACGGCACCTTCCTCAAACTGCCGGCCGACGTCGCCATCGTCACCAACATCGATCCGGAACATCTCGACCACTTTCACAGCTTCGATGCGGTGAAGGACGCCTTTCGCAATTTCATCGAGAATCTGCCGTTCTATGGCTTCGCGGTGATGTGTCTCGACCATCCCACGGTGCAGGAGCTCGTCGGCCGCATCGAGGACCGCCGGGTGATCACCTATGGCGAAAATCCGCAGGCGGATGTGCGTCTCCTCGACGTGAATCTCGAGGGCGGAGTCTGCAAATTCAACGTGCTCTTGCGCGACCGAAAGACGTCGCAGGCGATCTATCTAGAGGATCTTGTCCTGCCGATGCCGGGCCACCACAACGCGCTGAACGCGACCGCCGCCGTCGCCGTCGCGCATCAGCTCGGAATGTCGCCGGAACAGATCCGCCGGGCGCTCGCCGGCTTTGGCGGCGTGAAGCGCCGCTTCACAAAGACCGGCGAATGGAACGGCGTGCAGATTTTCGACGACTACGGCCATCACCCTGTCGAGATCGCCGCTGTGCTGCGCGCCGCACGCGCCTCGACGAAGGGCAAGGTCGTCGCGCTGATGCAGCCGCATCGCTTCACGCGGCTGCAGTCGCTCTTCGATTCCTTCGCGACCTGCTTCAATGACGCCGACATCGTCATCATCGCCGACGTCTATCCCGCTGGCGAGCAGCCGATCTCGGGCGTCGATCGCGACGCTCTCGTCTCGGCCATAAAGGCCCACGGCCATCGCCGCGCGTTAGGACTTCCCTCGCCGGAAGTGCTTCCCGCAATGGTTCGCGAGATCGTCGCGCCAGGCGATTACGTCGTCTGTCTTGGCGCCGGCAATATCACGCAATGGGCCTATGCGTTGCCGGAGCAGCTGGCGGCGGGGCAGGGAACAAGTTGAGGGAGGAAGGGCGAATCTATGTGGCGTGATTTGACTTCCGCAGGATCGTTACTACAATTGACTACATCGTAGTCAATCCTCTCTGCGTCATGAAATCGGCCGCGCCCACATCCGTTCGTCTTACCCGGGAAACGCGGAAAATCCTGGACGAGGCGGCGCGGCGCACGCGTCGCTCGCGTTCTTATCTCGTGGAGGAAACGCTGAAGCGGTTTCTTCCACGCGTCGTGCAGAAGGAAACCCAACCTTCGCCGCAAGAGCGCATTCGTCGTCTGAAGGAGCTGGAGGGCATGGGCCACCGGCTTGTCGGACCCCAATCCATTGAGGAGATCGACGCACGCATCCGTGAATTCCGTGGCGATGAATGAGACGCTTCCGGTCGGAGTCGAGCGGGCCTATTTCGACGCAAACTCGGTCATTTATTTCATCGAAGCGAACCCGGAGTTTCATTCGAAGATATCCAGCCTCTGGTATGCTCTGATCGAACAAAACACGAGCTTCGTCACGAGTGAAATCTGCGTCGCCGAATGCTTCTATGGCGCCTTCAGGCGTCAGAGCCAGGTGCTTGAAAGCGGTTACAATCGACTGTTCTTTGAGGAGAGGACCTTCGACATTCAGCCTGTGGACCTCGAAACTCTCATTGGGGCGGCAAGACTTGGCGCCGATCTCGGCTTAAGATTGATAGACGCAGTGCATTTTCGAACGGCTTTGGCCTCGCAATGCGATATCTTCGTCACGAACGATAGCCGCTTCCGCTCGGGTCATGGCGTCCGCGTCGTCCAAATCGCCGAACTGTGACGAACGTCGACCAAGCCGAAAGCCACACATGACCTTCCCCGATCTTTCCGCCGATATCGCCCGCCTCGCGCCGGATCTGCGCGGCAAGATCTCCGCCAATGAGCCGCTTGCGCCCTATACATGGTTTCGCGTCGGCGGGCCCGCGCAGATTCTGTTCATGCCGGCGGACGAAGCCGATCTTGCCTATTTCCTTGCGCAGCTGCCGCGCGAGATTCCGGTCACGGTGATCGGGCTTGGCTCCAATCTCATCGTGCGCGACGGCGGTGTCGAAGGCGTGGTCATCCGGCTTTCGGCCAAAGGCTTCGGCGAGATCGTCGCCGAAGAGGGCTGCAGGCTGCGCGTTGGCGCCGCGGTTCCGGATGTGAAGGCGGCCCGCGCCGCGGCCGAAGCTGGCATTGATGGGCTCGCCTTCTATCGCGGAATCCCCGGCGCGATCGGCGGCGCGCTGCGCATGAACGCCGGCGCGCATGGCGGAGAAACCAGGGATGCGCTGATGGAAGCGCGCGGCGTCGGCCGAAGCGGCGACATCGGCGTCTTCGCCAACGCCGATATGGGCTACGCCTATCGCCATTGCTCCGCGCCCGATGACGTGATCTTCACCCAGGCGCTTTACCAGGGACGGCCCGGCGATCCAGCGGCGATCATCGCCGAGATGGACCGCATCACCGCGGCGCGCGAGGCCTCGCAGCCGATCAAGGAAAAGACCGGCGGCTCGACCTTCAAGAATCCTGAGGGCGCAAAGGCCTGGCAGTTGATCGACGCCGCCGGCTGCCGCGGACTTGTCGTCGGCGACGCGCAGGTGAGCGACATGCATTGCAATTTTCTCATCAATCGCGGACATGCCACGGCTGCCGATATCGAGACGCTTGGCGAAGAAGTGCGCCGGCGCGTGCGTGAGACCAGTGGCGTTGAACTGCACTGGGAGATCAAGCGTATAGGCGTCGCGTGAGGCGAATGGCGCGAGAAGATTGCGTCGTCGCTGCTGAGATCTTAGCGTGGACGCTTGAGGAGATTCCCGCCGTGCCGCTTCGTAAAAAATCGCACAGATTCTCGGACGCTATCGAAGCGGCGGCCACGTCGAAAAGCGGCGACGAGCAGGGACCGAAGAAGAGTCCTTTGGTCGAAGATCGAGTTTCGCGAGCGTCAAGCGCGTCAAGCGACTCGCTCTGTCCTTTCGCCACATTCACCGAATGGGCTTCGGAAGCCGACGAAGCCGCCTGTTCGGATCTCTAGTTGGCATTTTTCAAGTCGAGAGCACATGACCAAACACGTCGCCGTTCTGATGGGCGGACTTTCCGCCGAGCGCGAAATTTCTCTGCGGTCGGGCGAAGCCTGTGCGAAAGCCCTGGAAGAGCAGGGATTTCGAGTGAGCCGCGTCGACGCCGGCCATGACGTCGCGAATGTGCTCGCGGCGCTCAAACCCGACGTCGCCTTCAATGCGCTGCACGGCAAGTTCGGTGAGGACGGCTGCATCCAGGGCGCGCTGGAGCTTCTCTGCATCCCCTACACGCATTCGGGCGTGCTCGCGTCTTCGGTTGCGATGAAAAAGGACGTCGCTAAAACGGTGATGGCGGCGGCGGGGGTCCCGGTGCCGAAAGGCCGCGTTCTGCACAGGTTGGACGCGGCGAAAGAGCACGCGCTGCCTCCGCCTTACGTGCTCAAGCCGGTATCCGAAGGCTCCTCCTTCGGAGTCTTCATCGTCGGCGAGGGGCAAGAGCGTCCGCCGCAGGAATTATGGCGCGAGGACTGGACGCATGGCGACCTGATGCTCGCCGAGAAGTTCATCGCCGGACGCGAACTCACATGCGCCGTCATGAACGACAAGGCGCTGGACGTGATCGAAATCCTCGCCGCCGACGGCGGCGGGTACGACTATCACGCGAAATACGCCAAGGGCGGCTCGAAACACGTCCTTCCGGCGAATCTTAAACAGAATATTTACCAAGAGGTCCAACATTTGGCCCTCGAGGCTCATCGAGCTCTCGGCTGTCGCGGCGTAAGCCGCGCGGACTTCCGATACGACGACCGCCCCGGAGGTACGGGCGAGCTCGTCGTATTGGAAGTGAACACCCAGCCGGGAATGACGGAGACCTCGCTCGTGCCAGAAATGGCGGCTTACGCAGGTTTTTCGTTCGGCGAGCTGGTCAAATGGATGGTGGAAGACGCGTCCTGCGATCGTTGAAGGAG
>JBPFDX010000073.1:0-29559 GCA_051061385.1 Methylocystis sp.
TCGCCGAGGACACTCACGACGTGGCGAGGACGCGCCGCCGACGCAGATTGAAGGCGAGGCAGAAGAGCGTGAGGTCGGCGGCGTTGCGCAATTGCGTAAAGGCGCGCATGCCGCCAAGCCGATAAGTTCGTTCATCGTGCCGAACAGGCTTTCGACCGCGCGTCGGGTCAGCGACAGCTGGTGATTGCGCAGGACCTCCGCCGCCGGCGTCGGATAGGACTGCTCGCCTCTCGCCGCCACGGGAAGAGCGCTCAAAAGCGTGTCGAACGGCGCCCAGTCGACGAGCCTGGCAATTTCCATCAGAGCCGAAGGCCGGGACTGTCGACGCTGCGCGATCAGCCCGTCGACAAAATCAAGCTGCCCCACTCGACGCTTCGGCATGACCAGCCCTCCGCTTTCAGCAGGAGTGAATCACGCCCCCGATTCGTGCAAAGGTCTCCAGGATGAAAACTGCTTTGGATCCAGCGTGGACAGGCGCGAGCGATCGCGGCGTGCGCACAAAAACTGCGCAAACATAACGCCCCCTCCTGAGGAGCGAGCGAAGCTCGCGTCTCGAGGGGCGAGGCCGGCTCGGGCTTGCAGACAGCCGAAGTCACACGCGTACTGGGATCCTCAAATTCCAAGTAGCGCAGTGTCCAGATTCTCCCGCCGCCCCTTGAAGACCGGGCGCGCCGCTCTGTTTAATCAAGAGCGCGGCCGCGCGCCAAATCGCCGCGCAGGAGCAAGAATCATGGATCCGAACAGAGTTTCCACCCCCGAAGAACGGCACGAGCTGCGCGAGGTCGTCGGCCTGTTCGACACCGTCGACAAGCTGCAGTCGGCGATCGACGATCTTCTCACCGGCGGTTTCGACCGCTCGGAGATCAGCCTGCTCGCCGAAGAGGACAAGGTTCAAGAGAAGCTCGGCGACGCGGACGTAAGCGCCGGCGAGCTTGAGGACAGCCCCCGCGCGCCGCGCACGCCCTATATCGACAGCGAGTCGCTCAATATCGGCAAGGCGTCGATCGTCGGCGTGCTGTTTTATGTCGGCGTCATCATCGGCGCCGGAGTCTCCCTCGCCTGGGGTCTGTCGCTTCCGAGCGCCATCGCCATCGGACTGCTCACCGGCGGCGGCGGCGGTCTCCTGGGCCTGATGATTTCAAAGCTCGTCGGCGATCGCCAGACCAAATGGGCGCAGTCGCAACTAAAGCACGGCGGACTGCTGCTCTGGGCCCGCGTCTGGAACGACGAGCGCGAACGCGCGGCGATGGAGATCATGCAGCGTCACGGCGGACGCGACGTGCACGCCCATGTAGGGGCGTAAGCGCAACCGGCGATTGTCAACAGGACGCATCGCTTCTAGCATGGTAGGGCTCGCCGCGAAGGGGCGGCGGGCCGGTTCCTGTTTTGCGTGGCGCCATGCGTGCCTCGGCGTATTTGATTGTTTTTTGCTTTTCGGCCGTTGCGGCGCAGTCGGTCTGCGCCGGCGCATGGCTGATGCCGCCGGGCCAGGGGCAGGCGATCGTCACCACCACCTTCGCCGACGCGCGCAAGGCCTATGACGCGAACGGCCGGCTGATCCAGACGCCCTCCTACCGAAAATTCGAGACGCGCGTTTACGTGGAGCACGGGCTTTTCGACTGGCTGACGATCGTCGCCGAGGGCGGCTACATGAATTTCCGCGGCGCCGCCGGGCGCTACGACCACCTCAACCTGCTCGTCGAGGAAGCCAAGGCCGGACTGCCGCTGTCCCTGCAAGGACCGCGGGGCGCGCGTTACGAGGGCCTCGGGTTGGGCGCCCTCGGCGCGCGGGCGCTGCTTTTCACCTGGGGCGATTACATCGTCTCGCTGCAGGCGGGCGTTCGGGCTTCCTCCCCGGCCGCGCGGCTATTCCTCGATATGCGCGATCCGGTCCAGGCGGACCTGCGGGTCCTTGTCGGCCGTCCGTTCGAAGTGTTTGGCTTGCCGGGCTTCCTCGACGCGCAGTTCGGCTACCGGTCGCGCGGACAGAATGGCGACGAGATCCGCGCCGATTTCACCGCCGGTCTGCGTCCCCTGCCCCCGCTGCTTCTGCTTGCGCAGAGTTTCTCCGGCTTTTCGCCCAGAGGCGGTCCGGCAGGCGTCGTCGCCGCGCAGAAATTCCAGCTCAGCGCGGTTTACGACCTCAACGCGTCGCTTTCGCTGCAGATCGGGGCGATCGCCGCGATCGGCGGCGTCAACTCGCCGGCCGAGCGCGGTCTGATCAGCGCAGTGTGGTGGAGATATTAGTCGGCGACCTGCTCGACTTTGACCTGGGCGACGCCCGCCGATCTGAAGCCGAGGCTGTCGGCCGCCGCAACGGACACGTCGATCACCCGCCCGCGTGTGAAAGGTCCGCGATCGTTCACCGTGAGGACCACCGAGCGATTGTTGTTCAGATTCGTCACCCGCACCTTTGACCCGAAAGGCAGCGTCCGGTGGGCTGCCGTAAGAGCGCCGACGCGCAGGCCGCTCGCCGTCCGACCCTTCAGCGCATAATAGGACGCCTTGCCAAACCACTCGCCGGATTGCGCGGTGGTCGCGCCGAGCATGCTCGCGACGCCGAGCGCCAAAATCGCAGGCTTGAAATTCTTCACTAACGCATCTCCTTTCGACGCCGCATCACTCAACGCACATCACGAGCGTTTCCGTCCAATAGAAATCGCTTGTGACCGAACAAAGGCCGCACTCAAGCAGACGCGCCGTGACAAACTCCCCGCACTCACAGACTTAAGAAACAAGCGGGTCCGAATATTGTTCCATTATTGCTTATTACCAATCGAAAACAACGCAGCTGCCTCCCTTCAACTGCTATTGGCGATGGTGTTGCATAAGAGCAACACTATAAAAGTATTTGCCTCGTTAATGCGTTACGTCATGCGCGCATCTGCTCACGCGCTTCTTGAACTGTGCGCAGCATGCGCGATGTAGAGGGGTTGGCGGGGTTGGCGGCGGACATTGAGCGCGCCTTGACCGCGCATGCATTTTTCGCCGGCCAGCGAAGTCTCGTTGAGAGCTGGATCAGGAGCTAAAAATGTCTCAATCGGTCAAGATTGCGGCGGCGACGGCCGCTTTGCTCATCGGCTTGCTGGCGCAAACCGAAGTCGCAGATGCGCAGAGAGGTTTTGGCGGCGGCTTCGGCGGCTTCCGTGGCGGCGGCTTCGGCGGCGGCGGATTTGGCGGTTTTAGAGGCGGCGGCTTCGGCGGCGGTTTTGGCGGCTTCAGGGGCGGCGGTCTGGGCGGCGGTTTCCGCGGCGCGGTTCTGCCGGGCGGCGGTTTCCGCGGCGGCTGGGGCGGCGGCTGGGGAGGCCGGCCATGGATCGGCGGCGGGGGCTTCGGCCGACCTTGGGGCGGCGGCTGGGGACGGCCGTGGGCCGGCGCCGGCTGGGGCCGGCCTTGGATTGGCGGCGGCGGTTGGGGTTGGAGAAGGCCGTGGGCTGGCTATTACCGCCCGTGGCGTCGCGCCTATTGGCCTTGGGCGGGCGCGGGATTGGTCGGCGCCGGCTGGGGATGGGGCTGGCCCTATTACTCCACGATCGGCGCCGACGGCTGCTATCAGCTTCGCACCGTGTGGACCCACTGGGGCTGGCGGCGCCAGTGGGTGAATGTCTGCTGGGGCGGTTACGGCGGCTGGGGCGGCTGGGGCGGCGGCTGGGGCGGCTGGAACGCAGGTTTGGGCTGGGGTTGGTAAAGCGCCCCGCGTCCCAGTTGTTTGACAGCGCCCTCCCGTTTCGGGAGGGCGTTTGCATTTGACTGCTTACGATGGCTGACGACCTGGACGTCCGCCGCGCCCGGCCCGGCGCCGGAGGCGTTTCACCGCCTGCCAAGAAAGAAGGGGAGAGGAGCTGGACATGTCGAAATCTATCAAGGCGTCCGCCGCGACCGGCGCTCTCCTCATTGGGTTGATGGCTCATGCCGGCGTCGCAAAGGCGCAGCGATGGGACGGATGGCATGGCTTCGGCTGGGGCGGCGGCGGTTTTCGTGGCGCGGCGCTGCCCGGCGTTGGCTGGGCCGGCCGTTGGGGCGGCCGAGGCGGCTCGGGCCACCCCGCGGGCTGGGGCCAGCCCTGGGGCTGGAGCTATTACCGGACGGGGCTGCCCGCGCGCGGAGGCTCAGGAGGAGACGGCCCCTTTTATTCCAACGTCGGAGATGGCGGCTGCCGCCAGCTCCGCCGAACACGGACTCAATGGGGCTGGCGACGCCAATGGGTGGACGTCTGCGGCGGCGGCGGAGCCTGGGACTGGTAAGCCGAACCTCTTCACGGCCCTTTCAAGCTCCCCTCCGATGGTCGGGAAGACGTTTTGCATTCGCGCCGCCCTCGGGTCGTAGAGCGGTTGCGGCGACGCTGATAATGGCTAGATTGCGGGCGTCGTCACTCGCGAGGCCATTTCATGCCGCAGCACGCGCGCGTCATCATTATCGGCTCCGGCCCGGCCGGCTATACGGCGGCGATCTACGCCTCCCGCGCGCTGCTCGAGCCGATGCTCATCGCCGGCTTCGATCAGGGCGGTCAGCTCATGATCACGACCGAGGTGGAGAACTATCCCGGCTTCGCCGAGCCAATCCAGGGGCCGTGGCTCATGGAGCAGATGCGCCTGCAGGCCGAACATGTCGGGACGAAGCTCGTCTCCGACCATATCGTCGAGGCCCATCTCGATGAGCGGCCGTTCAGGCTCACTGGAGATTCGGGCGCGTCCTACACCTGCGACTCGCTGATCATCGCGACCGGCGCCAAGGCGAAATGGCTGGGTCTGCCGAGCGAGGAAAAATTCAAGGGCTTCGGCGTCTCCGCCTGCGCCACCTGCGACGGCTTCTTCTTCCGGGGCAAGAAGGTGCTCGTCGTCGGCGGCGGCAACACCGCCGTCGAGGAAGCGCTCTATCTTTCCAATCTTGCGTCGCATGTGACCATCATTCACCGCCGCGACGAGTTCCGCAGCGAGCGCGTTCTCGTGAAGCGTCTGCTCGCGCAGGAAAACGTCTCGATTCTCTTCAATCATGTGATCGATGAGATCGTCGGCGACGAGAATCCGCTGAGCGTCACCGGCGCGCGCGTCAGGAATGTCTCGACCGGCGCGATCCATACGCTTGCGGCGGACGGCGTTTTCATCGCTATCGGCCATTCGCCCGCTTCCGAACTTTTCCGCGGCCAGTTGACGATCAAGCCGTCGGGCTACATCGCCGTCGAGCCCGGAACGACGCGCACGAGCATGCCGGGCGTCTACGCCGCCGGCGACGTGGCCGACGAGGTTTACCGTCAAGCGGTCACGGCGGCCGGTCTCGGCTGCATGGCGGCGCTTGAAGTGGAGAAATTTCTCCTCGACGCGCCGAGCGCGGCGGTCAAGGAAATCGCCTAAGATATTGTCGCTCTGGGCGTTTGCATTCCCCTCCCCCCGCTTGCGGCGGGGAGGGGCTAGGGGTGGGGGGCATGAACGACAAAACAGATCGTTCAGATCCACGAACGCTCCGCGCACGAAAACTGCGGCGCGATGTCACTCCCGCCGAACGTAAGCTCTGGATGCAACTCAGACAGCTGGAATTCGCCGGCGGCCATTTCCGCCGACAGGCGCCGATCGGCCCCTATTATGCGGACTTTGCCTGTCATCGCACCCGCATCGTCATCGAGATAGACGGCGGTCAGCACGGCTTCGATGACGAGCGGCTTCGCGACGAAACGCGCACGCGATTTCTTGAGACCAACGGTTATCGCGTGCTGAGGTTCTGGAATCACGAGGTTCTACGCAATCTCGAAAGCGTTATGGACACGATCTGCGCGGCGCTCTACCAAACGCGAGAGCCCCCCACCCCTAACCCCTCCCCGCCGCAAGCGGGGGGAGGGGAATGAGGCGCAGAGCATCAAAGCGCAATGTCCGATCTCCTTTTCGAAGTTTTCTCCGAAGAAATTCCGGCGCGCATGCAGCGGCAGGCCGCCGATGACCTCAAGCGGCTCGTCACCAATGCGCTCGTCGACCGTGGCCTGACCTATGAAGGCGCGGCCGCCTATGCGACGCCGCGCCGTCTCGCGCTGCAGGTGGTCGGCCTGCCGACGCGCCAGCCGGATGTGCGCGAAGAGCGCAAAGGCCCGCGCGTCGGCGCGCCGGAGGCGGCGATCGCCGGCTTCCTGAAAAGCGCGGGACTCGCCTCCCTCGATCAGGCCAAGATCGAAAAGGACCCGAAGAAGGGCGAGTTCTACGTCGCCGTGATCGAGCGCGCCGGCGCCGAGACGATCGACGTGCTGGCCGAGATTCTGCCCCAGATCATCAAGAACTTTCCCTGGCCGAAGTCGATGCGCTGGGGCGCGGCGTCCGAGCGCCCGGATTCGCTGCGCTGGGTGCGCCCGCTCCATTCGATCGTCGCGACTTTCGGACCCGAGACCGAAACGCCCGACGTCGTCGTTTTCGACGTCGACGGCGTTGCTTCGGGCAATGTGACCTACGGCCATCGCTTCATGGCGCCGCAGGCCATTCGCGTGAAGCGGTTCGAGGATTACGCGCTCGCGCTCGAGCGCGCCAAGGTCGTCATCGACCCGGCGCGCCGACGCGACATCATTCTGCATGACGCGAAGGATCTCGCCTTTGCGCAGGGCCTGGAGCTCGTGGAAGACACAGGCCTTCTGGAAGAAGTCGCCGGCCTCGTCGAATGGCCGGTGACGCTCATGGGCGCGTTCGACGAGAGCTTTCTTTCGATACCGCCGGAAGTCATTCGCGCGACCATTCGCGTGAATCAGAAATGTTTTGTGCTGAAGCGACCTCGTGCTTCGAGGCTCGCTTCGCTCGCGCCTCAGCATGAGGTCTCCGAGACAGCCAGTCGCCCTCATCCTGAGGCGCCGCCGAAGGCGGCCTCGAAGGACGAGGGCGATCTGACCAACCGCTTCATCCTCGTCTCGAACATCGAGCCGAGCGACGAAGGCGCGACGGTCGTCGCCGGCAATGAGCGGGTCATCGCCGCGCGGCTGTCGGACGCGAAATTCTTCTACGAGACCGATCTCAAGACGAAGCTCGAAGAACGCCTGCCGAAGCTCGACGCCATCGTCTTCCACGAAAAGCTCGGCACGCAGGGCGAACGCGTGAAGCGCATCGCCGCGCTGGCGAAAGAGCTTGCGCCGATCGTCGGCGCCGACGCCTTTCTCGCGGAACGCGCCGCGACGCTCTGCAAGGCGGATCTCGTCACCGAAATGGTCGGCGAGTTTCCCGAACTGCAGGGGCTGATGGGCCGCTATTACGCAAGCGCGCAGGGCGAACAGCCGAGCGTCGCCGCGGCGATCGAGGAACATTACAAGCCGCAGGGACCGAACGACCGCATCCCGACCGACCCGGTGTCGAACGCGGTCGCGCTCGCCGACAAGCTCGACACGCTCGTCGGCTTCTGGGCGATCGATGAAAAGCCGACGGGGAGCAAAGACCCTTACGCGCTGCGCCGCGCGGCGCTGGGCGTCATCAGGATCGTTCTGGAGAATGAACTGCGGTTGCCGCTCCACGGCGTCATGGCCGGGCTTGTCCCGGCCATCCACGCGCGGCGTGAGGACGTGGATGCCCGGAACAAGTCCAGGCATGACGTCGTAGCGGATCTCCTCGAATTTTTCATCGATCGGCTGAAGGTCTACTTGCGCGACAAGGGGGCGAGACACGATCTGATAGATGCGGCGCTTGGGGCTGTTGTGGAAACAGAGACCGCCACGGCGCCGCTACAGGACGATCTGCTCATGATCACGCGCAAAGTCGAGGCGCTCGACACATTCCTTGCAACCGACGACGGCAGGAACCTGCTCGCCGGCTATAAACGCGCCAGCAACATCCTGAAAGCCGAAGAGAAGAAGGAGGGGCCGGACGCCTATGCGCATCGCCATGCGCCGAATCTGCGCATCGAGCCGCAGGAGCACAAGCTCGCCGCGGCGATCGCCCGGGCGCGCGAGGAGACCGCGGAACATCTCAAGACGGAAGATTTCGCCGGCGCCATGCGCGCGCTGTCAAAACTGCGCGAGCCGGTCGACGCCTTCTTCGACGATGTGACGGTCAACGCCGAGAACGCAGATCTGCGCTTGAACCGCCTGCGGCTTCTTGCCGAACTGCGCCGCGTGATGATGGGCGTCGCCGATTTCGGCAAGATAGCGGGCGAAAGCGCAACCGCTTAAGCGCTATCCGGGGCAGGCGCTGCAACCCAGCATGCAGGAGATCTGCGAAAAGGGATCATCCGGCGGGTTGGGAACCTGCGCGCAAGCATCTACGCAGGCGTGGCAGGCGTCGCGCAGGCCAGCCTTTCCCGCCTCAAGCAAGATCGGCGTCACCTTACGCATGATGGTGAGCAACGCGGTCTCCATTCCCTTGAAGAAGGCGGCGAAGGCCTGACCCTCGGGCGAACTCGGCTCCTTCATGCGCAGGCGGACATGCGCATGGCTTTCCGCCCCGCACTTCGCGTCTCCCAAAACTTCGACGTTCTCTACCAGCGCGATCGGCACGTTGATCCAGACGTCCCGCGCGACATCGAGCGCGAATAGGATGTGATTCTTGTCTGGGCCCGGTTTTGAGACGCCGACGACGGTCAGCGGCAGCATGCAGGCGTCGCCGCTTTGGCGTTCCAGGAATTCGGAGGGCGAATAGACGTTCGTGCGGTTCGTCGCCATGATATTCTTCAATGAAACAACGCGCTTGCTGCGCCTACACTAGTTAGCGCGCAACAACAGCGTGTCTCGAAGCATGGCGAAAGGAGTTTACGCGCCGTTGCCCGTGAAATTGCGGGGCGCGGGCGCGATGATCTTCGCGGTGCCGCCGCCGATCTCCAGCACCGAGAGGCCGCGCTCATTGCCGCCATCCGGCCTGAAGCGGAAGACGCCGTCGGCGCCATTGAACCCGGAAGGATTGGTCAGCACGCTTTCCGAATAGCGCTGCGATCCTTGCGAACGCGACAGCGCAATGGCGAGCGACACCGCATCATAGGCGAGCGTCGCGACGCGCGCGGGGTCGGAGCCGTATTTCGCCTTGTAGCGCTGCGCGAAGGCGTTGAAGCCGGCGTTCTCCGGGGCGGTGAACCAGGCGCCCTGCAGCGCCGGCAGGCTCAGCGTGCGCGCGTCGTTCCAAAGGCCCGTGCCGAAAATCTGCACCTTCTTGGAGTCGATGCCGTTCGCCACGAGCTCCTTCGAGACGGCCTGCATGGCCTCGGCCTGTTCGGGAATGAACAGCGCGTCGAACTGGTCGCGCACGGCGGCGAGGCGCTTCACCGACTCGCCGGGCGCCCCAGGCTTATAGCGCTCGATGACCGGCACGCGGACGCCATAAGTGGCGGCGCTCTGCTGGAATTGCGCCATCGCCAGCGTGCCGTAATCGTTCTCGGGCACAAGCGCCGCGATCGACTTCTTGCCACGCTGCGACGCGAAGTTGACGCCGCGATCGACATAGCCCTCGACCGCAAAGGACAGGAGGTAGCTGCCACGGCCCGCCGCCGACGAGTCGGTCGAGAAGGCGATCATCGGCTTGTTGGCGGCGCGCGCGACGCGGCTCGCCTCCTTTACGCCGGCGCCGAACACCGGGCCGAGAATGATCTCCGCGCCCTCGTTGATCGCCGCCTGGGTCGCCGCAGCCGCGCCCGAGGGCGTCGAGCGGTCGTCCTTGACGAGGATGGTGACGTCGTTTTCGCCGCTGTCGGCATAGGCGAGCTTCGCGGCGTTGCGCAGCGACGCGCCGACCGACGAGGGGCCGGAAGGGCCGGTCAGAGGCACGATCAGCCCGATCTTCACCGCGCCGGTGCCGATTGTCTCGTTCTCCGCAGGCGCCGTCTGGGTCCCCGCGCTCAACTTCAGGTCGCGCGCGCCTGGCGCCCAGGGCCCGCTTGTGGGATTGCAGGCGGCGAGCGCCGCCGCCAAGCCGATAAGCGCGACGCGCGTCACCGCGGTCCCGCGCCTTCGCGCGCGGGGGCGCGAGAGAGAAGACAGTATCGGCATGAGAATCCCCTTGCGCCGAGGCTCCACCAATGGCGCGGCTATTCTGCGCTAAAGGTCCGAGTCCCTAGCCGAAAGTCAATAGACGGGCCATTTGGAGGAATTGCGGCTGGCGCGCGCAGTTAGCGCTTGTCCTGTTAAACGAACATCATGTATCTTTAAACGAACGACGATTGGCGACGCGCATGACCATCGAGGCCACCTCTCCGCCGGCTGCGAGCTACACCGCCTTCGGCCTGCGGGCCGAAGCCGAAAGGATCGAACCTGGGCTCCACCTCGTCGCGACGCCGATCGGCAATCTGAAGGACGTCTCGTTTCGCGCGCTCTCCACCCTCGCGGCGGCGGACGCGGTCGTCGCCGAGGACACGCGCGTCACCAAGACGCTGCTCGCCCATTACGGGATTTCGACGCCGCTCATCGCCTATCACGAGCACAACGCCAGGGTGATTCGCCCGCACCTGCTCGCGCGCCTCGAGGCGGGGGCGAAGCTCGCGCTCGTCTCCGACGCCGGCACGCCGCTGGTCTCCGACCCTGGCTTCAGGCTCGTTCAGGAGGCGCTCGAGAAGGGGGTCCATGTGACCTCGGTGCCGGGCCCCTCCGCCGTTTTGGCGGCGCTGGTCGTCGCCGGGCTGCCGACCGACCGATTCTTTTTTGAGGGATTCCTGCCCCACAAGAGCGGCCCGCGCCGCGCGCGGCTCGCCGAACTCGCGCATATTCCCGGAACGCTGGTGTTTTTCGAGAGCCCGCGGCGGCTGGCCGAAACGCTGGCCGATTGCGCGGCGATTCTCGGCAAACGCGATGCGGCGATCGCCCGCGAACTGACCAAGATGTTCGAATCGGTGCGGCGCGGCGCGCTTGATGAACTCGCGGCGACGCTTGCCGAAGAGGAGCCGCCGAGGGGCGAGATCGTGCTGCTCGTCGCCCCGCCCGGCGCCGACGCGGCGCAGACCGCGGCCGCCGATCTCGACGCCAAAATCGAAGAGGCGCTCACGGCGCATTCGGTGAAGGACGCGGCGAGCGTGGTGTCGGCGGCGACCGGCCAGCCGCGCCGGCAGGTTTACGCGCGGGCGCTGGAGCTGGCGGCCGGCCGGGGGAAGTAAGATGAGTTTGCGCCCCCTCCCCAACCCTCCCCCGCTTCGCGGGAGAGGGAGTCCGACCCGGGTCCGTGCAATGAAACTGCGCAATCTGCGTCGTTAGGGTCCCCTCTCCCGCGCAGCGGGGGAGGGACAGGGAGGGGGCATGGTGGTCGCGCTCGTTTCATCATGAGCGAATTGAAGAACGACGCCCGCCGCGCCGCCTATGTCTACGGCCTTCGCGCCGAGACGGCGGCGACGCTGTGGCTGAGGGCGCGGCTCTATCAAATTTTGGCGCGCAATTTCCGCGCGCATGGCGGCGAGATCGACATTATCGCGCGGCGCGGCCGCACGATCGTCTTCGTGGAAGTGAAGGCGCGCGGCGATCTCGACGACGCCGCCATCGCCATCACGCCGCAAAAGCAACGCCGCTTCTCGCAGGCCGTCGGCCGCTGGCTCGCCGCCAACCCCTGGGCCATGGCCTATACGCTGCGCGCCGACGCGATTTTTCTCGCGCGCGGCCGGCTGCCGCGTCATCTCGAAAACGCATTCGAGCTCCGCGTCGGCTGAGGAAGTCACGCGGTCTGGATGAACCGGCGCTCGGCGCCTTCCAGCGCGACGGCCGTCAACACGCCGGTTCTGAACGCATGCGTATCGAGATTGATCCGGTTCGGCAGATCCTCGACATTATTGTGCGGCGTATGGCCGTGCACGATCACCTTGCCGAAGGATTCCTCGCAGTCGAGAAACCCGTCGCGGATGTTCATCAGATCGTGCGCCTCCTGGCGATGCAGCGGCGCGCTGCGCCGCACGCCGGCGTGGCAGAAGAAATAGCCGCCATATTCCGCCCATAGCCGGGTTTCTTCGATGAAGCGGCGATGCTCCTCGGGGAAATGCGCGAGAAATTTGACGCGAACCTGTGAGGCGCCGCCTTTCGCCACCTCCTCGCCGGCGTCGACGCCGTAAGAATGCAGCGTCGTCAGCGCGCCATTGTCGACCCAGTCGTCGAGCGCCGCCGCATCATTGAGAAAGCGCAGCAACGCTTCTTCGTGGTTGCCGCGCAACGTGACGAGGGGCGTTGGAAAATCTCCAGCGGTCAGGCGCTTCAGAACGCCGTTCGAGCCAAGCCCGCGGTCGATGTAATCCCCCACGAAAATTGTCACCGCTTGATCGCAGCGGCGCGCCGCGAGATCCTCGGCGATCGCTTCGGCGAGGACATGCAGAAGGTCGGCGCGACCGTGAACGTCGCCGATGGCGTAGAGGCGCATGCCGGGCGGCGCCTCGGCGGTTCGCAAAGAAGAGGGGAACCAACGCGTCGTCATGGCTTCTCCCGCAGCCATCATTTATCGTCAGGCGGCGCTTTGACGAGACGCAACGGAAAATCGAGGGGGTGGCCTCATTGGCGGGGGAAGCTGTGGTCCTTTCCTCTCGGCGCCGCGGCGCCGACAATGCAGCCAGACGCAGAATGGGGCGAGGGAGAGCATGCTGAATTCACAAAGGGTTTCTTATTACGCGGCTCGCCTTGCCATGATGGTCGCGTTCGCCCTGACCTTTGCCCTGTGCGTTCCGGCGGTCGCGGAAACTCCAGACGAGACCTTCAAGGCGCTTGGTCTTGGAAAAAGCGCATCGCCCAAGGAGCTCTATGACGCGCTGACCAAGCGCTACTACGACGAATCGCAAGGCGCCGGAAAAGGCTCGCTCTCGAATTATTGGGAGCCGATTCCGATCTCGAAATATCTCAATCCGCACGATTTCTATAAGCCGCCGCAGACCATCGACGTCGACGCGCAGCGCGCGCAATGCGTCGAGTGCCATCAACAGGTGACGCCCGGCTGGACGCACAGCTGGAAGGGCAGCGTGCACGGCAATCTCGATGCGATCCGCAATCTGCCCGACTCGGACGTCCGCGCCTATAAGAGGGCGATGATCACGGAGGTCGAGAACAACCTTCGCTCGATGGGGACGCTCAAGGCCGGCGAGAATTTGAAGGAAGTCGGCTGCATCGACTGCCACATGGGCGTCGGCAAGGAGCACGGCCAGCACAAGACCGAACTGAAAATGCCGGACGCCGCGGCTTGCGGTCAGTGCCATGTGCAGCGGGTCGCCGAACGCGAATCGGAGCGCGACACCTTCACCTGGCCGCAGGACCAGTGGAAGCCTGGCCATCCGTCACATGCGCTGTCGATGAAGGCCAATTTCGAGAACGCCGTGTGGGCGGCGATGGAGCAGCGCGAAGTCGCGGAAGGCTGCACCTTCTGCCACACGCCGCAGACGACGTGTAATTCCTGCCACACGCGCCATGAGTTCTCGGCGGTCGAAGCCCGCAAGCCGCAGGCCTGCGCGCAGTGCCACAATGGCGTCGACCACAATGAATTCGAAGGCTACATGCTGTCGAAGCACGGCACGGTCTATCAGACGCGCGGCGACACATGGGACTGGAACGTCCGGCTCGCCGACGCGATGGAAAAGGGCAAGATGAACGCCCCGACCTGCGCCTTCTGCCACATGGAATATGAGGGCAAGTTCACGCACAACATGGTGCGCAAGGCTCGCTGGGCCTTCGTGTCGATGCCGAAGATCGCGGAGAACCTGAACCATCCCTGGTTCACGCAGCGCAAGGAGTCGTGGGTTTCGACCTGCTCGAACTGTCACTCCGACAGTTTCGCGCGCGCCTATCTCGACGGCATGGATAAGGGCATCATCTCCGGCCTCGACATCACCGAGAAGGCGCGCAGCGTCCTAGTGAAGCTCTACAACGACAAGCTGCTGCCGGGTCAGACGACGAACCGCCCGGCGCCGCCGGCGCCCGAGAAGGATGATCCGGGCGGCTTCTTCCAGCTGTTCTGGCAGAAGGGCAATAATCCGAGCGCCATCGAATATGTCTTCGCCGACATGTGGGAGCACCATCAGATCAAGCACTACAAGGCGCTCGCGCATGCGAATCCCGGCGGCTACACCTATTCGGAAGGCTGGTCGCAGCTCATCGGCGCGGCGGCGAAGATCAACGACGAGGACACCAAGCTGCGCGAAGCCGCGGAAATCCGCGCCGAGCTGAAGCGCATCTCAGGCCAGAAGCGCGGCGATCTCGAGCTCGACTCGCCGACGCGCCGCGCCTGGGCGGGCGGCCTCGGACTGCTGGCCCTGCTTGCCGGCGCCGGTCTGCTCCTGCGCCGCGACCGCAAGGGCGGGTGAGCGTCCCGCATGTCATTCCCGGCGCGCGAAAGCGCGACCGGGGATCCAGGGGGAACTTGCGGACATTTCGCTGTTGCTCTGGATCCCCGCTTTCGCGGGGATGACATTCGGGCGGCAATGACCTCTGATATTGGACGCGCATGACTCCTCGCATCCGGCTTGCCGCCGGCGTCGCTCTCATCCTCTTTGGCTTCGCCCTGCTCGGCTGGGCGATTTACGCCGGGCTGAATCCAACCGCGCCGTTTGACACGCGGCTTACGTCGATCACGCCAGACGCGGCGAAGGAGGTCGCGGCCTTCGGGCTCAAGGCGGATCGGCTTCAGAAGATCGAGGTGTCGGCGAAGGACGAGCGCAAGCCCGTCGCGGAAGGCGTCGTCGCAAGCGGGGACGGCGGACGACTGACGCCGCTCGTCTGGCGCAATCAGGTGACGGAGCCGATCCTTTTCTCGGACGTTTCGGCGGACGATGCGGCGAAGGTTCTCGCCGCGATTCGCGAACACACGCCGCAGGACGCCGTCGTGCTCGCCTGGTGGGACTTTTCGCGCGCGATACGGCTGGTCGCTGAGCGCGCCGCGCCGCTCGACGACGCTCAGGCGCGCGGACTTCTCGTGCCCGCCGCCTGGTCAGCCGCGGCGGCGCCCGAACGCGCGCGCTGGGGCGCCGGGGCGCCCGCCGCTTCGGTTGACGTCTTCACGCGCTTTATCGACGCCCTGCTCGAGTCCGACGAGACGCGAGCGAGCGAAACTCTGAAAAAGCTTGCCGACGGCAAGCCGGCCTATGTCGCCGTGCGCATCTCCGACGTCTGGAGGCTCACCGCCGTGCGGCCGCAAAAGCTCTCGATCGCCTATAAGGATTTCGCCGCGACCGGCGTATCGCACGGGCTCATCAAATCCGCGCAGCAATGGCTGCGCGACGAGAAGATCGAGGGCGGCTACGCGGTCGAACCGACGGGCGGCGCGACGCGGCTGCATTATTTCCAGCGCAAGAGCGACGGCGACAGGCTCATCGCGCGGCTGCTGCCGTTCTCGACCTCCCTGCCCTCGCCCTTGACGCGGCTTTCGCTCGTCTATCAGCACAAGGGCTGGTGGATTTACCGGCTCAATGACTGAGCCCTGCGCTATGAAACTCCGCGCAGCGCATGCAGCGGAAAATGCAGGAACGACCAGCTGACGCTCGTCACCAGATGCGGCGGAATATTCGTTTCGATGGCGCGATGCAGTCTCGGCAGTTCGCTCCAATGCGCGCTCGGATAAAGGTGATGCGCGGTGTGAAATCCCAGATTTCCGCTTCGGCGATTGAAAGCCGCATGTGTCGTGTTGTTGGCGATGAGGAAAGGATTAGCGGACGACTCCTTGCATCCGCAGTGATTGAGAAAATCGACATAGCGCGTGAAAAAGAACACGGCGAGATGCCACGGCAGAACGAAGCCAAGCGTGAGCCACGGCCGCCACGCCAATAACGCGCCGATCAGCGCGAGATAGAGGCACTGCTCGATGAAGGCCCAGCGGTAATCGATCGGCGTTCTGATGTTCTTAACGAAGCCCTGTTCATAGGCTTCACGAAATGGTCCCCCGACCGTCGGCCACATCGAGCGCCAGCAAAACTCTAGAGCGCGGCGGCCCGAGAAAGCTGCGCTCATGTCAAAATCATGCGCGCGAAATCTCCTCTCGCGGCCGCAATGATGGCCGTAGACATGCTGGATGCGCCAGTTCGAGGCCGTGATCCCGGTCGCCGCGCCGAGCATCAGATCGAGCAGAAGATTGCATGCTCGGGAAGTGGTGAAGGGATAATGGACGTGCAAATGCAGCAGGTAATTGGCCGAGCCGTTCACGGCGACGAGGGCGAGCAGATAGGCTGATAGCTCGACGATGGAGAGCGACAGAAAATAAGGCAGAAAAAACGCTGCAGGCGTGATAACCGCCTGAAGAATATTGCAGATATCCTCGCGCCGGCAGAATGGCCGGCCGTCAAAAGCCGCAATGCGCATCACCCGAATCCGGCAAAAAAAACGTCAGGAGTCCGACCGCATAACCCCGGCGGCTCAGTTCCTCCAAGCTTTGCTTAACCCTTACGGCTTGTTAACGCATCCTCGCTATGGTTTGTTGTGCGGCGCACCGGGCCCCACAAATGGCGAAATTGCGGGCGATAGACCGGGCGCCGCAGCGAAGGCCGCCGCAGAGCGCCTGCCGACTCAAGGACAAATCATGAATCCAGCCGAGATCGCCGCGAGTCCTCTCGCCGCTCCCGCCGCCGACATCACGATCTGGAGCATGTTCTGGGGCGCGCATATCGTCGTCAAGATCGTCATGGTCGGGTTGCTCGCCGCCTCGGTGTGGTGCTGGGCGATCATCATCGACAAGACGCTGCTGTTTTCGCGCATGCGCCGCTCCATGGACCGCTTCGAGGAAAGCTTCTGGTCGGGCAATTCGCTCGAGGAGCTCTACAGCAAGCTTTCGGAGCGGCCACAAACGGGCATGGCGACGCTTTTCGTCGCCGCGATGCGCGAATGGAAGCGCTCCTTCCAGGCGGGCGCCAGCGCCTCCTTCATGGGCCTGCAGGCGCGCATCGAGAAGGTGCTCGACGTCTCCATCGCGCGCGAGGTGGAGAAGCTTGAATCCAATCTGCTCGTGCTCGCCACCGTGGCGTCGGCCGGCCCCTTCGTCGGCCTGTTCGGCACGGTCTGGGGCATCATGACGTCGTTCCGCTCGATCGCCGCCTCGAAGAACACTTCGCTCGCGGTCGTCGCGCCCGGCATCGCCGAAGCGCTTGCGGCTACGGCCTATGGACTTGCCGCCGCGATCCCCGCCTCGGTCGGCTATAACCGCATCGGCGCCGCCTTCGCCCGCGTCGGTCAGCAGGTCGCTCATTACATCGAGGACGAGTCGCTCCTCATGTGCAGCGGCCATCAGCCGCGTCCGCGTCGCGAGAGAGAGGCCGCCTGATGGGTATGCCCTCACGCCAGCGCCAGAGCGCTACCGAAGGCCTTTACCAGCCTCTCGCCGAAATCAACGTGACTCCGCTCGTCGACGTCATGCTGGTGCTGCTCATCATCTTCATGGTGACCGCGCCGCTGCTCGCGAAGGGCGTCAAGGTGAACCTGCCTCAGGCGAGCGCCGCGATGCCGATCAACCAAAAGGATCCGATCGTCGTGACGGTGGGCAAGGAGGGCAAGATCGCGCTGGGCGCGGATGAGCTGTCCCATGAAGCGCTCATCGACGGCATCAAGGTGATGATGGGCGACGACCAGACGCGCGTCGTTCACATCCGCGGCGATACGGAAGCGGTGTATGGCGACGTCGTCGCGGTGATGGACAAGCTTGCCACGAACGGCATCACCCATATCGCGATCATGACCAACTCGCGCAGCAAGACCGGCCCGGCCGGAAAAGGCGCGCCCGGCCGCGCCGCGCCCGCGCCGGCCGTCCCCGCGCCTGCGCAAGCTCCAGCCGCCGCGGGGGGTCCGGCGAAATGACGGATCTCGCGCTAAGTCCGCACGACATGGCGCGGGAGGGCGAGCGTCCGCCTTCCGGTCCGGAGCCGGTCAAGCCGGGGTGGCTGCGCTCGGTGACCACCGTGCTGGTCATCGCGGCCCATGTCATGGTCTTCGGCATCCTCGCCTATACGGCGAAGCCGACTGCCGTGTCGCTCGACTCGGTCAGCATGGACCTCGTGCCGGAAGGCGACTTCTTCGAGCAGGAGGAGGTCGCCGAAGCCGACGACACGCCGCCGCCCGAAGCGGTCGAGGAGCCTGAGATCGCGCTTCCGCCGCCGATGGTGATGGCGCCCGACGCGGTGCCCTTGCCGGCCAAGAAGGAAGACGTCGACAAGGTCAAGAAGAAGGTCGAGGAGCAGCAGGTTCAGCGCGCGCAGCAGCGTCAGGAGGCTCAGGCGCGTCGGCGCTACGGCGCGCCCGAGGGACAGGCCGCGAGTTCGGGCGCTTCCCAGGCGACCTGTCTCGCCCATATCGCCGCGGCGCTGCGCCGGCACACGCCCGGCAGCACCAGCCTCGGCGCCGGCCATGCGAGCGTGACGTTCCACGTCAATCCGGGCGGCGGCCTGTCGGGCATCTCGGCCTCCGGATCGACGCCCGCGCATGCGGCGCTGGCGCGGCGGATCGTATCGTCCTCGCGCGGGCCGAGCATGTGCGGCTCGGCCTACGTCAGCCAAGCGTTCGCCTTCCACTGACGCGAATAACGGCGGGCTCGCGCCCGCCGTTACGATCGTTTCCGGAATTTTGGGGGCTCGATGAAACTCGCGCGACTTCTTCCGATCGCTGCGGCGCTCGCCGCATGCGCCGCGCACGCCGAGGACGCCAAGCCCTCACCCGCGCCCGCGGCGAGGCCCACTCCGGCAGCCACGCCAATCCGACCTGCGGCGCCAAGCGCCCCCGCGCCAGCTCGGCCAGCAACGCCAACCGCCGCGCCGGCCACGACGGGAGGCGCGCCCGCGCCCGCAGCCGCGCCGGCGATGTCGGAAAGCAAGTTCCTCGGCGCGCTCTACACCGCGATCGCCAAGCGAACGCCGTCGGAAAGCCCCGCCGGCGAAGGCGAGGTGACGGCGAGCTTTCACGTCAACGCGCAGGGCAAGATCGACAAGGTGACGATCGACAAGACAACCAGTCCTGCGCTCGCAGAGGCCGTGAAAGGCATTCTCGCGAGCGTGCAGGCGCCGCCGCCGCCAGGCGGATCCATGGACGTCGGACAAACTTTCAAGTTCCGCGCAACGCCAAAATGAATCCGGCGAGGCCAAGGGCCGGGATTGGCGCGCGCGACACGGGCGTTTTTTGAAGGAGGGAGAGATGCGGCATATTTCTCGACTGACGTTAGGCCTACCAGCGCTGGCCTTCGCCTGCGCGCTCGGCGCAAGCGGACCGGCGCGCGCGATCGACGAGGCGCCAAAGCCGAAAACTGAAGAAGGCGCCGAACCGAAGCGCGAAGAGAGCAAGGACGCGAAGCGCGAGGACAAGACCGAAAAGCCCGAGGAAAAGACCGGCGCACAGAACGACAGGAAGGCGAAGGCCGCGCGGGACGAGAAACACGTCGAAAAGCCGACAGACAAGAGCCGTGTCGAGGACGCAGCCTATCTGCGCAAGCTCGGTCAGGTCATTCGGGCGCGCTCGCCGGGCGTGACGAATCTCGGCGAGGGAAGCGCCGTCGTGCGTTTCCGTCTTGGCGCCTCAGGCGCGCCCAGCAGCGTCACAATCGTCTCGGCGTCGACGCCGCGGCACGGCCAATTGGCGCGCTCCATCGTTTCGGGCATGCGGGCGCCGCCGCCGCCCGCCGGCTCCTATGACGGCGTGCAAAGTTTCAGATTTCACTAGAGAGACGCGGATGTCGGCGCGGCGCGCCGCGCCGACGCAAGTTGGAGAGAGGGATGAAACGCAAAGAAAGAAAAGCGCGTCGCCTCTTCCCACTGTTATGGGTCCTTGCGTCGCTCGCCGCCGGAGCGGGAGCGGCGCTGCTGCCGAGCGCGGCCTCGGCTCGCGACAACATGGCGCGCGCCGCTTACGCGGCGCGGGTCGCGGAAATGCTGCGTGAGCGCGTTTATTTGGACATGTCAGCGCATGTCTTTCGATTGGACCCGCGACGCCTCGGCCCGGGCTTTGCGCGCATCCAGTTCGAGATTGATCCGTCTGGCCGTCTAAAGAATGTTAGGGTCTTGGCCGCGAGCAGTTATGCCCACGCTAGGCAGGCGGAAGCGATCGTTTCCGGCGTGCGCATGCCGCCTCCGCCTGACAGCCGCTTTGCAGCTCAACAAACGTTCAACTTCAGATGATCGCGCCGTGCGCATCGACTTGCGGAGGAGAGGATGAAGCGTCTAGCTCTTGCCCTACTGGCGCTCGCGGCCCCGGGCGCCGCAAGCGCACAACAAGGCGCGCCGTCCGCAGACGCTCCTAAGGACGCGGCGACGCCCGCTCAATCAACGACGCATGGCGCGATGGGCCACCAGCCCGCCCCCGCTTGCGCCGAGGCGAAAGTCGACTGCGCGGCGACCGCCGTTCCCGCCTTCGCCAGGGACGGACGACTGTGGCTCGCCTTCTCCGTCGGCAAGACCGTTTACGCGGCCGCCTCTTCCGATAACGGCAAGACCTTTTCCGCGCCGACGGCGATCGCGACGGTCGCCGACGGCATGATCGACGCGCATGGCGACGCGCGTCCGAAAATCGCCCCGCTCAACGACGGGACGCTGCTCGTGAGTTATACGACGCGGCCCGACAAGCAGATGATCGGAACGATTTTCACCGCCCGCTCGACGGACGGCGGCAAGACGTTCTCGACGCCGCAGCCGCTCCTTACGGAAGGCGGTCAGCGCTTTGACAGCATCGTCGTCAACCGCAAGGGGCGCATCTACGCCGGCTGGCTCGACAAGACGCATGCGCTCAAAGCGAAAGCCGAAGGCAAGGAGTTCCTCGGAAGCGGCGTCGCATTCGGCTATTCCGACGACGGCGGCAAGACGTTCAAGGGCAAGTCGATCCTGATCGATCACGCCTGCGAATGCTGCCGCATGTCGGGCGCGCTCGACAAGGACGGAACGCCGGTCTTCGCCTGGCGACAGGTTATGGACGGCAATGTTCGCGACCACATGGTCGCCAAGCTCAGCGCCGACGCCAGCCGGGCGACGGCGACGCGCGTTTCCGACGACGACTGGGCGATCAACAGCTGCCCGCATCACGGGCCTTCGCTCGCCATCGACGCGAGCGGCGCATGGCATGTCGTCTGGTTCACCAAGGGCAAGAAGCGCCAGGGGCTGTTCTACGCCCGCAGCTTGGACGACGGCAAAAGCTTCTCCGAGCCCGAGAAATTCGGCGACGACGCGCGCGCGCCAGGACATCCGACATTGCTCGCGACGAAGGACCGCGTCTATCGCGTCTGGAAGGAATTCGACGGCGCGACGACGACCGTGGCGATGCAGATGTCGCGCGACAATGGCAAGAGCTGGAGCGCGCCGCGCGTGATCGGGCAGACGTCCGACGCCTCCGACCATCCTGAGCTCATCGCCCATAAAGGCGCGGCCTATCTCTCGTGGCTCACGCATAAGGAAGGCTATCGCCTGTCGCCCCTGCCGCGGGACGAGAAAAGCGCAGCGGCGCTGCGATGACGCATTGTCATTCCCGACGCGCTCATCACGCGCGATCGGCAATCCTGAGTCACACCACGAGTCTTTAGGATTTCCGCTGGATTCCCGGTCAGGCCTAGGGCCTGCCGGGAATGACAAGGCGGCAAATTCTCGGAATTGTCAGTCGGAATTCGCGCCATGCGCCTGCTCTCTCTCGTCTTCGCCTTCGCCATCGCCGCAAGCGGCGCGGAGGCGCTCGACTTCAAACCCTATGGCCGCGGCGCCTTCGCGCAATTGACCAAGGCGCACGCCGGCCGGCCGCTGCTCGTGCATTTCTGGTCGGTGATATGTCCGCCTTGCCTCGTGGAATTGCCGCAATGGGCGAAGCTCGTCGCCGAGCAAAAGGGAATCGACGTCGTCTTCGTCAACACGGACGATGAGGAGGACCGCGGCCGTGCGCAAGCGCGCATCGAAAAGGCCGGGCTAACGAACGCCGAGCATTACGGCTTCGCCGATGATTTCATCGAAAAGCTCTATTTTGAAGCCGACAAGACTTGGCGCGGCGAGCTGCCCTTCACGGCGCTGGTCGCGCCTGACGGCGGCGTCGTGACGGTGACCGGCGCGGTCGACGATCCGCTGATCGTCGAATGGCTGCAGAAGCGCGCCGGCAAGTAAGCGCTCGTGGAGTCCGCTTACCAGCGGCCTCGCGCGTAGATCACCCCGAGCACGATGAGAAGCGCCAGCAATTGTAGGCCAACGCGCCAGCGCATGAGCTTCTGCGCGCGGGCCGGCGCGCCATGGCCGCCGCGAAACATATTGATGAATCCGGCGACGACGACGAGCGCCACCGCCGCCACGGCGACAATGACCAACAGATTTGAATAACTTGGCATGAGCGGCGCTTCTCCTTTAGTGCGCTGTAGAGAAGCGCGCGCGCCGCGGCAAGGCGTTTATCGCCGCAGCAGGCGCTGCAGATAGTCGAGCTCTTCCTGCGGGCGCTCGGGCTGACCGAGCCGCCGACGCAACTCTTCCTGCAACCGGTGCGCGCGCTGCGCCGGCGGCAGACCGAGCGGATCATATTTGCCGTAAAGATCCGGCCGGTTGCCGTCGCCCGGCGCGCGCCCGAGCGGGTCGCGCCCCTTGCCGCGACGGCCGCGACGGCCGGGGCTCCCACCCTCTTCGGCGCTTTCGTCGCCCTCGCCGCGCATCTGTTGCGCCAGCCTGTCCGCGCCCTTGCGCAGCGCCTGCACGGCGCGGCCCTGAGCGTCGACGGCGCGGCCGCGCCCGTCGCCGGGCTTGCCGAGCGCTTCTTCAGCCTCCTTCATCGCCCGACGCGCGTCGTCGAGGTCTTCCCCGCCCTCGACGCCGCCCTCGCGCAACGCGTCCTGCTGGCGCTCGAGCCGTTCGCGCAGCGCCTGCTGGCGCCGACGCTCGGCGCTGAACTGCTCACTGTGCTGGCCGTTCTGGCGACGGCCGCGTGAGGCGTGCGATTCCGTATCCTCGGGCGCGTTCATCCCCTGGAACGTTTCATCGCGCAGTTGCTGCTCCTCTCGCGAGAGCTGGTCGAGTTCGTTGAGCGCGCGCCCCATCTCGCGGCCGCGCGCCCGTCGCTGCTGACCTTCGCCCTGCGCCGTCTGCACATTTTCGAGGATGTCCTGGAGTTCATCCAGGAGCCTTTGCGCCTGCGCCATGTCGCCGGCCTTCATGGCCCTGTTCATCTCGTCGAGCATGGACTGCAACTCGTCGGGCGTGACGGTGTCGGCGCCGCCTTCCGACTCCTGCGTCGGCGCGCCCGGCGGCGGCAGCCGGCTGCCGAGCTGCTGCAGGAATTTATCCAGCGCGGCGCGAAGCTCTTCGGCGCGTTTGGCGATCTCCTCCTCGCCGTCCCCCCGCGCAATGGCGTCTTTCAGCTCGCGCTCCGCCGCGCGCAGATCGCGCTCCGCCTGCGAGATGTCGCCCTCCTCCAGGTTGAGCGCCATCGCCCACAGCATTTCCGAAACGCCGCGCAATTCATCGTCGCTGCGCGGACCTTCCAGGCCGCGCCGCGCCTCGCGCAGACCGAGGTGAACGGCGGACGGCGTGTCGAAGACTTCGGGGGCGAGCGACAGCGCCTCCAGCGCCGCGCGGACATTGGCGCGAGAATCGGGATCAAGCGCCAGAATCCGCCTCTGTTCGGCGAGCGCGCGCGCGAGCGGCTTGACGAAGCGGCGCTGCGGCAGAACGACGACGACAGGCTCGGAAGCGCCTTCATTGTCCGCGGCGTCCTTGGCGACGAGGCGCATCTCGAGTTTCGCGCCGCCGAACGGGCTGTCGGAGAGATCGATGGTCGCCTTCGCCTCGCCCTGGCCGCCGCCGCCGGGCGGCAAAGCGAGCGCGAGGCGCGGCGGCTCATAGAGCGCGCGCCGGCCGCCGGGCGGCTTGCTGAATACGGCTTCGGCGCTGACGACGCCGTAATCGTCGGCGGCGCTGAAAGCGAGCGTCATCGAGCCTCGCGCATTGTTGCGTGGCTTTTCGATCAGCGCGATGCTCGGCGGCCTGTCGGGGATCGCGGCGAGGTCGAAGCGCCGGCCGTCGGACAGCGACAGTTGCGCCGCTCCCGAGAGTTTGAACGCCTGTTCTTTCGGCGCTTCCTTCTGGGCCTTGTCGGCGGCGCCCTGCGCGGCGAGTCCGCCCGAGACGGAAACGCCCGCGTCCGGCGGGCGAATGCGCAGCGTCGAATTGACGGGCGCCTCGATCGGCGCGTCGCCTTCCTTCGCGAGCACGATCGGCGGACGCCCTGTGTAGGCCGGCGGCTCCAGCCAGGCGTCGACGCGCCCGCCGGCTCCGAAGCTCGCGCCGGCGCGCCAGTCGAAGGCGGCGGCGACGCGCGTGCGCTTTTCATCGCCTGCCGCGAATCCCGCCGCCACCGCCGCGACGAGCGCGAGCGCGCGCAGCGCATAAGGATCGCGCTTCGGAACTTGCGGATGCGGCGGCTCGACCGGCGTCTTCGCCAGCGCCGCCTCCAGGCGCCGGCGGTGCAACGCCCAAAGCGCCTCGACGCTCGCATCGGCGTTTGGACTGGCGAGCCGGTCCTCGAGCGATGACGCGGGGCGCAGCGCGTGGTCGGCGCCGCGATCCAGCCGCTCGAGCGCCGCCGCCCGGTGCGGCCAGCCGTGGGCGAATTCGCGAATGACGACATAGAGCGCGGCGAAGCCAAAGAGCGCCACGCCCGCCATGCGCGCTTCCAACGGGACCACCTGCCAGACGCCCAGCCAGGAGAAGGCGAGGAAGAACAGGAGAAGCGCGCCGATGGCGAGGCCCGCGCGCCAGACGCGCTCGGCGGCGATCGCCAGCGCCGAACGGCGAAGCATCGCCTCAAGGCGCGGCGACGTCTCTTTCACCGCGGGCGGATTCTGTTGAAACTCGTCCATTCAATCTCCGGGAGGCGCGTCGACTACAATGGCGGTTTCATCGCCCGCAGACAATCTTGGCCGTAGAAAAACGGTCATTTTCAGCGCGATGGCGCATGACGGGCGGAGCGCGCTAACATGCTGCAATGAGCCGCAAACCCAAAGGCGACGCCATCAGCGACGTCATCTCGCCGCCCATCGGCGACCTCGCGCTCCTGCCCGCGCCCGTCGCCAGGATCCGCGACAAGATTCTCGCCGCTTGCGAGACGGGCGACGTCGAGGCGCTGCGCATTCCGATCGACTGGAACGAGACGCGCCCGCTGTTCGCGAAGAGCGGCGCGTTCAAGGCCGGAACCGATCCGATCGAGATTTTGAAGGCGCTTTCCTTCGACCGCAAGGGCCGCGAGACGATTTCGCTGATCCGCGCCATCTTTGCGCAGCCCTATGTCAAGATCGTCCGCGGGCCCACGACGCTTTATGAGTGGCCGGCCTTCGCCCGCTACCCGCAGACCCCGGCTACGGCGGATGAGGCGCTCGGAAGGTGGCGCTGCGTGCGGTTCGCCGAACTCTCGCGCTCGAACGCCGAAGGAAAGCCGCATGCGACGCGCATCGCCATCGCGGCGGACGGCGTCTGGCATTATTTCTGGAGCGAGGACTGACCGGCTCGGCGGAGCGGCGGACAGCGAACGGCGGCGCTTCGACATCTCAAAGCGCCGCCGATCTGTTGGGAGAGTCGCGGACAACTGCGCAGCTAGATTTCGCGCTCCTGCTCATGCGGCGCGGCGTGCGCGCGGCCTTCGTCTTCGGCGCGCTTCAGCTCTTCCGCCTCGTCGCCTTCGATCGCCCGCTCGGCGTCCTTCGCCGCCTTGTCGACCTTGCCGCTTTCGACGAACTTTCTCGTGGCCTCATTATACTGTTTGGCCGCGGTGCGGCTGCCCTCGCCTTCATTCTGCGGCTGCACGTCCTTCTGGGCGGTCATCGCGTGTTCTCCTGGGTTCGCATCATTGACGCCGCGTCAGCTGGCGCGCCGTTCATTTCGCTTGCGTGTGGCCGCGGCCTTCTTGGCGGACGCCGAACGTTCAGAAGCCGGGCGCGACGCGGAAGCTTCGCCGCCCCGTTTGCCGCCCTTGCGCGCCGCCGCATTGCTGCTCTTCGCGCCGCGGCCGGTCCCTGACTTCTTGCCGCCGCCGTCATCCTTGTTGACCGTCGCCCAGGCCCGGCGCTCGGCTTCCTTCTCGGGCACGCCGCGCTTCTCGTAGCCTTCCTCGATGTGCTCGGCCTTGCGTTTCTGCTTGTCGGTATAGGCCGACTTGTCTCCCTGCGGCATGGCTCATCTCCTTTTGCGCGCATTGGGAATGAGCGACTAACCGCGGGCGCCGCCGCAATGTTCCGCGGCGTCGCGCAAACTTTGCAAAGGAGAGTTGTTAGAGCGCCGCGTGAAAGCGCATGGGCGCGCCGCTGGCGGGGGTCGTGAGTTCGCCTTCCCACATGACCTTGGCGCCGCGCACAAAGGTCCCCACAGGCCAGCCGACGACTTCTGTGCCGTCATAGGGCGTCCAGCCGACGCGCGAGGCGATCCAGGAATTGCGGATCGTCTCGCGCCGCTTCATGTCGACGATCGTGAGATCGGCGTCATAGCCGACGGCGACGCGCCCCTTGCCGGCGATGCCGAAAAGCCGCGCCGGACCCGCGCTCGTCAGATCGACGAAACGCTGCAAGGTCAGTCTGCCGGCGTTGACGTGATCGAGCAGCAGAGGAACGAGCGTCTGCACGCCCGTCATCCCCGACGGGCTGTTGGGATAAGGCTTGGCCTTTTCTTCCAGCGTATGGGGCGCATGATCGGAGCCCAGCACGTCGACGACGCCCTGCGCGACGCCGCTCCAAAGCGCTTCGCGGTGGCGCGCCTCGCGCACGGGCGGATTCATCTGCGCGAGCGTCCCGATGCGGGCATAATCGCTATCGTCCATCGTCAGATGATGCGGCGTCACTTCGACGCTGGCGATGTCCTTATGTTCGGCGAGCAGCGCGATCTCTTCTTGCGTCGTCACATGCAGCACATGCACGAGCGCGCCCTTCTCGCGCGCGATGTGCATGAGCCGGCGGGTCGAGCGCACCGCCGTCTCGACGTCGCGCCAGACCGGATGCGAGGACGGATCGCCAGCGATGCGCAAGGACTTGCGCAGATTGAGCCGGTCTTCGTCTTCGCTGTGAAAGGCGGCGCGCCGGCGCGTATGCGACAGCACTTCGGCGATCCCGGCGTCGTCGGCGATGAGCAGCGAGCCGGTCGAAGAGCCCATGAAGACTTTGACGCCCGCGGCGCCGGGCAGGTGCTCCAATTCGCCAAGATGCGCGGCGTTCTCATGCGTGCCGCCGACCCAGAAGGCGAAATCGCAATGCATCCGCCCGGTCGCGCGCGCCACCTTGTCGGCAAGCTCCGCTTCGCCGGTCGTCAGCGGATTGGTGTTCGGCATGTCGAAGACGCCGACGACGCCGCCGAGAACCGCGCCGCGCGACCCCGATTCAAGGTCTTCCTTGTGCGGCGCGCCGGGCTCGCGGAAATGCACCTGGCTGTCGATGACGCCGGGCAGAATATGGAGGCCACGGCAGTCGATCGTCTCCCCCGCCGAGGCGCGGGACAGATCGCCGATCTCGGCGATCTTGCCGTCGCGGACGCCGACGTCCCGGGCGCCCTCCCCGTCCTGATTGACGAGCGCGCCGCCGGAGAGGATGACGTCAAAGACCTGCGGCATGAGTGGCGCCTCGCTTGCGATGCCGACGTGAAATGGAGCTTTGTTGCTAATGCGCCAAAGGCGCGCGAGACTCAAGCAGGCGGCGACGGAGGCGAAGGAGAGACATGACCACGGCGATCCTGCTCGATGACCGCGGAATCATCGAGATTGCGGGCGAAGAGGCGGGCAAGTTCCTGCATAATCTCGTGACCAACGACGTCGCCTCGCTCAAGCCTGGCGAGGCGCGCTTCGCCGCGCTGCTGACGCCGCAGGGCAAGATCTTGTTCGATTTTCTGGTCTTCGTGACGGGCGACGGCCGCTATCTGCTCGATTGCCCGCTCGCCCTCGCCGCCGACCTGCAGAAACGTCTGAACATCTACAAATTGCGTTCGAAACTGACCGTGACGAACCGCAGCGACGAATTCGAAGCGATCGCTTTTCCGGATGAGAGCCAGGCCCCCAAGGTCGAGGCCGTCGCGATCGCCGCCGACCCGCGCGGTCCGCTGGGATTCCGCGCCATTGCCGTAAAAGGCAAGATACCGACGAACGATTGTCGAAAGGACTACGAAGCGCGGCGCATCCATGCCGGCGTGCCGCTCGGCGGCGTCGATTTCGACTATGGCGCAACCTTTCCGCACGAGGCGAACATGGATCTGCTCTCGGGGATCGATTTCAAGAAGGGCTGCTATGTCGGGCAGGAAGTGGTCTCGCGGATGAAGCATCGCGGCCTGGTGCGCAAGCGGGTCACGAAATATCACGCGCAAGGCGGCGCGCCGGCGCCGGGCGAAGCGATCCGCGCCGGCGACCTTGAAATCGGCGTCACCGGCTCGCGCCTTGATGAAGAGGGTCTCGCCATGATCCGCATCGACCGCCTGGGCGACGCGCTGGCGGCCGGGGCCACGCCTGTGGCGGCGGGGGCGGCCCTGTCTTTCGAGACCGGCGCAGCGCCGCCGGCCTAGAGCAGGTTCCGAAAAAGTTGAGAGACTTTTTCGATGAGAACCTGCCCCAACATTTTGATTTTGAGCGATTCCTTATCGATCACATGATTCCATGTGATCGGGAAGCGCTCTAAACGCGCCGACCTTCGGCAGGGCGCGAACGCGGCCATCGTGATTGCCGGGCTAGGTCTTTTTTGACGACCGCTTGCCGAAGGCGTGCGCGTACCAGCCCGCGCCGAGTGCGAGCGCCACGACGGTCGCAAGCGCGACCGCGCTCCAGGCGCGCAAAAACTCCTCTCCAACCGAAAAGGCGAAGCGCGCGTTGTATTCTTTGCGGCCATCTTCGCTGCGGGCCCGCACGAGCGCCACATAGTCGCCTTGCTTCTTGAAGTCGTGTTCGAGCTGGATGACGCCGGTCTGGAACTGCGCGGGCGGCAGGTAGGCTTCGTTCGGCGCAGCCTCGTCGTCCCCCTTCGGGCCCGCCTCAACGATGCGGATTTCCACCATCATGTCCCGCAATTCGTCCTGCATCGTGTCGACCACGATGGTCGTCGGTCCCGTCTCGGGAATGTCCTCGCAGAACTGGCTTCGCGATTGCGTCGGCTGATAGAAGGTGAAGGTTATGACGTTCGGGCCCATCTGGGCCGAGCATTCCCGAACCTTCTGGAACGCCTTGGCGGAATCCCGGCGCACCGCCTGCGCGTTCGCGTGGGCGACCAGGCCGATCGCCGCGAGGAGAATGAGGAAGAGCCTGATTCTGAGCATGTTTCCGCCCGGCTTCGCCTAGTGTCTCGAAAACCGAGAATGCCGCATTTTTAGGCCTCACGTCCATCGACTTCCAGCTCAAAGCGACGAAAGGCGCTTGATCCTGGGAGTTTTCGAACGCCTCCGCGCCACGCCGTCGCTCGTTAGGAGGTCCGAACATGGCGCAGCGCGAAGAGCTACTAGTTTTACGCGCCCGTCAGCAATTCAACGCCTTCCTTGCCAATGACGCGATGGATGTTCAGCAGGAGCTGGATCACCACTCCGAACACGCCAAGCGCCATCCAGCCGAAGAACACGAAGCCCCAATGCAGCGGGGCGACGAACAGCTCTTCCATGAACCAGAAGGTATGACCCCATTCATTCAGGCCGACGTTCGGAATGATCATGAAGGGTCCGATCGAAACGATCAGATAGGCGACCGAATAGCCCTTCGCGAAGTAGGGGATCCGTGTCTTGGCGTGGAAGAAGCAGCCAATCGCCAGAATCGAGTAG